>NZ_JBBEGM010000019.1:0-109139 GCF_037400335.1 Actinomycetospora flava
CCGCTGCCACGCCCACCACATCCGCCACTGGCGCGACCACGGCCCCACCCGGATCGACAACCTGGTGCTGCTGTGCAGCTACCACCACCAACTGCTCCACCACGGCCACTGGACCGTCACCATCCGGGACGGCCGGCCCTGGTTCACCCCACCCCACTGGATCGACCCCCACCAACGACCACGCCTCGGCGGACGACCCCGCGTCCCCGTCTGAGGCATGTGCTTCGAAAATCGAAGCAAGTTCACGAAAGCCGACGCGCCCTACGGCCGGTCGAGCCGTGCTTCACGTCGGCGGTGTCCGTGATCAGGAGCAGCGCCGGCCCGAATGACGCGCGTCAGTGCAACGCCTGCGCCCCGATCACGGACAACAGCTGCAGCTTTTCGTAGCTCTCGCTGCCCGGGACGGCCGTGTAGACGAGCAGCGACTGCGACTGCTCGGGGTCGAGGAGCGCCTGGCAGTTCAGGTCGAGCCGCCCCAGTTCGGGGTGGACGAAATGCTTCACGTCGTGCGGGCGGATGCCGACCTCGTGCTCGTTCCACACCGCCCGGAACTCCTCGTTGTCGGCGAAGAGCAGGTCCGCGAGGTACGCCGCGCGGGAGTCGCGGCCGCGCCGACCCATGACCTCCCGCAGGCCCGACGCCCACATCCGGGAGAGGAACTCGTGGTCCTCGGGCGCGTACAGCGAGCGGGCGGCAGGGTCGGCGAACCACCGGTACCCGATGCTCCGGAACGGCCCGGTGAAGCTCGTCGTGTCGCCGGTCAGGGCGACGCCCAGCGGGGTCTGGCGCAGCGTCTCGCCGAGCTCGGTGACGATCTCCGCGGGCGTGTCGTCGAGGCGGTCGAGCACCCGGAGCATGCCGGGACTGATGTGCTCGGCGGCCGCGCCCCGGGCCGGCGGGTGCTGCCCGGCGAGCCGGAAGAGGTGGTCGCGCTCGTCGAGCGAGAGATGCAGGCCCTGCGCGATCGAAGCGATCATCTGCTCCGAGGGCTGCGGCCCACGCTCACGCTCCAGCCGCGCGTAGTAGTCGGTCGACATGTGACACAGCGCCGCCACCTCCTCACGCCGCAACCCGCTCGTGCGGCGCCGCTGCCCCCGCGGCAGACCGACGTCCTCGGGCTGCAACGACTCCCGACGACGCCGCAGGAACTCCGCCAGCCCGGCCCGATCGATCATCGCCACCGCCCTCTCCCCGGTTCCTCTCGTTCGTACCGCCGACAACGGCCGCCAACCACGACCTGCCGATCCCCCCTTCGCGCGAGAGGGGTTCCCGTGATCCACGGATCGTCAGGCCGTGGTTGTCCGCGCGGTGACGCCGGAGTCTCGGTGGCAGACCCACCGACGAGAGGACGGCCGACATGGCCCGCACGCGTCCCGACATCACCCTCCCCGGCCTCGCCCCGCAGCGCGCCGTCGTCACCGGCGCGAGCGACGGCATCGGCCTCGGCATCGCGACCCGGCTCGCCCTGGCCGGCGCCGAGGTCGTCCTGCCGGTGCGGAACCCGCAGAAGGGAGAGGCCGCGCTCGCCTGGATCCGCGAGCGCGCGCCGAAGGCGACCGTCTCGCTGCGCGCGCTCGACCTCTCCTCGCTCGACTCCGTCGCCGCCCTCGGCGAGACCCTCCGCGAGGAGAACCGGCCGATCCACCTCCTGATCAACAACGCCGGCGTCATGACCCCGCCCGACCGTCAGACGACCGTCGACGGCTTCGAGGTGCAGTTCGGCACCAACCACCTCGGCCACGTCGCCCTCGTCGCCCAGCTGCTGCCGCTGCTGCGCGCCGGCCGCGCCCGCGTGACGTCGCAGGTCAGCGTGGCCGCGCGCGGCGGCGCCATCCACTGGGAGGACCTGAACTGGGAGCGCTCCTACGACGGGATGGGCGCCTACCGGCAGTCCAAGATCGCGTTCGGGCTCTTCGGGCTCGAGCTCGAGCGACGCAGCCGGGCCGGCGGCTGGGGCATCACCAGCAACATCTCCCACCCCGGGGTCGCACCCACGAACCTGCTGTCCGCCCGCGCCGAGCTCGGCCGCGAGCAGCCGACCCTGGGCCGCCGGATCATCGGCGCCATGGCCGCGCGCGGGCTGGTCGTCGGGACCGCCGAGTCGGCCGGGCTCCCCGCGCTCTACGCCGCGGCCATGCCGGACGCCCGCGGCGGGCGCTTCTACGGGCCGAGCGGGCTCGGGAACATGGGCGGCCCGCCCGCCGAGCAGAAGCTCTACGCGCCGCTGCGCAGTGAGGAGGAGGCCCGGCGCGTCTGGGAGGTCTCGCAGGAGCTGACGGAGTGCCGCTTCCCTGCCGCCGACGAGACTCAGGCGCGGACGAGCCCGCCGTCGACGTAGAGCGTCTGGCCGGTGACGAACGCGGCGTCGTCGGAGACGAGGAAGGCGAGCGACCCGGCGAGGTCCGCGGGCTGCTGCAGGCGCTTGATGGCCTGCAACTGCGGGACGATCTCGAAGAACGCCTCGGGGCCCGCCTCGGTGCCGGGCGTGCGGGTGAGGCTGGGCGCGATGGCGTTGACCGTGATGCCGTGCTCGGCGACCTCGGTCGCCAGCCCGCGGGTGAACCCGATGACGGCCATCTTGGTCGCCATGTAGTGGGTGAACCCGGTGACCGCCAGGGCGATCGAGTTCGAGGACATGTTGACGATCCGGCCCCAGCTCGCCGCGCGCATGGCGGGCAGGAACGCCTGCGTGACGTGGAAGAGTGCATCCACGTTGACGTCGAAGATCGCGCGCCAGTCGGCGAACGTGAGCTCCTCGAACGGCTTGTTCGGGTAGATGCCGGCGTTGTTGACGACGATCGACGGCGCGCCGACGCGCTCGGCGACCTCCTCGGCCGCGGCGGCCACCGAGGCGGGGTCGGTGAGGTCCACGCGTACCCCGATCCCGTCCCCGCCGGCCTGCTTGACCTCGGCGAGCGTGTCGGCGGCGTCGTCGCGGTCGAGGACGGCGACCGTCAGGCCGTCCGCCGCCAACCGCCCGGCGTAGCCGCGGCCGATACCGCTCGCCGCCCCCGTCACCACCGCGACCCGTGCACTCATCCCGGACCTCCTCGTCAACGACCGTTACCGGGACAAAGTGTGCACAGTTGACGAGCTCACGTCGAGGCTTGTCCGGACCGTCAGTTCTGTCCGAATATGAGCGCGCACCCGCCGCCGGCGCCCGGGAGAGCCGATGGACACCGCCCTGACCACCGTCGCCCTGGCCGTGGTGATGTTCGGCCTCGGGCTCTCGCTCACCGTGGGCGACTTCGCGCGGATCGCGAAGGAGCCGCGGGCCGTCGGGGTCGCGCTCGCGACGCAGATCCTCCTGCTCCCGGCGGCGTGCTTCGCGCTGGTCGTGGTCCTCGGCCTCGACCCGGTGCTCGCGGTGGGCATGATGCTGCTGGCCGCCTCCCCCGGCGGCACCACGGCGAACCTGTTCAGCCATCTGTTCCGCGGCGACGTCGCCCTCAACATCACGCTCACGGCCGTCAACTCGGTGATCGCCGTGCTGACCCTGCCGCTGGTGGTCAACCTCGCCCTCGGCTGGTTCGCGCCCCCGCTCGGGTCCACGGTCGGCCTGCAGTTCGACAAGATCCTGCAGGTGTTCGCGATCGTGCTCGTGCCGGTCGTCCTCGGGATGCTGGTGCGGCGGCTGTCGCCGGCGACGGCGGAGCGCGCCGAGCGTCCCGTGCGCATCCTCTCGGCGGTGGTCCTCGTCGGAGTGATCGCCGGCGCGCTGCTCGCCGAGCGCGAGGACCTCGGGACGTACCTCGCCGACGTCGGCGTCGTCACCACGCTGTTCTGCCTGATCAGCCTGACCGCGGGGTTCCTCGTGCCGCGGTTGTTCCGGGTGGGCTACCGGCAGTCGGTGGCCTCCGCCTTCGAGATCGGCATCCACAACAGCACGCTCGCGATCGCGGTGGCGCTGACGGTGCTCGGCGACGAGCGGCTCGCGGTGCCGGCGGCGGTCTACGGCGTGATCATGTTCCCGCTCGCCGCCGGCGCGGGCTACCTGCTCTCGCGCCGCGCCCCGACCCGCGAGCCGTCGGTCGTTCGTCCCTGACCCTGGACGATGGGCGGGTGCAGGAACGTCCCACCGCCCGCGTCGTGCTGCTCGACCCGCGCGGCGAGGTGCTCCTCATGCGCGTCGCGGGGCAGGACCCCGAGCTGTGGGTGCTGATCGGCGGCGGGATCGAGCCGGGCGAGACGGTGCTCGCGGCGGCGCGCCGGGAGCTCGCGGAGGAGACGGGCATCGTCGACGCGGAGCTGGGTCCCGTGCTCTGGTACGGCGAGCAGGTCCTCGAGTTCGACGGTGTCCCGCTCCTCTTCCGCCAGCACTTCGTCCTCGCCCGCTGCGCGTCGCGGGTGCTGTCCGACGCCGGCTGGACCCCCGAGGAGCGGGAGTTCGTCGCCGAGATGCGGTGGTGGTCGGTCGACGAGCTCGCCACCACCCCGCACACGATCGTCCCGCGGGACTTGGCGGCGCTGCTGCGCGACGGCGTCCCCCACGAGGTCCGCACTATCCCGCTGCGGTAGCTCAGGCCTCGTACACCGCCACCTGCCCGGTCAGCCGCTCCGGGCGCGGACGCACCCCGAGGCCGGGGCCCTGCGGCACCGCGATCTCCCCGTGCTCCACGACGACGGGGTGGTCGGGGTCGTAGTGGTGGCCGATGTACTCCTGGGCGATCCAGACCCCGTCGAGCAGGCGCGGCTCGACGGTGGCGGCGAGGTGGACGCACGCCGCGGCGATGACGTCGCCGCCCCACGCGTCGTCGACGGTGTGCGGCAGCGAGCGCAGCGCGCACAGGTCGCGGGCGACCGCGGCCTTCGTCAGCCCGCCGAGGCGGGTCACCTTGAAGGAGAAGCCGTCGCAGATCCTGTCGCCGATCGCGCGCAGCACGGTGTTGAGGTCGATCGTGGTCTCGTCCAGGGAGACCGGGTGGTCCAGGCGCCCGCGCAGCAGCTCCATCTCCTCGAGGGTGTTGCAGGGCTGCTCGAGCACGAAGGGGATGTCGGCGGTGAGCCGGTCGAACTGGATCGCGTGGGCGACGGTCATCCCGCGGTTCGGGTCGACGGTGAGGCGGGCGCGGTCACCGATCGCCTCCCGGACCGCGCGGACGGCCGCGACGTCCTCGCCGAGGTCCCGGCCGGCGACCTTGAGCTGGACGTGGCGGTACCCGCTGTCGACCTGCTGCGCCGCGCTGCGGGCGCTCGCCTCGGCCGACCCCACGATCACCGAGTAGTACGACGGCACGCGGTCCACCAGCGCGCCGCCGAGCAGCGTCGAGACCGGGACCCCGAGGCGCTGCCCGACGAGGTCGAGCACCGCGATGTCCACGGCGGCCTTCGCGTACTCGTGCCCTCCGAGCAGCGCGTCCATCCGCGCCGCGACGACCCGCGCCGACGAGGCGTCCGTGCCGACCAGGCCGGGGCCGATCCGCTCGAGCGCCGCGCGGGCCCCGAGCGCATGGTGGGGCTGGTACACCGGCCCGAGCGGGCACGTCTCGCCCCACCCCGACAGCCCCTCGTCGGTGACGATCTCGACCAGCGTGCTGTCGAGCGCCTCGACCGTCGTGCTCGACGTCCGGTAGGTGCCCGACGCCACCGGCAGCCGCGCCTCGTGGACGGTGATGCGCTCGATCCTCATGCGCGTCATGAGATCAGACATGAGCTCAGAACAGCCCCGGGTTCAGCGGTGACGCCGCGGTCATCCCGCCGTCGATGGTGAAGAACTGGCCGGTCACGTACCGCGCCTCGTCCGAGGCCAGCCAGGCCACCAGGTTCGCGACGTCCGCCGGCTCCCCGAACCGCCCGACCGGCAGGCGGGCCAGCGCGTCGCGGCGCGCTGCGTCCGGGTCGTCGGCCAGCGCGAACGCGTCCTGCGCCATCGCCGTCATCACCCATCCCGGAGCAACCGCGTTGCAGCGGACCGCGGGCCCGGGGTCGACGGCGATCGACCGCGTCAGCCCGTGCACGAACGCCTTCGACGCGTTGTAGAGCGCGAGCGACGGGTCGGCGACCTCCGCCGACGTGGAGCCGGAGTTGACGATGACCCCGCCGTGCTCGCCCATCTGCGGCAGCACGGCCCGGCAGAGGTTGAACACCCCGCGGCAGTTCGCCCCGACGACGAGGTCCCAGTCGGCGTCGGTCGAGTCGGTCACCGTCTTCTCGAGCTGCACGCCGGCGTTGTTGACCAGCACCGACACCGGCCCGAACGCCGCGTTCGCCTCGGCCACGATCCGCTCGGCGTCCGCGGGGACGGCGACGTCGGCGCGCACCCAGCGCACCCCGGGCGGGAGGTCACCGGGATCGGCGGACCGGCCGCAGGCCACCACCTGCGCGCCGTCGCGGTGCAGGCGGTCGACGACGGCCCGGCCGATGCCCCGGCCGCCGCCGGTGACGATCGCGGTGTGTGCGCTCATGGGCACAGCTTCCATCGCGATCGAGGACGCGGTGTCCAGCACCGTCGGACACCGGCCTTCCCGCCTGCCGTGCGGCGCGCTGCGATCGCGTCCGGGACGGGGGGCGTCCGCACCGGTGGAGGCTGCACATGCCCGACTACTCGATCCGCCCGCTGTGCTTCGCGCACGTCGACCTGCCTCGCGAGTTCTTCGGCGGGGTCCCGATCCACAGCGGCGAGGGGGTCTCGGCGTCCCCGATGATCTACGTGCTCGTGACCGGGCGGGACGACGACGGCACGACCCACCACTACCTCGTCGACGCCGGGTTCCACGCCGACAAGTGGATCCACCGGTTCGGCTTCTACGACTGGGAGTCGCCGGAGACGGTGCTGGACAAGGTCGGAGTGCGCCCGGCGCAGATCGAGAAGATCTTCCTGACGCACATGCACTTCGACCACGCCAACAACGTCGGCGCGTTCCCGAACGCCGAGGTGTTCGTGCAGTGGGACGAGTACCAGGGCTGGCTGAAGGCTCTCGCGCTGCCGGATCTGTACACCCCGCTCGGCGAGGAAAGCTGGATCACGTCGTCGTTCGACCGCGACGACGCCCGGGTGTTCGGCGAGCTCGCGCGCGACCACCGCCTGCTGTTCGTCGGCGACGACGAGGAACTCGCTCCGGGCATCCGCGGCCACCTGTCGAAGGACGGCCACACCTTCGGCACACAGTGGGTCTCCGTGGAGACCTCTGGCGGGCGCTACGTCGTCGCCGGGGACGCCGTGATGTGGTACTCGAACGTCGAGGAGATGTGGCCGAGCGGCTACACGAACGGCAACACCTACTCGATGCTCATGACCTACGGCGACATCCACCGCTACCTCGGCGGCGATCTCGACCGGATCGTCCCGGGCCACGACACCCTGCTGTTCGACCGGCACCCGAGCTGGACGGTCGGCCCGAACGAGGTCGCCGAGGTGCACGTCGCCGCGTGGGACACCTCCCTGCGCCCGGAGTCCTGAGCACCTCCGGACGGAGTCACTTCGCCGGGCAACCGGCCTCTTTACCGATGGCGCGCGACTGGTCGTGCACGACCCGGGAATCTCGATCACATGAGTGCCGACAAGACCGCCAAGAACCGCACGCAGCAGGTGAAGGGGAAGGCGAAGGAGGTCACCGGGCAGGCCACGGGCAACAAGAAGCTCGAGTACAGCGGCAAGAAGGACATGGCCGCCGGCGAGGTCAAGCAGCGCAGCGGGAGGTGACCGCCTCGCGGGTCATGCCCGGCGGCGGCGGTAGACGTTGCCGCCGGCATGGCTCGCGATGTCGGCGAACAGCGCCAGCGCGAGCCACAGGAAGTCGATCCCGACGACACCACCAGGCGCGACCAGCACGTACATCAGCGTCGTCCACGGCAGGATCAGGAAGCCGAGGATCGGCAGCAGCAACGTCCCGCCGAAGGCGACGCTCCAGGTCAACGGAGCGACCAGCCACCAGACGACGATGACGAAGCGGGGCCCGAGGAGCAGCAGCAGGATGAACAGGCACACACGTCGGTCGTAGTCCGCGCGGGCACCGGCGTCGCCACCCGTGGAGGATGAGGTCGCACGTTGACGTGATCTAGGTCACATCCTAGCGTCGGCGGCGGCTCCCCAGTCGCGACGACGAACCGGGAGCACCGTCATGACCGAGTACGACCCCCGCACCGCCACCGGGATCCCCACCGAGCCGGTCGGCTCGATGCCGCGGCCCGCGAAGCTCCAGGAGGCGTACGCGGCGTACGACGAGGGGAAGATCGACAAGGCGGCGCTCGAGGCCGAGCAGGACGCGGCCGTCGACGACACCCTCCGCCGTTACGAGGCCACCGGCGCTCCGATCATCTCCGACGGCGAGCAGCGGTGGTCGTCGTTCGCGACCTACCCGATCACCGACACCCTCGCCGGCACCGGTCTCGCGCCCTCGCTCGGGCCGGGCGGCCAGTTCTTCGCGATCTTCGCCGACGGCCACGGCCGCCAGCTGCCGCAGCTCGTGAAGGGCCCGTTCGAGTACGTGAACTACGCCGCGGACTCGCTGCGCAAGTCGATCGGGAAGACGTCGACACCGATGAAGCAGGCCGTCATCGCCCCGTCGATGCTCGCCCTGCTCTACCCGCTGCGCGACCCGGTGGAGGGCTACAGCCGCGAGGACTTCGAGGCGAAGCTGATCGACGAGTGCGAGAAGGACATCCGCCTCGCCTTCGACGCCGGCGCCGCGCGAGTGTCGGTCGACTTCACCGAGGGCCGCCTCGCGACGCGCGAGGACCCACGCAACCCCTGGACCGGCGCGGGCCTGCTCCCCCACTTCGTCGAACTGATCAACGGCGTCATGGCGCGCTTCACCCCGGAGGAGCGCACCCGCATCGGCATCCACACCTGCCCGGGCGGCGACCGCGACTCGGTGCACTCCGCCGACGTGCCCTACAACAACCTGCTGCCGGAGATGTTCAAGATCGATGCCGGCTACTTCCTCATCCAGCTCGCGAGCGAGCGGGAGAAGGACCCGGTCTACGAGTCGATCGGCAAGCACCTGCGCACCGACGCCAACGGCGTGATGCAGATGGCCTACCTGGGCGTGATCAACCCGGGCAACCCGCGCGTGGAGAGCGCCGAGGAGGTCGCCGACCGGCTCGTCCGTGCCGCCGACTTCATCGACCGCCAGCAGCTCGGCTCCACCGACGACTGCGGCTTCTCACCCTTCTCGATCGACGAGAAGCCCAACCACGGCTCCCCCGACTTCGCCCGCGAGGTGGCGTTCCAGAAGATCACGAACCGCGTCGCGGGGACGCGGATTGCCGCGGAACGGCTCGGGGTCTCCTGACGGCGGGAGACGGAGCGAAGCGGAGCTCGACCCAACACATCGTCTTCCGGGCCGCACGCGCCGACGAGTCGCCGGGCCGGGAGCTGCTCGCCGAGCTCAACGCGCTGCTCGACGCGCAGTACCCGGGCCGGGCGGCACGTCCGGGGTCGGTGACGACGCCCGACGAGATGGCGCCGCCGCACGGGCGGTTCCTCGTGGGCCACGTCGACGGCCGCCCGGTGGCGGTCGGCGGGGTACGGCGCCTGGAGGACGACGTCGCCGAGATCAAGCGGATGTACGTCGTGCCGTCGGCCCGCTCGCGCGGGGTGGGACGCGCGCTGCTGGCCGCCCTCGAGGAGGCCGCCCGCGAGCTCGGCTACGCCCGGGTCCGCCTCGACGCCGGCGCCGCGCAGCGGCACAGCCGGGCGCTGTTCGCCGACGCCGGCTACCGCGCGATCCCCCCGTACAACGGCAACCACATCGCGGTGTTCTTCGGGGAGAAGGCGCTGTAGCCCTCACGGCGTGAGCGTGCGCACCTCGGCCTCGACGGCGTCGAGGGCCTCGTCGAGCGTGGTGCCGTCCGGGCCCTCGAGCCAGCGGGTCAGCGCCTCGGTGACACACGCGATCCCGACGCCGGCCGTGAGGCGCGCGCGATCGTGGGGGTGGCCGCGGCGCACGAGCTCGTCGACGAAGAGCTGCTGCATCCGGGCGTGCTTCATGCCGTCGCGAGCCTGCAGCGCCGGCGTGCGGGCGATCACCCGCGCGCGCCGGGCCAGCGTCGCGCGGTCGGGCTCGATGACCTCGGCACCGGCGCGCACCGCGTGACGGAGGATCGCGGGCCCGGTGCTGCCGGCGGGCGCGGACGCCGCCGCCGCGGCCATGACCTGCGCGACCTCCTCGTCGCCGCCGAAGAGGAAGTCCTCCTTGTCGGCGAAGTGCCGGTAGAGGGTCCGCTGCCCCACCTCGGCGGCCTCGGCCACCTGGGCGACGGTGACCGCGTCGTAGCCGTGCTCGTCGAAGAGCCGGGTCGCCGCCGCGACGATGGCGTCACGGGTGCGCCGCTTCTTCACCTCGCGCAGGGACGGCGTGCTCACGAGCCCAGTGTGACAGGCTGCGCCATCTGGCAAAAATTGCCACATGGCACGTGTTGCCAGTAGCGTCGGCGTCATGCGCATCCTCATCACCGGGGCCACCCGCGGTCTCGGACTGGCCACCGCCCGCACGCTCGCCCGCCGCGGCGCCGACGTCGTCGTCAGCGGCCGCGATCCCGCCGCCGTCACGCGCGTCGCCGACGAGATCGGCGGGTCGCCGCTGCTCCTCGACCTCGCGCGCCCCGAGCACGTCCGCGAGGTGGCGGCGGGGCTGCCGGCCCTCGACGCGGTCGTCGCCAACGCCGGCGTGCAGTTCAGCGGGCCGACGCCGTCGTTCACCGCCGACGGCGTCGAGGAGACCCTCGCGATCAACGTCCTCGGCCACGTCGTCCTGCTCGACGCGCTGATGGCGGGCCCGCGCCCGCCGGCCCAGGCGGTTCTCCTGGGCTCGGGCACCCACGTCCCGGGCCTGACGGTGCTCATCCCGGACCCGGTGGAGGACCTCGACCTCGGCGCCCTCGCCCGCGGCGAGACGGCGGGCGCGAGCGGTCCGCAGCGCTACAGTACCTCGAAGCTGCACACCACCGCGCTCACCGGCGCCTACGCGCGGGCGTACCCCGCGACCCACTGGACCTGCTACGACCCCGGGCTGATGCCCGACACGGGCCTCGCCCGGTCCCGGCCCGCGTGGCAGCAGGGAGCGCTGCGGGTGCTCGCCGCCCCGCTCGTGGCGCTGGCGCCGTTCGCCCTCACGGCCGAGCAGTCGGGCGCCACGCTCGCGAGCCTCGTCCTCAACCCGACCGGCCCGTCCGGCGGTGTCCTGGACTACCGGCGCGGCTTCGGCGACCGGTCCTCCCGCGCGGCCGACCCGGCCTACCAGGACGGGCTGCTCGCCGCCGCCCGCGAGCTGCTCGCCACTCCGGCCGTGGGCAACCGTTCGGCGCGCTGAATCGGCGCGGCCCCCGTACGGTGGTGTGCGTCACTGCGCGGGGGTGGTCGGAGATGATGTCGACGTCCGACACGCCGGTGCGTCCCGACCGGCTGTTCGACCTGGTCACGGGCTTCCCACCGGACGACGCGATCGACCTCGTCGTCCCGGTGCCGCTCTCCCTGTCGCTGTACATGACCATGCTCGAGTCGACCGGCCACGCGTCGCCGGTGGCGGCGTTGCGGAAGATTCACGACCACGAGGCGTCGACCACGGCCCGCGCGGTGCAGGCGACCGTCGGGTACGTCCACGGGCCCGACGGCCCCGAGCCGGCCCGGCTGGCCCTCGCGCACGTCGTCGAGGAGCGCGTCCCCCGCGTCAACGGGGTGCGCCCGCACCTGCACGTCTACATCGGCGGGACCGCCGTCGCCCTGTCCGACGGGCGGCGGGTCCCGCTCGACCTCGACCTGCTCCAGTCCCGCGCTGACTCCGTCCTCTTCCCCGACCACCGCGACCGGCTGGCCGCGGCGTCGACGCAGGCCCTCGGGCTGGTGTGGGGCGAGGCGGCGACGGGGTCGCTGGAGCTCGCCGAGCCGCCCTGGCTCGCGGAGCGCGCCGCCCAGCTGCTCCGCGACGAGGAGCCGTTCTGCCCGGGCCCGTTCGGCCGGCGCCGGGTCGTGGCCGGCGAGCACCACCTGCGCCGGGTCGGCGAGGAGCTGCGGCACGCCGATCACGCCTAGACACTTCACCCGCTCCGGATGAGGCGCCCCCTACCCGCGACTCGTGAAGGTCGCTCCCGTGTCCGCCGTCGATGACCTCGCCGAGCTCGTCGAACGCGCCGGCGCCGCGGAGCGGGAGGCGCTGGCCTCGAAGTGGAAGGAGCGCGCGGACGTCGACGCGCTGCGCCGGCACGTCCGGCGGGTCCTCGACGACCAGCGGACCGCGGAGCGCCGGGAGCCGCTCGGCGCCGGGAGCGACGAGCGGCGTCTGCGGGTGCGGTCGGCGCTGCTCGCCGAGGACCACGCGGAGGACGGGCCCCCGCCGCCCGAGGCGGTGACCTACGCCGACGCCGCCCGCAGCGAGGCCGACGCCGCGGCCGCCGTCTCCGTGGCGCGGCTCGCCCTGATCGAGGCCCACCTCGCCGTGCTCGACGCCCGCCTCGCGCGGATCGACGCCGGCGAGGCCGAACCCGGGGCCGCGGCCGTGGACGGCCACGCCGTGCTGGCCGGGCGCACCGCGGTCGGGCGCCACGGACCGGCGCTCGCGCACGGCCTGCGCGGCGAGATCGGCTACATGCTCACGCGCAGGCCGCGCACGCTGCTCAAGAGCCTCGCGATCAGCCTGGCGCTCGGGCTGCTCTACCTCGGCGTGATCCGCCTGTTCCAGTGGGACCGGATGGCCCAGTATCTGCCCTACCTCGGGCTGTGGGCGGTCTCGGTGGTCATGGGCGGCGCGGTGTGCCTCAACGCGATGAGCTTCGACGGCGAGCGGGTGCGCGCGGCGCTGGAGAGCGGCGCCCGGCTCTGGCACCTCCTGATCACCAAGAACCTGGCGCTGATCTGCCTGGTGGCGCCGATCGGGTTCGTGATCAGCGCCCTGCTGTCCTGGCGGGCGGGGAGCTGGGAGGCGTTCCTCCGGGCCTGCGCGCTGATGATCTCGTTCATCGTCCTGTGGCTCGGCGTCGGCAACATCGCCTCGGTGATCGTGCCGATCCGCGACGAGCCGATCTGGCACCGGCGCAAGGACGGCACGCTCAAGCAGTTCGCGATCGTCTTCGCGGTGTCCTACGTGCTCGGCTATGTCGTGAACCTCATGCTCATCGTGCGCGTGTTCGCCGCGGAGCAGTGGGCGGCGCGGTCCGGCGTGACGGTGCTGCCCGCGATCTTCGTCGTCCTCAGCAGCGTGACGATGTGGGTGCTGCTCACGATCGTGGCGGTCGCGCTGTCGCAGCAGCCGAAGGTCCGGCGGGCCCTCATGAAGGAGCTCGTCGACACCAGCACGCCGCCCGCGACGCCCCCGCTGGAGCGCGCGACGTAGGTTCGGACGCCGTGCGCCGAGTGCTGTGTCGCGAGTTCGGGCCGACCGATCACCTCGAGGTCGTCGAGGAGCCCGACCCCACCCCCGGGCCGGGGCAGGTCGTCGTCGCCGTCGAGGCCGCCGGCGCCAGCTTCGTCGACGCGCTCATCGTGCGCGGCGGCTACCAGCTGCGTCCCGAGCTGCCGTTCACGCCGGGCAGCGCGGTCGCCGGGCGGATCGCGGCCGTCGGGGAGGGCGTCGACCGGCGGTTCGGCGGGTGCCGGGTCGCGGCGCTGATGATGGGGTTCGGCGCCGACGCGTCCCACGTGGTGGTGCCCGCCGAGGAGGTGGCGCCGCTGTCGGAGGACGTCGACGCCGCCGTCGCGGCCACCGCGCTCGAGAGCTACAGCACCCTGCTGTTCGCCGTCACCCACCGCCTGCCCATCGCCGCGGGCGAGCGCGTCGTGGTGCTGGGCGCCGGCGGCGGGATCGGGCTCGCCGCGGTCGACGTCGCCCGCGGGCTCGGGGCGCGGGTGCTGGCGGTGGCGTCGACCGAGGACAAGCGGCGGGCGGCCCTGGTCTCGGGGGCCGAGGACGCGATCGGCTACGACCAGCTCAAGGACGCGATCCGCGCGCACACCGACGGCGGCGCCGACGTCGTCATCGACCCGGTCGGCGGCGACGCCGCCGAGCCCGCCCTGCGCGCGCTGCGGCCGTTCGGGCGCTACGCCGTGCTCGGCTTCACCGCGGGCGCGATCCCCCGCCTGCCCGCCAACCGGGTCCTCATCGGCAACCGCACCGTGGTCGGCGTCGACTGGGGCGACTGGGCGCGCACCTCGCCGCCGGACGCGACCGCGCTGATCGGCGACCTGCTCGCGCGGGTCGACCGCGGCGAGCTGCACCCGCCCGAGCCCGCCCGCCGCCCGCTCGACGAGGCCGGCGCGGTGCTCGGCCTGTTCGCCGAGCGCGCCGTGACGGGGAAGATCGCGCTCATCCCCTGAGCATGCGCCAGGTGTGCGGCGGGAGCAGGAGGGGGTCGTCGGTCCCCGTGGCCTCCGCGAGCGTCTCGCCGTGCGGCAGGTCCGGGAACCGCCGGGGCTCGTCGTCGGTGGAGAGCAGGACGACGACCGCCTCGTCGGGGCCGGTGCTGCGCAGCGCGAGGGTCGTGTTGTCGAGGTGCTCGACGGCGGTGCGGGCGCGGGTGAGCCACGGGTGGCGCCGCCGGACGCCGATGAGGCGCTGGTGCAGCTCGCGGGTCGGGGCGCCGAACGGGGCGAGCCCGGCGGGGTCGTCGGGGAACGGCGGGCGCACCGCGTCGTCGCCGAACTCGTGCTCCTCCTTGACCCCGGTGAACGCCTGCTCGTCGCCGGCGTAGATCGTCGGAACGCCGCCGACGCCCATCAGCACCGCGAGAGCGTGCCCCAGGTGCTCGCCGTTCTCGAGGCGGCTGGCGATGCGCGTGACGTCGTGGTTGCCGAGGAAGGTCTGCGGGGCGAAGGTGTCGAGCATCGCCGAGTGCCGCTCGATCGCGTGCGCGAGCTCGTAGAAGTTGCGGTCGTTGAGCGCGCTCCAGATCGCCTTCCACAGCTCGTACTGGGTCACCGCGTCGAGCCCGGTCTCGGTGACGAACGCGGCGTAGTCGCCGTGGATGACCTCGCCGACGAACCACGCGTCGGGGTGCTCGGCGCGCACGCCGGGCAGGACCGCGCGCCAGAACGCGTGCGGCACCTGGTAGGCCGCGTCCAGCCGCCACCCGTCCGCCCCGCGGCCGAGCCAGTGCCGCATCACCGCGCCGACGTGCTCCTGGACGGCCGGCTCGTCGTGGTCCAGGGCGACGAGGAGGTCGTGGCCCTCGAAGAACTCCGGGTGCTCGCCGTGCTTCCCGTGCCACCGGAACCAGCGGCGCGCCTCGGGGTCGCCCTGCTCGGCGCGCCGGAAGGGCTCGAAGTCGCGGCCGACGTGGTTGAACACGCCGTCGAGCAGCACCCGGATGCCCCGCGACCGGCACGCCTCGACGAGGCGGTCGAAGTCGCCGTCGTCGCCGAGGCGCGGGTCGATGCGGAAGAAGTCGGTGGTGTCGTAGCCGTGGCTGCCCGAGGCGAACACCGGGCCCAGCGCGAGCCCGGAGCAGCCGAGCTCGAGCAGGTAGTCGAGCCAGGGCTCGAGCCGCCCGAGGCGGTGGTGCGGAGCGTCACCCGGCGGCAGCGCCTCGCGCTCGGCGCCGACGAAGCCCAAGGGGTAGACCTGCCACCAGATGACATGGTCGGTCCACGGCGCACTCATGGGAGAGCAGCATGCAGGTTCGTCGCGACATGATCGACCCGGAGCTGCGCCGGCGCGGCGCGCTGATGGGCCGGATGCTCGCTGCGCGGTCGGAGGAGCAGCTGCGGCGCGGGATGTCCGTGCCCGCCGTCGTCGACACCTGGCTGCGCGGCCGCGTCCCCCGCGGGCTCACGCGCGACATCGAGCTGGTGACCCGGCCGGACGGGTCGACGCTGCGGCTGTTCGTCTACCGGTCGGCGGCGCCGACCCCGGAACCAGGACCGGCCCTGCTGTGGATCCACGGCGGTGGCTACGCGACCGGCGCCGCCGAGTACGAGGCGTCCGGCTTCCGCGCGCTGATCGGCGGCAGCGGGGCCGTCGTCGTCACCCCCGACTACCGGCTGAGCACCGAGGCGCCCTACCCGGCGGCGCTCGACGACTGCTACGCCGCGCTGCGCTGGCTGCGGGAGAACGCCGACCGGCTCGGGGCGCGGACCGACCAGATCGCCGTCGGCGGCGCCAGCGCCGGCGGCGGGCTGACCGCGGCGACGACGCTGCTGGCCCGCGACCGCGGCGAGATCGCCGTCGCGTTCCAGATGCCGATCTACCCGATGATCGACGACCGCGGCGACAACGACTCCACCCGCGACAACGACGCCCCGATCTGGGACGCGGTCACCAACCGCTCGGCCTGGCGGATGTACCTCGGCGACCTGGCGGGCACCGACGACGTGCCCGCGTACGCCGCGCCGGCGCGCGCCACCGACTACGCGGGCCTGCCGCCGACCATGACCTACGTCGGCGACATCGAGGCGTTCCGCGACGAGACCGTCCGCTACGTGGAGAACCTGCGCGCCGCGGGGGTGCCCGTGGAGTTCCGCGAGTTCCCGGGCGCGTACCACGGGTTCGACGCGATCGTTCCGAAAGCGGCGGTCAGCCTCGCGGCGCGCGCCTTCCGGGACCAGTGGTTCGGGTACGCGGCGCGGACCTTCGTGGCGCCGCAGCCCTGAGCGATCTCCACGCTCAGGCCGGGTCGACGGGGCCGAGGCCTTGGCCGGCGGCGGCGCGGGTGAGGGCGTCGATCACCGCGCGGACGGTGGGGCGGTCGTCGGCGTGCGGGAGGTGCGCGACGACGATGGTGCGGCGCAGCGGCTGCTCGAACGGCACGATGCGCACGCCGTCCGCCGGGGCGAAGACGCGGCCGAGGTCGCTGGCGAGCGTGACCCCCAGGCCGGCGGCGACCATCGCCAGCGCCGTGGCCAGGCCGTCGACGTGGTGGCGCACGACGGGGTCGAAGCCGGCGCGGCGGCAGGCGCTGCGCACGGCGCGCCCGTAGTAGGTGCGCGGCCCCGAGATGATCCAGTGCTCGTGCGCGAGCCCGGCGAGGTCGACGCCGGGCGCGTAGGGACTGTCGGCCGGGGCGGCGAGGTGGATCCGGTCGAGCCCCAGCGGGACGACGGCGAGGTCGCCGGCCCAGGGCTCGGGGGCGTCGGGGTAGTCGAGCAGGAGCGCGAGGTCGAGCTGGCCGTGGCGCAGGTCGGTGACCGCGTCGTCGGTGTCGATCTCGTAGCTGTCCAGGGTGATGCCCGGGTGGTGGGCGGCGAGGTCGGCGATCGCGGCGGGCAGCAGCGACGCGGCGGCCGCGGCGAACACGCCGACCTCGAGCCGCGCGGTCAGGGTGTGACGTGCCTCCTCGACCGCCGCGCACGCCCGCTGCTCGGCGCTCAGCAGGACGTCGGCGTGCTCGATGAGCACGCGGCCGACCGGCGTGAGCCGCACCCCCCGCCCGCGCCGCTCGAGCACCGCGGCGCCGACCTCCGTGCTCAGCGCCTCGAGCTGCTGCGACACCGCCGACGGCGAGTAGTGCAGGGACGCCGCGGCGGCGTTGACCCCGCCGCGGCGCGCCACCTCGCGCAGCGTCCGCAGCCGGCGCAGCGACAGCTCCATACAGGAGAGCTGAACACCCCTGTGCGATGACGTCCAGTGGACACGAACGATGGCCCGACGGAAGGTGGTGGCGTGAGCATCCCGGACGGCCGCCGTGTCCTGCCCGAACCCGACGTCCGGCAGCACGTGGTGACCGCTCTAGGTGTCGACGAGCAGCAGGGCGCGTTCGAGCCGGTGCGCCCGACGGCCGCGCCCGCGGGCGCCCCCAACGTCGTCCTCGTGGTGCTCGACGACCTCGGCTTCGGCAGCTCCAGCGCCTTCGGAGGCCCGTGCCGGATGCCGACCGCCGACCGCCTCGCCGCCGACGGCCTGCGCTACACGCGCTTCCACGTCACCGCGCTGTGCTCGCCGACCCGCCAGTCGCTGATGACCGGACGCAACCACCACTCGGTCGGCATGGGCGCCACCACGGAGATGGCGACCTCCGCACCCGGCTACACCGGCTTCCGCCCGCGCAGCGCGGCGACGCTCGCGCGCACGCTGCAGGGCAACGGCTACAGCACCGCCGCCTTCGGCAAGTGGCACCAGACCCCGCCGGCCGAGATCAGCCCCGTCGGCCCGTTCGACCGCTGGCCCACCGGCGAGGGGTTCGACCACTTCTACGGCTTCATGGCCTGCGAGATGAACCACTGGTACCCGCTGCTCTACCAGGGCACGACGCCCGTGGAGCCCACCCGCCGGCCCGAGGACGGCTACCACCTCTCCGAGGACCTCGTCGACCGCGCGATCGACTGGGTGCACACCCAGCGGACCATGACTCCCGACCGCCCGTTCTTCACCTACGTCGCCTTCGGGGCCTCGCACGCCCCGCTGCACGTCGCCCCGGGCTGGCAGGAGCGCTACCGCGGCGAGTTCGACGGCGGCTGGGACGAGCTGCGCGAGCGGACCCTGAAGCAGCAGAAGGCGCTCGGGGTCGTGCCCGAGGACGCCGAGCTCTCCGGATGGCCGGACGGCGTGCCGCACTGGGACGACCTCGACGACGACCGCCGGCGCCTCGGCGCCCGGTTCATGGAGACGTTCGCGGGGTTCACCGAGCACGCCGACACCCAGCTCGCGCGGTTCGTCGCCGAGCTCGAGGCGCTCGGCGAGCTGGACAACACGCTGTTCCTCTACCTGCTCGGCGACAACGGCGCCTCGGGCGAGGGCGGGATCGAGGGCACGCACGTCGAGCACCGCCTCGGGCACGGTGTCGTCGACGACCCGGCCGACATGATCGGCCACCTCGACGAGATCGGCGGGCCGGCGAGCTACCCCATCGCCCCGGTCGGGTGGGCGCTGGCGATGAACACGCCCTACCAGTGGACCAAGCAGGTCGCGTCGCACTTCGGCGGCACCCGCGACGGGCTGGTCGTGCACTGGCCGCGCGGCATCAGCGACGGCGGCGGCCTGCGCCACCAGTTCCACCACGTCGTCGACGTGCTGCCCACGATCCTCGACTGCGCGGGCGTCGTGGCCCCGACCAGCGTCGACGGTGTCGCGCAGCAGCCCATCGAGGGCACGAGCATGCGGTACACATTCGGCGACCCGGACGCCCCCGGCCGCCGCCGCACCCAGTACTTCGAGATGTGCGGCAACCGCGGCATCTACCACGAGGGCTGGACGGCGGTGACCCGTCACGGCATCCCGTGGGAGATGGTGCCGGCGCGTCGCGGCGCGTTCCGCGAGGACGTCTGGGAGCTCTACGACACCACCGTCGACCCGAGCCAGGCCCACGACGTCGCCGCCGAGCACCCCGAGACGCTCGCCCGGCTGCGCGACCTGTTCCTCGTCGAGGCGGCGAAGTACCAGGTCCTGCCCCTCGACGACCGCGTCACCGAGCGCGAGAACCCGCAGCTCGCGGGCCGGCTCGACCTCGTCGGCGACCGCACGTCGGTCACCTACCGGGGCGCGACGCGCCGGCTCATCGAGGAGACCACCCCGAACGTCAAGAACCGCTCCCACGCCGTCATCGCGGACATCGACGCGCCGGGCGAGGGCGTCCTCGTCGCCCAGGGCGGGCGGTTCGGGGGCTGGGCGCTCTACGTCCTCGACGGCCGCGCCTGCTACGTCTACAACTACTTCGGCCTGCGCCGGCACACGATCCGCGCCGGCGAGGCGCTGGGCGCAGGACGGCACGAGGTGCGGATGGACTTCGCGTACGACGGCGGGGGTGTCGGCCGGGGCGGCGTCGCGACGTTGCGGGTCGACGGGCGCGAGGTCGGGGCGGTCCGGATCGACGCGACGATCCCGTACTACTTCTCCTTCGACGAGACCTTCGACGTCGGCGTCGACCTCGGCACCCCGGTCAGCGACGACTACGCCGCGGGCGACAACGCCTTCACCGGCAGGGTGCACACGGTGCGCATCGATCTCACGGGGGCACACCGGGAGCAGGACGACACCGGCCTCCGTCGGCGCGTCCTGGCCTCACACTGACGCCGCACACCGGAACCCGAGGTTCCCCGAGCTCGACTCCGGGGTGTTCGAGGTGCGCGCCGCGACGCGGTAGCGGTTGCAGTACGAGTCGTGGCACAGGTACGACCCGCCGCGCATGACCCGCGCGGCGCCCTCCTCGGGCCCCACCGGGTCCTGCTCCGGGGAGCGGGCGTACCAGTCGGCGGCGAAGCGGTCGGCGCACCACTCCCAGACGTTGCCGACGGTCTGCCACAGCCCGAGCCCGTTGGCCCGGTACGTCTTCACCGGCGCGGTCGTCAGGTAGCCGTCGTCGCGGGTGTTCTCGGTCGGGAACCGGCCCTGCCAGATGTTGAGGGGCCATCTCGGGCCGATCGTGTCGCCCCACGGGAACCGCGCGCCCTCGAGCCCGCCGCGGGCGGCGTACTCCCACTCCGCCTCGGTCGGCAGGCGCTTGCCGGCCCACGCGCAGTAGGCGGTCGCGTCGTCCCACGACACGTGCACGACGGGGTGGTTCGCACGGTCGCCGATCGACGAGCCCGGCCCCTCGGGGCGCCGCCAGCACGCGTCGCGCACCGCGAGCCACCAGGGGGCACCGTCGACGCTGGTCAGGACGTCGGAGCGGTCCCCGGTGAACGCCAGGTGGAACACGGCCGACGAGCCCCAGCGCTCGGCGTCGGTGACGAAGCCGGTGTCCTTGACGAACCGCGCGAACGCGGCGTTGGTGACCGTGGTGGCGTCCATCGCGAACGGCGACACCGTGACCCGGTGCAGCGGGCGCTCGCCGTCGGCGGGGTCGCCGTCGCCGTGGTGGTCGCCCATGACGAAGGAGCCGCCGGGGATCGGCACCTGGCCGCGCGCCATCAGACCGACGTCCGCTCGGGGGGCGGCACCGTCACCCAGGAGACGTGCTTGCCGTCGCGGCCGTCGCCCGACGAGTGGCCCCGCAGCCGCCGGCCCACCCACGGGACCACGTGCTCGCGGTAGTAGCGCAGCTCGTCGAGCGGGCTCCGGCGCGGCCCGTCCGCAGCACCGGCCCCGGGCGCCGGCCCCTCCCCGAGCGCCGCCAGGATCAACGAGGCCACCCGCCGGTGCCCCGTCGGGCCCAGGTGCAGCCGGTCGGCCGACCAGTAGGCGGGCCGGCGGATCTCGGCGTCGTGGAAGACGTCGACGAAGTCGGTCCCGTACCGCGTCGCGAGCTCGGCGATCCCCGCGGTGAGCTCCTCGCCGCGGCGGTGCACGACCCCGCCGAGCGGGAGCCGCGCCGACGGGTCGGCCCCCGAGATGAGCACGAGGCGCACGCCGGCGTCGGCGCAGCGCTGCACGGCGGTCTCGGTGAGCGCGACCAGGTCGGGCGCCTCGATGTGCCGGCGCAGCATGTCGTTGCCGCCGCCGTTGAGGGTCAGCAGCGTCGGCGCCGGGTCGAGCGCGAGGGCGGCGTCGAGCTGGTCGGTGACGATCGGGGCGAGCAGGCGCCCGCGCACGGCCAGGTTCGCGTACCCGACGGGCTCGCCCCGCGTCCGCGCCAGGCCCGCCGCGACGAGGTCCGCCCAGCCGCGGGTCGACCCGTCCGGCTGCTCGTCGCCCACGCCCTCGGTGAAGCTGTCGCCGATCGCCGCGTAGTGCACGGCATCGTTTCTACGTCACGCGTGCCGACCCCGCCCACGGGCCAGCGCCACGATCTCCCGCACGGCCATGAGCAGCGCGAACGTCCCGAACACCAGCCCGAGCACCTCGGTGTCCAGCGCGAGCCCGAGCAGGGCCCCGGTGATCACGCCGGGCACGGAGGCCAGCCCCAGCAGCCAGCCCCAGCGCGCGGACGCGGTGCCCTGGCGGATGTGCACCCAGGAGCCGACCACCGAGTTCGGGATGAACATCAGCAGCGAGGTCCCGGCCGCGACGTGCAGCTCGACCCCGAACAGCAGCACCATCGCCGGCACGGCGAGCAGCCCGCCGCCCAGCCCCATGGCGCCCGCCCAGGCCCCGACCACCACGCCGACCGCGATCGCCGTCGGCACGAGGAACCACGGGTTCGCCAGCAGCCCGGGCGACACCAGCGCGTGGGTGAACAGCGGCGGGCCGAAGGCGTCGACCGCGAACTTCGCCGCGGTGAGCACCAGGATCGCGATCAGCAGCACCCGCAGCACGATCTCGCTGCTGCGCGCGAGCAGCCACGGCCCGAGGAACCCGCCGAGCGTCCCTCCGATCATCATCGGGATGCCGACGCGCAGGTCGATCGCCCCGCCGCCGACGGCGTACGCGGCGACCCCGGCCACGCAGAGGCCGATCTGGGCGATCGTCGAGGTGCCGTGCACACGGGCCCGGCTCATCGCCGTGAAGCGGTCGAGCGCCGGGACGTACAGCACCCCGGCGCCCCCGCCGATCAGGCCGCCGACCACCCCGCCGACCGCGCCGATCGTCGCGATCCCGACGCTCGATCCCCGCTCCGTCGCCCGATCCGTCGCCGTCACACCCCGGGAGGTTGCCCTACTCCGCGGGGCTGAGCCGGTCGGCGTCGACGAACCCGGGCATCGTCGTCTCCCGCTCGACGACGACCGGCGTCGGCGCACGGTTGATGAGCAGGCGCAGCACGTCGGGGCGCGAGTAGTGCCCGACCGGGTCGGCGGCCGACTTCGCGATGGCGATCATCGAGAAGTCCAGATCGGCGATCACCAGGCCCTCCTCGGTCTCGGCCAGGTCCCCGCCCAGCGGGCTGCCCTCGGGGCCGAAGATGCGCGCGAAGCCGCCGCCCTGCAGCAGGAGCTGGCGTTTGAGGTCGGTGTCGCACCACAGGTCGTGCCCGGCCCGGCCCACCACCGCACACGGGGCCACGACGAACGTCTGCCCCTCGACGGCGTAGACGAGGCTCGCGGCGTTGTTGACCTCCGGGCCCAGGGCCTGCGCGGCGCCGCGGTAGACCGAGAAGCTGGGCCACGCCCCGACGTGGATCTGCTCGCCGAGCGAGTACATCGCGTACTTCGTCAGCGGCTGGAAGTGCTCCCAGCAGTTCAGCGCGCCGACCCGGCCCAGCGCGGTGTCGTGGACCTGGATGTCGCTGCCGTCGCCCTCCCCGAACACCGAGCGCTCGACGTGGGTCGGCTTGAGCTTGCGGCGCACGCCGACGACCTCGCCGGCGTCGGAGATCAGCGCCTGCGACATGTAGAGGCTGCCGCCGGCGCGCTCGCTGAACCCGAGCACGACGTGGATGCGGTGCTCGGCCGCCGCCGCGGCGATCCGGCGCATCTCCTGGCCGTCGCGGGTCATCGAGTTCTCGGCGTAGCGGGGCACGAACGCCATGCCCGCGGCCGGCGAGTCCAGCCAGATCCACCACGGGTAGCCCGGGACGAACGTCTCCGGGAAGGCGACGAGCTGCGCGCCGCGGGCGGCGGCGTCGGCGATGTAGGAGATCACCTGCTCGACGCCGGCCTCCAGCTCCAGCCACCGCGGCTCGGCCTGCACCGCCGCCGCACGCACCACCTGGGCCATGGGTCCTCCTCGGTCTCGGTGCGACGAGCGTGGCGGACGGATCCGGGGCCGGACTGACGACGCGTGCCACGTGCCTCGCAGCGCGTGCCAGGTCACCGTTTGCCGGACGCCGCGGATCGGGCATCGCGCACCGATGAACGTCGACAGCTCCACCACCGAGGGCTGCCCCAAGCGGATGGTGTTCGGCCCCTGCGGCGGGGTCCGCGACACGGGGGGCTGCGAGCTCGACGCCGCGATCCCCTGCCCGTGGGCCGACGCCCACGATCCGGCGCCGGTGCACCCGTGGCCCGGCTCGGCCGTCGGGACCCGGCGGTCGACCGCCCCCGACGGGCTGCTGGCCCGGTCCCGGGAGGCACCGGTCGTGCTCACCGACCTCAGCGTGCCCTCGTTCGATCTCGAGGCCCTGACGACGGCCGCGGAGATCGTCGCGCCGGTGTCGGACGCGGTGCTCTCGGGCGACATCCATCACCAGCCGACCTTCCCCCCGACGTTCGTGGCGGCCCAGCTGCGGGCGGTCGGCGCGCACCCCTGGATGACGCTGACCTGCCGGGACCGCAACCGCGTCGTGCTCGAGCAGGAGCTCGCCGGGCTCGCCGCGCTGGGTGTCGAGGGCGCGCTCTGCGTCACCGGCGACATCCGCGGCCCCGACGTGCGGCCCGGCGTCACGCAGGTCTTCGACCTCGACGCCACCCGCCTGACCCACCTCGCCGCGACCTCCGGGCTCGCCGCGACGGTCGCGATCACGCCGTCCGCGCCGCCCCGGGAGGCCCGGGTGCGGGTGCTCGCCGAGAAGCAGCGGGCGGGCGCCTCGCTGGCGGTGTCCAACCACGTCGCCGCGCCCGCCGAGCTCGACGACTTCCTGCGCGACGCCCGCCGGCACGGCGCCGACCTGCCGGTCCTCGGGGCGGTCGCCGTCTACACCGACGAGGCGGCGGCCGACTCGCTGCTCGCCTTCCCGGGCCTCGCGATGGACCCCGTGCGGGTCGCCGCGGTCCTGGGCTCTCCCGACCCGGTCGCGGCCGGCATCGACGCCGCCGTCGAGGAGGCCGAGGCGCTGCTCGCGGTGCCCGGCGTCGTCGGGGTCAACCTGTCCGGCCGTGCCTCCTCGGCCGGCCACGTCGAGGCCGCCGAGGTGCAGGCCGAGATCGCACGGCGCGTGCGGAAGGCGGTCCGATGAGCGAGACGACCAGCGAGACGACCCCGATGGTGGCCGAGTTCGACACGGTCGCCGCGTGGACCGAGCAGGCGGTCGCCGAGCTGGGCCAGGCGCACGCCATCCCGGCCGCCTGCCGCGGCAGCGGGTCGCCGCCCGAGCTCGCCTGGCTCGCGGAGGGCCTCGGCCTCTCCGGCGACGACCCGTTCCTCGACGCGGGCGCGGGGCTCGGCGGTCCCGCGGCCTGGCTGACCGGCTACCTCCACGACCGCTGGCGCGGCCCCGCGCTGCTCGCCGAGCCGATGACCCACGCCGCCGCGGCCGCCCGGCGGCTGTTCGACCTGCCCAGCGTCGCCGCCTGGTCCCAGGACCTCCCGCTGCCCGACGACTCGGTGGCGGCGGCGTGGTTGCTCGGGGTGCTGTGCACGACGTCCGAGAAGCGCGAGGTGCTCACCGAGCTCCACCGCGTCCTGCGCCCGGGCGGGCGGCTCGGCCTGCTGGTCCTCGTCGCCGACCGGCCCCTGTCCGAGTCGCCGGAGGGCAACGAGTTCCCGACACGCGACTCGCTGCGCGCCGACCTGGCCGCCAGCGGCTTCCGCATCGACGACGAGGTCGACGGCGCGGCGCTGCCCGGCGCGCCGGAGGACTGGGTCGCGCGCGCCGACGCGGTCGACGAGATCGTGCGCCGCGACCACGGCGACCACCCGCAGTGGCGCCAGGCCCACCACCAGGAGGAGGTCCTGGGCCGGCTCATGGACAGCGGCGACGTCGAGACGGTGCTGCTGCACGCGACCGCGCGGTGACGGCTTTCTGCACCTGACGAGCCGATCTTGACCCGGGGTCGTGGACCTCACGACGATGGCCGGGCCGCTGTCGACCTCGTGGGAGCCGAGATGATCCTCATCAACATCGTCATGCCGATCCGCCCCGAGAAGATGGACGACTGGCTGGCGCTCGCCGACTCCTACGCGAAGGACGTCAACAGCGAGGAGGGCTGCCTGTTCTTCAAGTTCTCGCGCAGCCTGACCGACGAGAACGAGTTCGTGTGCATCGAGGGCTTCCGGGACGCCGACGCGGGCGCGACCCACGTGGCCCAGCCGTACGTGAAGAACTTCTTCGACCGCGCTCCCGACCTCGTCTCGGCGCAGCCGCAGATCCTCTACATCGACACCCCGCACGACGGCTTCGGCCCGATGGGGGAGATCCAGCCGCGCTGACCCGCGCCCGGAGGCCGTCTCCGCGCGCAGCGCCTCCAGCCGTCAGGGCTTGCGCCCGACACCGCCCGCGATGCAGCGCTGGACGGCCGCGAGGGGCTTGAGCAGCGGGCCGTCCGGCCACCAGCTCGCGCAGACCACGAGCCCGGGATCGACCATCTCGAGGCCGGGGAACATCGCCTGGATCTCGTCCCGCGTCCGGAACACGCCGCTGCCCATGGGGCTGTGCACGAACACGTCCTCCATGCGGCGGGCGAGCGCGCTGTCGTCGTCCTCCGGGTCGAAGAAGTGCGCGAGCACCACGAACGAGCCCGAGGGAAGGGCCTCGACGTACTCCTTCATGATGCTCTGCGGCGTGCGCGCGGGGTCGTCGTAGTGGTGCAGCGTGCCGTTCTGGATCAGGGCGATCGGCTCGCCGAAGTCCAGGAACTTCCGGATCGCGGGGTCCTCGAGGACGCTGCGCGGGTCGAAGATGTCCGCCGGGCTGAACATCGTGAACTCGTTGTCCTCGAGCAGCGCGCGCCCGTGCGCGACCACCGACGGGTCGTTGTCCACATAGACCACGCGCGCCTCGGGGCGCAGGCGCTGCACCACCTGGTGGGTGTTCTCCGCGGTCGGGAGCCCGGACCCGAGGTCGAGGAACTGGGTGACGTCGGTCTGTGTGGCCAGGAACCGCAGCGCCCGGATGAGGAACGCCCGGTTGTCGACGGCCAGGAGCGGCACCTCGGGGGCGACCTTGCGGACCGCCTCGATGGTCTGCCGGTCGGCCTCGTAGTGGTCCTTGCCGCCCAGCGCGTAGTCGTACACGCGGGCGATGCTCGCCACGCTCGTGTCGACGTCCGCGGGGGCGCGACCGTCACCGGTCCTCGAGACGGCCATCGGTTCGATCCCTCGCATCGCGCGTCGTGGGTCACTCGCCGTCACACGATAGCGGGCAGGAAGGTCGACTCCACATGCCTTGCCCCGCGCCCCGCCGAGGACGACGCCGGTCGCCGGGGCGGGGGTGGACAGGCGATGGATGCGCTCGACCTCGCAGCAGCTCAGGCCGTTCGGGGGGTCCCCGACGTCGACCGCGAGACCTGCACCCGCCTCGCCGCGCGCTACGGCGTGCCCGTGCGCCGCTCCGGGACCTCGCTGACGGACCTGGCCGCGGCGCTCTCGACGCGGCGGGCCGGCACCGACGCCCTGCGCACGGCGGTGGGCACGACGGGGGTGCCCGCCGGGGTCCTCGACGGCGTCCTCGACGGGCAGTGGCCTCCCTGCTGGCCGTCGCGATCTGAGTCAGCTCCCGGCCCGGGCCAGCGCCGCCAGCGCCGTCAGCGGCGTCCCGGAGACGCGGTGGACGACCCATTCGTCCATCGCCTCCGCACCGAGCGACCGGTAGAAGTCGATCGTCGGGGAGTTCCAGTCGAGCACCCACCACTGCAGGCGTGAGTACCCCTGCCGCTCGCACTCGGCGGCGAGCTCGACCAGCAGGGCCTTCCCGTGGCCGCCGCCGCGCCGGTCGGCGCGCACGACAAGGTCCTCGAGGTAGATGCCGTGCACGCCGTCCCAGGTCGAGTAATTGAGGAACCAGAGCGCGCAGCCGACCACCTCGCCGTCCTGCTCGGCGACGTGCCCGAACAGGTGCGGGTGCTCGCCGAACAGCGCCGTCGCGAGCTGGTCGGGCCTGAGCCGGCACTGGTCGGCGGCCTTCTCGTAGCGCGCCAGCTCGTGCACGAGGGCGGTGACGGTCGGGACGTCGTCAGGGGCGATCCGGCGCACGCTCACGGCTCCCGAATCTACGGCGACCCGTGGTGCGCGCAGATGTCGACAACCGTCGACCGGTGCTACGGTCCGTGGGTGGACCCGAAGGAGGACCTCGCGTTCGACGCCCTCTCCGACCGGGTGCGGCGGCGCATCCTCAGCGTGCTGGGCGAGGAGGGCGAGCTCTCGGTCAACCGGCTCGCCGAGCGCGTCGGCACGGTCGGTCGCACCACCGTGTCCAGCCACCTGCGGCTCCTGCGCACGTCGGGGATCGTGCGGGAGCGTCGCGAGGGCCGGAATCGCTACTATTCGCTCGACACCGACGGCGCCGTGCGCGACGCCTTCGTGTACCTGCAATCGATCATGCGGCAGGCCGTCGACGACATCGACGACGCCCCGGCCCCCGCCGCGAACGCAGAGCCGGGGGAGCGCGGGCGCGACACCGGCTAGGAAGCGGAGCCGGATCGCCGATGCACACGACCGTGGCGGCCGAGCGGACGGTGGCGCTCGCTCCCCCCGAGGCGTTCGCGCTGTTCGGGTCGCCCCGCGGCGAGGGCTGGCTGTTCGGCGCGCGCTGCGACAGCGTCGCCCCCGGCGCGGTCGTGTCGATGCGGCTGCCGCTGGACGAGCGGGGCGGCACGCGCGGGGTCGACGTCCTCGGCCGGATCACCAGGGTCGTGCCGTCGGCGGCCGTCGAGATCGAGCACACCCAGCCCTGGCGCGGGCGGCTGAGCCTGCGGTTCACGCCCGCCGGGTCCCGCGGCACCCGGGTGCAGGTGCGGGCGAGCGTGCCCCCGGAGGGCGTGGAGTGGCTGCTGCACCGCCGCGGCGTCCCGCTGCCCGAGCCGCCGGACGACGGCGCCGTGCGCCTCGGGGCGATCACCACCGCGTCGGGGCCGGGCGCGGTCTACTCGATGTCCGCCGAGCTGATGGCGCGGCTCGCCGTCGACGAGATCAACGCCGACGGCGGCGTCGCCGGCCACCGGGTGCAGCTCCTCACCGCGGACGACGCCACCGACGCCGAGCAGGCGGGCGTCGAGGCCGAGCGGATGGCGCGGCTCGGGTGCCGGGCGGTGTTCGTCAACGCCACCTCGGCGAGCTTCGACGCCGTGCGCCGCGTGCTCGACGGGCGCGGTGTCCTGGTCGTGCACACCGTCATCAACGAGGGCGGCGGCGACTCCCCCACCGCCGTCCGCTTCGGGGAGCGCCCGCAGGCCCAGCTCGACGCGCTCGTCGCGCCCGCGATGCGCCGCGCCGACGCCCGGCGCTGGTTCCTCGTCGGGCAGAGCTACGTCTGGTCCCACGGCGCGCACGCGTCCGCGCGCCGGGCGGTGGCCGACGCCGGCGGCCACGTCGCGGGCGAGGACCTCACCCCGCTGGGCACCACCGACTTCACCGGCACCATCGAGCGCATCGCGCGGTCGGGCGCCGACCTGGTCCTCAGCTCGCTCGTCGGGGCCGACGAGGTCGCGTTCGAGCGCCAGAGCGAGGCCGCGGGGCTGCGCCGCTCGGTGCGGACGGTGTCGCTGGTGCTCGAGGAGTCCACGCTCGCCCACATCGGCCCGCGCGCGGCCGCCGGCCTGCAGACCGCCCTGGGCTACTTCGAGGACAACCCGCTCGCCGGCAACGACGGCCTGCTCGCGCGTTACCGGGACGCCTACGGCTCCTGGGCGCCGCCGGTCACGGCGCTCTCGGAGCCGATCTACGAGGCGATCCACCGCTACGCCCGCGTGCTGCACACCGACCCCGACGGCGGTCCGTCCGCGCACGCCGCCGCGCTCGCCCGCCGGATCCCCGCCCCGCGCGAGGAGACCATCGGCTCCCGCGACCTCGTCGCCCCGCGCCTCTACGTCGCCGAGGTCGGCCCGGGCGGGCTGGAGATCGTCGACGCCGTCGCCGGCCGCTGACCCGCGGTCCCGGCGGATCCATGAACGGTCCGTCACGCGATCGAAACATGTGGATGCGTCGCTGAGTGTTGACGTGTTTTCCCGGGACTTCCTACGGTCTCTGCGTCCGGGCCCGGTCCGTCACCCAGGAGCGTCCATGCCTCTGCCCGTCCCCGATCACGACGCCCTCGCGGGCGTGGCCGCCGGCTACCGCCTCGGCCTGTCGCCGGAGAAGATCGACGAGTTCCTCCCGGCCGTGACCGGTCTGCTGGGGTCGTGGGACGCCGTCGCGGAGCTCTACGCCGCCGACGCCCCCGTGGCGCCGGAGCGGGCCTGGTCGCGTCCCGATCCGGCCGACAACCCGTACAACGCCTGGTACGCGCAGACGTCGATCACCGGGGCCGAGGGCGGCCCGCTCGCCGGGCGCACCGTCGCGATCAAGGACAACACCGCCGTCGCCGGGGTCCCGATGACCAACGGCTCCGCGACGGTCGAGGGCTACGTCCCGGCCACCGACGCCACCGTGGTCGCCCGGCTGCTCGCCGCCGGCGCCACGGTCGCCGGCAAGGCGGTGTGCGAGGACCTCTGCTTCGCGGGCGCCTCGATCACCGCCGCGAGCGGCGACGTCGAGAACCCCTGGGACACCACCCGCAGCGCCGGCGGCTCGTCGAGCGGCAGCGGCGCGCTCGTCGCGGGCGGCGTCGTCGACATGGCGACCGGCGGCGACCAGGGCGGCTCGATCCGCATCCCGGCCGCCAACTGCGGGCTGGTCGGGCACAAGCCGACCTGGGGCCTCGTGCCCTACACCGGCGCGTTCCCCATCGAGTACACCGTCGACCACGTCGGCCCGATGACCCGCACCGTGCACGACGCGGCGCTCATGCTCTCGGTGATCGCCGGGCCCGACGGCCACGACCCGCGCCAGCCCCGCGACCTCGTGCCCCAGGACTACCTCGCCGCGCTGGCCGCCGGCGCCGAGGGCCTCCGGGTCGGCGTCCTGCGCGAGGGCTTCGGGCTGCCCGAGTCCGAGGCGGCCGTCGACGACACCGTGCGCGCCGCGGTGGACACCCTCGCCGGCGCGGGCCTCGCGGTGTCGGAGGTGTCGGTGCCGTGGCACCTCCACGGGCCGAAGATCTGGGATGTCATCGCCACCGAGGGCGCCGCGTCCCAGATGATCGACACCTACGGGTACGGCCTGAACTGGAAGGGCCTCTACGACCCGGAGGTCATGGACCACTACGGCGCCCGGTGGACCGAGGACGGCAGCCGCTTCGCCGACACCGTCAAGCTGGTGCTGCTCGCCGGGAAGTACGGCCTCGACACCACACACGGCCGGCACTACGCGATGGCGCAGAACCTCGCGCCGAAGCTCGCCGCCGCCTACGACGCCGCGCTCGCCGACGTCGACGTGCTGGTGCTGCCGACCCTGCCGATGCGCGCGACCGTGCGGCCCGACCGGTCCTCCGCCTCGACGACCGAGGTGCTCGGCCGCGCGCTCGAGATGCTCGCCAACACCGCCCCGTTCGACGTCACCGGCCACCCCGCGTGCTCGGTGCCCGCGGGCCTCGCCGACGGCCTGCCCGTCGGGATGATGATCGTCGGCCGGCCGTTCGACGACGCCACCGTGCTGCGCGTCGCGCACGTCCTCGAGCAGGCCGTCGGCGGCTTCCCCTCCCCCGCCGCCTCGTCGACCCCGGCCTCCGTCCCCGCCTGAGCCCGCCCGACCCAACCGGAAGGATCCCCATGGACGGCATCCACGACCTCGGCGGCAAGCAGGGCCACGGCCCCGTGACCCATCCCGACGAGGAGCCGGTGTTCGGCTCCGCGTGGGAGAAGTCGGTGCTGACGATGTTCCCGGCGATGGCGATGGCCGGCGCGTTCAACCTCGACAGCTTCCGCTCCGGGATGGAGCAGATCCCGGCCGCCGAGTACCTGACCTCGCGCTACTACGAGCACTGGATGCACTCGATGGTGCTCCACGGCACCGCCGCCGGGATCTTCGATCTCGACGACCTCGAGCAGCGCACGCAGCACTACCTCGCCCACCCCGAGGAGGAGGCGCCGAAGGCGTCGAAGCCCGAGCTGGTCGACGCGCTCAAGGGGCTCATCGCGGGCGGGGACGACTACCGCCGCGAGGTCGAGGCCGCGCCGGCGTTCGCGGTCGGCGACACCGTGCGCGTGCGCCCCGACGCGTCGACCACCCACACCCGGCGGGCCTCCTACGTCCGCGGGCACGTCGGCGTGATCACCCACGCCCACGGCGCCTACGTCTACCCCGACACCCACGCCACCGGTGCGGGCGAGAACCCCGAGCACCTCTACACGGTCCGGTTCACCGCCGAGGAGCTGTGGGGCTCGGAGGCCGGGAGCGCCAACACGGTCGTCCACATCGACCTGTGGGAGCCGTACCTGACCACCCCCGACCAGAGCTGAAGGGACCGCACACCGCCATGACGATGTCTGCCGAGCACAAGATCCACCCCGTCGAGGGCCTCACGATGCACAGCGACGCGGAGCTCGCGGCGCGCGCGAAGGCCATGGAGGCGATCCTCGTCGAGAAGGGCCTCATCGGCTCCGACGCGATCGACTACATGTCGTCGGTCTACGAGAACGAGGTCGGCCCGCAGATCGGGGCGTCGATCGTCGCCAGGGCGTGGACCGACCCGGAGTTCCGGGCGCGCCTGCTCGCCGACGCCACCGAGGCCTGCAAGGAGCTCGGCTTCGGGGGCATGCAGGGCGAGGAGATGACCGTCCTCGAGAACACCCCGGAGGTCCACCACCTGGTCGTCTGCACCCTCTGCTCCTGCTACCCGTGGCCGGTCCTCGGGCTGCCGCCGAACTGGTACAAGTACCCGGCCTACCGCTCCCGCGCCGTCCGCGACCCCCGCGGCGTCATGAAGGAGTTCGGGCTCGACCTCCCCGACAGCGTCGAGATCCGCGTGTGGGACTCCAGCGCCGAGCTGCGCTACTGGGTGCTCCCGATGCGCCCCGAGGGCACCGACGGCTGGAGCGAGGAGCAGCTCGCCGAGCTGGTCACCCGCGACGCGCTGATCGGCGTCGGCGACGTGAAGACGCCGGGGGCGTGACCGTGCGGACGATGAACGAGCGCCCCGCGCCGGAGACCAAGCCCCGCGTCGACTCGCTGGTCGACGTGCTGCCGTTCAACGACCGGATTCCCCGCCACGACGGTGAGATGGCGTTCGACAAGGCCTGGGAGATCCGCGCGTTCGCGATGACCGTCGCGCTCCACGAGCAGCTCGGGTTCCCGTGGGAGGAGTTCCAGGCCGAGCTCGTCGCCGCCATCCGGCGCTGGGAGGCCGCGCAGGCGGACCTGTCGGGGTGGAGCTACTACGAGCGCTGGCTGGCCGCCCTCGGCGAGCTCGCGCAGAGCAAGGGATGGCTGACCGGCGACGAGCTCGCCTCCCGGACGCAGGAGATCCTCGACCAGCCCCCGACGACCGACCACCACCACGCCGTGCTGGAGCCGGTGGCCGTGGTGCCGGGCGCATGAACGCCGACGCCGTCACCGCGGCCGCGGTCCTCGCCGGGCTCCCCCTCGGCGAGGACCGCGCCGCGGCGGTCGCCGACCTGCTCGGCGCGTGGGTGCCCGCCGCGAACGCGCTGAGCGCGCGGATGCAGGCCGAGGAGGTGCGGGACCTGGCGCCCGCGACGGTCTTCGGGCCGGTGGTCCCGTGAGCGAGCTGCTCGACCGCACCCTGACCGACTCGGCCGACCTCGTCGCCGCCCGGGAGCTCTCGCCGGTGGCCCTCATGGAGGCGACGCTCGAGCGGATCGCGGCGATCGAGGGGACGCACGCGTACATCTCGGTGGCCGGGGAGCAGGCCCTCGAGGTCGCCCGCGCCAGCAAGACGATGATCGACGCGGGCCACCGGATCGGCCCCCTGCACGGGCTGCCGATCGCGCTCAAGGACAACATCGACGTCGCGGGCGAGGTCACCACGGCGGGCAGCAGGGTGCTCGCCGACCACCGGCCCGCCGCCGACGCCACCGTGGTCCGCCGCCTCCGCGCGGCGGGCGCGATCGTCGTCGGCAAGACGAACATGCACGAGTTCGCCTGGGGCGGGACCTCGGCGAACCCGCACTACGGGTTCGTCACCAACCCCTGGGACACCTCGCGCATGCCGGGCGGCTCGAGCGGCGGCTCCGGGGTCGCCGTCGCCACCCGCGCCTGCGCCGCCGCGCTCGGCACCGACACCGGCGGCTCGGTGCGGCTGCCCTCGGCGCTCAACGGCGTCACGGGGCTGCGGCCGACGATCGGGCGGGTGAGCAACGCCGGCGTGGTGCCGCTGGCCTGGAGCATGGACACCGTCGGCCCGATGGCCCGGACGGCGGCGGACTGCGCGCTGCTGTTCTCGGTGCTCGCGGGCCCCGACCCCGACGACGCCGGCTCGGTCGAGCACCCCGTCGCCGACTACGTGGGCGCGCTCGCCCGCGGCGTCGACGGGATACGGCTCGGGGTCATCGAGGGCTACTCGCTGCACCACCTGCAGCCGGCCGTGGACAAGGCGGTGCGCGAGGCGCTCGGGGTGTTCGCCTCGGTCGGCGCGCGCGCCGTGGACGTCGCCGTCGACGACATCGAGGGCAACATCTCCGCCCAGCTCACCGTCGAGGCGGCGGAGCCGAGCACCTACCACCAGCGCTGGCTGCGGGAGCGTCCCGACGACTACGGCGAGGACGTGCGCCTGCTGCTCGAGGCGGGCGAGCTGCTGCTCGCGACGCAGTACCTGCAGGCCCAGCGCTACCGGGCGCTGCTGCGGCGGCAGACGCTGGCGGCGCTCGCGCACGCCGAGGTGCTGGTATGCCCGACGCTGCCGTTCACGGCCACCCCGCTCGGCGAGGTCACCGTGGAGATCGATCCGGGCGCCCCGGAGGACATGCTCTCGGCGATCATGCAGTTCACGGGGCTGCCGTCGCTGACCGGGCTCCCGGCGATCAGCGTGCCGTGCGGTTTCGACCCCGACGGTCTCCCGATCGGCCTGCAGCTGATCGGGCGGCCGTTCGAGGAGGCGACGCTGCTGCGCGCCGCGGCCGCCTTCCAGGGGGCCACCGCGTTCCACGAGCAGGTCCCGCCGCTGGTCGGCTGATTCCCTCCGCGGCGTCGGGACGGTAAGCAGGACCGACGCCGCGGAGGGGGGCCACTGTGTGGACTGTCCGGACGCGACAGCGCGTCCTCGGCGTCGCCCTGCTCGCCGGCCTGGTGGTGGAGGCCACTCACCAGATCCGGGCGGTCGGGCCCCACACCTCCGACCTGCCGCTCGTCGACGACTGGCTGCACTCGGCGCTCATCCTGGCCTCGGCCGGGGTCTGCCTGTGGGGCGCCCGCCTGAGACCCCCGGGGCCGGCGCGGCGGGCGTGGTACTGCTTCACCACGGCGCTGGTGGTCTTCGGTGTCGCCGAGATCATCTGGAGCGTGCTCTACTCGGGCGGCGGCGACGTCCCCACCCCGAACCCCACCGACCCGCTCTACCTGGCGACCTATCCGATGTTCATGGCCGGCCTGGTGTTCATGGTGCGGGCCCGGGTGATCGACGTCCCGTGGCACCGCTGGCTCGACGGCTTCGTCCTGGTGCTCATCGTCGCGACGCCGGGTGTCCTGCTGGTGATCGTCCCGGTGGCCGCGGCGGCGCCGATCGACCCCCTCGGCCAGTTCATCACCGTGGCCTACCCGCTCGGCGACGTGCTGCTGTTCGGCGGGCTGCTCGGCACCCTGCCGCTGATCTCCTGGCGGCTGGTGGGCAGCTGGCCCTGGGTCGGTCTCGGGCTGCTGTGCCTGACCGTCGCCGACTCCGCGTACGCCCTGACCGCCGCGGACGTCGTGGCCCACGACGGTCCCTACGACTTCCTCTGGAGCGCGGGCGCGCTCGCGTTCGCCGTCGGCGCCATGCACCCCCCCGCGGGGGCGCGGCCCTCGCGGGAGATCACCGGGTTCCCCGCGATCGTGCTGCCCCTGGGCGCCCAGCTCGTCGCGCTCGCGACCCAGATCTACGGGTGGTACCGCCCGCTGCCGCCCGTGGAGCGCCTGCTGACCATCGCGGTGCTCGCGGTCGGCATCGCGCAGATCATCGTGTCCCGCCCGCGTCCCACCCGGACCGAGGTCACGGTGACCGAGACCGAGTCGGTGAGCGAGACCGAGTCGGTGGCCGGAGGCGGCGTGCGGCCGCCGTGACCCGTATCCCCGGTGGCGCGTGACTGGCAGGCTGGTCACGTGCTGTCGGGAGCCGGTGACGCAGCGCCCCCCGCGGGCGATGACCCGGGCGACCCCGAGCTCGTCGCGTGGGCCCGCGGGCTCGGCGCCCTGCAGGAGGCCGAACGGCTCGGGTCGTCGCGCGTCGGCACCGAGCACCTGCTGCTGGCCTGCCTGCTCGACCCCGTCGCGCGGCGGTTCGCCCACGACGCCGGACTCGACTTCACCTCCGTGCAGCGCCACCTCGGCCGTCCGGTGCACGCCGGCATCGGCGCGCGGCCGGGCCTCCTGCCCGGCCCCGACCAGATGCGGCTCAGCGACGGCGCGGGCCGCTTCCTCACCGCGTTGCGGGACGCCGCGGACGGCGACGCCCGGGTCGGTGACTGGGTGCGACCCGACCGCAGCACCGACCCCCGCGCCCGCAGCCTCCTGCGGCGCCGCCTGCTCACCCTGCTGCTCGAGGACGTGACCCCCGGCGCCGCCCGGTCGCTGCTCGACGGTCTGGACGTCGCGCCCGACGTCGGGTCGCTCGTCGCACGGCTCGCCGAGCCGGACGCACCGCTGGCGCACTGAGCCGTCTCCGGGGCCACGATGATCCGGTGCGGCGGGGTCTCGGACGGTGGGCGCGGCGGGTCGGGCTGACCCTCCTCGTGCTGGTCGCGCTGGTGTTCGTCGTCTCGGGCGCCTACCTGGGCTGGGACCGGCTCGACCCGGTGCGCCTCGCCGTCGTCCCGCCCGGGTCCACCGTCGACGCCGCCGGCGTGCGCACCCACGTGGAGCACTGGCCCGCGGCGCACCCGTCCGGTCGCGCGCCGCTCGTGCTGGTGCACGGCTTCGCCGAGTCGACGTACGTCTGGTCCCGCGTGGCGCCGCTGCTCGCCGCCGACCGCGACGTCTACGCCTACGACGTGCGCGACTCCGGGTTCACCGACCGCGTGCCGCCCTACGACCTCGCGGCCGACACCGACCAGCTCGCCGGGGTCGTCGCCGCGCTCGGGCTCGACAGGCCGGTGGTCGTCGGGCACTCCTCCGGCGTGGCGATCGCCCTGTCGCTCGCCCTGCGCGCGCCCGCCTCGATCCGCGGCGTGGTGGCGGCCAACGGCGACGGCACCCCGTACTTCGGCGGGGACGCCCGGGACGGCGCCGGCAGCGGCGGCGGGGCCCGGTGGCTGCTCGTCGACCCGGTCGCGCCCGCGGTGGTCACCGCCGTCGTGCGGCACCGGGCCCCGATCCGCTCGATCGTCGCCGCGCAGTGCGGTCCGGGGTGCCCGGTCGACGACGCCGCGATCGACCGCTGGCGGGCGCCCTTCCTCGAGCCGGGGGCGGTGGACGCGCTGGTCACCGTCCTGCGCAGCCCTCTCATCGGCCTCACCGACGCGCAGGAGCGTGCGGTCACGGTGCCCACCGCGATCGTGTACTGCAGCGAGGACGGGAGCTTCGGGCGCGCCGAGGCCCTGGCCATGGCGGAGCGCCTGCACACCGAGCGTGTCGTCGAGCTCCCCGGCGCGCGCCACCTCGCCCTCCTCGGCGACCCCGAACGCTTCGCCGCCACGCTCCGTCCCGAGATCGACGCACTCGGTGGACGCTGAACGAAGGACACGCGTGCGCTGCCCGGGTGACGGGCACCCGAGGAGTTTGCTGCCTCGGAAGGGGAAGAGTTCCGGCGATGACCGTCTCCCACGGAGCCGTGCAGCGCCACCGGGTGACCACCACCGACCCGGAGGAGGCCGTCGAGTACCAGCAGGCGTACGCCCGCTTCCGCGCCGGACCGGTGCGACGTGAGGGCTTCGAGTTCGTCCTGGAGACGGCGTCGATCGGGTCGATGAGCGTCGGTCACATGCGGCACGCCGCCCGGATGGAGGCCCAGGCCGAGCCGACCGCCGCACTCGTCGCGGTCGAGGTCCTCGCCGGTCGGGTCCACGTCCGTGACGACCGCGGGAACGAGGCCGCGACCGACGTCGTGCTCGCGCCGCACTGGGCGCGGCACGCGGCCCGCTGGGCCGGCTACCTGCGGCTGACGACCCTCGACCCCGCGGAGGTGGCGCGGGTCGGCGCCGAGCGGAGCGGTCTCGCCCCCCCGGACGTCCGCTTCGACACCATGACCCCGCTCTCGGCGGGCCACGGGCGCTACTGGACGCGGCTCGTCGACCACGTCGACCGCGACCTCCTCGCGTACGACGACCTCATGGCACTCCCTCTGCTGCGCCAGGAGGCCGCGCACCGGTTGATCGCGGGCGCGCTCGTCGTGTTCCCCAACAGCACCCTCGGCGCGCGGCCCGGCGGGCAGGACTCCGGCGAGCCCGCCACCGTGCGGCGGGCGATGGCGTACATCGACGCCCACGCCGACGAGGACATCACCGTCACCGAGGTCGCCGACGCCGCCCGCATGGGCCCGCGCGGCCTGCAGGCGGCCTTCCGCCGCCACCGCGGCGAGACGCCCCTGGCGTACCTGCGCCAGGTGCGCATGGAGCGCGCCCACCACCACCTGCTGGCCGCCGACCCCGCCGACGGCGTCACCGTCGGCGACGTCGCCGCCCGCTGGGGCTTCTCGAACGCGGGCCGGTTCTCCGCCGCCTACCGGCAGGCCTACGGGTGCTCGCCGCGGGAGACGCTGAACCGGTAGGGGCCCGGGCGGCTCCCTTCCTACAGGTCGATGAGCACCTTCATCCGCTCGCCGCGGCGCAGCTGGTCGTAGACGACGAGCAGGTCGTCGAGCGGGGCGTGGTCGACCCAGCCCTCGCCGGTGATCTCCCCGCGGGACATGCTGTCGATGACGTGGCGGTAGTCGTCGTCGGTGTAGGTCAGCGAGGCGACGATCTGCGCCTCGCCGAGCAGCAGCGCCGTCGGGTTGAGCTCCATCGCCTGCTCGTGGATGCCGACAACGATGATCTTCCCCTGCGGCGCCAGCGCCCCGATGCCGGTGAGGATCGCGGCGCCGACGCCGGCCGCGTCGAACACCACCTGCGCACCGAGGCCGTCGGAGGCCTCGTGGGCGGCCACGGCGACCTCGGTGGCGGTCGGGTCGATGACGTTCTGCGCGCCCAGCCCGGCGAGGATCTCGCGGCGCCGCGCCGACGGGTCGCTCGCGATGATGTTCGTGACCCCGGCCGCGCGCAGGGCGAAGAACAGCCCGACGCCGATCGGCCCGAGCCCCGCGATCACGGCGAGCTCGCCCGGACGGATGCCCGAGATCTTCACGGCGTGGTACGACACCGCCATCGGCTCGACCAGCGCCCCCATCTCCAGCGAGACGTTCTCGGGCAGCGCGAAGACCATGCTCTCGGGCAGCACCGTGTACTCCGAGAGCCCGCCGCCGGGCCCGGACAGGCCGTGGAACGCGAGGATCCGGCACGTGTTGGGCGAGCCGGCGCGACACGACGGGCACTGCCCGCACGTGTAGGTGGGGCGCACCGCGACGCGGTCGCCCTCGCGCACCGACGTCACCCCGTCGCCGGTGGCCACGACCGTCCCGGAGAACTCGTGGCCGAGGGCGACCGGCGCCTGGATGCCGGTCTGCGGGTGCGGGGCCACCGGCACGAACGTCTCCTGCGCGAAGTACTCGTGCAGGTCCGAGCCGCACACGCCGTTGTGCGCGACCCGGAGCTTGACCTGCCCCGGGCCGGGCTCGGGCTCGGCGACGTCGTCGATGCGGACGTCGTGCGGGTGGTGGTAGACGGCGCTGCGCATCAGCCGCTCATCCCCCCGTCGATGGCGAAGGTGGTGCTCGTGACCATCGCCGACGCGTCGGAGGCCAGGTACAGCGCGGCCTGCGCGATCTCGTCGACGGTGGTGTGGCGCCCCAGCGGGATCAGGTCGTCGAAGACGACCGCGGCGTCCGCCTGCGACTTGCCGGTCGCGCGCATCTCGATGTCGTCCTGGAACGGCGTCGACGTCGGCCCCGGGTGCAGCGTGTTGACGCGGATACGGCGGTCGGCGACCTCCTTGGCCGCCGAGCGCATCAGCCCGACCTGGCCGTGCTTGGCCGCGACGTAGGCCGACAGGTCGCCGAAGCCCACCAGGCCGACCACGCTGGAGGTGATGATGACGCTGCCGCCGTCGGTGACGTGCGGCAGCGTGTGCTTGAGGACGTGGAACGCGCCGGTGACGTGCACGGCGAGCGTGCGGGCGAACACGTCCTCCGGGTAGTCGACGATCTTGGCGACCTCGCCGGAGACGCCGGCGTTGGAGAACACCACGTCGAGGCGCCCGAAGCGGTCCACGCCGGTGGCGACCGCCGCGGCGACGGCGGCGGAGTCGGTGACGTCGGCGACCGCGGAGACGGCGTGCTCGCTGCCGATCTCCTCGGCCGCCGCCTCGAGCCGGTCCTTATCGATGCCGACGAGGACGACCTGCGCGCCCTCGCGCACGAACAGCTTCGCGGAGGCGAGGCCGATGCCGCTCTCGCCGCCGGTGATCAGGGCGACCTTGTCCTGGAGCTGAGCCATCGACCCATCATGGCGGGGATCGGCCGTGCACAACAGGACTCAGTCGCACGCTCCCCCGCACGCCCGCGCGAGGACCGCCCCCGCGTCGGCATCCGTGTCCCCGCGCCACGCCACGTGCTGGTCCGGACGGACGAGGAGGAGGCCCTCCGACCCCGGCCGGTGGAGCACCCGCAGGTCCACGCCCCGCTCGCGCGCCGCGGCGGTGAACGCCGTGGCGTCGGTGCCCGGTGGCGCCACCAGCGTCAGCTCCGGGCCCAGGTCGTCGTAGAGCGAGTGCCCGGGCGCGAGCCAGGCGTGCGGCAGGCGGTCGCCCGCGCCGTCGGCGACCACCGGCGAGCGGTCGTGGACGACGTCGAGCACGAGGTCGAGCGCGTGGAACTCGGCCGCCTTGGTCTCCTGGATCCGCCGGTGCGCCGCCGCGCGGGCCCGGTCGCCGGCGGCGTCGTCGCGGTCGAGGTCGTCGTCGAGCAGGTCGGTCGAGAGCGTCTTCATGTTGTCCTCGGCGGCGCGGATCACCCGCTCCTGCACGGGCCGCCGCTCGGCCTCGTAGCTCGCGAGCAACCCGGGCCCGCCCCAGCCCCGCAGCACCGCGGCGAGCTTCCAGCCGAGGTCGACCGCGTCGCCGATGCCGGTGTTGAGCCCGTGCCCGCCGAAGGGCGGGTTGAGGTGCGCGGCGTCGCCGGCGAGGAAAACGCGCCCCCGCCGCGCGGTGTCGACGAGCTGCATGCGCGCGGTCCAGGGGTCGGTCGAGAGGACCTCGGCGTCGACCGGCACGCCCGCGACCGCGTCGACGATCGCGCCCGCCCGGGCGTGCCCGGCGTCGCGCTCGACCCCGAAGGCGATCACCCACCACATCCCGTCGCGGTCGAGCGGGCCCATCAGCGCCGGGGCGACGGGGTTCACCGTCCAGTACTGCACCGCGGGGCCGTGCCGCACGTGCGGCCACAGACCGGGCGCGCGCACCACCATCCCGAAGTTCGGGCGCAGCGCGTGCTCGCCGAGGTAGTCGGCGCCGATCTGGGCGCGCACCACGCTGCGCGGTCCGTCGCAGCCGACGGCGTAATCGGCGAGGACCGTCCGGGACGTGCCGTCGTCGCCGGCAACCTCGACGCGGACGCCGTCCTCGTCCTGGGTCAGCGCGACCACCCGGTGCCCGGTCAGCAGCGTGCACGCGTCGAGCCCGCCGACGACGTCGCGCAGCAGCTCCTCGAGCACGTACTGCGGCGCCTGCTGGCCGGGCTCGGCGCAGCGGCCCTCCTCCGGCGCCAGGCCGAGCACCCCGTGGAAGCGCGACAGCTCGTGCCCGGCCAGCGAGGTGCAGAAGACGACGTCCTGCGACCACGCCACCGGCAGCGGGGCCCGCTCCCGCAGCCGGTCGGCGACGCCCCAGCGCCGCAGGTGCTCCATCGTGCGGACGTTGACGGTCTTGCAGCGGGGGCGGCTGCGCGAGACCTCCCGGCGCGGCTCGACGACGAGGCAGTCGATCCCGCGCCGGCCGAGCTCGACCGCGGTGGCGAGCCCGACCGGCCCGCCACCCGCGACGAGGACCTGGGCGCGGTCCACTCAGTAGACCTCGGGCAGCAGAAGGTCGGCGGGCGGGTTCTCCGGCTTGTACTTGCCGGCCCGGGCGCCCTCGTGGATCTCGTCCTGCGACAGGCCCTGCGCGCGGGCCTCGAGCAGCTGCTCCGGGTCGAACCACTCGCCGATCGGGTTCTCGGCGAACTCGCGCGAGGCCCAGATCCACTCCTTGGACACGGCCCAGTCGCCGAACGCGTCGAACTGGATCTCGACGCCGTTGCCCTCGGGGTCGGCGTAGTACATCGACATCGTGATGCCGTGGTCGAGGCACATGAACGGCGTGACGCCGTGGTCGCGCAGCCGCTCGTAGTTGTCGAGCCACTGGTCGAACCGGTCGTACTCGAACGCCGTGTGGTGCAGGCCCGCGCTGGTCGGCTTGTTGACCGGCGCGTGCACCGCCGGGTGCTTGATCAGGGCGATGCGGTGGTTGGCCTCGTCGTTGGTCAGCCACGCCGCGGACTCGGCGTAGTGCACGGGGTAGAGCCCGCAGACCAGCCCGTACCAGCGCACCATCTCGTCCAGCTTCAGCGTCAGGAACGTCGCGTGGTGCAGCTTCGGCGGGATGATCGGGCTCTGTCGGTGGGCGGCGGTCATGACGGGGCCTCCTGTCTGTCGAGGGTCGCGACGAAGTCGAGGACGGCCTCGACGTACTGCTTCGGCTCGTGCTCGTGCATCGAGTGCGGCGCCTCCGGGAACGAGCGGTACTCGATGCGCTGCCCGGCCTCGGCGACGAGCTCGCAGGCCCGGCGGGCCTGGTCGTCGGTGGACGCGCCGACGAGGCGCCCGGTGCGCGCGTCGACGGTGCGGAAGTGGTGGGTGAACAGCACCGGCACGCGGACGCGGCGCAGGAGGGCCTCGTGGTCGCACGACGCCGTGGCCGCGCCGCTGACGAACGCGCGGCCCCACTCCGGGTCGTACTCGCGCAGGTTCTGGCCCGGCGGCGGGTACGCGTCCGGAGCGGGCGGCGGGATCATCGACCCCAGCTCGCGCAGGATCTCCGGGGGCAGCGCGGTGGGCATGGCGCGCATCAGGCCCTCGAGGTCGCCGACCGTCCACTGGTCGCCGAGCCAGGTGTTCCACGCCGTGAACACCGGCCCGATGGCCTGCCGGATGCCCGGCCCGATCGCCGGTGTCGTCTGGCTCGCGAAGATCGGCGGGTCCTCCCACACGGCGGCCCGGATCTGGCCGGGCTTGGCGAACGCCGAGAGCCAGGCCGACAGGACGCCGCCCGAGGACATGCCGCTGACCAGGGTGGGGCGGTCGATGACGAGGTCGATGAAGCGGACGAGGTCGTTGCCGAAGTTGTCGATCGTGTAGCGGCCGGGCGTCCAGGTGGAGCGGCCCTGTCCGCGCAGGTCGACGGCGTGGACGTGGAAGTGCTCGGCGAGCAGCGGCATCGCGGGCTCGTAGCCCCACCACGACTCGGACTGCCCGGGGATCAGCAGCAGCGCGGGCGAGGCGGGGTCGCCGGCCGTCGCGTAGTTCATGCGGATCTCGCCGAGGTCGACGAGGTGCTCGCCGTAGGAGTGCGCGACGAAGGTGTCGCGACGATCGGCAGCCTCGCTGTAGGAGGTGAGGTAGCCGGTCACGACACGAACCGGTGCTGCATCTGGCCGATCCCGGCGCACCACGTCACCAGCTCGTCGCCGGCGCCGAGGAAGCGCGGGGGCGTCCGCCCGGCGCCGATGCCGGCCGGGGTCCCGGTGAAGACGACGTCGCCGGGCAGCAGCGTGACGATCGCCGAGAGCCGGGCGATCAGCTCGGGCACCGTGAAGATCATGGCGCCGGTGCGGCTCTTCTGGACGCTCTCGCCGTTGACGAGACAGCCCAGCTCCAGGTCGTCGGGGTCGAGCCCGGCGGCCCGCAGCTCGTCGACGGTGACGAGGCCGGGGCCCGTCGGGGAGAAGCCGGGGTACGACTTGCCCATCCCGAACTGCGCGGGCGGGGCGGCGAACTGCGTGACGCGGTCGGAGAGGTCCTGGCCGACGGTGAGCCCGGCGACGTGGTCCCAGCCCTGCGCGGCCGGGACGTCGCGCCCGCCCGTCCCGACGACCGCGACGAGCTCGACCTCCCAGTCGACCGTCCCCGGCGACAGGCGGATGTCACCGCGGGGTCCGGTGAAGCTCGAGGCGTACTTGGTGAACACGAGCGGCTCGGAGGGCAGCTCGAACCCGGACTCCTCGGCGTGGTCGCGGTAGTTCAGGCCGACGGCGAAGACCTGCGGGGGGCGGGGGGCGACGGGGCCGAGGGCGTCCGCGTCGAGGGGGACGGCGCCGGTGAGGTCCGTCGACGCGGCCCAGCCGCGGAACTCGTCCCACCGGTCGTAGACGGCCTGCGGGTCGGCGGTGAAGCGGCCGTCGGAGGCCTGCTCCACGTCGAGCCCACGCAGACCGCCGGCGGAGGCGGGGTCGGGCTCGACCAGGGCGAGCCGTCCCGCGTGGTTGGCGATGCGCACGGAGGATCCTTTCCTAGACCAGGGCGGTGACGCCGTCGGTGAGGCCGAGCAGCGCCCGGCCGTAGACCTCGCTCGAGATCGCCGGGCTGATGACCGCGTGGCGCGAGGCGACCTCGGAGTCGCGCCAGATCCGCTGCAGGGGGCTCGCCTCGGCGAAGGAGGCGGCGCCGTGGGCCGAGACGAGCGTCCGGATCGCCTCGCGGGCGTTCTCGATCGCGGCGCCGGTGTCCATCCGCACGCGGGCGCGCGCGGCGTAGTCGGGGTAGACGCCGTCGGCGGCGGCCTGGTCGATGTCGGCGGCGGCGCGGTAGGCGAAGAGGTGGGCCGCGTCCACCAGCGAGGCCGCCTTGGCCACGGCGAGCTGGAAGGTCGGGGCCTCGGTCTGGACGTCGTAGAACGTGTACGAGACCGAGCGCTTCGGGGCCTTCTCGATGACGAGGTCGAGCGCGGCCTGCGCGAGGCCCAGCTGCGGGCCGGCGAGCACGAGCGCGGCGACCGGGATGAACGCGGAGCGGTAGAGCACCTCGTCGGTGTGCTCGGTGCCGTAGCGCCCGCCGATGGCGGCCGGGATCGAGAGGACCCGGTGGGCGGGGACGTAGACGTCGCGCGCGACCAGGGTGTTCGACCCCGTGCCGCGCATGCCCGCGACGAACCACGTGTCCTCGATGGTCAGCTCGCCCATCGGCACCAGCGCCAGGCCCTGGTCGACGACCTCGCCGTGCTCGTCGGGCACCGGGAAGCCGACCACCGCCCACTGCGCGTGCAGGCAGCCCGACGCCCAGCCCCACGTCCCGGTCACCCGGTAGCCGCCGTCCACCTTCGTCGCCTCCGCCGACGGGGCGAGCACGCCGGCGATGCGCGCCTCCGGCGAGCCCTCCCACAGGTCGCGCTGCGCCTGGTCCGGGAAGAGGCCCGCGAAGAACGAGCAGACGTTCATCAGCGTGGTGACCCAGGCGGTCGACCCGCAGCCGCGGGCGAGCTCGCGGGACACCTCGAGCTTGGTGCGCATGTCGGTCTCGAGACCGCCGAGCCGCCGCGGCTTCATGATCGAGAAGAGGCCGGCCTCGTCGATCAGCGCGATGTCCTCGTCCGCGACCCGGCGGTCCTCCTCGGTGCGGGCTGCGTGGCGGGCCAGCACCGGGACGATCTCGCGCGCCCGTCCGACCAGGTCGGCCCGCAGGGCGCGGGCGGCGTCGGTCGTGCCGGGGCGGTCGAGCGAGCATTCAGACATCGAGGGTGACGTCATTGCGGAGCACCTCCGTCTCGTGGCCACCTCGGCGTGACCTGTGCCACGAACGGACGGTAGAGCGCTAAGTTATAAGATGTCAACGCGCGCTACGATGTCGCGCATGCCGGACCAACTGGGGGTGGCGGTGGACGGGGGCGTGCGCTCGGTCGCGTCGCGCAAGGCGTCGGCGGTGGACCTCGTGCTGCACGAGATCCGCCGCTCGATCCTGTCCGGCGAGCTGCCGCCCGGGCGCCCGTTCACGGTCCCCGCGCTCACCGAGCAGCTCGGGGTGAGCCATGTGCCGGTGCGCGAGGCGCTGCGCCAGCTCGAGGCCCAGGGGCTGATCACGCTGAGCCCGTCGCGCAGCGCGATCGTCACCCCGCTCGACCCGGACGACCTGCGCGCCATCTACCGGCTGCGGATCACCGTCGAGCCGGAGCTGGCCGCCCTGTCGGCGCCCGACCGCACCGACGAGGAGATCGCGTCCCTCGACGCCCTGGTGCGCGAGACGTTCGGCGAGGTGCTGCAGGAGGCGTTCTGGGCGCCGCACCGCACCTTCCACGCCGCGATGATCGAGCCGGCCGCGAGCGACTGGGACCGCCGCATGCTCGCCCCGCTGTGGGACGCCTCCGAGCGCTACACCCGGCTGGTCTTCGACCCCGTCGAGGCGCCCGAGTCGTTCGCGGAGCACCGCGCGCACGCCCACGACGCGATCGTCGACGCGGCGCGCTCCCGCGACCCGCGGCGTGTGCGCGACGCCGTGCGCGAGCACCTCGAGGACAACCTCGCGACGATGCTCCACGAGATGCGCACGCTCGACGCCGCGCGCCGGCAGCGGTGGAGCGGCCGGGACCAGGACAGCGATCAGGAGACGGGCGGCAGGCTCGCCACCTCGTGACGCCAGGCGGTGTCGTGGGTGAAGCCGCCGCCGAGGTCGGGGAGCTCGGCGAGGTCGTCGGGCGGGAGGTCGCGCGGGATGCCGCCGGCGCGGGCGACGGCGAGCGTCATCGCGGCGAGGGTGTCGACGCTGCGGGCGCGCAGCACGGCCTCCTCGACCGAGGCGCCCGTCGCGGTCAGGCCGTGGCCGCGCAGGAGGACGACCGGCCGGTCGCCGAGCGCCGCGACCATCTCGCGGGCGAGCGCCCGGTTCCGCACGAGCACCGCCCGCGGGTACACCGGCACTCCCCCGGCGGCGAGGTGCGCGCCGGGGATGTCGAAGGCGCCGACGATCGGGCGCAGGGTCAGGCCGGCGAGGTCGGCGGCGACGGTGTCGGGCGGGTGGGCGTGCACGACGGCGTGGACGTCGGGCCGCGCGCGCAGCACCTCGGTGTGCAGCGGCAGCTCGTTGGGCACGGTGTAGCCGTCCCCCTCGAGCATCTCCCCGTCGAGGGTTACGAGCCGCACGTCGGCGGGCTGGGTGAACGCCAGGCCGCGCTCCTGCGGGCCGCGGCAGCGCACGAGGCAGCGGTCGTGGCCGACCCGCAGGCTGACGTGCCCGAGCACGCCCGGCGCGAGCCCGCGGTGGGCGAGGACGCGGCACGCCGTGGCGATCAGTGCGCGCTGCTCGGTGAGCGCGGTCATCCCTTGACCCCGATGCCGCCGTCGGGGTGCACGACGTCGCCGGTGATCCCCCGCGAGCGCTCCGAGGCGAGCGCGACGTAGCTCCACGCGTGGTCCTGCGCGGTCAGCGCCACCTGCAGCGGCACACGCGCGGCGAGCTCGGCGGCGCGGTCCGGGGTATCGGCGAGGCGCCGGTCGGCCTGGCCGAGGCTCGCGGCCCCGCGCAGGTCGGTGTGCACGGTGCCGCCGGGTGCCACCGCGTTCACGCGCACCTCGGGGGCGAGCTCGTGCGCGAGCGCGGTGACGAGCCCGCGCACCGCGAACTTCGAGCCGACGTACAGGACGCCGCCGCGGCCCGGGTAGAACGACGAGGTCGAGGCGGTGAGCACGACCGCGCCGCGGTGCGCGCGCAGCTGCTCCAGCGCCGCCCGCACCCCGTGCAGGTGGCTCTTGACGTTGACGGCGAACACCTCGTCGAAGGCGGCGTCGAGGACGTCGGCGTCGATCTCGCCCAGGCCGCGGTAGAAGTCGAAGATCCCGACGCAGCTGACGAACAGGTCCAGCCCGCCGAACGCCTCGACCGTGGCGGCGACCGCGCGCTCGTTGTCCGCGCGGGTGGTGGCGTCGCCGGTGACGACGGGGACGCCGTCGGACCGCAGCGCCGCCGCCTTCTCCGGGTCCTTCTCCAGCGCGGCGACCCGGGCGCCCTCGGCGTGGAACGCGTCCACCACCGCGCGCCCGATGCCCGACCCCGCGCCGACGACCAGCGCGCGCCGGCCGGTGAGCCAGTCAGTCATCGCCCACCGGGAGCGGCCCGTAGGGGTTGCCGATCATCGCCGAGAACACGTCGTCGGACTGCCACGTCAGCGCCTCGAGCTCCAGCGGGCACAGCGACACCCACTGCCCCGAGCGCGGCGACTCGATCAGCAGCCGCGCGCCGTTGCGGGTCTCGACCTTGCGCACGCGCACCTCGGCGAACTCGTTGCCCACGACGATGCCGTCGTCGCCGCTCACAGGAAGATCGCCAGGTTCTGGGTTCGCAGCACCGACTCGTCGACGCTGACCGTGCGGCGGGCGAGCATCCAGTGCCCCGCCGACGGCGCGGCGCCCGTGGGGTCGCGGCGCAGCAGGTCCTCGCGGCCGGCGGAGATCAGCGAGGGCTCGCGGACGTCGCCGCGGCTGCGGAAGAGCAGCACGGCGGACTCGACGATCACCTCGTCGTCCGTGCCGTCCACGGGGAACGTCCGCACGTTGCCGACGTGGTGGCGCAGGCGCGACGGCGGGTCCTCGGTCCACGCGTGCTCGGTGGCGAACCGGGCCACGCGCCGCGAGAGGGAGTAGTGGTCCTCGTCGAAGTGGGCCATCCCCGGGGCGGTGTCGAAGCCCGCGCCGCGCGCCGTCGAGACCCGCACCGGCATGAGGTAGCGGACGTCCGCGGTCATCAGCGACATCCAGGTGTCGTAGTCCTGGGTGTCGAGCAGCGCGGCCTCGTCGACGAGGAACTGGTGCGCCTCGAGGTGGCGCGGATCGCCGAACGAGAGGCAGCGCGCGATGGTGCGAGGGGCCGGCGCGGTCACGGTGTCCCGCCCAGGTCCACGGTGCCGACCTCGGGCGGCGGCGCCTCGAGCGCGTCCGCCCAGGCCCGCAGCATGGCGCGCTGGTTGTACTCGCCGAACCCGACGTACGCGACGCCCGGCCCCGAGAAGTGGGCGAGCGGCGGCGACACGGGCTTGTCGTCGGCGAGCAGGCCCATGCGGCTGTTGAGCCGCAGGCGCCGGGCCATCGAGCCCGCCGCCGTCGAGGTGATCGACACCCAGTTCTCGACGTCGTCCTGCTCGAACATCCCCGTCGAGCCGAAGCACATGAGGTACGCCTTGTAGGACAGCTCCTTGAAGCGCTGCGGGGCGTTGCGGTCGACGGCGAACCAGGACAGCACCTCGGTCTCGTCGGCCGACACCGGCTGCCACTGCCGCAGGGAGATGAAGGGGACGACCTCGTCGGACGCTCCGTCTCCAGCGTCCTCCACCTTGGGCCAGTTGTGGACCAGCGAGAGGTTCGGGAACGCCGACGCGGCCGACACCATGAACCCGTCGTCGCCGACCATCGCCAGGTGCGCGTCGCTCCAGGTCGCGCGCATCCGGGCGATCATCTCGTCGGGGTAGCCGACGTAGCGCAGGCGCTCGTCGAGGGTGCCGGGCGGCAGCTTGTAGGTGGTCCCGCCGCCGCGTCCCGCCCAGTACAGCGCGCCCTCCTTGCGCTTGGAGGCCTTCGGCTCCCGGAAGAGCCCGATCTCCACGACGCTCGAGTGCGTGTGCGGCGTGTGGTAGCTGTCGCCGGCGAAGTTCTCCGCGCCGATCTTCCAGTTCGCCTTCACCCGCCAGCGCTGCGGCCCGACGAGCTCGATGCCCTCGGGGCTCTGCCGGGTGTAGAAGTCCAGGTAGAACGCGAAGTCGCCGAGGTACTCGCGCAGCGGCGGCGCCGCGGGGTCGAGGCTGACGAAGATCAGCCCGTTGTAGGTGTCGAGCGACGGGGCGGGTAGCAGGGTCTGGCCCTTGCGGCGGAACCCCTCCTCGCCGCCGTAGGCCTCGGCGTGGAACGGCAGGCCGACCAGGCGGCCGTCGTTCTTGTACGACCACCCGTGGTACGGGCAGCGGAAGTGCGACGCGTTGCCCATCTCGGCGCGGCAGACCTGCATCCCGCGGTGCAGACACATGTTGAACATCGCGCGCACCGCGCCGGACTCGTCACGGCTGACGATGAACGAGTCGTCGACGACCCGGCGCACGACGTAGTCGCCCGCGTGCGGGATCTCCGACTCGTGCGCCAGGAACATCCACGAGCGCCCGAAGACCCGCTCCTTCTCGAGCGCGAAGATCTCGTCGTCGTTGTAGATGTGCGCGGGGATCATCCCCTGCCGGACGTCCTCGAGGACGGCCCCCTGGTCCCGCATCCCGGAGCTCCGTTTCTGCTCAGCAGATAGCTTCTCCTTCAGGGAGAGAGAGTGCGGGACCTCAGGGGGCACGTCAAGACGTGGGTCAGAGCAGGAGGTCGTCGATCTCGCGGGCGGCCCCGCGCACGGCGTCGAGCATCGCCGACCACCGCGGCTCGCCGAGGCGGCTGACGGGCCCCGAGGCGTTGACGGCGTGCCGCGGCGTGCGGGCGCCGGCGAGCGCGACGGCGATCGAGCCGACCCCGTCCTCGCTCTCCTCCCGGCTGGTCGCGTAGCCGTCGCGGCGGATCGCGGCGAGGTGCTCGAGCAGCTCGGTGCGGGTGCCGATCGAGTGCTCGGTCATGCGCGCGAGCTGCTCGGACGGGTAGAGCGCGCGCACCTCGTCGTCGGTGAGCGTCGCCAGCATCGCCTTGCCGTTCGACGTGCAGTGCGCCGGCACCGAGCGGCCCAGACGCCCGCCGACACGCAGCGCGCGGCTGCTCTCCAGCGAGTCGATGAAGTGCACCTGGTCGCCCTCGAGGCGTCCGAGGTGCACGGTCTCCTCGAGCGTCACGTTGAGCTTCTCCAGCACCGGGCGGGCCAGGGTGCGCACGTCCTGGCGGCGCAGGATGCCGAGCGCGACGTCGTCGAGCGACGGGCCGGGCACGTAGCTGCGCGTCGCGGCGTCCTGCCGCACGAACCCGCGGTACTGCAGCATCGCGAGCAGCCGGTGCGCGGTCGAGGTGGCGACCCCGAGGTACTGGCTGACGTCGGTCAGCCGCAACCGGGGGCTGCTGCCCATCAGCAGCAGCACCTTGAGCGCGTTGTCCACCGAGTCGATCGGGTACTGCGGCGTCGCCCCGTACTCGGGTGCCGGCGCGGCCCTGTCCATGCGCCGAGCCTACGGACTGTCTGCTGTGCAGAAGACGCTCACGAGGCCGGGAGGATGAACGCCACCCAGCAGAGCACCGGGGCGACGAGGATGAGCGTCAGCCCCCAGGCCAGCAGGGTGCGGAACACCTGCGGGCGGCCCTCCTCCGGGGCGTTGGCGAGCGTCAGCGCGCCGACCGAGGAGAACGGCGTCGAGTCGACGACGGTCGCCGAGATCGCGAGCGCGACGATCACCCCGGCCGCCCCGATCTGCCCGCTCACCAGGAACGGCGCCGCGAGCGGGATGAGCACGCCGAGCAGGCCGGCGCTGGACGCGAACGCCGAGGTGGCCGCGCCGACCAGGCACAGCAGGAACGCGACGAGCAGCGGCACGCCGAGCCCGGAGATGCCGCGGCCGACGGCGTCGATCGTGCCGTAGCGCTCGAGCGCCTCGACGTAGGTGACGACGCCGCAGATCAGCAGCACGACGCTCCACACGATGCGCTTGTCGGCGCCCTTGACCCGCTCCGGGAACGCCAGGTGCAGCAGCGCCGCCCCGAGCAGCGCGAGGAACCCGATCTCGGCGCCGAACACCAGGGCGCCGACCGCCACGGCGACCACCACGACCAGCGAGATCCACTGGTCGACGCGCAGGGCGGTGCGGGGCTCGGTGCCGGTGACGGTCGCCGTGGTGGCCGGGGCCGTGACGACGGACCCGTCGGGACGCTCCGGGGCCGGCGCAGCGCCCGGCCCCGAGCCCTGCACCGCGACGGTGTCCTCGACGGAGCCCTCGGGCAGCACCGTGCGCCGTTCGCGCCACAGGCGCAGCCCGCCGAAGAGCGCGTACGCGACGGCGCCGAGCACCAGGTTCGCGACGAGGTTGCCGAAGAAGAGCTGGGCCGGGGCGACGTCCAGGCCCGCGGCGCCCGCGGCCCGGTTGACGATCACCGCGAGCCCGTTGAGCGGCGAGAAGTTCCCCGCCGAGGAGCCGTGGATGACCATGAGCGCGGAGAGCCGGCGGTCGATGCCGTAGCGCTCCCCCAGCCCCATGCACAGCGGGGCGAGCATGGCCACGCCGGCGGGGCCGAGCGCGCCGGCCATGGTCGGGATCGCGGCGAACAGGAAGATCAGCCAGGGCACGAGTGCCGGCCGGTCGCCGAGCAGGCCGCAGGCACGGTCGAGCAGCCAGGCGAGTGTGCCGTTCACCGTGACGAGCCCGAAGAGGTAGGTCACGCCGACCAGCAGCACGAACAGGTCGGGCGGGAAGCCGGACAGGAGGTCGTCGACGCCCTCGTGCGCCACCAGGGTCCCGACGAGGAACGTGGCGATGAGGGCGAGGACGCCGATGTTGACCGGGCGCAGCGTGCCGATCACGAAGACCAGCACGAGACCGATGACCCCGATGACGTGGATGGACACGGCGATCACTCCCGTTCAGCAGAAGTCTTCTCTGCGATGCAGAAGAGTGTCTGGCAGGCTCGCGCCGTGTCAACCGTCACAGGACGCAGCGCTTCGACCACCGCCTGCTCCGGCGCCGACCTCGTCGTCGCCTGCCTGGCCGCCGAGGGCGTCGACGTCGTGGCCGGCGTCCCCGGCACGACGGTGATGGAGGTGATCGACGCGATCGCCCGCCGCGGCGACGTCCGCTACCTGGCCACGCGCCACGAGCAGGTCGCGGGGTTCCTCGCCGACGGGCTGTCGCGGGGCGGTGGTCTCGGCGTCTGCCTGGTGTCCCGCGGGCCCGGGGCGGCGAACGCGGCGATCGCCGTGCAGAACGCCTACGACGAGTCGGTGCCGATGCTGCTGCTCGTCGGCCAGGTCGCCGACCGCATCGTGGAGCGCCGGGCGTTCGAGGAGGCCGACGTCGTCGCGACCTTCCGCCCGATGAGCAAGTGGGCGGTCGAGGTCCGGCGCGCCGACCGCATCCCCGAGCTGCTCCAGCGCGCCGTGCGCACCGCCGTCACCGGGCGGCCCGGGCCGGTGGTCGTGTCGCTGCCCCTCGACGTCCTGCAGGACACGGTCGACGCGGTCGACACCGCCCCCGCCGCCCGGTTCCGTGCCCACCCGCCCGCGCCGGACCCCGCCGGCGTCGCCGCGGCCGCCGCCGTCCTCGCGCGGGCGGAACGGCCGCTGGTGATCGTGGGCGGCGGGGCCGGGGGCGCTCCCGACGTGCTCACCGCGCTCGCCGACCGCGCGGGGGCCCCGCTGTGCACCACCTGGCTGCGTCAGGGCGCGGTGTCCCACGACCACCCCGCCTACCTCGGCTCGCTCGGCTACGGCGTCCACGACGTCACCTGGCGCGCGGCCGCCGAGGCCGACGTCGTCGTGGCGCTGGGCTGCCGGTTCTCGGAGTTCAGCACCCGGCGCTGGACGCTGCTCGCCGACGACGTCCGCCTCGTCCACGTCGACGTCGACCCCGTCGAGCTGGGGCGGGTGTACGTGCCCGAGGTCGGGCTCGTGGCCGACGCCGCGGCCACCGCGCGGGCGCTCACCGGCGCGCTGCCCGAGGCCCCCGCCGGCCGCCTCGAGCGACGACGCCGGCTGCGCGCGGAGTACGAGACCGCGAGCGCGCCCGACTCCCCGGTGCTCGACGCCGACGACGCGCGCGGCGGTGTCAGCAGCCGCGCCGCCGTCGCCGCGCTCCAGCCGCTGGTGAAGCGCGACGACCTCGTGCTCGTGCAGGACGCGCCCAGCTTCGGACCGTGGACCCACCGCTACCTGCGCCTGCCCGAGCCCGGGCGCTTCTTCGGGTCCGCGGGCGGCGCGATGGCCTGGGGCCTGCCCGCCGCGATGGGCCTGACCCTCGCCGACCCCGCCCGGCGCGCCGTCTGCGTCAGCGGCGACGGCAGCTTCTGGATGGTCGCCCAGGACGTCGAGACCTGCGTGCGCGAGCGGCTGCCCGTGGTCAACGTCGTCATGAACAACAACGCCTACGGCAACACCCGCGACCGCCAGCGGCTCGCGCACGAGGAGCGCTATCTCGGGGTGTTCTACGGCAACGCGGACCTCGCGGCGTTCGCACGGTCGCTCGGCGGGTTCGGGGTGCGCGTCGAGCGCGACGAGGAGCTCGCCCCCGCGCTGCAGGCCGCCCTCGACCAGGACCTTCCGGCGGTCGTCGACGTCATCCAGGATCCGATGTACGGGCTGCCGCCGGGGCTGGTCCCGCCCGCAGCCCGATGACGAGAGCGACAGGAGAGCCGTGCGCCAGCCGATCACCCTCGCCTGCTGGGACTACGACCGCACCCGCGCGCTCGAGGACGGCACCGTCGCCGTCGACGGCGTCGACCTCACCTACCTGCGCCTGCCGGTCGAGGAGACCTTCTTCCGGATGCTGCGCCACGGCGAGTTCGACGCCGCCGAGATGTCGCTCGCGTCGTACGTGACGAAGCTGGCCTCCGGGGACACGTCGCTCGTGGCGATCCCCGTCTTCCCGTCGCGGGCGTACCGCCACCACGGCATCTACGTCCACACCGGCGCCGGCATCCGCGAGCCGTCCGACCTGGCCGGGCGCGTCGTCGGCGTGCCCGAGTACCAGCTCACCGCGTGCGTGTGGATCCGCGGGATCCTCGCCGACCAGCACGACGTGCCCGTGGCGTCGGTGCGCTACCGGACGGGCGGCATGCACGCGCCCGGCCGCGTCGAGAAGCAGACGCTCGCCCTGCCCCCGGAGATCGACGTCGCGCCGATCCCGCCGGACCGCACGCTCGCGGACATGCTGGTCACCGGGGAGATCGACGCGCTCTACGCGCCCCGCACGCCGCAGCCGCTGCGGGACGGGAACCCCGCCGTCGCCCGCCTGTTCGCCGACCCCCGCGCCGCCGAGGAGCGCTACGCCGCGGCCACCGGCATCTTCCCGATCATGCACGTGATCGTGCTGCGCGCCGACGTCCACGCGCGCCTGCCGTGGCTCGCGCGCTCCCTGCTCGACGCGTTCACCCGCGCCAAGGCCGTGACCGAGGCCCGGCTCGACGAGGTCGCTGCGAACCCGACGATGCTGCCCTGGCTCTACGACGACATCGTCCGCGTCCGCGGCCTGCTCGGGCCCGACTTCTGGCCCTACGGCCTCGAGCCCAACCGGCCCGTGTTGGCGACGTTCCTGCGCTACGCCCACGAGCAGGGGCTGACCTCGCGGCTCCTCGCGCCCGACGAGCTCTTCGTCCCCTCGACCCGGGAGGACCACGTGGTCTAGCCGTGTTCCAGCCTGGCGGCCACGCTGACACTCATCGTCAGGAAAGCCCCCACGATCATGGGCGCGGGTGCGAGCGATGCGGCATCGCTGGCGTGTGACGCCAGGATCGCCACACGCTGGAACCGCGACACGCCGGCGCGCGCGGCGCCCGAAGATCACGGGCGCCGTCATCCACCCGCGCCGTCATCCACGCGCGCCGTCGACGTCGATGACGTCGCTCCTGATCTCCACGAGGTTCGCGGCCCTGCGGTTCGCTCGCCCCGCCGTTCCGGCGAGGTGTTCCCCTCGCTCACCTCTCCGACCGACGGTGCCCTTCGGTCGACCGGCCGGCGGGATGATCGCCGGCGTGGACGTCGAGCGGTGCCCGCAGTTCGGGCTGCGGGTGGCGCACGGCGAGCTGGCCCTCGTCCCGCCGACCGACGACGACCTCGAGGTGCTCGCCGCGATCGTCGCGACACCCGGGGCGATCGTCGCCGCGGACGAGGCGCACTTCGTCACCTGGCCGACCGGGACCGCCGGGGCCGCCGACGTCTTCCTCGCCTTCCACCGGGGCCTGCGCGTCCCGCCCACCCCGCAGCGCTGGCTCGCCCCGTTCGCGGTGCGGCGCGCCGGCCACGGACCGGTCGGCGTCGTCGTCCTCGAGTCGGCGTCCTGGACGGCGCACCGGTCCGTGGGGACACGCGCCTGGCTCGCCCGCGACCAGCAGGGCAGGGGCCTCGGACGACGCGCACGCCTCCTGCTGCTCGAGCTCGCGTTCGCGCACCTCGGCGCCGAGCGGGCGGTCACCGCCGCCGCCGAGGACAACGCCGCTCCCGCCGGATCACCGAGCGCCTCGGCTACCGCGAGACGGGCCGGGTACGGGCGCCCGACGGCGTTCGCGAGGTCCACTACGCGCTCGCCCCGCACGCCTGGCGCGCCCACCGCCTCGGCGGCGTCCGCGTCGAGGGCGCCGAGGCGTTCCGTTCAGCGATCTAACCGCGCCAGCACCGCGTCGGCGATCTCCGCCCAGGCCTGCACCTGGGCGTCGTCGAGGCCGTCGAACACCAGCGTCTGCACCGCCTCGACGTGCGCCGGCGCCGCCGCCTCGATGGTGCGACGGCCGGCGACCGTGAGCACCACGAAGGCCCCGCGGGCGTCGTCCGGGCAGTCCTGGCGTTCGAGCAGGCCGCGGCGCTCCATGCGCGAGAGCTGGTGGGACAGGCGGCTCTTCTCCCACTGCAGGTGGTCGGCGAGCTCCTGCACGCGCAGGGGCCCGTCCGACTCGCTCAGGGCGACGAGCACGTCGAAGTCGGACAGCGACAGCCCCGAGTCGGCCTGCAGGCGCCGGTTGAGCTGGGCGTGCAGCCGCGCCTGCAGGGCGAGGTGGCCGCGCCACGCGCGCTGCTGGCGGTCGTCGAGCCACCGGGTCTGCGTCACGCCCACGAGTCTAGTTGACGCGTCATCGAAATGCGAGGAAGATAGGTGACATGTCAACGATCACCGAGACCCGCGACCGCATCCGCGACACCTACCTCAAGCCGATCGGCGAGCGCCCCGCGTCCACGGCCCGCGGGCTGCACCACACCGCGCTGGTGTCGAGCGACGTCGAGCGGACCGTGCGCTTCTACCAGGAGATCCTCGGTTTCCCGCTCACCGAGCTGATCGAGAACCGCGACTACCCGGGCTCGTCGCACTTCTTCTTCGACATCGGCAACGGCAACCTCGTCGCCTTCTTCGACTTCCCCGGCCTCGACGTCGGCCCGTACGCCGAGGTCCTCGGCGGCCTGCACCACCTGGCGATCAGCGTCGAGCCGGAGCGCTGGTCGGAGCTGGTCGCCCGCCTGCAGGAGGCCGGCGTCGAGCACGAGGTGCACAGCGGGGTGTCGGTCTACTTCCGCGACCCGGACGGCGCGCGCATCGAGCTCATCGCCGACCCGCTCGGCGAGATGTACGGCCACCAGGTGCTCTGAGCACGCACGGCTAGGGACGCTCCAATGCCGCCCGGTCCCAGGAGCCGTGCACCGCGGCCGCCTCGTAGGTGTCCTGCAGGAACTCCGACACGGTCCGCTCGGGGTCCGCGCTCCGGCGCACCGCCTCGTACGGCAGCAGGAACTGCCCGCCCGCTTCGTAGTAGTAGGCGTCCGCCGGGCGGACCGGGTGCTGCGCGAACCCCGCCGGCTCCGGGTAGGCGTACGCGTAGAACGCGCCCTCCTGGCCGCCGCCGGGCCAGAACCCGGCGCTGGAGAGCTCGTGCGAGTAGCCCTCCACCATCACCCAGTCCCCGCAGTTGGGCGCGCCGCCGGGGTGCGGCGGCGCGGTGCGTCCGGAGAACCGGGTGACGGCCATGTCGAAGCTGCCCCAGAAGAAGTGGACGGGGCTGACCTTGCCGACGAAGCGCGAGCGGAACGCCGTCAGCACACGGTCGGTGGCGACGAGCTGGCCCCAGAACCGCTGCACGGCGTCGCCGTCGTAGTTCGCGTGCTCGTCGTCGTCCTCGAACGGGATCGCCCGCACGACCTCGACGGGCCGTGTGGAGATCGGGATGTCGAGGCCGAGGTCGTCGAGCGCGCGCCGCGTCTCCGCCCAGAACGCGGACACCGGCTTCGGCTCGAGCGCGACCGTGCGCTCCTCGCCGCTGGTCACGCGGATCCGCAGCACGTGTGCGACGAAGTCGAACTCGACGTCGAACAGCCGCCGGCCCCACGGGACCGACGACGTCGTCAGCCCGCGCGGCGAGACGTACAGCGGGACCTGCCACCAGTGGTTGACCATCGGCGCCGCGGCCAGGCGGAGCTTGCCGATCACCTGGGTCCACATGTGCAGCGTGTCCCGGGTGTCCTCCCAGTCGGCGACGCGCAGTGCGGGCCAGCCGTCGATCACCGTCACGACGGCGACGCTACCGGCGTCGCCTCGTCCACGAACCGCGCGATCGCCGCGGTGAACTCCCGCCGGCTCTCGGTCCAGGCGTAGAACATGTGCCCGCCCTCGAAGTGGTGCACGGTCAGGCGCTCGGCCGTGCCGGGGTCGAGGCGCATGAGGTTGCACAGGCGGTCGGTCGCGAAGTACGGCGTCTGCAGGTCGTGGCGGCCGTGGGTGATGAACGCGCGTGTGTGCGGGTTGAGCGCCATGCCGTAGCGGAAGTCGTCGGTCGCGCCGGGGATCGGCTGGAGGTACACGCCCGCGGCGTCGTTCTTCCAGCTCATCACCACGTCGGTGTTGAGGAGCTTGTACTCGCGGTCGGTGTCGACGCCGATCTCCGAGCGCAGGACGCGGTTGACCCCGGCGGTGAACACCGGGCCGATGCCCGTCAGCGTGGGGTCGCCGCCGGTGAAGACCTCGCGGTCCGGGAACGGGTCGGTGGTCGTCACGGTCGCGTCGTAGCGCCCGATCACGCGGCCCTCGTCGCGGAGCAGCTCGCGGGTGAAGGTGGCGACGCGCACGCGTCCGGCCATGCGCGTGACGAAGGCGAGCGACAGCCCGAGCAGGTCGGCGAGGCGCTGCATGACGCGCTCGCGATCCTCGACGGGCATGGAGGCGCCGCGGGTGAGGAACACGGCGTACTCGCCGGTCGCGAACTCCTCGGCCGCGCGGCGGACCTCGGCGAGCGCGGTCTCCGGCGCGAACGCGCGGGAGCGCCCGTGGTGGTGGGCGGCGAGCACCATCGTCGGGAGCACGTCGACCCACGGCACCACGTCGTAGTCGCCGCCGCCCAGCGCACCGACGGCGAGCCCGGCGAACTCGAGCGCCGGCGAGATGAGGATCGACCCGGCGATCCCGATCCCCGCGCTCTCCTGCAGCACGCGGGTCAGGCGGCCGACGCGGTAGCCGCCGTAGCTCTCGCCGGCGAGGAACACCGGCGAGCTCCAGCGCCCGTTCTCGGACAGCCACCGCCCGATGAACTCCGCCATCGCCGCGAGGTCGCGGTCGGTGCCGAAGTAGGCGGTGGGGTCGTCGGCGTCCTTCGACTCGCCGTCCTTGCCGTCCTTCTCGATCATGCGGCTGAACCCGGTCCCGACGGGGTCGACGAACACGAGGTCGGTGAACGCGAGCCAGGAGTCGTCGTTGGTGACGAGCCGCGGCGGCGGCGCGGGCATGGTGCCGTCGCCGGGGACGTCGACGCGCTGCGGGCCGAGCGCGCCGACGTGCAGGTACGCCGACGACGCACCCGGGCCGCCGTTGAAGACGAAGGTCACCGGCCGCTCCTCGCCGTCGCCCACGACGTAGGCGACGGAGAAGACCTCCGCGGTGGGCTTCTCCTCCTTGCGCAGCACCAGCCAGCGCGCGGTCGCCGCATACTCGACGCCGTGCCACGTGCCGGTCGTCGAGGCGCCCTCCGGCGGCTCGTGGGTCGGTGCGCCACCGGTGGGGGCCGACTTCTCGGGGGCCTTCTCGGGGGCCTCGCCGCCGCTCATGCGTCATTCCTCCTGCCGGGGACCATCACGGACTCCCGGTCATCGAAGGGCATGCCGCCGCGGCACGGTCAAGCCGGGCTCCGTGGGGTAGAGGCGACGGGGACGGACGTCGCACGCTGACCCCATGAGCGAAGCGAGCATCGAGCGCGCCGACGAGGGCGGCTTCCCCTACCTGCTGCACGAGGGGGAGGCGCCGGTGCAGGCGCAGTGGTACTTCCGCACGCGGACGCGCCTGCCCGTCGCGGTGCACCGGTGGGTCTTCCCGCCGGGCGCCACCGAGGGCAACCACGTCCACGGCGACGACCACCCGCTCGACGAGCTCTACCTGCTCGTCGCGGGACGGGCGACGATGACCCTCGGCGAGCGCCGCGTCGAGATGGTCGCCGGGGACGCGCTGCTCGCGCCGGCGGGCGTCGACCACGGCGTGCGCAACGACGGGACCGAGCCCGCCGAGTTCGTCGTCGTGTGGGGCGAGCCGGGCGCGGGCTTCGACTGGAGCCGGTACGGCACGGGGCGGGCCGCGGCGGCGGCGAGCCCGTGACCCCGGGCGTGACCTTCGGCAGATGGCGGCACGGCCGCCCGCGGCGAGGCTCGCCCGCCGCCGGGGTCGCCGTCGCCCTCGCCGTCGCTCACCGCGCGGCGCGTACCCGGTCGGGCCCGGGACCGGCGCACCCCGCGCCCACCACGGCCTTGCCGTGCAGCCCGCGCCCGAGCATCGCCTCGACCGCCGAGCCCACGTCGTCCCAGCTCCCCCGCCACGCGACGCCCGGGTCGAGCGTGCCGTCGCCGACCCGCGCGGCGAGCCAGGACAGGTCCTCGACGAGGGTCGGCACGCCGAGCAGGTAGAAGGTCACGAGGGACCGGTCGTGCGCCTCGGTCCCGCCCAGGAGCGCGCTGTAGAGGAACACCGTGTCCTCCCCCGACGAGTGCCCGACGGCGACGAGGGTGCCGTGCCCGGCGAGGCGCGCGAAGGCGTCGACGGCCTGTCGCCCGCCGATGCTGTCGATCACGCCGCACGGTGCCGGGGACGGCGACCGGCTCGTCGTACACCTCCTCGGCCCCGAGCGCCCGCCGCACCGCCCGCGCCGTCGCCGGCCTCCTGCGCGAGCGCGCCGGCCTGCCCGGCGACGACCCGCGCGTCCCGCTGTGCCTCGACGTCCTCGTCCTCGCGGTCAACCGCGCCGGGCGCGAGTGGGCCGTTCTGCCCGGCGAGCCCGGCCTCGACGAGCTGGCGCCGCGGTCCGCCGTCAGCTCGCCGCGCTGCCGGGCGCGGTGACGGTCACGGTCGGGTCCTGACGCAGCAGGGCCACGAGCGCGTCCGGGCGGTCGACGGGGACGATGTGGCCGCAGTCCTCGATCAGGTGGCCGGTGAGGTCGTCGGCGACACCCGCGAGCTGCACCTCGAGCGCGCGGCCGACGGGCGCCGCGCCGATCGCCGTGGTGGGCACGGCGAGCCGGGCGCGGGCGACGGCGTCGTGGAGCTGCCGGTCGGACTCCGGCAGCGCGCGGTAGTACCCGAGGGCGCACGCGAGGGCCCCGGGCTCGGCGAAGGCCGCCCCGAGTTCTGCGCGCAGGTCGGGGCGGACGCCGCGGTGGCGGGTGCCCTGGTCGTAGAACCAGCCGACGTACTCGTCCTCGTGGCCGGCCAGCACGCGCTCGGCCAGCCCGGGCACCTGGTGGAACCCGAACCACCACGGCGGGCCGCCGGCGGCGAATGCCTCGGCGCCGGGCAACGAGCCGAGGGTCGCCTCGACGAGCACCAGCCGCGTCAGGAGGTCCGGGCGGCGTAGGCCGAGCAGGAACGCGGGCGGGACGGCGGCGTCGATCGCGACGACGGTCGCCGGGCCGGTGCCGATCAGCTCCTCGAGGTCGCGGGACAGGGTGTCGGCGTCGAGCCCCTCCGCGGTGCGGGTGCTGGCGCCGAAGCCGCGCAGGTCGGGTACGACCACGCGGTGGTCGACGCTCATCGCGGCGGCCACCTGCGACCACACGGCCCCGGTGTGCGGGAACCCGTGCACGAGCACGAGCAGCGGGCCGTCGCCGGTCGTCCGGACCGCGAGCTCGACGCCGTTGACCGCTATCGCGTCCATTCCTGCACCTCCGAGGCGGTATCCGTTGGTGACCAGATCACCTAAGCTCGCCCTCGATGAGTAGGGAAGACGGCACTCGCGGCACCGGTGGTGACGTGGAGGTGACCACCGGGGCGCGGGGTGACCTCTTCTCCCCCGACTGCCCGACGCGGCTGCTGCTCGATCGGCTCGGCACGAAGTGGACGTCGATGATCGTCAAGCTGCTCGCCGCCGACGGCGAGCTGCGCTTCACCGAGCTGCGCCGGCGGATGCCGGGGGTGTCGCAGAAGATGCTGTCCGCGACGCTGCAGAGCCTGGTCCTCGACGGCCTGGTCGCCCGCCGCGTCGAGGACACGGTGCCGCCGCGGGTCCACTACCGGCTCACCGACCTCGGCCTCTCGCTGGAGACGCCGTTGGCCGCGCTGCGCGACTGGGCCGAGGAGAACATGCCGGTCATCCGGGACCACCGGGCCCTCGCGCACCGATCCTGAGTTGGGGATCGTTACCTTTTCGTGACCCTGCCTCGGACGTCGACCTGGGGTTTCTCGAGCGGGACTGTCGGGGGTCGGTCCTAGCGTCTTCGGTGTGAGCATCGAGCAGGATCAGCGGCCTGGGCTGGCGGCCCGGCTGTCGGGTCGTGCCCCGGATGCCGATCTGCACGCGCTGCTCGACACCATCGACCCGGCCGGGTTGGACGGCCCGGAGCTGGCCGCTTATGTGCGGGCGCGGTTCGCGGTGCACAACCGCGCCGAGGCCCAGCTGCTGGCGGGGTTGCGGGAGCTCGGCCTGGCGGTGGAGGACGCCGACGGGCGCCCGCGGCGGTTGCCGAGCTCGGACGAGTTCTCCGGCGACGAGGTCGCCGGGGTGCTGGGCTGTTCACGCACCATGGCCTCGCGGCGCCTGGAGCTGGCCGAGGACCTGTTCTGCCGGTTGCCGGCGCTGGGCGCGGCGCTGTGGCGCGGCGCGTTGGACGAGTCCAAGGTCCGGGCGATCAGCGAGTGTGTCGCCGACCTGTCCGCCGACCACGCGCGGCTGGCGGTGGCCGAGGTCCTCGACGAGGCCGCCGGGTTGCCGGTGATGGCGCTGCGCGAGCGGGTCGGTGAGGTTGCGCTGGCGCTCGACCCGGAGTGGGCCGAGCGTCGCCGTCGGCGGGCGGAGGCGCGCGGGCGGTTGGAGCTGCGGGCGAACCCGTCGGGGACGGCGACGTTGTCGTTCGTCGACGCCCCGTCTCTGGAGGGGATCGCGTCGACCTCGCGGGTGGAGGCGGTGGCGGCGCAGCTTCGGGCGGCGGGGGTGCTGACCCCGATCAATCGGCTGCGGATGCAGGTCGGGATGCGGCTGCTGAACGGGTCCACCGCCGGGATGACCGACCCCGAAGTGGTCGCCCTGCTCACCGCCGAGTACCACGCCGCGAACGGTCCCGACGACCCCGACGATGGGCCCGACGGTGACGGAACCGGCGGCCCCACCGATCCCGACCCCGACGACAGTGGCCCCAACGGTCCCGCCGAGAGCGGCCCCGACGGCCCCGGCGACTCCGATGACGACGGTGGCCTCGACGACGGTGGCCTCGACGACGGTGGCCTCGACGACGGTGGCCCCGATGACGGCGGGCCCGACGACGGCGGGCCCGACGACGGCGGGCCCGACGACGGCGGGCCGAACAGCGAGTCCGGTGGCTGCCCGGAGAGTGCGCCCGACGGGGGTCACGGCGACGGGCCGGCCGGTGGTCGCCACGCCCTCGCCCTCGTCGTGCCGCCGCGGTCGTCCGGCCAGGGCGTTCTGGACCTCCCCGGCCTGCCCAGGAATCCCGGTCCGTCCGGCGAGTGCGGGCCGGTGGTCGAGCCCGAGCCGGTGGAGCAGCGGGCCGGGCGGGTGCGCCACGGCACCGTCGAAGTCCGCCTCCGGCTGACCACCGCGTTGGGGCTCGACCAACACCCCGCCACCGTGCCGGGCTTCGGGGCGGTCACCGCCCCCGTCGCCCGCGACCTGATCGCCCAACGCCACCGCGGTGAGTGGCGGGTCGTGCTCGTCGACGACGACGGGCACCTCCAGCACGTCCTGCTCGCCCGCAGCCGACCAACCCGCCCCCGCAACCAGACTCGGGTGCGGGGGCGGGCACCGGGCGCGACCCGGACCGGGGCGGTCGTCGAACTCCAGGTTCCGACGACGATCCTGGCCGCCCTGGACCCGGATGATCACCCCGCCTGGGGTCCGCTGCTGCGCGAACTCCACGCCCGGCTCACGGACCTCGAGACCACCGGGCGGCTGGGGCTGCCCCCGGACGCCGACTCCGGGCCCGCCGACTGGTTGCGTCGGCGGCCGGGTGCCGAGGCCGAGCGCTGGACCCGCGCCCGCGACCGGCACTGCATCGTCCCGTGGTGTCGCCGTCCCGCGCACCGCGCCGAGATCGACCACACCCGCGACCACGCCCACAGCGGCCCGACCGTGACCTGGAACCTCGGCGCCTGGTGCAGCCACGACCACCGCGCCAAACACCACGCCGGCTGGCACGTCCGCCAACCCCTACCCGGCTGGTTCGTCATCCGCACTCGCGCCGGGATCACCCACACCACACGGCCACCACGCATCCTGCGACCACTCCCGGCACCCAGCTCGGCGCAGCGCCCGCGACCGCTACCCGACGACGGCTGCCCGGACCAGGACACCGAGTACCTCGACGACTGGCGCCGACGCTTCGCCGCCAAGTTCGGCAAGGCCAGCACCCCATCGGCCCCTGAACCGCCGGCCCGCCACGACCCCGACGACCCGCCGCCCTTCTGACCGGGCCACGGGGCCTTCGCGACCGGGAATCAGGTCGCGCCGCGTCGCTAACCTCGCTCGCATGTGCCACGGCTCCTGGTCGCAGAGGCTCCGCACCGCCCGCTGACGGCGGCGCCCTCCTGATCTGACCTGCGCCCGCCGTCCCCGGTGTCCTTCCCGGGCGGCGCGTCCCGTGCTGCCCGGCTCGATCCCGAGCTGCGGAGCCCCCTGTGCACCCCTCCGACACCATCCCCTGCGACACCCTGCCCGCCGCCGACATCGGCACCGCCCACCTCCGCGCCGAAGGCGTCGGCGTCACCCGCGGCGCCCGCCGCGTGCTGAACGACGTCACCGTCACCGTCTCCCACCGCTCGCGCCTCGCGATCGTCGGCGAGAACGGCCGCGGCAAGTCCACCCTGCTGCACGTCCTCGCCGGCCTCCTCGTGCCCGACGAGGGGCGGGTCACCCGCACCGGCACGATCGGCTCGCCCGCCAGGAGCTCACCGCCACGCCGGGCGCCACGGTCGGCACCCTGACCACCGCGGCCCTGCACGCCGCGGTCACCGCCCTCACCGCCCTGGACGCGGCCACCGCCGAGCTGGTCGACGGAACGGACGGCGCCGACGACCGGTACGCGACCGCGCTCGACGCCGCGACCCGCCTCGACGCGTGGGACGCCGAGCGGCGCGTCGACGTCGCGCTCGAGGCCCTGGGCGCCTGCACCGACCGCGAGCGCGCGCTCGACACCCTCTCCGTCGGCCAGCGCTACCGCGTGCGGCTGGCCTGCCTGCTCGGCGCCCACCACGACCTGCTGCTGCTCGACGAGCCCACCAACCACCTCGACGCCGACGGGCTCGCGTTCCTGACCCGCACCCTGCGGGAGCACGCGGGCGGGCTCGCGGTCGTCAGCCACGATCGCGCGCTGCTCGGTGACGTCGCCGACCGGTTCCTCGACCTCGACCCCAGCCGCGACGACCGCGCCACGCTGTACGCCGGCGGGTACGCGGCCTGGCAGGACGCGCGGCGCCGTGACCGCGAGCGCTGGGCGCAGGACCACGGTGAGCAGCAGGACGAGCGGCGCCGGCTCACCGAGGCGGTCGCCCAGGCCCGCGACCGCCTCTCCACCGGCTGGCGCCCGGACAAGGGCACCGGCCGCCACCAGCGCCAGTCCCGCGCGCCCAGCGTGGTCCAGGCGCTGCACCGCCAGCAGGACGCCCTCGCGGCGCACGAGGTCACCGTCCCGCCCCCGCCCCTGACCCTGCGCTGGCCCGCGCTCGGCGCCCGCCGGGGCACGCGGCTGCTGCGTGCCGACGGCGTCACCGTCACCGGCCGTCTCGCCGAGCCCGTGTCACTAACCCTGGACGCCGGCGACCGGCTGGTGGTCACCGGCGGGAACGGGGCGGGGAAGTCGACGCTGCTGGCCGTCCTCGCCGGACAGCTCGCGCCGACCACGGGCCACATGACCCGCAGCCCGCGGATCGCGCTGCTGACCCAGGAGGTGCCGGCGTGGGTCGGGACCGCGGACACGCGCGGCATCGGCGCCCTCGGACTGCTCGACCGCGAGGCGATGCGCACCCCGGTCGACCGCATGTCCGAGGGCCAGCACCGGCGCCGGCACCTCGCCCTGGTCCTGGCGACGGAGCCCGACCTCGTCCTGCTCGACGAGCCGACCAACCACCTGTCGGCGACCCTCGTCGACGAGCTCACCGCGGCCCTGCGCGAGACGGGCGCCGCCGTCGTCGTCGCCACCCACGACCGGCAGATGCTGCGCGACCTCGACGACTGGCCGCGGCGGCACCTGCGCCCGTGAGCGCCGTCAGTGCTCCGGGTGCGGCGTCCGGAACGGCGGTGCCGGGCGGTCGCGCAGCTCGTCGGACAGCGTGTCCCCACCCGGCTCCGTCTCGGGGAACACGTCCGGCTCGTGGTGCTCGCCGAAGCCCGGGGCCTCGTGCGGAGCACCTGCACCGGGGTCGGCGGCGGCGATCTCGTCGGGATGCACGTGGCCGGGGACGTGGAACGGCTCGTCGGTCATACCTGACCCTGGCGCACCCGGGCGAACGGCAGGTGAACCCGGGTCACGTCGTGACCGGCACCGGCCCCAGCATCTCGATGCCGTGCCGCTGCGCGATCGCCAGCACGTCCTCCATGCGCGGCTCGCCGCCGGCCGCGAGCGCGTGCGCCTCCCGCGTGAACGCCTCCATCGGCCCTGCCGGCGCGTGCACCCCGAACGCGACCGCGTCGGCGTCGGACTCGTTGCGGATCGTGTGGGGCGTGCCCCCGGCCATCGGCACCACGTCGCCGGGCCCGCCCACGACGCGCCGCACCGGGTCGCCCACGTAGAACGTGAGCTCGCCCGAGATCACCGAGTAGATCTCGCTGGGCGCGTGCCGGTGCATCACCGGCGGCCCGCCGCCCGGTGGCATCCGGAGCTGGACGGCGAGCAGCGCGCCGCCCGTCTGCTCCGCGCTCATCAGCACGACGATCTCGTCGGTGCCGAGCCGCAGGCACTCGCAGGTGGCGATGTCGACAGGTAGCTTGTCCATGTTGGCCAGTTAGACAGGAGGCTTGTCCAATGTCAAGGCCCCGGCCGGTCACCGACGGGCGCGAGCGCCCCGTCAACCTCGCCGTCCTGATGCGCGACGGGTTCAAGGCGCTCAACGACCGCGTCCTCGTGCGCCTCGCCGAGGAGGGTCACGCCGCGGTGCGGCCGGCGCACAGCGCGGTGTTCGAGTTCCTCGACGAGGACGGGACGACGGTCAGCACGCTCGCCGAGCGCGCCCAGATGACCAAGCAGGGCATGGCGGAGCTGGTGCGCCACCTCGAGGACCACGGCTACGTCGCGCGGGAACCGGACCCGGACGACCGCCGCGCCAAGCTCGTGCTGCTCACCCCGGCCGGGCGCGAGGTCGTCGGCATCGCCCAGGCGCTCGTGCCCGAGCTCGAGGCGCAGGTCGCCGCACTCGTCGGCGCCGAGCGGATGCGCGCCCTCCACGACGACCTCGCGAGGATCGCCCAGCTCGGCGCGACCGACCCGTGACGTTCTACAGTATTGCCACGTAGCGAGTTGAGTTTGTAGATTCTCGGGTCATGCCGTTCGTCATCGCCGACCCCTGCATCGACGTCACCGACAAGTCGTGCATGGAGGAGTGCCCCGTCGACTGCATCTACGAGGGCGCGCGCAAGCTCTACATCAACCCGTTCGAATGCATCGACTGCGGCGCCTGCGAGCCCGCGTGCCCGGTCGAGGCGATCACCGAGGACCGCCACGTCGCCGAGGGCAGCGAGGCCTTCGTCGACGACAGCGCCGCGTTCTTCACGATCGTCCTGCCGGGCCGCGACAGCGCGCTCGGCGAGTACCCCGGCGGCGCCCAGGGCGTCGGCGCGGTCCCGGCCGACACCGAGATGGTCACGAACTTCGCGCGTCAGGAGTGACGTCCGACGTCCCACCGGACGAAGCTGGGCGCCATGTACGACCCCACGGGTCTGACCGTCCTCGTCCTGTTCGGCGTCGTCATCCTCGTGCTCTCGATCCTCGCGCGGCGCACCGGAGCCAACGCGCCCGTCCTCCTGACGCTCGGCGGGGTCGCGCTCGCGTTCATCCCGGTCACCGCGGACCTGCGCGTCCCGCCCGAGCTCGTCGTGCTGCTCTTCCTGCCGGCGCTGCTGTACTGGGAGTCGCTGACGACCTCGCTGCAGGAGATCCGCCAGGACCTGCGCACGCTCGTGCTGTCGTCGGTGTTCCTGGTGCTGGCGACCGCGGGTGCCGTCGCCGTCACCGCGCACCACGTGCTGGGGATCGGCTGGCCGATCGCCTTCGTGCTCGGCGCGATCGTCGCGCCCACCGACGCCACGGCCGTCTCCGCCGTCGCCCGCTCCCTGCCGAGGCGCGAGCTGACGATGCTGCGCGCCGAGAGCCTCGTGAACGACGGGACGGCGCTCGTGCTCTTCGGCGTCGCGCTCGCCGTGGCCCTCGGCGAGCAGGAGTTCTCGCCGCTCGGCGCGCTCGGCGACTTCGCCCTGTCCTACGTCGGCGGCACGCTGATCGGCCTCGCCGTCGCGTGGCTCGCGGTCCTCGCCCGCCGCGCGGCCCGCGACCCGATGCTCGAGAACGTGGTCAGCGTCCTCACCCCGTTCGTCGCGTTCCTGCTCGCCGAGGAGATCCACGCGTCCGGGGTGCTCGCGGTCGTGGTGTGCGGCCTCGCGATCGGCCGGGTCGGACCGCGCCTGATCAGCGCCCGCACCCGCGTGCAGGCCCACGCCTTCTGGCGGATCACCACGTTCCTGCTCAACGCCGCACTCTTCGTGCTCGTCGGCGTCCAGCTCCCCCGGGCCCTCGCCGACGTGTCGTCGCGGTCGGTCGGCGCGGCGATCGGGGCCGCCCTGCTCATCGCCGCCGTCGTCGTCGTCACCCGCCTGGCCTGGTACTACACGATCCCCTACCTCATCCGGCTCGTGGACCGCCGCGCCGCGCAGCGCGCCAGGCGCATCAGCGCGCGCGGCCGCCTGCCCCTCGGATGGTGCGGCTTCCGCGGCGCGGTGTCGCTCGCCATCGCGCTCGCCGTCCCGCTCACGACCACGACCGGCGCGCCGTTGCCCGAGCGCGACCTGCTCATCGTCGTCGCCTTCGGCGTCATCCTCGTGACCCTCGTCGGGCAGGGGCTGACGCTGCCGTGGGTGATCCGCTTCGCCCGCTACGCGCCCGACACCGCGGTCGACGAGGAGATCCTGCTCGCCCGGCGCCGGACCCTCGAGGCCGCCCTCGACGCCCTGGACCGCGTGGCCACCGAGCACGCGGCCTCCGAGGACGTCGTCCGCCGGCTGCGCACCGAGCACGAGCGCCGCCGCCACCTGCTCGACCCGCCCGACGAGGACCCCGACGAGGCCGACCACGACGCCGAGAAGTCGCTGCGGATGGCCCTGCTCGAGGAGCGGCGGGCCCGGCTGCTGCGGCTGCGCGACGAGGCCGAGATCGACGACGCCGTGCTCATGGTCGTCCAGGCGGAGCTCGACAACGAGGAGATGGGCCTGCGCGGAGCGCCGGGTCCCGAGTGACTCGGGCACGATCGAGGTCATGAACGCGTCCCGCCTGGCGACCGTCGGCGTCGTCGTCCACCCGACGAAGACGGTCGGCGACTCGCTCGCGACGCTGCGGCACTGGGCTGCGGGGCACGCCGTCGAGGTCGTCGCCCGCGAGGCCGAGGCCGCGCGGGTGCCCGGCGACGTGACGGTGCTCGGCGAGGACGACTTCCTCGCCCGCGTCGACGCGGTCGTCAGCCTGGGCGGCGACGGCACCATGCTCGGCGCGATGCGCCTGACGGTCGGGCGCCCGGTGCCCGTGCTCGGCGTCAACCACGGCAACGTCGGCTTCCTCGTCGAGGTCAGCCCGGCGGAGCTCGGCGGCGCCCTCGACCGGCTCGCCGAGCACCGGTTCGTCGTCGAGCCCCACAGCGGCATCGAGTTCGAGCACGACGGCACGACCGTGATGGCGTTCAACGACGTCGTGATCGGCGCCGACGTCCCGGGCGGGTCCGTCGAGCTGGACCTCGAGGTCGAGGGCAACCGGTTCGGCTACTACCGCTGCGACGCCCTCGTGCTCGCCACGCCCACCGGCTCGACCGCCTACAACTACGCCGCCGGCGGCCCCGTGATCTCCCCCGCCGCCGACGTCCTCGCGCTCACGCCCGTGGCGCCGATGTCGGGCATCAGCCACCCGATCGTCCTGCCGGCCGGCGACACCGTCCGGCTGCGCCAGGCCCGCGCCGAGGACCACGCGCTCGCGCGGGTCGACGGGGTGGCCACGACGCCGTACCCGCCCGGGTCGGTCGCGACCGCGCGGCTGCGCCCGGACGCGGCCCAGGTCGTGCGCATCGACCCGGACCGCCACGCCGCGCGCAGCCGCATCAAGCTCAGCCTGCTCGACCTCCCGCTGCGCCGCGAGCAGCTCGCCGAGCTGCTGCCCTCCGACGTGCGGGAGGACCTCCAGAACCTGCGCGGTCGCAAGGTCTTCTAGGGCTGCCCCACGCCGGGGAGGACCGGTGGACCTGCGGCCGGTTCGACCACTCCCGGACGGTGTCGAACGCGGAGAACGGTCCCGGGGTCGTCGGCACCGACGGAACCCCGGCCGTCACGACACACTCAAGGCCGCTCGCAGGGTGATCCGGGACACGGTTGACCCTGCCGCGGCGGCACGGTGTCGGCTCGTCGCCGTGACCCTGCCCCAGCAGCTGCTCCGGCTCTCGTACGACACCGCGAAGGGACGCCTCGACGTCGCCAGCGGGCTCGTCCGGGGTCCGCTCCTGCGCGCCGCCGCGGCCGCCGAGCTGACCCTCGGCGGCCGGCTGCACACGGCCGGCGGGCGGGTCGAACGGACGCCGGGCGCCACCGGTCCCGACGACCCCTTCCTCGCCGACGTCCTCGCCGCCGTGCCGCCGGAGCGGCCCCGGAACTGGTTCCGTGTGATCGACGAGGGCTTCGAGCGGGCCGAGGACGCGGTGCTCGCGCCGGGCGGGGCGGTCCGGACCGTGCGGCGCCGGCGGTGGGGCGTCGTCCCCGGGCGGGGGATCGTCGCCGACCCCGCGGCGGTGCACACCCTGCGGGAGCGGGTGCGCGACGCGGTCCTGGGCGGGCACGACCCGGACCGGGTCCCGATCGCCGACGCCGTGCTCGCCCTGCTCGCCGCCGATGGCCATGTCGCCGTCACCTTCGGCGTCCGCGAGCAGCAGCGGCACCGCGACGCGTTCCGGGCGGTCGCCGGCCGCGTCGAGTCGCGGCTGCCCGGCTTCCGGGAGGGCACGCTCTTCGCCGTCGCCGCCCGCCGCGCCGCGGCCGCCGAGCTGCGGCCGAGAGCGCGGCGGACGTCCCCGCTCCGTGACAGCAGTGCAACGACACTGCGTCCCCAGGCCACCCGGGTGGAGCAGTACGCCCCTCGATTCTGCTGAGACAGTGACGTCCCGTGACGTCCCGTGACGTCCACGGGACGACACCGCACTGGGGGTGGACCATGCCCAAGTACGCCGCGTTCTTCACCTACACCGAGGAGAGCTGGGCGAAGATGATCGCGAACCCGACCGACAGGGAGGCGGCCATCCGGGCCAGCGCCCAGGCGGTCGGCGCCGACGTCGAGTGCGTCTACTACATGCTCGGCGGGACCGACGGGTTCGTCATCTTCGATGCACCCGACACGACCACGATCGCGGCGATCTCGGTGGCCGTGTCCAGCTCCGGGGCCGCGCGCAGCGTCGGGACCCACGAGCTCATCGCCCCGTCGGACATGCCGGCCGTGCTCGCCAAGGCCGCCGAGGTCCAGGGCAGCTACCGCACGCCGGGGAGCTGACACCGACACCGACCGTGCCGCCGTCGGCCACAACAGCGCCCGCGGGGTCTTCGGCTCGGGCCCCCGTGACCGGCCCGTTCGAGGGCGATCGGACCCGGCACGCTTCTTCCGCCGTATCCAACGTATAGCGGGTGGGGGGACTTGCCGCAAGACCCGGGTCGTTCCGCACAATTCTGCGGTCTCGACCGAGGAGGCCTGTGTCGGATCAGGGGTACGACGAGGAATTGCAGGACGAGCGCCGCTACGTGGCCGGGCTCTACGCGCGTCTCGACGCGCTGCGCGCGCAGGCGCGGGAGGCCCACCGCACGGCGATGCGGGGTGAGGGCGAGCGGCCGATGGACCGGGACGTCAAGGTCCGGGCCACGGCGGCGCAGGTGAGACGGCTGGACGTCGCCGACAACGGGCTGTGCTTCGGGCGGCTCGACAGCCTCGACGGCGAGCACACGCACATCGGACGTCTCGGCATTCTCGACGAGGAGAACGACTTCGCGCCATTGCTGATGGATTGGCGCGCCCCGGCGGCACGCCCGTTCTACACCGCCACCGGCGCGAATCCGGAGAACATGCGCCGGCGTCGACAGTTCCACACCCGCGGGCGCCGGGTGGACGGTTTCACCGACGAGGTGCTGGGCCGCCCGGGAGAGGACGGCGGCAACGACGCCGACGCGGCGCTCCTGGCCGCGGTGAACGCGCCGCGCGGCGAGGGCATGCGCGACATCGTCGCCACGATCCAGGCCGAGCAGGACGAGATCATCCGCCTCGAGCACCCGGGCGTGACCGTCATCGAGGGCGGCCCGGGCACGGGGAAGACGGTGGTCGCGCTGCACCGCGTCGCCTACCTGCTCTACACGCAGCGCGAGCGCATCGAGCGCCACGGCGTGCTCGTGGTCGGGCCGAACCCGGCGTTCCTCGACCACATCGGCCAGGTGCTGCCGTCGCTGGGCGAGTCGGACGTCGTGTTCATGACCCCCGGCGACCTCGTCCCCGGCCGGCACGTCACCGCCGAGGACGGGCCCGAGGCGGCGCGGCACAAGGGGTCGCTCGCGGTCCTCGACGTGCTCGCCGCGGCGATCGCCGACCGCCAGGGGGTGCCCGAGGAGCCGCTGCCGATCGAGCTCCAGGACCTCACGGTGCGGATCGACGCCCCCACGGCGGAGTGGGCCCGCGAGGAGGCCCGGGCGACCGGGCTGCCGCACAACGAGGCGCGCGCGACGTTCCGCGAGATCGTCGTCTACGTCCTCACCGAGCGCGCGATCGGCCGCATCGCGAAGGGCTGGCTGACCCGCGCCGACACGGCCGCGTGGGAGCAGATGCGCACCGAGCTCGTCGACGAGCTCGCGGAGCACGAGGGTTTCGCCGCCGCGCTCGAGCTGCTCTGGCCGATCCTGACCCCCGAGGACCTGCTGGCACCGCTCTACGAGTCCCCCGAGCGGCTGCGCGCGGCCGGCGCCGACCCGTCGCTGTGGCGGGCCGACGGCACCGCCTGGACGGTGTCGGACGTACCGCTGCTCGACGAGCTCGTCGACCTGCTCGGGCGCGACGCGACCGCGGTGAAGGCCGAGAACCGCGCCGTCGCGGCCGAGCAGGCCGCCGAGGCCGAGTACGCCGCGGGCGTCATGGAGATCCTGACCCTCGACACCGAGGAGCTCGACGAGGACCTCGGGGTGCGGGTCCGCGACCTCACGCACGCCGGGGTGCTCGCCGACCGGTTCGTCGAGACCGACACCCGCGAGCTCGCCGAGCGCGCCGCCGCCGACCGCGACTGGACCTACCGGCACGTCGTCGTCGACGAGGCCCAGGAGCTGTCGGCGATGGACTGGCGGGTGCTGATGCGCCGCTGCCCGGCGCGCGCCTTCACCGTCGTCGGCGACCTCGCCCAGCGCCGCTCCCCCGCCGGCGCGACGTCGTGGGGCGCGATGCTCGACCGCTACGTCGCCGACCGCTGGGTGTACCGCTCGCTGACCGTCAACTACCGCACACCCGCGGAGATCATGGCCGTCGCCGCCGACCTGCTCGCGGAGTTCGCGCCCGGCGTCGAGCCGCCGGAGTCGGTGCGCGCGAGCGGCGTCGCGCCGTGGTCGCGGGAGGTGTCCGGGGACGAGCTGGCGGCGGCGATCGGGGAGTTCGAGCGTGACGAGTCGGGACGGGAAGGGACGAGCGTGGTCATCGGGCCCGCCCACGTGCCCGGTGCCGTGGTGCCGTCGGACACCAAGGGCCTGGAGTTCGACGCCGTGCTGGTCGTCGAGCCGGAGCGGATCCTCGCCGAGGGGCCGCAGGGTGCCGCCGACCTCTACGTCGCCCTGACCCGCGCCACCCAGCGCCTCGGCGTCCTGCACCGGGAGCCGCTGCCCGCGGCGCTGCGCGGGCTCACCGAGGTCGCCGCTGCCAGGGTGGGCGGGTGAGCACTCTCGACTGGTACGGCTGCGCGACGTTCCGCCTGCGCACCGCCGAGGGCCTGACCGTCTGGCTCGACGCCTACCTGGACCGCGTCCCGGACGCCGCGCAGAGCGGGGTCGGGGTCGACGACGTCGAGGCCGCCGACTGGATCCTCGTCGGGCACAGCCATTTCGACCACCTCTGGGGCGCCGAGCGCATCGCCGTGCGGACGGGCGCGACGGTCGTCGGCTCGTACGAATCGGTGCGCGTGCTCGCCGCGGCCGGGGTGCCCGAGGAGCAGCTGCTCGCCGTGGCCGGCGGGGAGCGGGTCGCCCTGGACGACACCACGTCGGTGCGCGTGCTGCCGAGCCTGCACTCGTGCGTGTGGTCGTCGCAGCCGATGCCGCCCGCCGACGAGGTGTGCCTCGGCGAGACGGGCCTGACGCTGCAGGAGCGCACCGAGCGGATGCGCGCGCTGTGGGCGGGCTTCGGCGCGATGGGTGACGACGTGCGGGCGCACATGGAGGCCGCCGCCCAGGGCGAACGGGGCGACGGCGGCGCGCTCGTCTTCGTCGTCGAGACCGCGGAGGGCAGCCTGCTGTTCCAGGACAGCATCGGGTGCTGGAGCGGGGTGCTCGGGCACGAGTCCCCCGACGTCGCGATCCTCGCCGTCGCCGGCCGCGGCAACCGCGACGGCGAGCCGGTGCAGGGCACGACCGCGGACTTCGTCGCCGAGCAGGCCGCGGCCCTCGGCGCGCGCACGGTCGTGCCGTGCCACCACGACGACTGGCTGCCCGGCTTCTCGCGGGCGATCGACACGGCGCCTGTCCGGGCCGCGATCGAGCGCACGGCACCGGGCACGACGCTCGTCGACCTGGGCTACGCCTCGGGGTTCGAGCTGTTCCGGTAACCCGGCCACGGGCTCCAGCGGCCCGTCCGACGCTTCGGACGTGTGAGATCCGCTCCCACCGGTGATGGTGGGGGCATGGCCGCAGACGGGCCCGTCGAGCAGCCGGCGGGCATCCCCACGGACGTCGTCGCCGCCTTCGAGGACATCCCGGCGGTGCTCTGGGCGTTCGAGGGCCCCGAGCACCGCGTCGTCGCCGCCAACCGCGCCGCCCGCGCGAGCATGGGGTTCCGCCCGGGCATCGTCGGGCGGCCCATCCGGGAGGTGGCGCCGGAGCTCGAGGGCCAGCAGGTGTTCGAGACGCTCGACGAGGTCTGGGCCCGCGGCGAGCCGGTGCTCGGCGACGAGCGGCGCATCCTCGTCGACCGCGACGGCGACGGCCGCCTCGAGGAGGACTTCTACTCGTACACCTTCGTCCCCACCCGGCACGCCGACGGCTCGATGCGCGGGATGACGGTGCACATCGCCCGGGTCACCGACGAGGTGCTGCGCCGGCGCAAGGCCGAGACCTCGGCGGCGGAGTCGGAACGGCGGGCGCAGGCCGCGCAGGACGTCGTGCTCACCCTGCAGCGCTCGCTGCTGCCGGCCGGCCTGCCGGTGCTGCCGCGCGCCCGCCTCGCCGCCCGCTACGTCGTCGCCGGGCAGGAGCTCGCGGCCGGGGGCGACTGGTTCGACGCGGTGCCGCTGGCCGACGGCCGGCTGGCGGTGGTGGTCGGCGACGTCGTCGGGCACGGCGCGGCGGCGTCCGCGGCGATGGGGCGCCTGCGCGCCGTCGGTGCCAACGCGCTCGAGGCCGGCCGCGGCGTCACGGGGACCCTCGCCGAGCTGGACCGCTTCGCGGCCCGCGAGCGGGCGACCCGCGCGGCCACCGTCTGCGTCGCGGTGCTCGACCCGCGCACCGGCGAGCTCGAGGTCGCCGGCGCCGCCCACCCCCCGCCGTTCGTCGTCACCGCGGACGGCACGGCCCGCTGGATCGCGCTCGGGCCCGGCGCGCCGCTGGGCACCGGCCGACCCGTGGCGCCGCCGGCCGTCGACCGGCTCGAGCCCGGCGACGTGCTCGTCCTGTACACCGACGGGCTCGTCGAACGGCCCGGGCACACGCTCGCCGAGGGTCTGGAGGCGCTCGCGCGCACCGCCGTCGCGGCCGGTCACGAGCACGTCGACGACGACACGACGCTTCCCACCGCGCAGGTCGACCGGATCGCCGCGCTCACCGTCGAGCGGATGGGCTGGACGGGCGGTGGGCACGCCGACGACGCGACCCTGCTCGCCGTGCAGCGCACCGCCGCGCCGCCGGCGCCGTTCGCGCTCGAGATCCCCACCGACCCGCGCGGCCTGCGCACCCTGCGGCGCGCGCTCGACGCCTGGCTCGAGGCGGCCGGGGTCGGCGAGGACGACGTGGTCGCGCTGGTCCACGCCGCCGGGGAGGCCGCGACCAACGCACTCGAGCACGCCTATCCCGAGCCGCCCGCGGACGGCGTCGGTGCCCGCGTCACCGCCGGGCTCGACGACGGCGGGCGCGTGACGATCACGGTCGCCGACACCGGGACCTGGCGCCCCGCCGCCGACGACCCGGGCGGCCGCGGGCGGGGGCTGATGATGATGCGCGGCCTCGTGGACCACGTCGACGTCGCCACCGGCCCCGGCGGCACCACCGTGACGCTGGGGGCGCCGCTGCGGCGCGACGTCCTCGTCGGTTCCTACGGGGACGAGGTCGCCGCCCCCGGGCGCGGCGCCGGCGACGAGCTGACCACCGCGCTGGGCGACGGGGAGGTCCTCGCCGTGAGCGGCCCGATCGACACGGGCACGGTCGAGCGGTTCCGTCACCACGTCCTCGAGGTCGCGCGCGGCGGGGCGCGCGGGCTGACCGTCGACCTGGACGGCGTCACGGTGTTCTCGAGCGCCGCCGTCCAGGCCGCGCACGAGCTGCGCCGCGACCTCCCCGGCCTGCGCCTGCGCGCCGCCGCCGGGAGCGTCGCCGGGCGCGTGCTCGCGCTCACGGGCCTCGAGGACCTGCTCGACGCGGCCGAGGAGTCCTGACCCGGGCCGGCACGGTCGACCGTCGGTCGCTGTCGGGGAAACGCTTCGATCATCGAAGCATGTCCACGAAAGTGAAGCCGCTCCCGCCGCAGGATCGTCGTGGCCACGCCCAGCCCCGCGCGGCATGCTGCGGCGATGGACGAGGTCGACGCCCGGCGGTGGACCGACGAGGAGCTCGCGCGCCTGACCGTCCGGGAGCGCGAGGAGCTCGTCCGGCGGCTCGTCGCGACGGGCATCACCCACCCCACCCTCCCGAGCGGGCGACGCCGGCGCCGCTTCCTGCTGCTCGCGGCGCTCGGGTCGCTCGTGCTCGTGCCGTGGATCGGCGTGCTCGCCGCGACGCTGCCCCACCGCTACGAGGCGCGGCACTGGACGCTGGCGTGGGTCGGGTTCGACGTGGCGCTGATGGCCGGGCTCGCCGTCACTGCCTGGATGGCGTGGCGCGCCCGGCCCGCGCTGGTCGTCCCCGCGCTGATCACCGCCACGCTGCTGGTGTGCGACGCGTGGTTCGACACCACCACCGCGCAGCGCTCCGACGTGCTGGTCAGCGCGCTGTCGGCACTGCTCCTGGAGCTGCCGATGGCCGCGGTGCTGGTCGGCGCCGTGGTGATCGTGCTGCGCTCGCTGGTGGTGCTCAGGTCGTCCGGGGACGGCTCCCGCCGCGCGGACGCAGGGTGACGCCGGCGTCGAGGAGCAGGCGACGCACGTGGCCGAAGCTGCGGCCGGTGTCCTCGGCGAGCCGCATCAGGCTCGCGCCCGCGGCGTAGCGCTCGACGACGTACCGCGCGAGCGCCGCCCGATCGTTCGACACCGTCTTCGACACTGGCATCTCCCCTCCGTCGGTTCGCGGCGGAACACTAGGCACGGGCGGACGTCGAGTTCGTGAACCGTCCAGGATTGAGACATGACCAGCCTGTGGCCCGAGCCCCCGCCACCCACCGAGGACGAGGTCGCCGCCCGCGTCCGGACCGAGCGCCGGGGTCACGACGGCCACGTGCTGGCCGTGACGATGACCCGCACGGACAAGCGCAACGCCATCGACCTGCCCATGACGACCGCCCTCGACCGCGCCCTCGGCACCCTCGACGACGACCCCGAGCTGCGCTGCGGCGTCCTGTCCGGCGGGCCGGACGTGTTCTGCGCGGGCACCGACATCGCCGTCGGCCCGGGCGCGCCGACGCCGCGGGGCGGCAACTACGGGGTCGTCGCCCGGCGGCGGACGACGCCGCTGGTCGCCGCGGTCGAGGGGATCGCGTTCGGCGGCGGCTTCGAGATCGTGCTCGCGTGCGACGTCGTCGTCGCCTCGCGCACCGCGCGCTTCGGGCTGCCTGAGGTCGGGCTCGGGCTCGTCGCCAACTGCGGGGCGCTGTTCCGGGGGCCGCGCGCGCTGCCGCCGACCGTGGCGCGCCAGATGCTGCTCACCGGCGACCCGATCTCCGCCGAGCGGGCGTACGAGCTCGGGCTGGTCAGCGAGCTGGTCGAGCCCGGGCAGGCCGGGGAGCGGGCCCTCGCGCTCGCCGACCGGGTCGCCGCGCGCTCCCCGGTCGCCGTGCGAGCCACGCTCGCCGCCCGACGCCGGGCTGCGCCACGCCGACACGCAGGGCTGGGCGGACACCGACGCCGCCGTCGCGACGGTCGTCGACAGCGAGGACCGCGCCGAGGGCGTGTCGGCGTTCTTCGCGAAGCGCGCACCGGTGTTCCCCGGGCGTTAGAGGGCGTCGCTAGAGGTCGCCGCTAGAGGTCGTCGCGGTGCTCGGGCGCGGCGATCGCCCGCAGCCGCCGCGCCCGCTCGCTCTCGGGACATCCGCGCAGGTGGGCGACGCCGTGCTCGGTGACGACGGCGTCGACGTCGCCGCGCGCCGTGGTCACCGGCCCGGTCAGGGCGCGCACGATCGTCGAGCGCGCGCCGGCGGTGGAGCGCAGCGCGATGACCGAGCGCGCGCCCGTCCGCGCGGCGGCCCCGGAGAAGTCGGCCTGGCCCCCGATCGCACCGAGGCGGCGGCCGCCGACCGACTCGGCGCCGACCTGCCCGGTGAGGTCGACCTCGAGCGCCGAGTTGATCGCGACCAGCCGGCGCAGCCGCGCGAGGACGCCGGGATCGTGGGTGTAGCTCGCGGGCCGGACCACCACGGGCAGGTCGGGCACGCGCGCGTAGAGGTCCGCGCCGCCGATCACCGTGCCGGTGACGAGCAGCCCGGCGTCGATCTCCTTGCGCGCGCCGGTGATCACGCCCTGCTCGACGAGGCGCCGCACGCCGTCGGTGAGCATGCCGGCGTGGAAGCCGAGGTCCCGGTGCCCGGCCAGGCCGGCGAGGATCGCGGTGGGCAGCGCGCCGACGCCGATCTGCACGGTGTCGCCGTCCTCGACGAGCGCGGCGACGTGCCCGGCGATCGCCGCGTCGACCGCGTCCGGGGTGCGGTCGGGCACCGGGACGAGCGGGCGGTCGGTCTCCACGGTCGCCGCGAACCGCTCCCTCGGGATGCCGGGCGTGCCCGTGGTGCGCGGCATCCGGTGGTTGACCTCGGCGAGCAGCACGCGGGTGTGGGGCACGGCGTCGGCGGCGTAGTCGGCGCCGATCCCCAGCGAGCAGCGGCCGTCGGCGTCGGGCGGCGCGACCTGCACGAGGCCGACGTCGGTGGGCAGCAGGCCCTCGGCGAACAGCCGCGGCAGCACCGAGTAGTGGGCGGGCACGACGTCGAGGTCCGGGGTGGCGCGCAGCTCCCCCAGCGCGCCGTACGAGGTCAGGGCGAGCCTGCGCACGCGCGGGTTCACCGTCAGCCCGCAGAAGGCGCGCACGGGCACACCGCTCTCCAGCAGCGCGTCCACCAGCGGCGTCGCCTCCGCGCCGGCCTGGCCCCACCAGACGCCGTCGCCGGGACGGACGTGCTCGGAGATCAATACGAGCGCTCCAGCCCGAGCACCGACTGCGCCAGGTAGTTCAGCGCCATGGCCTGCGGCAGCGGCGCGAGGCGCTGGAGCCGGGCCTCGCGGAAGTAGCGCTCGACGTGGAACTCCTCGGCGTAGCCGAAGCCGCCGTGGGTCTGCACCGCGGTGTCGGCGGCGAAGAACCCGGCCTCGGCGGCCACGAACTTGGCGGTGTTCGCCGCCTCGCCCGCCGGGTCGCCGCGGTCGACGGTCCACGCGGCCTCGGCGACGACGAGGGCGGCCGCGTGCAGGCGCGCGTGCGCCTCCGCGAGGGGGTGCGCGACCGCCTGGTTGGCGCCGATGCTGCGCCCGAACACGCGGCGCTCCTGCGCGTACACGACGGCCCGGCGCAGCGCCGCCCGGCCGGTGCCCAGCGCCTCGGCCGCGATGAGCACGCGCTCGGCGTTGAGGCCGTCGAGCAGGTAGCGGAACCCGCGACCCTCCTCGCCGACGAGGTCGTCGCCCGAGACCGCGAGCCCGTCGTAGGACACCTCGCAGGACGCGACGGCGTTGCGGCCCATCTTCGGGATCGGGATTATCGTCACCGCGGGGTCGCGCAGGTCGGCGAGCAGCAGGCTCAGGCCCTCGGTGCGCTTCGCGACCTCGGACGGCGGCGTCGTGCGCACCAGCAGGAGCACCTTCTCCGACTCGAGCGCCTTCGACGTCCAGACCTTGCGGCCGTGCACGCGGTACCCGTCCCCGTCACGGACGGCGCGCGTGGTGATCGCCGTCGTGTCGAGGCCCGCGTCCGGTTCGGTGACGCCGAAGGCGACGTGGAGGTCGCCGGTCGCGATCCGGGGCAGGTAGCGGGCGCGCATCTCCTCGCTGCCGTGCAGGACGACGGGGTGCATCCCGAAGATCGACATGTGGATCGCGCTGGCGCCGTTCATGCACGCGCCCGATGCGGCGACCTCCTCGAGCACGATCGCGGCCACCGCGATGCCCTGCCCGCCGCCCCCGTACCGCTCGGGGATGGCGACACCGACCCAGCCGCCCGCGGCCATGGCGTCGTAGAACGCCCACGGGAAGGTGTGCGTGCGCTCGCGCTCCGCCCAGTAGTCGTCGTCGAAGCGGGCGCAGAGGTCGCGGACGGCCTCGCGGACGAGGCGGTGGTCCTCGGACTCGGCGAAGTCCATGCCCCGATCTCTACACGTCGTCGGCCTTCTTCTGCAGCGCGCGCTCGACCGTCGTGCGGTCGCGGTGGTCGCGCTCGTGCTCGAGGGCGCGCTGCGCGGTGTCCGGGTCGAGGGTGCGGGCCTTCTTCGCCGCCGCGTCGGCCTTCATCTCGTCGAGGTGGGCGCCCTGGCGCTCCTTCTTGGCGGCGTCGGTGTTCGGGACGTCGCCCTCGCCCTGCCGGGAGGCCTCGCGCTTGCGCTTCCGCGTCTCCTCCTTCTCCTCGCCCGACATCTCCTCCCAGGCCTGCTTCGGCAGGTAGCGGTCGGTCTCGCCGTCGCCGCGTGCCTCGGTGGACCCGTCGGCGGTCTGCCACTGCTCGTCGGTCCACTGCTTCAGGCTCTGCTGGGCGTCGGTCGGCTCGTCCTCGTGCCGGTAGCCGCCGCCCTGCTTCTCGTACTCCTGGGTCAGCAGCTGGCTCTTGCGCGCCGACCACTTGCCCGGCGCCCCGCCCTTGTCGGACTGCTTGATCTCCTCCTTGAGCCGCTCGCGCAGCTCGGGGTGGGTGTAGTCCTGCGCGTAGTCCTGTGCGCCCTTGGCCATGGGGCCGGTTACCCACCGGCCCCGGCCCGCTCGCCTATCCCGCGAGCCGCCGTTCCCGTTCCCGCGCCGCCACGTCGTCCGCCGAGCAGAACCCCCGCCGGCTGCGCTTGAGGCACAGCAGGCCGAGCAGCCGGCCCTGCGGGTCGACGACCGCGAGGCGCCGCCCGCTCATCGCTCCCCAGGTGGCGTGCAGGTCGGCGTCCGGGCCCACGACCCGGCCGAGGAGCAGCCCGTGCTCCACGGCCGGCGAGGTGTCCGGCGCGTCCTCGAGGTCGGCGCGCTCGACCACCGCCAGCAGCACCCCGGCGGCGACCACGAGCAGGGCGTGCACGTGGTCGTCGCCGAGCATCTCCCGGGCCTGCGCGACGGTGGTGCCCGGCGCGCAGACCTTCGGGCGGCGCAGCATCGCCTCGGCGACCCGCGACCCGGCGGGCCACGGGTCGCCGCGGCAGATCACCACGGACGGGGTGGTCATGCTGGGACCTCCCGGCGTCGGCGTGGCATCGAGTCTGCTACAGACCCGCGAGGGGCGCCTGCGTGAGGTCGTCCTCGACCTTCTCGACCTCCACGAGATTGTCCGAGTACACCCCCGCGTTGCCCAGCTGGTTGTGCCGATCGGCGGTGATGGTGTTGACGGTGCTGCCCGACGCCTTGTTCTGCCAGTGGCCGACGTTGGCCATCACCAGGCCCGGCATGACGACGTCGTCGACCACCGCGGGCCCCTGGAACTGGCCGCGGTCGTTGAAGACGCGCACCATCTCGCCGTCGATGATCCCGCGCCCGGCGGCGTCGTCGGGGTGGATCCAGACGCGCTGGTCGCCCTGGGCGCGCTGCTTGGTCTCGGCGTTGGCGTACTGGCTGTTGAGGAACGCGTGCGGCTTCGGCGAGACGATGTTCATCGGGTACCGCTTCGCCAGCTCCGGCGCGGAGTCCGCCGACTCGAACGGCGGCACGTAGTCCGGCAGCGGGTCGAGCGCGTCGCCGGGCTGCATCGCGTCGTACATCGATCGCCACACCGGGACGACGAAGTTGCCGCCCTCGGCGAGGCTGGAGCGGAACTCGCACTTGCCCGACGGGGTCGGGAAGTTGCCCTCGGCGTGCGGGGCGCGCTCGTGCGGCAGGCCGACGTTCAGGCGCGCCCAGCCGGTCTCCTCGAGCGAGTCGTAGGTGATGCCGTGGAGGGCCGGCGCGTCCCAGTCGTGGAAGTCGCGCAGCATCTGCTCGTCGGTGCGGTCCCAGTAGTCGTCGGTGAACCCCATCGTCCGCGCGAGCCGCCGGAACAGCTCGGAGTTGGGGATGCACTCGCCGGGCGGCGCGATCGCCGGCTGGTTGAGCGAGATGTACAGGTGGCCCCAGGTGACCATGATGTCGAGCTGCTCGGCCTGCATCGTCGCGGGCAGCACGAGGTCGGCGAACTTCGCGGTGTCGGTGACGAAGTGGTCGCTGACCACGGTGAACAGGTCGTCGCGCATCAGCCCCGCCATGGTCTTGGCCTGCGCGGGGCCCTGCGAGACGGGGTTCGAGTTGTAGACGAACAGCGACCGGATCGGCGGGTCGAGCGCCATCTCGCCCGTGAGCGCCATGCCGAGGTCGAGCTCGTTGATCACCCGGGTGCCCTCGGGGATCCACTGCGGCATGCAGATCTTGTCGAAGAGCGTCGGGAACTCCCAGATCGGCATCTCCATCGTGCCGCCGCCGACGTGGCGCCACGCGCCGACCAGCGCCGGCAGCGACGTGATGGCGCGGATGGCCTGGCCCCCGCCGCGGCTGCGCTCGATCGCCACGCCCTGCCGGATCGCGGACGGCTGGGAGGTCGCGTACTCGCGGGCGAGGGTGCGCACGTCCTCGGCCGGGACGCCGGTGATCTCCTCGACGCGCTCGGGCGGGTACTGCGCCGCGCGCTCGGCGAGCTCGGCGAAGCCGACGGTGTACTTCTCGACGTAGTCGTGGTCGACGAGGTCCTGCGCGACGATCTCGTGGATCATCCCCATCGCGAGCGCCCCGTCGGTGCCGGGACGGATGCGGATGTGCCAGTCGGCCTGGCGCGCGGTGCGCGTCCGCACCGGGTCGATGACGACGATCTTCGCGCCGTTCTTCTTGCGCGCCTCGAGCAGGAACGGCCAGCCGTGGAGGTTCGTGCTGGTCATGTTCATGCCCCACACGACGATGTACTGCGAGTGGGCCATCGACTCGACGTCGAGCCCGCCGGTGCCGCCGACGGTCATGTGCCAGGCCGTCGAGGAGCCCGACTCGCAGTAGGTCTTCTCCGCGACGCTGGCCCCGAGGCGGTTGAAGAACGCGTCGCCCGCGGTCAGGCCGTTGATCACGCCCTGATGCCCCAGGTAGGCGTGCGGCATGATCGCCTGAGGGCCGTGCTCGGCGATGATGCCGGTCCAGCGCGTGCGGATCTCCTCCAGCGCCTCGTCCCACGTGATGCGCTCGAACTCGCCGGCGCCCTTCGGGCCGACCCGCCGCATGGGGTGGATCACGCGGTCGGGCTGGTAGTGGTGCTCCGGGAAGTCCTTGAGCTTGACGCACAGCCCGCCCCGGGTCATCGGGTGCTCGGGGTCGCCCTTGACGTCGACGAGCGTGCCGTCCTCGACGTGGTAGAGCATCGCGCAGGTGTCGGGGCAGTCGTGCGGGCACGCACCCCGGATGATCGTCAGTTCGCGAGCGAGCGTCATGAGCGCTGACCTCCGGCGGCGGGTTTCGGGTGGTGGGGCCGGGGGCGTCGACCCCGCCGGCCTTTCCCAGTCACGCAGCGCGGAATTGCACGGCCATGACGCGTCCGTTACGCCCTTGTCAATCGCGGGCGATACCTGCATCTGCAGCCACGACGTGTTTCTTCCCGATGAAATGCCTGTTCAGGGGCCTATCAGTGGGCCGTACCCGCAATTGCAGGCTGTTCCTGGGCGACGCCCCGGGGATACGTTCCCGGTCGACCGATCACCGAACCGAAAAGGAAGTGCGCAGCATGGCGACGACGACCTCCGAGTACACCCGTTCCGTGGCCGACGCCACGGAGTGGGAGCCGTTCATGGCCGGCGGCGAGGCCGTCGGCGAGGTGCACTGGATCCGCACCGAGGGCGCGGAGGGCGCCACCCTGAACGTCGGCCTCTGGCGCTCGGAGCCGCAGAGCTTCCCGTACCCGTTCACCGCCGACGAGACGATCCACGCGCTCGAGGGCGAGCTGGTGGTCGACCTCGTCGAGAGCGGCGAGCAGGTCGTCCTGCGCCGCGGGGACATCGCGTCGTTCACCAAGGGCACCAAGTCGACCTGGACGGTCACCGAGCCGTTCAAGAAGTTCTTCGTCATCAGCGGCTGACCCGTGTGCTACTCGGTCAAGTCGATCGAGGACGTCCGCCGCCTCGTCGTCGCCACCCGCGGGCTCGCGGGTCTCTCGGGCACGCCCGCCCTGATCGCCACCGCCTGCCGGCGCCTGGTCGAGCTCGTCGACACCGACGTGGTCGCCGTGGCCCTCGTCGAGGGGGCCGACACGCTCGTCGTGGGCGCGTCGGCGGGCACCGTCGGCCTCGAGGGGATGCGCCTGCCCGAGGGACCGGGTCTCGGCTGGCGCGCCCTGCGGCGGGCGATGGTGACGACGACGGGCGACTGCGCCGCGGACCCCGACGCCGACGACCTCGCCCGCGCGGTCGCCGGCGACGGGGTGCGCGGGCTCGGCGCGGTGCCGGTGACGTGGGGCGGGCACTGGCTCGGCGTGCTCTACGCGGGCAAGCGGGGCCGCCGGGTCTCCCCGCACACGACGCTGCTGATGAACGAGTTCGCGGCCTCGCTCGCCCCGCTGCTCGTCGGCACCGTGCGGGCCGAGCAGGCGGGCCGGATCGCGGTGGCCGACGAGCGGCGCCGCATCGCCGAGGAGCTGCACGACACCGCGGGGCAGCTCCTGTTCCGGATCTCCATGTCGGCGAAGGAGATCCAGCAGGGCGCGGCCGACACCGACGGGACGGTGGCCGCGGCCCGGGCGATCGAGCTCGCCGCCGCGGAGGCATCGGGCTACCTGCGCCGGGCGATGCACAGCCTGCTGCCCGCCGACGACGCCCTGCCGGTGACGCTGCGCCGCGACGTCGCGGCGTTCGCGGCGCGGGCGGGGATCACCGCCGAGCTCGTCACCCTGGGCGAGCCGGTGCCCGCGCCGGCCGACGTCGAGGGCGTCCTCGTGGCCGTCCTGCGCGAGGCGCTGCACAACGTCGAGAAGCACGCGGGGGCGGGCGCGGTGCTGGTGTCGCTGGCCTACCGGCCCGGCGAGGTGACCCTCGGCGTCGAGGACGACGGCAAGGGCCTGCCCGACGACCTCGCGCTGCACCCGGTGCCCCGGCGCGGGGAGGGGCAGGGTCTGACGGGGCTGGGTCTGCCCGGGCTGCTCCAGCGCGTCGCGGGCGTCGGGGGCGAGCTGGTGCTCGACGGCAACGACGACGGCGGCACGAGCCTGCGGGTCCGGGTGCCGACGGGACGGGCGGCGTGACCGCTCCCCGGGTCCACACCGTCCTCATCGCCGACGACCACCCGCTCGTCGCGCACGGCATCCACCGGGTGCTCTCGGCGGCGGCCGAGGAGTTCGCCGTGGTCGCGACGTGCCACTCGGGCGCGGAGACCCTGGACGCCGCCGCCCGCGAGCGTCCCGATCTCGTGCTGCTCGACGTCCGCCTCGGCGACCGCAACGGGGCCGACGTGGCCCGGTCGCTGGGCACCGCGTCGCCCCGCACGAAGGTGATCATGCTGACGGCGTTCAGCGACACCGAGAACCTGCGCCGCTGCCTCGAGGCCGGCGCCGCGGGCGTGCTGCTCAAGGGCGCGCTCGACCTCGACCTCGTGGCGGCGCTGCGCGAGGTCCGCGACGGGCGGATGGTGGTCGACGACGGCATCGCCTGCGCCCTCGAGGCCACGGGCGGGCTGCGCGGCGACGGCGGTCCGGTCCCGCGGCTGCGGCCCCGCGAGGTCGACGTGCTGCGGCTGATGGCGGCGGGCATGACCACCCGCGACATCGCCGCCGAGCTCGACCTCGCCGTCAACACGGTCCGGACCTACACCCAGGCGCTCATGACCCGGCTGGGCGCGCACACGCGGGTGCAGGCGATCGTGCTCGCGCAGCAGCTCGCGCTCATCTGAGGACGGCTCACCGGGCGGGGGCGCCGGTGTGGCTGAACGACGCGTCGTGGGCGGCGTCGCGCTGCGGGCGGTCCTGGCGCCCGAGGCGGTCGAGCACGCGGCGCAGGTCGTCGAGCAGGAGGTCGGCGAGGCTGTGCGTCATGCCGTTGCGGACGACGAAGCGCAGCACCGCGAGGTCGGTCCGGTCGGCGGGGAACGTGTACGCGGGCACCTGCCAGCCGTGCTCGCGCAGGCCGGCGGACACGTCGAACACCGAGTACGCCGTGACGTCGGGCTGCAGCGTCGCGGCGAACACGGGCAGCTCGTCGCCGCGGGTCAGCAGGCGGAACGGGCCGAGGCGCTCGAGGCCGAGGGCGAGCTTCGTCGCGACCTCGCGGCAGTGGCGCTGCACGCGCGTGTAGCCGTCCCGGCCCAGGCGCAGGAACTGGTAGTACTGCGCGGCGACCGGCGCCCCGGCACGCGAGAAGTTGAGCGTGAACGTCGCCATCTCGTCGCCCAGGTAGTTCACGCGGTAGATCAGCTCCTCGGGCAGCGCGGCCTCGTCGCGCCACGCCACCCAGCCGAGCCCGGGGTAGACGAGGCCGTACTTGTGCCCGCTGGTGTTGATCGACGCGACGCGCGGCAGGCGGAAGTCCCACACGAGGTCGGGGTCGAGGAACGGGGCGACCATCGCGCCCGAGGCCCCGTCGACGTGCACGGGCACGTCGGGCCCGCCGCCGGCGGCGAGGTCGTCGAGGGCGGCACAGATGTCGGCGACGGGCTCGTAGCTGCCGTCGAACGTGGAACCGAGGACGGCGACCACACCGATCGTGTTCTCGTCGACCCGCGCGAGCGCCTGCTCGGCGTCGAGGTGGAAGCGCTCGCCGCTCATCGGCACGAGGCGGGCCTCGACCTCGAAGTAGTTCGCGAACTTCTCCCAGCAGATCTGCACGTTGCCGCCCATGACGATGTTCGGGCGGCCCGGCCTCCCCTGCGCGGCCCAGCGCCGCTTGAGCGCGAGCCCCGCGAGCATGCACGCCTCGCTCGACCCCGCCGTCGACGTGCCGGGCGCCGTCCGCGGGTGGGGCGCGTGCCAGAGGTCGGCGAGCATCCGCACGCACCGCTGCTCGAGCTCGGCGGTGCGCGGGTACTCGTCCTTGTCGATCATGTTCTTGTCGGCGCACTCGGCCAGCAGCATCTCCGCGTGCGGCTCCATCCACGTGGTGACGAACGTGGCGAGGTTGAGCCGCGCGTTGCCGTCGAGCATCAGCTCGTCGCGCACGAGCTGGTGCGCGACCTCCGGCGCCAGCTCGTGCTCGGGCAGCCGGTGGTTCGGCATCACGCCCGGCTCGGCGGTGAACGTGGGGACGACGGCGGCGTCGAGGCCGCTGCCCGCGTAGGGGGCGTGACCGTGCTCGGAGGACATGGCGGTGATCGTGGTGCATCCCCGGCCGTCTCGGTCGACCGCACCGGACGCTGCTCAGCTCGTGCGACGCGCCCGTGACCGCGGCGGCAGCACCATCGGCTCCGGGGCGTCCGGGAGCGCCGCGGTGGGGCGCGGGGTCGCGCGGTGGCCCAGGAACGCCGCGCGGTTGGCGTGCCCGAGCAGCAGCGGCAGCAGCTCGCGGGCCTGCAGCGCGCCGTACCACCCCGCGGCCGCCGGCCCCTCGCCGAACGCCTCGACCGCGTCCCGGCGCACCGTCGGGCCCGCGACGACCAGGGGCGTGGGATCGCCGGTGTGCAGCACGCCGCCGGTCGAGGGCGTCGCGTGGTCGCCGGTGACGGCGACGATCGCGCGGTGGGCGAGCTCGTGCAGCGCGCCCAGGCCCGCGTCGGCGGCCTCGAGCACCTCGAGCTTCGCGCGCGGCTCCTTGGTGTGCCCGGCGTCGTCGGTGGCCTTGGTGTGCACGTGGACGAACGCGGCCCCGTCGTCGAGGAGCTCCTGCGCGGCGGCGAGCCGGTCGGCGAGCTCGGTGCCCAGGTCGTGGCGCGGGTTCAGGGAGGGCGGGATGTGCCGGGTGCGGAGGTCCAGGAGCGCGCCGAGGCCGCGGTAGAGCCGGGTGCTCGTCACCGCCGCCCCGCGCACGCCGACGTGGTCGACGAACCGCGGGACCGCGCCGCGCGCGCCCGACCACTTCGTCGTCAGCACGTCGAGCGGCGGCCGGTCGCGGTCGCGGCGGGCGGCGTTCACGGGGTGCTCGACGAGGACCGACCGCGCCTCGAGCAGCAGCGCGGTCAGCGCCTCGGCGGTCGGGGCCGCGCCCTCCTCGCACGCCTGCACCCGCAGCCAGGGGTGGCGGTCCTCGAAGAAGGGGTCGGAGTCGGTGACGGCGCCCGCCGACGACCCGTCACGACCGTCCAGCACCAGCAGCGCCTCCCCCCGCCCGCCCAGCGCCTCCAGCCGCGCGCCGTGCGACGCGACGACGGGCCCCAGGGCCTCGAGCAGCGCTGACGCGTCGTCGACGTCCCACCCCGCGGCGCGCCCGGTGATCCACACGCGGCCGTCGGCGGCGACCGACGACGTGCGCAGCGCCGCGTGCGTGACGGCGGTGTCGGCGGGCACCTCGATCCCCGCGCCCAGTGCCTCGAGCACCGCGCGCCCGGGGAACGGCACGTCGGCGTACCCGAACATCGCCCAGTGCGCGAGCTCCGAGGACGGCGCGCGCCCCCAGCCGAACGGCAGGTGCCAGCCCGACGAGCCGCGCGCGGCGAGCGCGTCGAGCACCGGCGTGCGCGCGGCCTCGGCGTGCGTGAGGTCGCCGAGCTCGGGCACGGGCCGGTCGCCGAGACCGTCGAGGACGACGAGCACCACCGGCAGCCGGTCGTCGTCGAGACGCGGCTGGCCCTCGCCGTAGCCAGGAGGTCTCACCGCCGCTCCAGCAGCCCGGTCAGCACCGGCACCGTCGCGGGCGGCACGAGCTCCGCCCACGTCCCGTCGCCGAACCTGGCGCGGATCGTCGCGGCGTCGAGCTTGGTCGCCGGGTCGCCCTCGACGACGACCACCCCGTAGCCCCCGTCGGCCAGCCGCTCCGCCTTGTCCTTCTCCCACGCCGAGTAGGCCCGCACGTAGTGCACGGCGTCGCGGGGGACGTACTCCGCCCACACCTCGGGGCGCGTGAGGTCGAACGGGACGACGGTGGTGCGCTCCGCCATCCCCGCGCCGGCGAGCGCCGCGGTGAGCAGCTGCAGGCGCTCGAAGTAGGTGAAGGGGTTGGCGTCGTCGGTGTGGCGGTGCGTGGAGGTGGCCGCGACGTGGCGGGCGGCGGTGTCGGGGTTGGTGACGGCGACGACGAGGTGGTCGTGCTCGGCGAGGGCGAGCGCGAACAGCTCGAGGTGCTGGGCGTGCACCGGCTGGAAGCGCCCGGTGACGGCCGCGAGCGTCATCGCCGGCCGCGCAGCAGGCCGCGGGCGATCGCGTTGCGCTGGATCTCCACCGTGCCGGCCGGGATCTTGAGGTTGCGCGCGAGCCGGAACAGCTTCTCCTCCGGAGACCCGAGCCGCAGGCCCGTCCCCCCGTGGACCTGCACCGCGTTGTCGGCGACGCGGAAGAACGCCTCGTCGTTGATCACCTTGACCAGGCTCGTCAGCCGGGGCGCGTCCGGGTGCAGCGGCAGGCCGAACGGGCCGCCGGGCAGGGCGTCGAGCTCCCCCTGCGCCTGCAGGGAGGCCGCGCGGGCCGCGTACACGTCGGCGTCCATGTCGGCGAGCATGTGCTGCACCGACTGCAGCTCGGCGATCGGCGCGCCGCCCGACGTGCGGTGCTGGGCCCGGTCGAGGGCCCGCTCGAGCAGCCAGGTGCCCCAGCCCGCGCACATCCCGCCGCGGCAGAGCCGCCGCCAGTTGATCCACGCCATGGCCAGCGCGAACCCGTCGCCGACCTCGCCGACGACGTTCTCGGGCGGCACCCGCACCCCCTCGAAGTGCAGCTCGCCGGTCAGCCCGTCGTTGAGCATCGTCGGGATGTCGCGGCCGCGCGTGAAGCCCGGGCTGGTCGCGTCGACGAGGAACATCGACAGCGACCGGGTGCCCGCCCCGGGCTCGGTGACGGCCATGACCTGGACGACGTCGCAGAAGTGCGCGTTGGTGATCCAGGCCTTGCTGCCGTCGAGGATCCAGTCGTCGCCGTCGCGGCGGGCGGTGGTCTCCATCGCGAGGACGTCGGTACCGACGTTGATCTCGGTGTTGGCGAACGCCGCGGTGATCTCGCCGGCCATCAGCGGCTCGAGCCACTCCTTGCGCGCGGCGTCCGAGCAGTGCTCGATCGCCGGGTTCGCGCCCTCGGTCCAGCCCAGCGCGGCGAGCCCCAGGCCCAGCCCGGAGCGCCGGTAGACGAACTCCTCGACGTGCTGCATCTCGGTGCGCGTGAACCCGCCCCCGCCGACCGCGGCGCCGACGTGCGGGTTGTAGAGCCCGGCGGCCGCCGAGCGCCGCTGCACCTCGCGGCGCGCCTCCCACACCGCGGCGTGCATCCGGCCGGCCTCGTCGAGGCGCGGGTTGAAGGCCGTGCCGACGTCGCGCGCCGCCAGATCCTCGGAGAGCGGCGCGACCTCGGCGTCGAGGAAGGCGGCGAAACGCTCGGTGTAGTCGGCGACGCGGTCGGTGAGGCCTGTGGTCACGGTGATGCCCTACGGCGCCGGGGCGGGTCCCGTCAACTGCTCCCGCGTTCTACCGTCGTGCCGTGCCACTGATCACCGCCGCCGGCTCGACCCTGCTCGTCGTCGATCTGCAGGAGCGCCTGATGCCGGCGATCGCCGGCGGGGACGCCGTGCTGGAGAACGCCGGGCGTCTCGTCCGGGCCGCGGGCCGGCTCGACATCCCGGTCACGGCCACCGAGCAGAACCCCGCCGGGCTGGGCCCGACCGTGGGCGCGGTCGGCGACCTGCTGCCGGAGCCCGCGATCGCGAAGACGGCCTTCGCCGCGCCCGTCGAGCCCGCCCCCGGCACGGTCGTCGTGGCCGGGTGCGAGGCGCACGTCTGCGTGCTGCAGACCGTGCTCACCCTGCGCGCGCGAGGCCGCGACGTCGCGGTGGTGTCGGACGCCGTCGGCAGCCGCCGCGAGACGAGCCGCGAGCGCGCCCTCGACCGGATGCGCGCCCACGGCGTCGACGTCGTCACCACCGAGATGGTCGTGTTCGAGTGGCTGGGCACGAGCGAGGACCCGGCGTTCCGCGAGGTGCAGAAGCTGATCAAGTGAGGGACCTGGCCGTCGCGATGCGCGTGCGCTAACGTTCGTCGTCGCTGACAGAGGAGGCGCGCGTGGCCGACGACGACCCGGAGACCGTGACGCTGCGCGCGCTCGTGGAGCCGCGGCGCCGGTCCATCCTGCGCCTGGTGGCCCACGAGGAGCTCTCCGCCGGGGAGATCGCCTCCGCGTTCGACGTCACCCGGCCCGCGGTCAGCCAGCACCTCACGGTGCTCAAGGACGCCGGGCTGCTCACCGAGCGGCGCGACGGCACGCGCCGGCTCTACCGCGCCCGCCCCGAGGGGCTCCACGGTCTCCGCGCGTTCCTCGAGGACATGTGGGCGTCGTCACTGGACACCGCGCGGCGCCTCGTGGAGGCAGACAGGGGGATCGACCAGCATGACGAGCACGCCGCCGGCTGAGAACGGCACCGTCACCGCGCTGCGCCGACCGCCCATCCGGCAGGCGACCATGGTGCGCAGCAGCCGCGAGCACACGTTCGACGTCTTCGTCTCCACCATCGGGCAGTGGTGGCCGCTGCAGCCGTACTCCGCCGGCAAGGAGCGCGTGCGCGCCGTGCACGTCGAGCCGCGCCTCGAGGGCCGGGTCTACGAGCGGTGGGACGACGGCACCGAGTGCGACTGGGGCCGGCTGCTCGCCTGGGAGCCGCCCGAGCGCTTCGTCATGACCTGGACCATGACCCCGGAGCCGACCGAGGTGGAGCTGACCTTCACCGCGCTCGGCCCGTCCCTGACCCGCGTCGCCGTCGAGCACCGGGGCTGGGAGGCCCTGTCCGACGCGCAGCTCGGCGCCGACTGCGCCCGCCCCGGCGGCTACCTCGGCGGGGCGTTCGTCCGCGGCTGGGAAGAGGTGCTGGGCGCCCTCGCCCGGGCGGCGGAGGCGGGCTGACGACAGCCGATCCCCGGCGCGCGTTCCGCTGCGTTCCGGCGAAGGGTGCCCCTCGCCGGTCTATGCGACCGAAGGGCGCCTTCGGTCGGATCGGGCGCGTCCCGCGCGTTCCGGCGAAGGGTGACCCTCGCCCGTCTACCCGACCGGAGGGGCCCTTCGCTCGGATCGGGGACCGGGAGGCGGACACCGGGCACATCGGGGGACATCGGGGGACATCGGGGGACGAGGAGCGGCGGATCACGCGCGCCCGCGCCCCCGGGTGCGGGTGCCCTGACCTGCATGCGGCACCGTGCGGGGGGACACGGCACCCCACCCGGCGCGCCCGTCAGGAACTCCTGCGCGCCGCGAGAGGACTGACGATGGCCGACTCCGGCCGCAGCGAGACCCTGACCGACGAGCGCGCGGACGAGATCACGGACGACGCCACCTCCTCGGAGGACACGGACGCGCAGACCTCGACGGAGGCCGTCGACGAGGGGACCGACGACCAGGCCGACGACCGGGCCGACGACACGCCCACCGCCGTCGCGGACACCGATGACGTCGACGACACCGACGACGACCTCCTCGACGAGGACGAGGACGAGGACGACGAGGACGAGGCGCCGCAGCGTCCCTGGGCGCTCATCGCGGCCACGACCGTCGCCGCTCTCGCCGTCGTCGCGCTCGCGGTGACCGCGCTCCTGATCCCGGGGTGGGCGATCAGGCCCGGCTCCCCCGACCGCGTCGCCGAGCAGGCCACGGCGGCGCTCGCCGCGAAGGACCCGGCGCAGCTCGACGCCGTGTCCTGCCGCAACCAGCAGGGAGCCTCGGCCAACCCGTTCCCGCCGGACGCGCTGGGCCTGATCCAGCAGGCCACGCCCGCCGGCCCGCCGATCCTCGAGCTCGACACGCAGGCCCGCGCGCCCGTGGACCTCGTGCTCAGCGCCCAGGGGCAGTCCCAGCAGCTGCCCGCCGACATCGTCCTCGGCGTCACCGACGGGAAGTGGTGCATGGCGGGCATCTCCCAGCGCGCGTGACCCCTCGATGACGTCCCCCGGTGCCCGGCGGCCGGATACGGTGCGCGGGGCACGGGGGGACGGCGTTCGACGAGGGACGGCAGATGCAGATCACCGCGCTGTGGCGGTACCCGGTGAAGTCCATGCTCGGCGAGCCCCTCGAGGGCACGCGGCTGGACCACGGCGGGCTCGAGGGCGACCGCGGGCTCGCGCTCGTGGACGAGACGACCGGCAAGGTGGCCACCGCCAAGCACCCGCGGCTGTGGCGGGACCTGCTGCGCTACTCCGCCGTCGCGGCGGACGGCCGGGTGCACATCACGTCGCCGGCGGGCTGGACCCGCGACGCGCTCGACCCGTGGGTCGCCGGCGCGCTGGGCGACGAGCTCGGCCGCGCGGTGCGGGTCTCCGCGCAGCGCCCCGAGGCGGCGGAGGTCGAGCGCCCGGACCCCGAGGACGTGCTGGACCGGGGCGTCGAGGCCGAGGTCGACGCGCCCGCCCTCGAGATCGCCCAGGGCACCACGGGCGCGTCGTTCGTCGACCACTCGCCGGTGCACCTGATCACCACGGCGACGCTGGACGAGATCGGCGTCGAGTACCGGCGCTACCGCCCGAACCTCGTCATCGAGACCCCCGCGGGCACCCCGCCGTACGTGGAGAACACCTGGCTGGGGCGCGAGCTGCACCTCACCGCGTCCGACGGCACGACGGTGACGCTGGCGGTGTCGCTGCCGACGCCCCGGTGCTCGGTGCCGACGCTCGAGCACGGGACGCTGCCCCGCGAGCCGCACGCGGTCCGCGAGCCGATGCGCGCCAACCGCGTCGAGGTCCCCGGCTTCGGGGTGCTGCCGTGCGCGGGGGCCTACGCGCAGGTGACGCGGGGCGGCGCGCTGCGGGTGGGCGACACCGTGACACTCGCCTGAGGAGCAACGGATGAGCACCGTCCTCGTCGAGCGCCGGGACGCGGTGACGGTCGTCAGCCTGAACCGCCCGGAAAAGCGCAACGCGGTCGACCGCGACACCGCCGAACGCCTCGCCGACGCGTTCCGCGCCTTCGACGCCGACGACGACGCGGCGGTGGCGATCCTGCGCGGGGAGGGATCGTCGTTCTGCGCGGGCGCCGACCTCGCCGCTGTGAGCAGCGGCGACGGCAACCGCGTCGAGCCCGACGGCGACGGCCCGATGGGTCCGACGCGCCTGCGCCTGTCGAAGCCGGTGATCGCCGCGGTCCACGGGCACGCCGTCGCCGGCGGGCTCGAGCTCGCCCTGTGGGCGGACCTGCGCGTCGCCGACGCCTCCGCGATGTTCGGGGTGTTCTGCCGGCGCTGGGGCGTGCCGCTGATCGGCGGCGGCACGGTGCGCCTGCCCCGCCTGATCGGGCGCAGCGCCGCGATGGACCTCGTCCTCACCGGCCGGCCCGTCGACGCCGACGAGGCGCTGCGCCTCGGTCTCGCGAACCGCGTCGTGCCGGCCGGGGAGGCGCTGACGGCGAGCCTCGAGCTCGCCGGCCGGCTCGCGGCGTTCCCGCAGACCTGCCTGCGCGAGGACCGCGCCTCGCTGCTCGAGCAGGAGGGGCTCGACGAGGACGAGGCGCTGCGCCGGGAGTTCGCGCACGGCCTGCTGTCGCTGCGCGCCGACACCGTCGCCGGCGCCACCCGCTTCGCCGGCGGCGCCGGGCGGCACGGAGCGTTCTGACGGGGGTGCGGCGGGCTCGCCGAGTGGCATGCTCACGACCATGACCGAGCCGGCGCCCCCGCCGCACCCCTCGCCCCGCATCGGCACCGCCGACCGGGACGCGGCGATGAAGGCGCTGGACCAGCACCTGGAGGCCGGCCGCCTCGACGCGGTCGAGTACGGCGAGCGCAGCGCCCGCGCCGCCGAGGCGCGCACCGTCGACGACCTCGTGCCGCTGTTCGCCGACCTCCCCCAGCCCCACCCGCCGCTGCCCGGGGAGACGTCCGCCCCGGCGGTGGCACCGGCCGCGTCGGCCCCGCCCGCGTCCCCACCTGCCCGGCGCCGTGAGCCCGGCGCGCTCGTCCGCTACGGGCCCGTGATCAGCGGGGCGCTGCCGATCATCGCGCTGATCCTGTTCTTCACCGTCCCGATCGCCAACTCCTGGGTCTTCTTCCTGCTCATCCCCCTCGGCGGGGCGCTGTTCGCGAGCTCCCGGCGCCAGGACGAGCGCGACGGGAGTGACGAGCGGGACGGGAGGTGACGACGGAGCGGATCGCCGGTTCGTCGCCTCTCGACCCGGTGGCCGGTTCAGGAGGACCATCGCCCTTCACCAGACGGCGGGCGGGACGAGGTGGCGGACATGGCACACGCGGCAGGCGGCCCGGTCGGACCCGGTGAGAGCCCCACGGTCCGGATCGCGCGCGGCGAGCGCCGCTCGACGATGGTCTGGCAGGTGCTCAGCGCCCTCGCCCTGCTCGCGATGGGCGGCATCCACCTCTACCTGACGGTCTGGGGCGGCACCGGCGGCGTCCTCGGGAACCTGTTCCTGCTCAACGCGCTCGGCGGGCTGGTCCTGGCCATCGCCGTGGTGGTCACGCGCGGGCAGCTGCTCGCGATCTCGACGGTGCTCGGGCTGCTCTTCATGGCCGGCACGCTGGCCGCGCTCGTCGTCGCCCTGACGCCGTTCGGGCTGTTCGGGATCCAGTCGAGCCTCGACTACGACCTGGCGCCGACCACGCTGGTCGTGGAGTCGGTCGGCACGATCGTCCTGCTGGTCACGACGGCGCTGGTGCTGCGCCGGCGGTGACTCCCGGTGCTCTCGGTGACCACGGCGGCGCGCCGTGCACACGAGCGAGATGGCGGATGTCCGGCGCGGGCCGGCGGAGCACGGTAGGTGCATGCTGCTCCCGTTCTTCACCGACCACGCCTTCGACTTCTCCGCCCGCACCGCCCTGGGTCACACCGGGCTGGGGGTCGGCGACGTCGGCATGGCCGTCGGCGCCATCGACGAGACCACCGACGGCGACGCGATGTCCTGGTACACCGCGTGGCACGGCCGCGCCGAGCGCCTGCGCCGCGACGCCGACGCCGCCCGCGCCGCCGGGCGCCTCGGCACCGCGGCGTTCCTCTACCTCGGGGCGTCGGGGTTCCACGACGAGTCGCTCGCGTTCGTCGACGGCATGGAGGACACGTCGCTCCTGCTGCCGACCTTCCGGGCGCACCGCGCCGCCTGGGACGCCTTCGTCGCCTGCTCCGACGGCCGGCACCTGCCCATCGACCTCGCCTACGAGGGCGTCGCGATGCCCGGCTACCTGTTCCGCCCCGACGCGAGCGGCACCCCGCGCCCGACGCTCGTCGTCACCAACGGCAGCGACGGGGCGCTGTCCGGGCTGTGGGCCACCGCGATCCGCCCGGCGCTCGACCGCGACTGGAACGCCGTCGTCTTCGACGGCCCGGGCCAGCAGACGCTGCTGTTCGAGCGCGGCATCCCGTTCCGGCACGACTGGGAGGCCGTCCTCACCCCGGTCGTGGACACCCTGGTGGCGCGGCCCGACGTCGACGAGCACGCCCTGTTCGGCTACGCGATCAGCCAGGGCGGCTACTGGCTGCCCCGCGCGCTGGCGTTCGAGCATCGGTTCGCCGCGGCGGTCGTGGACGGCGGGGTCGTCGACGTCGCCCGCAGCTGGAACGTCAACATCCCGCCGCCGCTGCTGGCGCTGCTGCGGGCCGGCGACCGGGACCGCTTCAACGAGGCCATCAGCTCCGGGCCCGCCGACCCGGTGCGGGCGCGGACGTTCGCGTTCCGCGCCCGGCCCTACGGCGGCGAGACCCCGTACGACGTGTTCAGCGCGGTGCAGCGGTTCACCCTCGACGGGCTGACCGACCGGATCACCACGCCGCTGCTGATCACGGACCCGGACGACGAGGACTTCTTCGGCGGCCAGTCCCGCGAGCTGTACGACGCGCTGCCCGGCGAGAAGGAGATCGTCCGGTTCACCGCCGAGCAGGGCGCGAACCGCCACTGCGAGGCGATGGCCCGTGGGCTCGTGGGCGTGGTGATGACCGACTTCCTCGGCGCGCACCTCCCCGCCGGCGCCTCGCTCACGTAGGGCCGGCGCGCAGGCCCCCGAGGAGCAGGGCCGTGTGGCTCGCGACGACGTCGTCGGCGTCGGTGTCGTCGGTGCCGCGGATCCAGCCGCTGACGCCGTTGAGCATGTCGAGGATGCCCAACGCGGCGAGGCCCGGGTCGAGCGCGCGGAACTCCCCGCTGCGCATGCCGGCGGTCAGCACGTCGCGCACGCGGCGGTTGTAGTAGTGCAGGTATCCGTCGACGTCGGCGCGGTGCTCGGGGGTGAGCGCGGGCCGTTCGTGCAGGCCGACGAGGTACTCGACGCGCCGGTGCAGCAGGTGGCGGATGTGCGCGCCGATCAGCGCGGTGAGGCGCTCGGTCGGGGTCCCGGCGGCGTCGAGCAGCGGCAGGTTCTGCTCCACGGGCTCCTGGGTGACCGTCAGGCAGATCGCGTAGAGGATCTCCTCCTTGGAGGAGAAGTGGTGGTAGAGGCTGGCGCCGCGGATGCCGATGGCGTCGGCGATGTCGCGCATGCCGACCGCCGCGTACCCGTGGTCGGCGACGATCCGTGCCGCGGCGCTGACGATCTCGGTCTGCCGTTCGGCGCTGCTCTTCCGGCGCGCGACCCGTTCCTCCATCCGGATCAGTGTTCCCGGCGCGGTTCGGTGGCGTACTCGGCGAGGTCCGCCTCGTGGGTCATGCGCCAGTAGTCGACGATGCGCCACGGCATCGTGGAGACGACCCGCCCCGCGTCGTTGCGGTACCAGTTCGTCATCCCGGGGTGCGTCCACAGCATCCGCGCGTGCGCCTCGTCGTGGCGGCGGGAGTACTCCTGCTCGACCTCGGGGCGCACCTCCACCGCGCGCAGGTCCTCGCCGGCCATCCGCGCGAGAAGGTCGACGATGTAGCGCACCTGGCACTCGGCGATGGTGATGTAGCTGCCGCCGTGCCCGAGCACGGTGCCGGGCCCGCAGGTGATGAACAGGTTCGGGAAGCCCGGCACCGTGATCCCGAGGTGGGCGCGCGCGTCCTCGGGCCCCCACACGTCGGCGAGGCCCACCCCGCCGCGGCCCCGGATGTCGATCGGCCACAGGTAGCGGTGGGTGTGGAACCCGGTGGCCATGACGACCACGTCGGCCGGGGTCTCGGTGCCGCCGTCGCCGCGCAGCCCGGTGGGGGTCACCTCGGCGACGCCCTCGGTCACGAGCTCGACGTCGTCGCGGCGCAGCGCGCGGTACCACCCGTTGTCGAGCAGCATCCGCTTGCCGAAGGGCGGGTAGTCGGGCAGCGACTTCTCGACCAGGTCCGGGCGGCCCTCGAGCTCGGCCTCGAGGTAGCGGGTGAACACCCGGCGGTGCGCGTCGTTCACCGCGTTGACCGACCGCCCGGGGTGCTCCCACTCCGGGTCGACCTGCAGCGACGGGTGGACGCGGTCGTTGAAGTTCCACGCGAGCCGCGCCCGGTACCAGGCGCGGTAGTACGGCACCCGGCGCATCAGCTCGTGCACGGCGGTGTCGATGGGCGCGAAGTAGACGTCGTTGGGCGCGACCCACTGCGGCGAGCGCTGGTAGACGGTGACGCGCTCGGGCACGCCGGCGATCGCGGGGACCACCTGCATCGCGCTCGCCCCGGCTCCGACGACGGCGACCCGCCGGCCGGTGAGGTCGAGGTCGTCGGGCCACTGCGCGGTGTGGAACAGCGCCCCGTCGAACGTGTCGAGCCCCGGGATCGCCGGGAGCTTCGGGCGGTTGAGCGCCCCGGTCGCGCTGATCAGCACCCGCGCGGTGACGACCTCGCCGTCGGCGGTGCGCACGCGCCACACCGCGGCGTCCTCGTCGTACTCGGCGGCGACGACCTCGACGCCGAAGCGCACCGACCGGCGTACGTCGTGGGCGTCGGCGACCTCGCGCAGGTACTGCTCGACCTCGTCGCGCTTGCCGAAGTGGGTGCTCCAGTCGCGGGGCGCGAACGAGTACGAGTACAGGTGGCTCGGGGTGTCGACGCCCGCGCCCGGGTAGGTGTTCTCCCACCAGCCGCCGCCGACCTCGGTGTTCTTCTCCAGCACGACGTGCTCGACGCCGGCCTCGCGCAGCTTGATCGCGGCGAGCATCCCGGAGACGCCGGCGCCGATGACGACGGCGTCGATGTCCGCGCCGGCGGGCACCGACGGTGCGGGCTCGGGGGCGAAGCCGAGGTCCTCGGCGAGCATGTCGGCGTACTCCGGCGGCGCCGGCTCACCGGTGGCGAGGGTGAGCAGCTCGGTGAGCAGCTCGCCGGTGGGGGCCGGGATCGCGGCCGGGGCGCCGGCCTCGTGGGCCAGGACGGCGTCGAGCACCGCCGCGCGGATCTCGGCCGCGACCTCGTCGGCGAAGCCCCCGCCGTCGTTGTTGTCCATGCCGCGGCTGCGGGTGGGACGGTAGGGCTCGCGGCACCACCGGCGGTCGCCGGTGAGCTGCACGAGCACCGGCACCAGCGAGGGCAGGTTGGCGTGCTCGAGCGCCCTGGCGAGCACGGGGTCGAGCGACGTGCCGTCGGCCATGCGATCCCCTTCCCTATCGGTGGTTAGGTTAGCGATCCACCCCGCCCGCCGTCCACGACGTCGGGTTCTTGACAGCCGCAGTGGGCCACACCACCATCGCCGTCGACGAACCTAACTGTGGATAGGCAGGTGTTGGCGATGGAGCTGACGGACGCGATGCGCACCGTGGGGACCTGCCGCTACTTCACGGGCGACGCCGTGCCCGACGACGTGCTCTACCGCGCGTTCGACGCGGCGCGCTTCGGCCCCCAGGGCGGCAACCGCCAGCCGGTGCGGTGGGTCGTGGTGCGCGACGCGCAGCGCAAGCAGGCGCTCGCCGACCTCTACCTGCCGCTGTGGAAGGCCTACCTCGGCGCGATCGGCGACGGCTCGGTCAACGTCGGGGCGCTGCCGAAGACCGTCCAGGACGCCGACCACTTCGCCGAGCACCTGGCCCAGGCGCCGGCCATCGTCGTCGTGTGCGCCGAGATCGACGGGCTGCACCCGACCGACCTCGAGCTCGACCGGTTCTCGGTCGTCGGCGGGGCGTCGATCTACCCGACGGTGCAGAACTTCTGCCTCGCGCTGCGCGACCAGGGCGTCGGCTCCGCGGTGACGACCCTGCTGTGCCACCACGAGCCGCAGGTCCGCGAGCTGCTCGGGCTCCCCGACGGCGTGATCACCGCCGCGCACGTCGCGATCGGCTACCCGGCCAAGGGCTTCCCCCGCAAGCTGACCCGGTCCGCGGTCGAGGACATCGTCTCCGCCGAGTCGTACGGCACGCCCTACTTCGCCGGGGCGGGCGTCTGACGTGCCCGACCTCGCCCCGCACCACCGCACGCTGCTCGGCCGCGCCACCATCGGCGACCAGCTGCGCCGCCACGCCCGCACCCAGCCGCACAAGGTCGCGTTCATCGCCTACGCCGCCGACGGCACGCGCACCGAGACCACCTACGGCGCGCTCGACGAGCGCGCCAACCGCTTCGCCGCGCTGTTCACCGCGCGCGGCATCGGCCGGGGCGGGCGCATCGCGTCGATGGCCCGCAACAGCGTGGACGTCGTCGCCGCCTACTACGGCGCGCTGAAGATCGGCGCCGCGTTCACCGGCGTCAACCCGCTCTACCGCGAGGCGGAGGTGGCCCACCAGCTCGGCCACAGCCGGGCCGCGCTCGTGCTCGTCGACGACGCCTTCGCGGCGGTGCTCCCCGGGGATGCTGCGCGCCTCCACTACGGCCCGGAGCTCGACGCCCTGCTGGCCGAGCAGCCCGCCGGCGAGCCGGACGTCGAGCTCGACGAGAACGACGTCGCGCTGATCGTCTACACCTCCGGCACCGAGGCCGCGCCCAAGGGCGTGCTCATCCCCCACCGCAACTACCTCGCCTCCACCGCGCCCGCGTGGGGCTGGGGGCTGCAGACCGGGCCCGCGGACACCTGGCTGTTCGTCATGCCGTTCCACACCATCGCGGGGCTCGGGTCGATGACCAGCCTGACGCTGATGGGCGCCACCCTCGTCCTGCCCGCGAGCGCCGACCCCGCGACCGCCGTCGAGATCATCGGGCGCGAGCGGATCACGGTCATCGCGCAGACCCCGACCTTCTACATCGGCCTCGCCGCCCAGGGCGCGTTCGGGCCGGAGACGGTCGGGCAGGTCCGGCGCGCCATGACCTACGGCGGGCAGATCCCGCCGCACGTCATCGACGCCTGGTCGGCGGCCGCGCCCGACGTGCTGTGGGGCACCTACTGGGGCCAGTCCGAGCTGTCCCAGCTCGGCACGGTCGGCTTCTTCCGCACGCTCGACGACGTCCCCGGCGGCGACCCGACGTGGATCGGCAAGCCGGTCACGCACCTCGAGATCCGGGTGGTCGACGCGGACGACGAGGACGCCGAGATCGGCGAGCTGATCTGCCGCACGCCCTCGGCGATGCTGGGCTACCTCGACGACCCGGAGCGCACCGCGGCGGCGTTCCGCGGCGGCTGGGTCCGCACCGGCGACATGGTCCGCGTCGACGCCGAGGGCAACCTCTTCTTCCACGACCGCGTCAAGGACATGATCAAGTCGGGCGGGATGAACGTGTCGTCGCAGGAGGTCGAGCGCGTCGTGCACGGCCACCCGGCGGTGGAGCGCGCGGCGGTCGTGGGCGTGCCCGACCCGTACTGGTCGGAGGCCGTCACCGCGTTCGTCGTGGTCCGGCCCGGGCACGAGCTGACGGGCGAGGAGCTGGTCGCGCACTGCAAGGCCGTGCTCGCGACCTTCAAGGTGCCCAAGGCCGTGCACCTCGTCGACGAGCTCCCGGTGGACCCGCAGGGCAAGGTGCTCAAGCGACGCCTGCGGGACGCGGCGCCGGCCTGATGCGCCTAGCCTGGCGATCATGACCGGGCAGGCGTGGATGAGCTGGTCGGGCGGCAAGGACTCGGCGTTCGCGCTGGCCGCGGCGCGCGGGACCACCACCGTCGCCGGCCTGCACACGACGGTGCGCGCGGACGGGGAGGTCGCCGCGAGCTACCTGCCGCTCGCCCTCGTCCGCGCGCAGGCCGCCGCGCTCGGGCTGCCGCTCGAGACCGTCGAGCTGCCCTCGCCGTGCCCGAACGACGTGTACGAGCAGCGCACGCGCGCCTCGTGGGCGCGGCTGCGGTCCTCCGGGGCCGACGAGGTGATCTACGGCGACCTCTTCCTCGCCGACATCCGCGCCTACCGCGAGCAGGCGCTCGCCGGCACCGGGCTCACCGCGCGCTTCCCGCTGTGGGAGCGGCCGACCGGGGAGCTCGCGCGGTCGATGCTCGCGGGCGGCGTCCGCGCGGTCGTCGTGTGCGCCGACCCCGCCCGCGTCCCCGCGGCGATCGTCGGGCGGGCGTGGGACGCCGACCTGCTGCGCGCGCTGCCCGGGGACGTCGACCCGTGCGGGGAGAACGGCGAGTTCCACACGCTCGTCACCGACGGGCCCGGGTTCGCGCACCCGGTCGCCGCGACGGTCACGGGCACGGCCGCGCGGGACGGGTTCGTCGTCGCCACGTTCTGACAGGCTCTCGGGGTGGCCCCACCGCTCACCGAGATCGCCGACGGGGTGCACGTCGGCGCGCTGGCCCCGGCCAGTCTCCTCAACACCGTGCTGATCGAGGGTCCCGACGGCGACGTCGTCGTGGACGCCGGGTTCCCGTGGTCGGCCCGGCGCCTCGCCACGCTGCTGCGCGGGCGGCACGTCGCCGAGCACGCCGTGACCCACGCGCACGGCGACCACGTCGGGGCCACCGCGTGGCTCTGCCGGCAGACCGGCGCGCCGCTGGCGATGGGCGAGGCCGACGCCGGCCGGTTCGAGAACGGGCGGCTCGACACGCACGCCGGCGCGCTCGGCCGCGCGGTGCTCGCGCCGCTGGCCCGCGAGCGCCGGACGGTGGACCGGCGCCTCGTCGAGGGCGACCGCGTCGCGGGGTTCTCGGTCCTGGCCGTGCCCGGGCACAGCCCCGGCACGCTGGCGCTGTGGCGTGCCGAGGACCGGGTGCTGATCGTCGGCGACGGCCCGGTGAACGTGTCCGACGACCCGCGCTCGCCGCGGTGGCTCCCGCTGCCCCGGGGCCTGCACGACGACCCGTCGAAGGCCGGCGCGTCGCGGCGCCGACTGGCCGAGCTGCGTCCGGCGCTCGTCGTCGCCATGCACGGCCGACCGGTGGCGGCGCCCGGGAAGTGGGCCCGCGAGGTCGGTGTGTGAGCGGCGTCCGGGCGTAACGTCGCCGGATGGCCAAGGACACCGCCAAGGACAAGAAGCCTCGTGAGGACCCCGTCGCGACCGCGCTCATCGCCCCCGACACCCCGGTGAACGCCGAGCCCCCGACGAGCGGGCTCCCCGCGCGGCAGGACACCTCCCGCGGCGTCACCGACTCCGTCGTCGAGGTCGCCGCGGACACCGCGCACGCGGTCCGGCGCGTGCTCCCGCACCGCACGCCCGTCTACCTCGGGGGCGCCGCCCTGCTCGTACTCGGGCTGGTCGACCTCCCCGTCGTCGCCGGCGGCGCGCTCGTCTACGAGGCGCTGCGGCGGTGGCGCCCGGCGACCCGGTGAGATCCCCGGTGAGGTGATCGACGGCCCGTCAGGTGTTGCGCGGGAAGCCGAGGTCGAGCTCCGCCGACCCGCCGCGCTGCGCGGGGTCGGTCCAGCGGGCGGTGACGACCTTGCCGCGGGTGAAGAAGTGCACGCCCTCGACGCCGTGGGCGTGCGTGTCGCCGAACATCGAGCTCTTCCAGCCGCCGAAGCTGTAGTAGGCGGCGGGCACGGGCACCGGGACGTTGATGCCGATCATCCCGACCTCCACCTCGTGCTGGAAGCGCCGCGCGGCGCCCCCGTCGTTGGTGAAGATCGCGGTGCCGTTGCCGTACGGGTTGGCGTTGACCAGCGCCACGGCCTGCTCGTAGGTGTCCACGCGCAGCACCGACAGGACCGGCCCGAAGATCTCGTCGGTGTAGATCGACATGTCGGTGGTGACGTGGTCGAAGAGCGTCGGGCCGACGAAGAAGCCACCGTCGCTTCCTTCCGGCGTCTCGGCGTCGGGCTTCACGCCGCGCCCGTCGACCACCAGCGTCGCCCCGGACGCCTCGCCGGCGTCGACGTAGGACGACACCCGCTCCTGCGCCGCGCGGGTGACCAGCGGGCCCATGTCCGCGTCGCGGCGCCCGTCCCCGGTCACCAGCCCGCGGGCCCGCGACGCGATCCTCTCCACCAGCGGGTCGCCCGCCGAGCCCACCGCGACGACGGCGGAGATCGCCATGCACCGCTCCCCCGCCGACCCGAACCCGGCGTTGACGGCCTGGTCGGCGGCCATGTCGAGGTCGGCGTCGGGCAGCACGACGGCGTGGTTCTTCGCTCCGCCGAGGGCCTGCACACGCTTGCCGTGCGCGGTGCCGGTCTCGTAGACGTGGCGCGCGATCGGCGTCGACCCCACGAAGCTGATGCTCTTCACCTCGGGGTGGGTCAGCAGCCCGTCCACGGCGACCCGGTCGCCGTGCAGCACGTTGAACACCCCGTCGGGCAGCCCCGCCTCGCGCCAGAGCTCGGCGAGCCACTGCGCGGCCGACGGCACCTTCTCCGAGGGCTTGAGCACCACGGTGTTGCCCGCGGCGATCGCGATCGGGAAGAACCACATCGGCACCATGGCCGGGAAGTTGAACGGGCTGATGATCCCCACGACGCCCAACGGCTGGCGGATCGACGTGACGTCGACGCCCGTGGAGGCGTTCTCCGTCGCCGAGCCCTTGAGCAGGTGCGGCATCCCGCACGCGAACTCCACGACCTCCTGGCCGCGCGCCACCTCGCCGGCGGCGTCGGAGAGCACCTTGCCGTGCTCGGCGGTGATGATCTCGGCGAGCTCGTCGGCGCAGGTGTTGAGCAGCTCGCGGAAGGCGAACAGGATCTGCGTGCGCCGCGCCAGCGACGTGTCGCGCCAGCCCGGGAACGCGTCGCGCGCCGCCCCGACCACGGCCTCGACGTCGGCCTCGGTGGCGAAGGCGACCCGGCGCGTCACCTGCCCGGTCGCCGGGTCGGTGACGTCGCCGAAGCGGTCGGTCGCCGACGTCAGGACCGCGCCGTTCGCCCAGTGCTGGAGCGTCGTCGTCATCACCGGGAGGCTAGGCGCCAGACCGGTCCCCGGCCTACCGAACCCGCGCCCGGCGCAGCTGCTCGGTCCACAGCGAGGTCTTCGTGCGGTGCGGCGGCGCGGGCGCGAGCCCGTGCGTGGCGAGGAAGACCGCGACCGCCTCGGCCGTGCGGCGGGCGTCGGCCGGGGCGCACCGCGCCGAGAACTCCTCCAGCACGCGGCCGCCGGGGAACCGGAAGCGCTCGTGGCGGGCGTGCGGCAGGCCGCAGCGCGCGCGGGGCACGGTGGCGCGCTCGATCACCAGCGGGCCGAAGAGACCCAGGTCCTCGCTCGCGAGCGCGCCCGCGGCCCCGGCGAGCAGCGCCGCCTGGGGATCGGTGAGGACCTTCTGCACGGGCACGCGGCCGTCGCGGACGTCGAGCGCCAGGGCGGCGGCGAGCACCGTGCGCACCTCGGTGCTGCGGTGCACGACACCGGGCAGCATGTCGAGCTCGACGCGGGACTCGGCGGGCGGGACGCCGCCCGGGACGGGGTCCTCGCCGCGCACGCGCACCGTGAGATCCCAGCGGTCGCGGCCTCGGTCGCGCAGGCGGACGTTGACGCCGAGGTGCGCGAGCGCCAGGTCCGGCGTGTCGAGCAGGTGCAGGCGGCGGGTCCGGACGCGCCCGTGGCGCCCGACGAGGTGCACGGTGGAGCCGGGCTGCGGCGTGAGCAGCACCTTCAGCTCGACGCTCTCGGCGCCGTCGCCGACGACCCGGGCCCACGCGTCGTCGTCCGGCGGCGGGAAGCCGAGGGCGGCGGCGAAGTCGGCGCCCGGCAGCGTCTCGCAACGCTCGAGCATGCGCGCTCCTGCCACGAACGTGGTCGTCGGCGGTCGAGGGCGTCGCGGCGGGCTTCTCGACCGCGGTTGCGCCGACCGTACCGATCCCGCGCCGGAGCGCCACCCCATCGAGCGGCGGGCCCTGTCGCTCAGGGGTCAGACCGTGGACTTCTTCTTGCCCTCCCACAGCTCGCCGCCGGTGAGCACGTACACGAACGGCACGATGGGCACGAGGGCCAGCACGGCCCAGACGATCTTCGCCGTCCCGCTGAGCTCCGGGCGGACCACGAGGTTGAGCCACACGAGCACCACGGCCACGGGGTGCAGGAAACAGACCAGGAGCTCGGCGAGCTTCTTCATCGGCGCGTCCGCGGTGCTCGGGGGTCGCCCGGACGGGCCACCGGTGAACACCGACCGTAGCGGGACGTCCGGAACCGCACCAGATCTCCACCTCGTCAGGCGGGGACCAGCGCGCGCAGCACCCCTTCGACGTCCGCGGCGGCCCACGGAGCGGGGTCGCACCAGCAGCGCAGGAACAGCCCGTCGACGGCGGCGGCGACCGCGGCGCGACGGCGCGGCTCGGGCACGACGGGGGCGAGCACCGCGTCGAGGGCGCGGGTCCAGCGGACCCACTCGTCACGCAGCGCGGGGCGCCGGCCCGCCTGCAGGAACAGCTCGTACTCGGCGTCGACGGTCCGGCTCGGGTCGATCGCGCCGTCCGCCACGAGGGCCGCGAGGGCGGGCAGCGGGTCGTCGTGCTCCGTGCACCTCTGGAGCGCCGCGACCCAGTCGTCGTTGACCGCGGCCAGGGTGGCCGAGAGCAGCCCGTCGACGGTCGGGAAGTGGTAGCTGACGAGGCTGGGTGTCATCCCGGCCTCGGCGGCGACCGCCCGCTGGGTCACCGCGGCCACCCCGCCGCGGCCGATCACGCGCATCGTCGCCTCGCGCAGCAGGCGGCGGCGCTCCTCGCCCTTGCGCCGCCGGCCGTCGACCTGCTCGCTCATGCGGCCGTACTGTGCGCCGCCCCGAGCTCGAGGGCGAGCACCCCGGCGATGACGAGGCCGATGCCGCCGACCTGCACCCACGTCAGCGACTCGCCGAGGAACAGCGCGCCGGCCGCGGCGACCAGCGCGACGCCCGCGGCCGCCCACACCCCGTAGGCGACGCTGACGCCGAGGCCGCGCGCGAGGGCCTGGGAGAGCAGACCGAAGGCGACGAGGTAGCCGACGACCACGACGACCGAGGGCACGAGTCGCGTGAAGCCCTCCGAGAGCTTCAGCGAGACCGTCGCGACCACCTCGGACGCGATGGCGAGCGCCAGGAACAGGTAGGGCACGGCCGCCGTCCTTCCCGAAAATTAGGTCATCTGCCCAGTATTCTAGGTGAGAGGCTCCCGCGGTGGCCACGAGCGTCGCCGACGTCACCACCGCCCTGCACGAGCTCGACGTCGTCCCGGCCCAGGTGCTCGCGGAGTTCCCGGACCTCCCGTCGCTCCTCCTGACGGCGGTCGCGGCGCAGAGCTGACCCTGGAGCTCACACGGATCCCACGCGGATCTCCCCTGTATCCGACGTTCGTCACGTCCATGCCTGATGTCGCCCGGACGTGGGGATTCCGATGATCACGGAAACGTCGCCCGGACGAGATCGGTCGGACATAATCAATCGCGCACGATCGAGTAGGGAGCGTGAGGATGGCGGGCGGGAGCCGACCGGAGCCGGTCACGCGGTACCAGTGGGCGAGCACCGACCCCGAGGCCGCGAACGACTACCTCCGCGCGACCTACACCGACTTCCGGCCGGTGGCGACCGAGCCGGAGGGGTTCACGTTCTGGACCGAGGTGGCGACGACCGGCCTGTTCGGGATCGGGCGCCTGCGCCACTCCGGGCCGATCAAGGCCAGCTGCGACCCGCTGCAGGCGCTGGTGGTCGTGCAGAACCTGGCGGGCGGGCCCCACCACGTCGACGACGGCACGGGCTTCGTGGGCGGCACCCTCAAGCTCGCCCCGACCTGGTCGGACTACGACACGGGCTGGCAGGACGTCACCGTGCAGACCGCGGTGCTCGACCACGACGAGGTCAGCCGCGTCGCCGCCGAGCTGTCGGGCCTGGACCCCGAGACCGTCGCGTTCACGTCCGCGGCCCCCGTGTCGCCGGCTCTGGCCGACTACTGGGGCCGGCTGAGCACCCACGTGTACGACGACGTCCTGAGCTCCGACGCCCTCATGGGCGCGCCGCTGGTGCGGTCGAACACGATGCGCCACCTCGCGACCACCCTCATCTCGACGTTCCCGAACACCGCGCTCGACGTGCTCATGGACCCCGCGGCGAGCGACCCCGGGAACGCCGAGCCGGCGACCGTGCGCCGCGCGGTGGAGTTCATGGACGCGCACGCGCACGAGGACATCGGGCTGACCGAGATCGCCGACGCGGCCCGCATCGGCGCGCGGTCCCTGCAGCTGGCGTTCCGCCGCCACCGCGACAGCACGCCGCTCGAGTACCTGCGCCGCGTGCGCCTCGAGAGCGCCCACCGCGACCTGCTCGCCGGCGACCCCACCCGCGGCGACCGCGTCGAGACCATCGCCGCCCGCTGGGGCTTCGGGCACCCGGGCCGCTTCTCGGTGATCTACCGCGAGCACTACGGCCGCTCGCCGAGCGCGACGCTGCGCCTGTGACGCAGCGTGGTCGGTGCTGA
>NZ_JBBEGM010000020.1:0-97858 GCF_037400335.1 Actinomycetospora flava
CCAGCAGGACGACCCAGCAGGACGACCCAGCAGGACGACCCAGCAGGACGGCTCACCAGGGACGACTCAGCCGGCGAAGCCCGGCTGCCACTCCTCGAAGACACCGCGCAGCGGGATCTCCGCGTCGAGCTGGCACAGCACCGCGACCGACGCGAGCGTCACGCGGTGCACGAGCAGGTACTGCGGGGGCAGGTTCAGCCCGCGCCCGGTGGTGAACTCGGGACGGCGCAGGTCGCCGAGCCGGTCCGCCTGCCCCCGCAGCCACGCCCGCGTGAAGTGGAACTTCTCGGTGCGCAGGGGGTCGGTCAGCGGCCCGAGGTAGGCGATCGCCTCGTCGGGCGACATGTCGACGCCCGGCAGCACGAAGTTCAGGTCGCGCAGCAGCTCGAGCAGCTCGTCCGAGCGGTCCTCGACCGCCAGCCGCAGCATGTTGCCCAGCTCGCGCGGCAGGCCGTCGGGCAGCCGCGCGATCGCTCCGAAGTCGATGACGCACAGGCGCCCGTCGGGCAGGACCTGGAAGTTGCCGGGGTGCGGGTCGGCGTGCAGCAGCCCGACCCGCGCGGGCGACGAGAAGTGGAACTTCGAGAGGAGCAGCCCGACGCGGTCGCGCTCCTCGGGCTCGCCGGAGCGGATGATCGCCGACAGCGGCGTGCCCGTCACCCACTCCGAGATCATCGCCTTCGGCGCCGACGCGACCACCCGCGGCACGACGACGTCCGGGTCGCCCTCGTACGCCGCGGCGAACGCGCGCTGGGCGTCGGCCTCGTCGCGGTAGTCGAGCTCCTCGGCCATGCGGTCGCGCAGCTCGGCGAGCAGGGGCTTGATCTCCATGCCCGGCACCAGCGGCTGCACCATGCGGCTGAAGCGCTGCAGCTGGCGCAGGTCGGCCATCACGGCCTCCTGGGCGCCCGGGTACTGCACCTTGACGGCCACGTCGCGCCCGTCGTGCCACACCGCGCGGTGCACCTGCCCGATGCTGGCGGCGGCGGCCGGGGTGTCGTCGAACTCCGTGAACCGGTCGCGCCAGCCGCGCCCGAACTGCTCGGCGAGCACGCGGTGGGTGCGCGCGGCCGGCATCGGCGGCGCCGCGGTCTGCAGCCGGGTCAGTGCCTCGCGGTAGGGCTCGGCGAGCTCGTCGGGCACCGCCGCCTCGAACACGGACAGGGCCTGGCCGAACTTCATCGCGCCGCCCTTGAGCTCCCCGAGCACCGCGAAGAGCTGCTCGGCGCCGCGGCGCGCGACGTCGGCGGAGATCTGGCCCTGGTCGCCTCCGGCGAGCCGGCGGCCCCAGCCCGCGGCGGTGCGGGACGCGAAGCCCAGCGGCAGGGAGGCCAGCCGTGCCGACCGCTGGACCGACCGGCGGGGGATGTCATCGGTCACGGCACCGATTCTCCCCCGTGCCGAGCGTGACGGCGCGATCAGGTCGGGCCGCCCCCGCCGTGTGACGGGCCACTCAGACCGGGGTGGCGGTGCGCGACACCATCTCCAGCCAGCACCGACGGTCGAGCAGCCGGTCGATCTCCCCGCGGAACAGCGTCACGAGCGCGGGGAAGCGCGGCGCCGCGAGCTCGATCCGCTGGCACAGGCGGACCAGGTGGGCGTCGACCGCCGCGAGGTCGGGGCAGCTGTACGTCGCGCTCTCCGCCCCGAACACCGTGGTCAACGGGTCGCACCGACTCGTGTCGATCGGGTGGGCGGACTGGGTGGTCGTCGAGAGCATCGCCGTCTCCTTCGCGAGGTCCCCCTGTGGCGACGTGTACCCGATGCCCCGTCGACACCTCGCCGGGTGTGACGCGCGCTGCTCCGTGACGACCGCGACCCCCGGCCTCATGCGGCCGCCGCCCCGCCTCCGACGAGGGCGCGGTCGCCCAGACCACCGCAGCCGCACTCCGGATGCCGCCGCACCGGACGGCGGCGCCGGGTGCCGTCCGCGGCGAGCGTGAGCACCGCGCCCCGCGCGTCCGGTGCGCCGTCGTCGAGCACCGCGAGGATCTCGGTGACGGCCAGCGCCGCGGTGGCCGCGGCGAGCGCCACCGGCACGGACCCGCGGCGCCCGACCAGCTCGGCGGCGACCCGCGGCCACGCGTCGTCGGCGTCGGCGCGCACGAGGTCGTCGCAGCGCAGGCACGGCGTCGTCCCCGGCACGACGAGGGGACCGACGGTGCCGGTGTCGTCGACGACCGCGACCGGGAGGTGCGCGCGGCCGTCGAGGACGAGCCGGTGCGCGCCCAGCGGGTCGGGCCGGGCGCCCTCGGCGAGGACCACCAGGTCGGCCCGCGCCGAGAGCCACCGGCGGGCCGCGGTCCCGCTGGGCGACGCGGCGCCGGCGCGCGCCACGGCCTCCTCGGCGGCGCGCCCGGCCGGGCGCCCGACGTCGTCGGCGAGCAGCCCGGTGCCCACGTCGTCGCGGGTCACCGTGCCGTCGGCCTCGACGAGCACCCGCCCGACCCCCGACGTCGCGAGCAGGCACGCGACCGCCACCGCGACGCGCCCGGCGCCCCGGACCACGACCCGCCGGCCCGACGGCGGGGCCGGCGGCGCGGCGAGCAGCCCGGCGGCGTGCAGGCGCTCGAGGAGGTCGCGCGCGGCGATGGGGGAGGACCCGGCGGCCACGGCCTCGGCGAGCACGCGCGCCGTCGGGCGGGTGCCGTCGAGGGCCTCGACCATCCGGGTCAGCGGCGGTGTCAGGCCGTCGACCACGAGCACGTCGGAGGGCCCGGCGCCGAACTGCAGGACGTCGGCGGCCCGGTGCAGCGCGGGGACGCGCAGGCGGGGCCGGTCGGGGAGCGGGGGGACGAGTGGCGGGAGCACACCTGGTTCGACGCACCGGGAGGCCGTCCGGATCCGCCTTCTAGGCTCGGGTCGTGCCCGATTCCCGTCCCGACGTCGAGGTGCGCCGCAGCAGGCGTCGCAAGCGCACGGTCGACGCGCACCGCGAGGGGTCGACGGTGATCGTCAACATCCCGGCGTCGATGTCGCGTGCCCAGGAGCAGCACTGGGTGGACGAGATGCTGCGCCGCCTCGAGCGCGCCGACGCCCGGCGCCGGCCCGGCCGCGGGGCGGGCGACGCGGACCTCGCCGCGCGCGCCGAGAGGCTGGCGACGGCACACCTGGACGCGATCGCGCCGGACGGTGCCTGGCCGCGCCCCGCGTCGGTGCGGTGGACGAAGCCGATGCGGACGCGCTGGGCGTCGTGCACGCCCGCCGACGGGACCATCCGGCTCAGCGAGCGCCTGCGCGAGGTGCCGGGGTGGGTGCTCGACCACGTCCTGGTGCACGAGCTCGTGCACCTCCGCGAGCCGCACCACGGCCCCGCGTTCCGGCGCGCCGAGGCCGCCTACCCGCGCAGCGAGCGCGCGATCGGCTACCTCGAGGGCCTCGCCGCGGGCGCCGGCCTGCCCATCACCGACACCGACGGCGAAGGCGAGGCCGACCCCGAGGACTAGCTCTTGTCGTCCCCCGAGTTCCCGGAGCCGCCGGACTCGTCGGGCTTCTGCTGCTTCGCCTCGTGCTCGGCCTTCATCTCCGCCTCGAGACGGGCCAGCGGGTCGTCGAGGTCGGTGAAGCTCTCGCCGCTCTTCGGGGCGGCGCCCTCCTCGGAGGGCGCGACCGAACGGCGCTCGCCGACGAACGCCGACGGGTCGTCGAGGTCGTCGGCGGTCGGCATGAGGTCCGGGTGCGCCCACACGGCGTCGCGGCCCTCGATGCCGCGCTCGTCGGTGAGCGCGCGCCACAGGGCCGCCGCGTCCCGCAGACGCCGCGGCCGCAGCTCGAGGCCGACCAGCGTCGCGAACGTCTGCTCGGCGGGCCCCCCGGAGGCGCGGCGGCGGCGCAGCGTCTCGCCGAGGGCGACGGCACCGGGCAGGCGGTCGCCGACCGCGTCGGCGACGACGACGTCCACCCACCCCTCGACCAGGGCGAGCAGCGTCTCGAGGCGGCGCAGCGCGGCCTGCTGGGCCTCGGTGGTCTGCGGCTCGAACATCCCGGAGCTCATGAGCTCCTGGAGGGAGGCGGGGTTGGTGGGGTCGACCTCGCGGGCGAGCTCCTCCATGCGGGAGGTGTCGATCGAGATGCCGTGGGCGAACTCCTCCACCGTCGCCAGCAGGCGCTGGCGCAGCCACGGCACATGCCCGAACAGGCGCTGGTGCGCGGCCTCGCGGGCGGCGAGGAAGACGAGCACCTCGCCGGCCGGACGGTCGAGGCCCTCGGTGAACGTCGCGATGGCGCCGGGCAGCAGCGCTGCGGTGCCCTCCGGGCCGAGCGGCAGGCCGACGTCGCTGGAGGTCAGCACCTCCTTGGCCAGCTGCGCGAGCCCCTGGCCGAGCTGCGAGCCGAAGGCCATGCCGCCGACCTGCGAGATCATGCCGAGCATCGGGCCCGCCATCTGCCGGGCCTCCTCGGGCAGCCCCTCCACCCAGGCGCCGGCGACGCGCTGCGCGACCGGGTCGCACAGCCGCTGCCACGTCGGCATCGTGGTGTCGATCCACTGCGCCGGGGACCAGACGACGACCTGCGAGGCGCCCGAGGGCAGCGTCGTGGCGTCCTCGAGCCACAGCTCGGCGAGGCGCACGGACTCCTCGGCGGCGCGCTGCTGCTCGGTGCTCGGCGCCGTCCTGCTGTCGGCCCCGAGCTGCTGGTGGGCCATCTGCGCGGCCAGCTTGTAGTTCACGGGGCCCTCGGCGCCCGGCCCGGACGACTGGCTGAGCATCTGCCCGAGCTGGGTGAGCATCTGGCCCAGCTGGCCCATGTCGAAGCCGCCGGCGCCGCCGGCGCCGCCCGGCAGGCCCATCCCGGGGCCGAAGCCGAAGCCGCCGGCACCTCCCTGGCCGCCGCCGGAGCCCCCGGCGCGGCGCGACTCGTCGTCGGGGTCGGACGGCCCGAAACCGAAGGGCAGGTCACTCATGGTGTCGACGGTACGCGGCCCTGCTGCTGATCGGGGGGCCGAGCGCGCGGCGCGGGCACGCTCACGGCGAACACCCAGCCGGTTCCCGGGAACCGCGCAGGAAACGGCCCGAATCGGACACCCCACGTCCCCGCACCGGGGTCACACCACCGATCACTACCCTGTCCGGCCGTGACCCGGTTGCGCGCGACATTGGCGCTCGGACTCGTGCTGGCCGGGGTGCTGGGCCTCCTGGGGGCGACGGTCCGCGTGCCGTTCGTCGCGCTGGGCGACGGACCGACCTTCGACGTCCTGGGCACCGGACAGGACGGGCGCACCGTCGTCGACATCTCCGGCCCGGCGCCGGTCTACCCGACGAGCGGGCAGCTGCGGATGACCACCGTCGCGGTGACGACCCAGGTGACGCTGTTCGGCGCGATGGCGATGTGGGCCTCGGGCAACGAGCAGGTGCTGCCGCGTGAGTCGGTGTACCCGCCGGGGCGCTCCAGCGAGCAGGTCGACCAGGAGAACACCCGCCAGTTCGCGCAGTCCGAGACCGACGCGGAGGCGGCGGCGCTGCGCTACCTCGGCTACCCGACGGCGGTACAGGTCGGCTCGGTGCTCGACAACTCGCCGTCCGCGGGCCTGCTCGCGCCCGGCGACCGGATCGTCGCCGTCAACGGGCGGCCGGTGACGACGCCGCAGGAGGTCGTCGACGCGCTGGCCCCCACGCGCCCGGGGCAGGCGGTCACCGTCACGATCCAGCGCGGCCCGCTCGGCGCCCCGGGCCCGCGCACCGACGTCACCGTCGTCGCCGCGGCCCGCCCGGACGGGGACCCGCGCGGCTTCCTCGGCGTCACGCCCACCAACATCGTCGACTCGCCGGTCGACGTGCGCATCAGCCTCGGCGACATCGGCGGGCCGTCGGCCGGGCTGATCTTCGCCTCCGCGATCGTCGACAAGCTGACGCCGGGCGACATCACCGGCGGCCACGTCGTCGCCGGCACCGGGACGATCGACGCCCTCGGCCGGGTCGGCGACATCGGCGGGATCCGCTTCAAGATGGACGCCGCGCGCCACGACGGCGCCACGGTGTTCCTCGTGCCGGCGGGCAACTGCGCCGAGGCCGTCGCCGACGCTCCCGACGGCCTCACCCTCGCCCGCGTCGGGACGCTCGGCGAGGGGATCACGGCGCTGCAGGCGGTCCGCGAAGGCCGCACACCGGCGCCGTGCTGAACCGGGCGCTGAACCCCGTGCTGAACCCGCCCCTGAACCCGTGACGTCCCTGGTGAGCGCCCGAGCAGGGCGTGAAGGGATCCGGACATGCCGGGCCACGGCAACCCCACACCGTATTCGTAGAGTGGCGTCCGCACGCCCGGGTCCGCCCGCGCGTGGACGACCCCCGAAGCCAGGAGTGTGACCCCGTGGCCAACCGGCCCCCGACAGCCACCCCACAGCTGTCGCGACGCACGAAGACGCTGCTGATCGTCGGCGTGGTGGCGCTCGTCGTGCTGCTCGGAGGGGCGCGTCTGGTCGACGTCTACGTCGACTGGGCCTGGTTCGGCGAGGTCGGGTTCCGCGGGGTCTTCACGACGATCCTGTGGACGCGTGTGCTGCAGTTCGTCCTCGCCGCCGTCCTCATGGGCGGCCTGCTCGCGCTGAACCTCGTCATCGCCTACCGGGTGCGCCCGGTGTTCGTGCCCGTCGCCGCCGCCGGTGCCGCGGAGGACCCGGTCGCCCGCTACCGCACCGTGGTGCTCGCGCGGCCGCTCTGGTTCGCGGTCGGCATCCCCGCGGTGGTCGCGCTGATCGCCGGTCTGTCGGCGCAGGCCGACTGGCAGACCGCCCAGCTGTTCCTCAACGCCACCCCGTTCGGCGTCGCGGACCCGGTCTTCGGGCACGACATCTCGTTCTACGTCTTCGAGCTGCCGTTCTACCGCTGGCTGCTGAGCTGGCTGTTCGTCGCGATCGCGGTGAGCTTCATCGCCGCGCTCGTCGCCCACTACCTCTTCGGCGGCATCCGCCTCGCCGGGCGCAACGGCGCCGTCGCGCCGCCGGCCCGCGCGCACCTCGCCGTCCTCGCCGGCACGTTCGTGCTGCTCAAGGCCGTCGCGTACTTCTTCGACCGCTACGAGCTGCTGTTCTCCGACCGCAAGGCGGCCGAGGGCGGCGCCAACTTCTTCGGCGCCACCTACACCGACCTCAACGCGGCGATGCCGGCCAAGCTCATCCTGCTGATCATCGCGGTGATCTGCGCCGCGGCGTTCTTCTCCGCGGTCGTGCTGCGCAACCTCCAGATCCCGGCGATCGCGCTGGCCCTGCTGGTGCTCTCCAGCGTGCTCGTCGGCGCCGCGTGGCCCGCCGTGCTCGAGCAGGTCTCGGTGCGCCCGAACGCGATCGACCGCGAGGCGCAGTCGATCTCCTGGAACATCGAGGCGACCCGCCAGGCCTTCGGGCTCACCGACGTCGGCGTCATCCCGTACGCCCCGCAGGTCGCGTCGGCCGCCGGCAGCGCCGCGGTGCCCCCGCAGGACGTCGCCAACAGCCAGGCGACGCTCGACAACATCCGCATCCAGGACCCGTCGCGGCTCAACCGCACGTTCGCCGTGCAGCAGCAGCTGACGAACTTCTACAGCTTCTCGCCCGACCTCGACATCGACCGGTACACGGTCAACGGGCAGCGTCAGGACTACGTGCTCGCGGCGCGCGAGATCAACCCGGACGCCCTCATCGGCAACCAGCAGGACTGGATCAACCGCCACCTCGTCTACACCCACGGCCAGGGCCTCGTGTCCGCGCCCGCGGACCGGGTCAACGCCCCGGCGAACGCCGAGGCGAGCCAGGGCGGCCTGCCCCAGTTCGAGGTCAGCGACTCGTCCAACCCCGGGCCGTTCGGCCTGACCCCCGACGGCGCGCGCATCTACTACGGCGAGTTCCTCGGCGGCACCGACGACTACGCGATCGTCGGCGGCAACCCGGGCTCGGCGCCGCGGGAGTTCGACGGCCCCGGCCGCCCGGCCACCGCCTACACCGGCCCCGGCGGCGTGCCGCTGGGCAACTGGGCGCAGCGCCTGATCTTCGCGGCGGCCTACGGCGAGCGGAACATCCTGTTCAACGGCTCGATCGGCTCCGACTCGCGCATCCTCTACAACCGCACGCCGATCGAGCGGGTCCAGAAGGTCGCGCCGTGGCTGCGTACCGACGTCGACCCGTACCCGGCGGTCGTCGACGGCCGGATGCAGTGGATCGTCGACGGCTACACGACGCTGCCGCGCTACCCGTACGCGCAGCAGGTCGGGCTCGGCCAGGCCACCGCGGACTCGCTGCGGCCCTCCGGCTCGCCCGGCTCCGTCGGCTACATGCGCAACTCGGTGAAGGCCACCGTCGACGCCTACACCGGCCAGGTGACGCTCTACCAGGTCGACGAGCAGGACCCCGTCCTGCGGACCTGGATGAACGCCTTCCCCGAGGTCGTGCGCCCGGCGTCCGAGGTGCCGGACGCCCTGCGGGCGCACTTCCGGTACCCGGAGGACATCTTCAAGGTCCAGCGCGACCTGCTCACGCGCTACCACGTCGAGAACCCGCGCGACTTCTTCTCCACGCAGAACTTCTGGACCGTCCCCGAGGACCCGACGCGCGAGAGCAACGCGTCGATCCCGCCGTACTACCTGCTCGCGGGCGACCCGCGGCCGGGCGCGGCGCCGGACACCCAGTTCCAGATGACGAGCACGCTGCTCGCGCTGTCGCGGCCGAACCTGTCGGCGTACATGTCGGTGAGCTCGGAGCCGGAGAACTACGGGCGCATCACCGTGCTGGAGCTCCCGGCACAGCTCACCGGTGACCAGCGCGGGCCCCAGGGCCCGCAGCAGGTCCAGGCCGAGCTGCTGACCAGCCAGTCGGTCAACGGCGGGCTGTTCACCCTGCGGCAGTCGGGCACACCGGTGCAGGTGCAGTACGGCAACCTGCTGACGCTGCCCGTCGCGGGCGGGCTGCTCTACGTCGAGCCGATCTACGTCGAGCGCAACGCGCAGACGTCGTTCCCGCAGCTGTTCGGCGTGATCGCCCGCTTCAACAACGGCGACATCGGCTACGCCCCGACGCTGCAGGGGGCGCTCGAGGCGGCGTTCCAGGGCGTGCCGCTGCCGCCGGGGCTCAACGTGCCGGGGCTCGGCACGGCCCAGGCGTCGCCCACCCCGTCGCCGGGCGTCAACACCGGCTCCGGCCCGCTCCCCGCCGGGGCGCCGGGACAGGCGCTGAGCCCGCAGCTCACGCAGGCCGTGACGGCGATGAACGACGCCCTCGAGCGCCTGGGCCAGGCGCAGGCCGCCCGGGACTTCCGGGGCATCGGGGACGCCGAGGCGGCCCTGGACGCCGCGATCGACCAGTTCCGCTCGGCCACCGGCGCGGCGCCGACGACGCCGGCGACAGCGGGCGGCTGACAGCCGGCCGGCGCCCACCCCCTTCACGGAGCGGGGTGGGCGCCGGTGTACCGTTACGGACACAACGCAGCGCGGGGTGGAGCAGCTCGGTAGCTCGCTGGGCTCATAACCCAGAGGTCACAGGTTCGAATCCTGTCCCCGCTACGACACCGGCGTCGGAGTCCGCTCCGATCGTCGGGAACCCCCGGCCCGGGGCGAAGGGCACCCGACGCGGGGTGGAGCAGCTCGGTAGCTCGCTGGGCTCATAACCCAGAGGTCACAGGTTCGAATCCTGTCCCCGCTACGCGCGACACGGCCCCCGACCGGTTCTCAGGTCGGGGGCCGTTCTCGTTGTCGTGGCAACCCGCCGGAGATCACGGGCGTCGCCGTGCACCCGCGGGACCCGGGCGAGGTGCATGACGCCGCCCTTGATCACCACGGTGGTGTCGGGCGCGTTCCGGCGAAGGGTTCCCCTCGCTCATCTAGCCGACCGAAGGGGCCCTTCGGTCGGCATCAGGCGCGCGCCGGGTCCGCCACCGCCGCCGGCGGGCGGAAGGAGCCGTCGGGTTCGGGCACCAGGTCGTGCACCGCCACGACGGCGTCGAGGGACAGCGGGCCGTAGACGTGCGGGAACCACGGCCCCCGGGGGTCCTCGCCGCCGCCCGCCGCCACGCCGGGCTCCCAGCGCACGGGCACGTCGAGCAGAGCCGGGTCGACGACGAGCACGACGACATCGGTGCGGCCCGCGAAGAGCCGGCCCGCGGGCAGGTGCACGGTGCCGGGGTCCGAGCAGTGCACGAACCCCACGTCGTCGAGCGAGGGCGGGCGCCGGGCCCCGTCGAGGCGCGCCGCCGCGAGCTCGGTGCGCGTGCACAGGTGCAGGATCACGCGCGGCTCAGCCCGTCGGCGCGTTGACGCGGGACGGGCGGTGGGCCTCCCAGCGCCACACCTTGACCCGGCGCGCGCCGTTGGGTCCCGACTCGTCGCGGCGGCGCGACTGCACCCGCACCAGGCCGTTGGCGGTCAGCACGCTCGCCGCGGGCGCGCGCTCGGGCAGTGTGTGGGCGACGACGGTCTGGACGTCCGGGTCGGAGAACGCGCGCGCGACCAGCGCCCGCGTCATGGCCGTCGCCCAGCCGCGGCCCTCGAAGGGCGGGAACGTCCAGAACGCGATCTCGAGCCGGCCGCCGCGCAGGGGGCCGCTGAACCCGCAGGTGCCGACGACCTGGTGGTCGCGCGGGTCGATCGCCAGGAAGGTGCGCGGGTGCATGACGGCCGGGATGCCGCCGGCCGGGGTGTCGCAGGCCGCCGGGGCGCCGAACGAGGCGCCGTCGCCGCTCTCGCTGCGCAGCACCGCGTCCACGAGCGGCTCGACGCCGTCGGTGCGCAGCTGCGACAGGCCGGGAGCGCCGGGGTCCGTCAGCCGTTCGTCGACGGGCACCAGGACGACCACCGAACCTCCACTCGTTCACGGGACGACAAGCGACAGCGACGCTCGACCGTAGCCAATACGGGTGGAGCGCGGGAGCGGACCCACCTCGTCCGGACACGGAGCGCCCGGGCCGTGACCGGCGACCCGGACCGATCAGGCACTCTGGAGGCATGGAGCTCGCCCGCATGCTGGTGTACTACGCGCTGTTCGTGCTGTGGCTGTTCATCGTGGGCCGGCTCGTCGTCGAGATCGTCCGCAGTTTCGCGCGCGACTGGCACCCGGCGGGCGGCACCGCCGCGGGCCTCGAGGTGCTCTTCATGGTCACCGACCCGCCGGTGAAGCTGCTGCGCCGCCTCATCCCCGCGGTGCGCATCGGCAACATCAGCCTCGATCTGTCGATCATGATCCTGCTGCTGGTGACGTTCATCCTCATGCGGGTCGTCGACCCGCGCTAGATACTCGGTGACGCCCGCTGTACACCCCGGCGGCCGCCTGTCACCCCCGGCACGTCCCGATCGGGCGCCCCACCACCGGAGCTGCCACTGTGTCCCCCGTGAGCCCCGTCCGTGACCTCGTCACGTTCATCTCCTCCGCGGTCCGCTCGCCGGCCGTCATCGGCGCCGTCGCACCCAGCGGGCGCGCCCTGTCCGACCTGCTCGCCTCGGTGGCCCCCGCCGAGGGCGCCCCGGTCGTCGTCGAGCTCGGTCCCGGCACCGGGGTGGTCAGCGCCGCCCTGCGCCGCCGCCTGCCCGCGGGCGCCCGCCACATCGCCGTCGAGATCGACCCGGGCATGGTCGAGCACCTGCGGCGCACGCGCCCGTGGCTCGAGGTCATCCAGGGCGACGCGGCGGACCTCCAGAAGCTGTTGGCCGACACCGGGGTCGACCGCGTCGACGCCGCCATCAGCGGCCTGCCCTGGACGCTGTTCGCGGAGTCGGCGCAGCGCGGGATCATCGAGCAGGTCACGCGCGTGCTCGCCCCCGGCGCGGCGTTCACCACGTTCGCGTACAGCCACGTGACGCGCTTCCCCACCCAGCGCCGCTTCCGCGGGGTGCTCGAGGAGGCGTTCACCGAGGTCACCGTCACGCCGACGGTGTGGCGCAACCTGCCGCCGGCGCTGGCCTACCAGTGCCGGCACCCCCGCCCGGCGGACTGAGTCAGCCGGTCCGCGCGGCCACCCGCGGCCCGATCCCGTCGACCGAGAGGTCGGCGGGCGCCGAGGTGTCGCAGAAGTCGGTGAGCAGCGCGGCGAACCGGTCCGGCTCGTCGCAGTGCGGGAAGTGGCCCGCGCCCCCGAAGAGCTCCAGCCGGCCGTGCGGGACGAGCGAGGCGGCGCGGTGCGCGTGGCCCACCGGGATGACGGGGTCGCGGTCGCCCCACACGATCATGGTCGGCAGGCCCTCGGTGAGGTAGAGCCGCTCGGTGCCGCTGACGCGCTGGCCCCATGGCCCGATCACCGCGCGCACGGTGTCGACGAACGCGTCGAGGTGCGCGCGCTCGGTGAGCGACGCGGCGTGGCGCGCGGTCTCGCGCAGCGACACGGCCTCGGCGCCGAGCGAGGGCAGGGCGGCGGCGAGCCGCAGGCCGCGGACGCCGAGGTCGAGGACGCCGGACGACGCGAGCACCGGCAGCACCCACTCCGCGCCGGGCAGGGCGGCCAGGCGCAGCAGCGGGCTCACCCCGCGCCCGAGGCCGCCGGACGCGACGAGCACGAGCCGCGAGCACATCTCCGGGAACTGGTAGGCGAACTGCATCGCGACGCCCCCGCCGAGCGAGTGCCCGACGACCGTGACGCGGCGGTGCCCGAGCACCGCGAGCAGGTCGCGCAGCCCGTTGGCGTAGGCGCCGAGGGAGAAGTCCCCGCCCACGCCCGCCGACTCGCCGTGCCCGAGCAGCTCGGGGGCGAGCAGGAGCCGGTCGCAGCCCGAGCGCTCGAAGGCCTCGAGCACCGGGGACCAGGTCTCGGCGCTGCCGGCGATGCCGTGCACGAGCACGACGACCTCGGGGTCGTCCTCATCGACGATCTCCGGGCACGCCTCGACGTACGACATCTGCTGGCCGTGCAACGTGCGGGTCCGGCGTGTGGCGGTCATCGACGATCATCCTGTCTGGCGCGGCCCCGACGGGCATCAAGGTGCCCGTCGGCGTTCCGGCACAATCCCGACACGATGCCCGGAGCCCGTCGCGCCCCCGTCCTGGTCGCCGTCCTGATCGCCGCGCTCGCCGCCTGCGGCGGCCGGTCGATCCCCGCGCCGGCCGCCCCCACCCCGGCGGACACCCCGAGCCCGCGCTCGGCGGCACCCGCCCCCGCGCCCGCCGACCCCGCGGCGGCGTGCGTCCGGCAGACCCTGGACGGGCTCGACACCCGCGAGCGGGCCGCGCAGCTGATCATGGCCGGGGTGCCCGCCGACGGGCTCACCGGCGCCGGCCGCACCGCGCTCACCCAGGGCGTCGGCGGGGTGATCCTCACCGACGCCGCGGGCGGCGAGGCCTCGGCCGCCCAGGTCACCGCGACGACGCGGGCCGTGCAGCGGGCGGCGCAGGTGCCCGTCACCGTCGCCACCGACCAGGAGGGCGGCAAGGTCCAGGACCTCAAGGGCGCCGGGTTCACGCGCATCCCGTCCGCGACCGCGCAGGGCCGCGACGTCGCCGGGCTGCGCGGGGACGCGGAGGGCTGGGGCCGCGAGATGTCCGCGGCCGGCGTGACGCTCGACCTCGCGCCCGTCGCCGACGTCGTCGACCCCGCGCTCGGCGAGTCGAACGAGCCCGTCGGCGCCCTCGACCGCGGCTTCGGCACCGACCCGCGCCGGGTCGGGCAGGCCGTCACGGCGTTCGTCGAGGGCCTGGACGCGGGCGGGGTCGACGCCACCCTCAAGCACTTCCCGGGGCTGGGCCGGGTGCGGGAGAACACCGACTTCGCGGGCGCCGCCGACAGCCGCACCGGCGTCGACGACCCCGGGCTCGCGTCGTTCCGCGCGGGCCTCGCGGCCGGGGCGCCCGTGGTGATGATGTCCTCGGCGGTCTACGAGCGGATCGACCCGGACAACCGCGCCCTGTTCTCCCGCGCGGTGGTCACCGACCTGCTGCGCGGGCGGCTCGGCTTCGACGGCGTCGTCACCACCGACGACGTGGGCGCCGCGCGGGCGGTGGCCGACGTGCCGGTGGGCGAGCGGGCCGTGCGGTTCGTGGAGGCCGGCGGCGACCAGGTGCTGACGATCGAGCCGAGCGACGTCGAGCCGATGGTGGACGCGCTGGTCCGGGAGGCCGACGACCCGGCGTTCGCCGAGCGCGTCACCGAGAGCGCGCGCCGGATCCTGGCGCTGAAGGCCGCCCGCGGCGTCCTCACCTGTCAGGGCTCACCTACCGGCGGGTAGCCCCTCCTGCGCGCGGCGGGGGGCCGTGCCAGAGTGGCGCCCGTGGACCTGAGCTACACCGCGGAGGAGGAGCAGTTCCGCACCGAGCTGCGGGACTGGCTCTCGGCGAACATCCCGGTCGAGTGGGCCGAACCCGGCTTCTGGCGCTCCCTGGACGACGCGGAGTCGTTCCGCCTGCGTCGCGAGTGGGAGGCGTCCAAGACGGCCGCCGGCTTCTCCGGCATCCAGTGGCCGACCGAGTACGGCGGCCGCGGTGGGACGCCGGGCATGAAGGCCATCTACGACGAGGAGATGGTCCGCGCCCACGCGCCGCAGACCGTCAACACCCTCGGGCTGACCTTCCTCGCGCCGACCGTCATGGCCATCGGCACCCCGGAGCAGAAGGCCGAGATCATCGGGCCGATGCTGCGCAACGAGGTGATCTGGTGCCAGGGCTTCTCCGAGCCCGGCGCCGGCTCCGACCTCGCCGCCGTGGCGACGCGCGGGGTCCGCGACGGCGACGACTACGTCGTCAACGGCCAGAAGATCTGGACCACCAACGCCATGCACGGCGACAAGATCTTCACGATCGTGCGCACCGAGCAGGGCTCCGAGCGGCACAAGGGCCTGTCGATGATGTTGATCGACATGGACCAGCCGGGCGTCGAGGCCCGCCCGCTCAAACAGATGAGCGGGGCGAGCGAGTTCGGCGAGGTGTTCTTCACCGACGCCCGCGTCCCCGTGAAGGACTGCCTCGGCGAGATCGGCCAGGGCTGGCGCACCGCGATGCTGCTGCTCTCCTTCGAGCGCGGCGCGTCGGGCGTCGGCCAGTACACCGAGTTCCGCCGGCAGTACGACGAGATCGTCGAGCAGATGCGCCACTTCGGGCGCTCGGACGACCCGGTGGCCCGCCAGAAGCTCGCGCACTGCCTCGTCGAGCTCGAGTGCCTGCGCTACCACGCGATGCACATCCTCACCCAGGTCGAGCAGGGCCGTGACCTGGGCTCGGAGTCGTCGATGACCAAGCTGCAGTGGTCGGAGACCTTCCAGGACCTCTGGGAGGCCTTCGACGACGTCCTCGGTCCCGAGTCCTCGCTGGAGCGTCCCCGCCCCGACGTCGACCTCGCGCCGTACCAGGCGCAGGCCATGTGGTCGCGGTCGGTGACCATCTGGGGCGGCTCGTCCCAGGTCCAGCGCAACATCGTCGCCGAGCGCGTGCTCGGCCTGCCGCGGTAGAGGAGCCCGAGAAGTGTTCTTCGCGCTGACCGAGGAGCAGCAGGCGTTCGCGGAGACGGTCCGCGACTTCGTCGCCGACCGCTTCGACCTCGACGCCGTGCGCGGCGTCGTCGAGGACCCCGACGGCGACGGCCACCCGCTGACGCTGTGGAAAGGCCTCGCCGACCAGGGCGCGCTCGCCGTCCTCGTGCCCGAGGAGCACGACGGGCTGGGGCTCGGGCTGCTCGACGCCCAGGTGATCGCCCGCGAGCTCGGGCGCGCGGTCGCGCCCGGCCCGTGGACGACGTCCGTGCTCGCCGCCGAGGCGCTGCGCCTGGCCGGGTCGCCCGCCCAGCAGGCCGCCTGGCTGCCGGGCCTGGCCGCCGGCGAGACCGTCGGCACCGTCGCCCTGCGCGGCGAGGCCGGGTCGTGGGACGGCCGCGGCATCACCGTCGACGCCTCCGGGGAGCACCTCTCCGGGACGGCCTCGCCGGTCGACTACCCCGCGGTCGCCGGCCTGTTCGTCGTCGCCGCGACCGACGCGGAGGGCGCGCCCGGGCTCTACCTCGTCGAGGCGGGCGCGCAGGGCCTGGCGATCCGCGACCAGCGGACCTACGACGGCACCGCGCGGGTCGGGGCGGTCGAGCTCGCCGACACCCCGGCCGAGCTGCTCACCGGCGGCACCCTCGACGGCGGCGACGCGGTCGCCGCGCTGATGGCCCGCGGCGCGGTGCTGACGGCGGCGGACCTCGTCGGCGGCGCCCGCGAGGCCCTCACCCGTACCATCGACTACGACCGCGACCGCAAGCAGTTCGGCGTGCCGGTCGGGTCGTTCCAGGCGATCAAGCACACGATGGCCGACCTCCACGTCGGCGTCACCATGGCCGAGCACGCGGCGCTCTTCGCCGCCCACGCGCTCGACACCCAGGACCCCGGTGCCGACATCGCCGTGGCGGTGGCCAAGGCCAAGGCCGCCGAGGCCGCCTGGAACGCGACCGGCGCGATGATCCAGTTCTTCGGCGGCATCGGCTTCACGTGGGAGCACGAGGCGCACTTCTTCTACAAGCGTGCCCGCCGACGGGCGCCGCTGTTCGGCTCCGCGGACGAGCACCGGGAGCGTCTCGCGGTGCTGACCATGGACTAGCCCTTGTCGTGATCTCGGTCACTCCGGTGGACTGACGGTGTCGGCGCAACGACGCGCCGGCGTCGGGTCCCGGGTGCGCGAGGTGGTCGTCATGAGTGGTGCGAAGGCGGGCGACGCAGCCCGGAGAGGACGCAACGGGCGGGCGGGGAGCGAGCTGGCCCCGGACGACCCGGCCGCCCTGCGCTCGGTCGCGATCGTCGGCCCGATGGCCGCGGGCAAGACGACGCTGGTCGAGGAGCTGCTCGTCGCCGCCGGCGCGATCCCGCGGGCCGGGTCGGTCGCCGCGGGCACCACGGTCACCGACCACGACCCGGACGCGCGGCGCCAGCAGCGGTCGGTGGCGCCCGCGGTCGCGTCGCTGGTCCACCGCGACGTGAAGATCAACCTCGTCGACACCCCGGGGTGCCCCGACTTCCTCGCCGAGGTCCGCGCCGGGCTGCGCGCGGCGGACGCGGTGCTGTTCGTCGTCGGGACCGCCGACGCCGCCGACGGCGTCGCCGCCCCGACCTCCGCGCTGCTCGCCGAGTGCCGGCGCGCGGGGCTGCCCGCGATGCTGGTGCTGAGCCGCCTCGACCACGCGCGCGCCGACGAGGCCGCCGCGCTGGCCACGTGCCGCGAGGTCGCCGCGGGGTCGGGCGAGGTGCTCGTCCCCGTCACCCGCACCGAGCGCGGCCCCGACGGCACCGTCACCGTCCACCCGCTGCTGTCCGGCGACGACCCCACCGCGGAGGACCCGGAGGAGCTCGATCCTTCTGGCTGCCGCCGCGAGCTCGTCGAGACCCTCATCGAGCAGAGCGAGGACGAGGCGCTGCTGGAGTCCTGGATCGGCGGCGAGCCGGTGGCGCTGGACGCGCTGCGCACCGACCTCGCGACGGCCGTGGCCCGCCGCTCGCTGATCCCGGTGGCCGGGGTGTGCGCGCCGACCGGCGCCGGGCTCGACGCGCTGCTCGACCTCGTCGTCGACGCCGTCCCGCCGCCCACGGCCCACCAGCCCCTGCCCGCCCACGCCCCCGACGGCGCCGGGCACGCCCCCGTCGACCCCGACCCGGACGGCCCCCTGGTCGCCGAGGTCGTGCACACGGGCACCGACGCCCAGGGCAGCCGGGTCTCGCTGGTGCGCGTGTTCTCCGGGCGCCTGCGCCCGGACACCGCGCTGACCTCGTGCAGCGACCCGCTGCGGGTGCCGGCGCCGCGCGACGGGGAGGATCCCGCGGGAGCCGAGGCGGTCCGGGGCAGCGAGACCGTGCGCGTCAACCGCGTCTACGCCCCGCTGGGCGCGACGCTGCGCGAGGTGCCGTGGTGCGTGGCGGGCGACCTGTGCGCGCTGACCCGGCTCGGGTCGGTCGCCACCGGCGACACGCTGTGCGCCGCCGAGGACCCGGTCGGGCTCGACGGCTGGGAGCTGCCCGAGGCGCTGCTGCCGGTGGCGGTGACCGCGGCCGACCGGTCGGCCCAGGACGCGATGGCCCGCGGGCTCGCGCGCCTCGCCGCCACCGAGACCACGCTGCGCGTCGAGCGCAACGAGGACACCCACCAGATCGTGCTGTGGTGCACCGGCGAGGCGCACGCCGACGTCGTGCTCGCGCGGCTGCGGGCGTCCGGGGCGAGCGTCGAGGTCACCGACGTCGCCGTGCCCGAGCGCGAGACCGTCGCCGGCTCTGCCACCGGGCTCGGCCGCCACGTGAAGCAGTCCGGCGGGCACGGCCAGTTCGCCGTGTGCCGCATCGAGATCGAGCCGCTGCCGCGCGGGTCGGGCGTCGAGTTCGTCGACAAGATCGTCGGCGGGGTGATCCCGCGGGCCTACATCCCCGGCGTCGAGAAGGGCGTGCGCGCCCAGCTCGAGTCCGGCGTCACGCCCGGACGGCCCGTGGTCGACGTCCGCGTGACGCTGGTGGACGGCAAGGCCCACAGCGTCGACTCATCGGACCAGGCGTTCCAGACCGCCGGCTCGCTCGCCATCAAGGAGGCGGTGGCCTCCGCGGGGACGGTCGTGATGGAGCGGCTCTACGAGGTCGAGGTCGAGGTGGACGACGGGCAGCTCGGCGCGGTGCTGGGCGACCTCGCGTCCCGCCACGGCCGGGTCGTCGGCACCGAGCCGGGGGAGTCCGGGCACACGCGCGTGCGGGCGGAGGTGCCCGAGCAGGCGCTGCTGCGCTACGCCGTCGACCTGCGCGCGCTGACGTCGGGGACGGCGAGCTTCACGCGCCGGTTCAGCCGGTACGAGCCGGTGGCGAGCGGCTGACCCCGACCCCTTCCCCGATGCGTGGGCGCCTGGCTACCGTCCGCGCATGACGCAGACCCCGCCGAGCAGGACGCACGCCGAGGAACCGTCCCCGGCCGCCGTGCGGCGGGTGGCGGTCGCGAGCCTCGTCGGCACGACGGTCGAGTGGTACGACTTCTTCATCTACGCCAGCGCGGCGGGGCTGGTGTTCAGCCAGCTGTTCTTCACCGCGCTCGACCCGACCACGGCGCTGCTGGCGTCGTTCGCCACCATCGGCGTCAGCTTCGTCGCCCGGCCGCTGGGCGGGATCATCGCGGGCCACCTCGGGGACCGGCTCGGGCGCAAGGGCATGCTCGTCGCCACCCTGCTGATCATGGGGTTGGCGACGACGGGCGTCGGCCTGCTGCCCACCTACGCCTCGATCGGCGTGGCCGCGCCGATCCTGCTGCTCGTGCTCCGCCTGCTGCAGGGCCTCTCCGCCGGGGGCGAGTGGGGCGGCGCGGCGCTCATGGCCGTCGAGCACGCCCCGCCCGGGCGGCGCGGGTTCTTCGGCACCTATCCGCAGGTCGGCGTGCCGATCGGCCTGATCATGGCGAACCTCGTCTTCCTCGCGGTGTCCACGTCCACCACGCGCGAGCAGTTCCTCGCCTGGGGCTGGCGCATCCCGTTCCTGCTCTCGATCGTGCTGGTCGGCGTCGGGTTCTTCGTGCGCCTGAAGGTCGACGAGAGCCCGGTCTTCGAGCAGCTGCGCGACCAGCGGGCCCGCCGGTCCTCGCCGATGCTCGCCGTGCTGCGCGACCAGCCCCGCGCGCTGCTCGTCGCGATCGGGCTGTTCATCGCCAACAACATGATCGGCTACCTGCTGATCGCCTTCATCACGTCGTACGGCACGCGCGTGCTGGGCCTGTCGAGCGCGACGATGCTCGCCGTCGGGATCGTCGGCGCCGTGGTGTGGGGCGTCGCGATCGTCTGGAGCGGCGCCTGGTCCGACCGCGTGGGCCGCAAGCGCGTCTACCTGATCGGCACGATCGCGCTGCTCGTCTGGTCGTTCCCGTTCTTCCTGCTGCTGGACACGGCCTCGCTGCCCTGGATGCTGCTCGCCGTCGTCGGGCTCGGCGTCGGGCTCGGGATGACCTACGGCCCGCAGGCCGCGGCCTACGCCGAGCTCTTCCCGGCCCCGGTGCGCTACAGCGGCGCCTCGTTCGCCTACGCCGTCGGCGCGGTGCTCGGCGGCGGGTTCGCGCCGCTCGTGGCCCAGGCGCTCATCGGCGCGACGGGCACCTCGCTGTCGGTCTCGGTGTACATGGTGATCGTCTGCCTCATCACGCTCGCCGCCGTCCTCGCGATGCGCGAGGGGTCGGCGGCCGAGCGGGAGGCGTTCGTGGTCGGCACCTAGCCGCCGCCGCGTCGCGGAGCGCGCCACACCGGGCGATTACGCTGGGGGAGTGGACGACACGACCGCGACCGAGCTGAAGGACCTCGCCGCCTCCCTGGACAGCGTCGAGGCGGCGATGGACCTCGAGGGTCTGCGGCGTGAGGTGGCCGAGCTCGAGCAGCAGGTCGCCGCCCCGGACCTGTGGGACGACGTCGAGACCGCCCAGAAGCTCACCAGCGACTTCACGCACAAGCAGGCCGACCTGCGCCGCGCCGAGTCCCTGCGCTCGCGTCTCGACGACCTCGGCACGCTCTACGAGATGGCCGACGAGTCGGAGGGCTCCGACGCCACCGAGCTGCGCGCCGAGGCCGACGGCGAGCGCGAGTCGCTCAAGACCGACGTGGACGCGTTCGAGGTCCGCACGCTGCTCTCCGGCGAGTACGACGAGCGCGACGCGCTGGTCACCGTGCGCGCGGAGGCCGGCGGCGTCGACGCCGCGGACTTCGCCGAGATGCTCATGCGGATGTACCTGCGGTGGGCCGAGCGGCACGGCTACCCCACCGAGGTCTACGACACCTCCTACGCCGAGGAGGCCGGCATCAAGTCGGCCACGTTCAAGGTCTCGGCGCCCTACGCCTACGGCACTCTGAGCGTCGAGCAGGGCACCCACCGGCTCGTGCGCATCTCGCCGTTCGACAACCAGGGCCGCCGCCAGACGAGCTTCGCCGGCGTGGAGGTCGCGCCCGTCGTCGAGTCCACCGACCACGTGGAGATCGACGAGAAGGACTTGCGCGTCGACGTCTACCGCTCGTCGGGGCCCGGCGGGCAGGGCGTCAACACCACCGACTCGGCGGTGCGCCTGACCCACCTGCCCACCGGCATCGTGGTGTCCTGCCAGAACGAGCGCAGCCAGCTGCAGAACAAGGCGTCCGCCATGGCAGTGCTCGCGGCGAAGCTGCTGGCCCGCCGCCGCGAGGAGGAGCAGGCGCTGCTCGACTCACTCAAGGACTCCGGCTCGAGCTGGGGCAACCAGATGCGGTCCTACGTCCTGCACCCGTACCAGATGGTCAAGGACCTGCGGACCAACCACGAGACCTCGCAGACCACGCAGGTGCTCGACGGCTTCATCGACGGGTTCCTCGACGCCGGCATCCGCTGGCGCAAGCAGAGCGAAGCCGCGTAACGCACACCCGGCCCCGCCCGGGGAGATCACGACGCGTCAGTAGCATCACGGGCCGTGATCCGGCTGGAGAACGTCTCGAAGGTCTATCCGACCTCCACGCGGCCGGCCCTCGACGACGTCAGCGTCGCGGTCGAGCGGGGCGAGTTCGTCTTCCTCATCGGGCCCTCCGGGTCGGGCAAGTCGACGCTGCTGCGTCTGCTGCTGCGCGAGGACGTCCCGACCGGCGGCACGGTGTGGGTCGCGAACTGGAACGTCGGGCGGCTCGCGCGCCGCCGCGTGCCGCGGCTGCGCCAGCGGATGGGCTGCGTGTTCCAGGACTTCCGCCTGCTGCCGAACAAGACCGTCGGCGAGAACGTGGCGTTCGCCCTCGAGGTCATCGGCAAGCCGCGGCACACGATCCGGACCGTGGTGCCCGAGGTGCTCGACATGGTCGACCTCGGCGGCAAGGCCGACCGAATGCCCTCGGAGCTCTCCGGCGGCGAGGCGCAGCGGGTCGCGATCGCGAGGGCGTTCGTCAACCGGCCGCTGGTGCTGCTCGCGGACGAGCCCACGGGCAATCTCGACCCCGAGACGGCCGGCGGGATCATGACCCTGCTCGAGCGGATCAACCGCACCGGCACGACGGTGCTCATGGCCACCCACGACCGGCAGATCGTCGACAGCATGCGCCGCCGGGTGGTCGAGCTGTCGAGCGGGAAGCTCGCGCGCGACGACGACCGCGGCGTCTACGGGACGGTCCGGTAAGCGTGCTGTTCGTCTGGAGAGAGGCGCTCGTCGGGCTGCGGCGCAACCTGACGATGTCGATCGCGATGATCATCACGACCGCGATCTCGCTCGGGCTGCTCGGCGCGGGCCTGCTGGCCGTGCGCACGATCGACCGCACCGAGGACCTCTACTACTCGCTGATCGCCGTGCAGGTCGCCCTCGACGAGCCGACCAGCGCCGACGACCCGGACTGCTCGACCCCGGTGTGCCGCGACCTGCGCACCGAGCTCGAGGGCAACCCGCTGGTCGCCTCGGTGGACTACGAGAGCCGCGACGCCGCCTTCGCGCGCTTCCAGCGGATCTACGAGGGCCAGTCGATCCTGCAGCTGGTGCGCCCGCAGAGCCTGCCCGCGACGCTGCGGGTGACCATGACCGACCCGCTGCGCGGCACCGAGATCGTCCAGCAGTTCACCGGCCGCCCCGGGGTGCGCAACGTCGTCGACCAGCGCAGCACGGTCGCGGACCTCTTCTCGTTCCTCGGCAGCGTGCGGAACGCGACGTTCGGGCTCGCCGTCGTGCAGGCCCTCGCCGCGGTGCTGCTGATCTCCAACACCATCCAGCTCTCGGCGTTCACCCGGCGTACCGAGGTCGGGATCATGCGGCTCGTCGGCGCCACCCGCTGGTACACGCAGGTGCCGTTCCTCATCGAGGCGGTGGTCACCGGCGTCGTCGGGGCCCTGCTCGCGACGGGCGGGCTCGTCGCGGCGAAGGCGTTCTTCCTCGACCGTCTGCTCTCCGGCCGGCTCCTGGCCAACACGATCCCGCCGATCGGGATGAGCGACGTGCTCGGTTACGTTGGTCCTGTATTGGTGGTGGTCGGCGCGGTGATCGCCACCGCCACGGGGTACGTCACCCTGCGGGTGTACGTCAGGAGCTAGGTCAGAAGCTGGGGAGGTGCGGGTTGGCCAAGACACTGCCGAACAAGGCCAGCAGCAACCGCCCGGAGGAGCGGCGCAAGGTCGTCGCCACCAACCGCAAGGCGAAGTACGACTACACGATCCTCGACGTCTACGAGGCGGGGATCGCGCTGCAGGGCACCGAGGTCAAGAGCCTGCGCGCCGGGCACGTGTCGCTGAACGACGCGTTCGCCGAGGTGCGTGACGGCGAGGTGTGGCTGCGCGGCCTGCACATCCAGGAGTACGACTTCGGCTCCTGGACCAACCACGAGCCGCGGCGCGTGCGCAAGCTGCTGCTGCACCGCTCCGAGATCGCGCGGCTCGTCGGCAAGACCCGCGAGACCGGGCACACGCTGGTGCCGCTCTCGCTGTACTTCAGCGGGGGCCTCTGCAAGGTCGAGCTCGCCCTGGCGCGCGGCAAGGCGAAGCACGACAAGCGCGAGGCGATGGCCGAGCGCGACGCCAAGCGCGAGGCGGAGCGGATCGTGGGCCGGCGGATCAAGGGGTGGTGAGTCCTGCCCGCGATCCGTTGGGGTCGCCGCCGGTCGACGACGCCGACATCCCGGCCTGGGTGGCCGCGACGGGCGTCGACGGCCTGGTCGACATCCACGTGCACTTCCTGCCCGACCGGATGCTGCAGAAGGTGTGGGCGTTCTTCGACGACGCCGAGCGGAACTACGGGCGCGCCTGGCCGATCCACTACCGCGAGCCCGAGCAGACGCGGATCGACCTGCTGCGCGGCTTCGGGGTGCGCACGTTCGCGCCGCTGGTCTACCCCCACAAGCCCGACATGGCGGCGTGGCTGACGTCGTGGGCCCTGGAGTGGGCGGCCGAGGTGCCCGAGGCGGTGCCCACCGCGACGCTCTTCCCCGAGGACTCGGTCACCACCTACCTCGGTGACGCGCTGGACGCCGGGGCGCGGGCGGTGAAGGTGCACGTCCAGGTCGGCGACTTCGACCCCCGCGACCCGCGCCTGGACCGCGCGTGGGGGCTCATCGCCGAGGCCGGCGTGCCCGCGATCGTCCACTGCGGCGACGGCCCGCGGCAGGGCACCTACACGGGGATGGACGTGTTCACCGAGGTGCTCGAGCGCCACCCGCGGCTGACCGCGGTGATCGCCCACGCCGGGCTGCCCGAGTACGACCGGACGCTGGCGCTGCTCGACCGCTTCGAGAACGTCCACCTCGACACGACGATGGTCGGGACGCCCTACACCGAGGAGTTCGCGCCCCTGCCCGCCGACTGGCCGGCGCGGCTGGTCGACGTCGCCGACCGGGTGGTGCTGGGCACCGACTTCCCGAACATCCCGTACGGCTATCACCACCAGCTCGCCGCGATCGCGGGCTGGGCGGGCGCCGACGACCGCCTCGGCGTGCCGTTCCTGCGCTCGGTGCTGCACGACGCGCCGGCGCGGCTGTTGCGGGTGGCCTCCCCGGCGGGATGAACCGGGCACTCCGCCGCGTTATGATCGTGGGCCCGCACCGCGCGGGACCGAGGGGGTGACTGGTTTCGACTCCGAGTGGTTCATCAGGAGAAGCGTGCCGAGGAAGGCGACGATGATCTCGTTAACCATGCGTCGCAAAGAAATAAGCGCCGAGAGTTCTCAGCGCGACTTCCAGCTCGCTGCCTAAGCAGCGGGTAGGGAAGTCTGTCGGCCCGGGTTCGTCACCGACCCGGTCGCCGGCATCAGCTAGGTGACTCACCGCCGGGCCCGGTCACGGGGCCCGGTCGGGACATCTCACAGTGACTGGGATCGTCACACCGGCCCGTCCGCAGGACCGGTGGATCCGAGCAGAGACGACGCGGACTGCGCACGGAGAAGTCCTGGTTGCTGATCGGAGGACCCGGGTTCGATTCCCGGCACCTCCACCTCACCTCGGGGCGGCACGCAGCGAAGCGGAGCTGCCGCGATGAGGGAAGACCGACGACGGGCCGGAGAGCACACGCTCTCCGGCCCGTTCTCGTTCCGCCGGTCGGCTCTGTCCGGTAGGCCGGTCGACTCAGCGTGAGATCAGGCGCTACCGTAGGCGCCCGGTGCTCACTCGTCCGGAGGAGCACGGCCCGGTGAGGGGGTGCGCGGTGGCCACGGAGCCCGACGAGCAGTCGCTCGCGTCCCCGGACGGTGGTCCCCCGCCTGCCGGGAGGCCCGACGCCTGGCCGGGCGCGGTCGACGCCGCGACGCGTGGTCTGGACGCCGTCCTGGGCCGCGAGGTCGCGATGGTGACGCTGCCCCCGGCCCGTGGGGACGACCTCCTGGTGCGCACCGAGCAGGTCCGCCGCCTCGCCGCCCTGCACCACGCCCACCTCGTCGAGGTGTTCGACGTCGACGGCCTCACCGAGGGCTCCGAGAGCACGCTCGTCCTGCAGAGCGTCGCCGGGCGGGTCCTCGACCCGGGCGCCGACCTGGGCCGCTGGGCCCCGATCTCCGTCGCCGAGGTCGGCGCGCAGGTCGCGTCGGCGCTCGCGCACGCCCACGCGCGCGGCGTGGTCCACGGCGGCATCGGGCCCGCGAGCCTGGTCCTCGGCGGTACTCCCGGCGCGCCCTACGCGTGGCTCACCGGCTTCACCGCCGCCCTGCACCCGGCGCCGCCCGAGGGCCCCGCGAGCGAGCCGCCCGCGCCCTCGCGGCCCGACGACGACGTCGCCGACCTGGGCCGTGCCCTGGCCGTCGTCCTCGACCCCGCCGCGCCGGCCGCGCCCGCGCTCCAGCAGGCCCTCGCCGACATGGTGCACGGCCGCATCGGCGCCCGCGGGGCCGCGGAGGCCCTCGCCCGCGTCGCGGAGATCCTGCGCCACGTCGACGAGGACGAGACGAGCTTCGTGCCGGTCGCGCTGCCCGCCCCGGCGCCCGAGCCCACCGAGGCCGTCGAGCCCGCCCAGCCCGTGGTGCCCGTGGCCGTCCTCGCGCCCCCGGCCCGCCGGCGCCGGCGGGCCGGCCGGGGCGTGCACTTCGTCACCCTGGGCGGCGCGGCGCTCGCGCTCGCCGCCGCGTCGGGGTTCGTGCTCTGGTCCGGCCACGACCCGGGCACGCCCCGGGAGGCCGGGGTGTCCGACCTCACGACGCCGGCCGGGCCCAACCCCGCTCCGGTGGCGGTGCCCCCGCCCGGGTCGTCGTCGAGCACCACCGACGAGACGGTCTCGGACGACGAGGACGAGGGCACCACCGAGCGCGACACCACCACGCGCAGCCCGATCACCAGCGACGTCACCACGGTGCCCGGCCCCACGAACCTGCCGGTGCCGCCGCCGCTGCCCCCGACCGTCCCGCCGACCACCGTCCCGCCGACGACCGTCCCGCCGACGACGACGCCGACGACCGGGCCGACGGAGCCGACGGGCCCCACCACGACGACGACCACGACGCGCCCCGGCGGCGCGCGCGGGGCGACGCTCGCCGCACCCTGACCACCTGAGGCAGGCCCCTCCGGGCGCGTCCGTGCCGCAGGGAGCAGACTGCCGGTGGCCGCCGACCCGAGCGCGAAGGAGCCTGCGAGAAGGCGATGGGTGCCGCACCGCAGCGGGACCGCCCGCCCGAGTGCCCTCCCGGCGACTCGGCGCGCGCGACCCTTCCCTGGGAGGTGTGGGCGCTGCTGGCGGGCAGCTTCCTCGTCGCCGCCGGCTACGGGATCGTCGCGCCCGCGCTGCCGGTGTTCGCCCGGAGCTTCGGGGTGGGGGTCACGGCCGCGTCCGCGGTCGTCAGCGCGCTGCCCGTCATGCGGCTGCTCTTCGCGCCCGTGTCGGGCCGGCTCGTCGCCCGCACCGGCGAGCGCACGATGTACCTCACCGGCCTGCTGGTCGTCGCCGCGTCCACGGGGGCGTGCGCGCTCGCCACGAGCTACACCCAGCTGCTCGTCTTCCGCGGGCTCGGCGGCATCGGCTCGACCATGTTCACCGTCTCGGCGTTCTCCCTGATGTTCCGGCTGGCCCCCGAGGGGCGCCGGGGCCAGGCGAGCGGCCTGTTCACCGGCGCGTTCCTGCTCGGCGGGGTCAGCGGCCCGGCGTTCGGCGGGCTGCTCGTCGCGGTCGACCTGCGCGCGCCGTTCGTCGTCTACGCGCTGGCGCTGGTGCTGGCGACGATCGTGGTCGGCGCGCTGCTCGCGCGCTCGCAGCAGGTCGGCGTGCGGCGCGACGGCACACCCGTGACGACGCTGACGATCTCCGCCGCGCTCCGGGCCCCGATGTACCGCGCGGCCCTGGTGTCGAGCCTGGCGACGGGCTGGGCGGTGCAGGGCGTCCGCGTGGCGCTCGTGCCGCTGTTCGTCGCGGTGGCGCTGGGCCGCGAGCCGGTGTGGGCGGGGATCGCGCTGACGGTGTTCGCGGTGGGCGACGGCCTCGTGCTCCTCGCGACCAGCGGGCTGTCGGACCGGCGCGGGCGCCGCCCCGTCGTCGTCGCCGGCCTCGGGCTGGTCACCCTCGGCACCGCGGCGATCGCGCTCGCCCAGCTGCCGGGATCGCTCGGGCTCGTGGTGCTGCTCGTCGCGTCGGCGGTCGCCGGGGCGGGGGCGGGGCTGCTGCAGCCGGCCCAGGGCGCGGCCGTGGCCGACCTCGTCGGCTCGCGGCGCAGCGGCGGGCCGGCGCTCTCGGGGTTCCAGATGACCGCCGACGTCGGGGCGATCGCCGGGCCGATCGCGGCCGGGGCGCTCGCCGAGAACGCCTCGTTCCCCGTCGCGTTCGCGCTGAGCGCCGCGATCGCGCTGGTCGCCCTGGTGGTGTGGCAGCGCCTGCCCGATGCTCCGGCACCGGGTTCGCCCGAGCAGGAGGCGGGCAACCGCAGCGCATGAGCCGCGTGCCGACGGGTGTCGAGGACATCTACACCGAGAGCGTCGACGCCGCGCTCGAGGAGGCGGGGGCGGAGCCCGACGCGCCGTTGTGGGTGTTCGGCGACCAGCTCGGCCCCGCCGTGCACGCCCTGCCGCAGCACGCGGAGCGCGAGGTCGTGCTCGTCGAGTCCGCCGCGGTGCTGCGCCGGCGGCGCTACCACCGCCAGAAGCTCCACCTTGTGCTCTCGGGGATGCGCCACCTCGCCGACGAGCTGGGCGAGCGCGCCACCTACCACCGCACGGAGACCTACCGCGAGGCGCTGGAGAAGGTCGGGCGCCCGGTGGTCGTGCACCAGCCCACGTCGCACACGGCCGTCGAGTTCGTCGAGCGGCTGCGGAAGGACGGGCTGGTCGCGGCGGTGCTGCCGCCGACGACGTTCGCCCGTCCCCGCGCCGAGTTCGAGGCCTGGAGTGGCGACGACACGTCGTTCACGATGGAGAACTTCTACCGCAACCAGCGGCAGCGCTTCGACGTGCTGATGGAGGGCGACCGCCCGGTCGGGGGCAAGTGGAACCTCGACCACGACAACCGGGAGCCCCCGCCCAAGAAGCAGGACACGCTGGGCGTCCCGGACCCCTGGTGGCCGACCGAGGACGCGATCGACGAGCAGGTCCGCCGCGATCTCGACGGCATGGACCTCCCGACGGTCGGCGAGGACGGGCCGCGCCTGTTCGCGGTGACGCCCGCCGAGGCGCGGAAGGCCCTGCAACGGTTCGTGGAGCAGCGCCTCGACACGTTCGGGCCCTACGAGGACGCGATCCTCGCCGACGACCCGTGGATGGCGCACTCGCTGCTCTCGGTGCCCCAGAACCTGGGCGTCCTGCACCCGCTCGAGGCCGTGCACGCCGCCGAGCAGGCGTACCACGACGGAACGGCGCGCCTGAACTCCGTCGAGGGCTTCGTGCGCCAGATCCTGGGCTGGCGCGAGTACATCTGGCACCTGTACTGGCACTTCGGCAAGGGCTACTCGACGCGCAACGAGATGGACCACCGCAAGAACCTGCCGCGCTGGTGGACCGAGCTCGACGCCGACGGCGTGACCGCGGCGTGCCTGTCGTCGGCGCTGGGCGGGGTCCGCGACCGCGGCTGGGTCCACCACATCCCGCGCCTCATGGTGCTGGGCAACCACGCCCTGCAGCGCGAGTACCGGCCGAGCGCGCTGTCCGAGTGGTTCACCACGTCGTTCGTCGACGGGTTCGCGTGGGTGATGCCGCCCAACGTCGTCGGCATGAGCCAGCACGCCGACGGCGGGCAGCTCGCGACCAAGCCGTACGCGTCCGGCGGGGCGTACATCAACAAGATGTCCGACCACTGCGGCGACTGCGCCTTCGACCCGAAGGTCCGCGTGGGGGACAAGGCCTGCCCGTTCACCGCCGGCTACTGGCAGTTCGTGCACCGCCACCGCGACCGCATGCAGGGCAACCAGCGCACCGCCCGCGCCGTGGCCACGATGGACCGCCTGAAGGACCTCGACGCGGTGCTCGAGCAGGAGCCCGGCCGCAAAGACTTCTGACGTGGGCGGGTGGGGCACCCCCGCGCCGGACACCGTCCACCGGCGTGTAACGTTGCGTCGCGTTGGGGCTGTGGCGCAGCTGGTAGCGCATCACACTGGCAGTGTGAGGGTCAGGGGTTCGAGTCCCCTCAGCTCCACCCCATCACGAGAGGACCGTCGCCCACGGGGCGGCGGTCCTTTTTCGTGGATCACCAGGTGATCCACCAGGTCAGGATGTGGTCTACGACCGATCGTCGTTGATGGGGTCACCCGGCGCGCCACGGACCTCCGTGGCGGTTACGATCCCTCCCGTCCGCGCACGAGCGGCCGACGACGGCCGCCGGGGTGGAGGAGACGCACCGTGAGCAGGAGGCCCTCGTGACCGCCGTGGCACCCAAGCCGATCGCGACCACGCCGTACCCGGCGCGGGAGTCGAAGCGCGGGTCGTTCGTCGGGCGGATGCTCAAGACGACGGACCCCAAAGACATCGCGATCCTGTACCTGATCACGTCGTTCGGGTTCTTCCTGATCGGCGGGCTGATGGCGCTGCTCATGCGCGCCGAGCTGGCCCAGCCGGGTCTGCAGATCCTGTCGGTGGACCAGTACAACCAGCTGTTCACCATGCACGGCACGATCATGCTGCTGCTGTACGCGACGCCGATCCTCTTCGGCTTCGCCAACTACATCGTCCCGCTGCAGATCGGCGCGCCGGACGTCGCGTTCCCGCGCCTGAACGCCTTCTCGTACTGGCTGTTCCTCTTCGGCGGCATCATCGTCGTCTCCGGGTTCTTCACCCCGGACGGCGCGGCCGCGTTCGGCTGGTTCGCCTATACGCCGCTCTCGGACGTCGTGCACTCGCCGGGCCTCGGCGCCGACGTCTGGATCGTCGGCCTGGTGGTCTCGGGTCTCGGCACCATCCTCGGCGGCGTCAACTTCGTGACGACGATCGTCTGCATGCGCGCCCCGGGCATGACGATGTTCCGGATGCCGATCTTCACCTGGAACATCCTCGTGACGGTCGTGCTCGTGCTGCTGGCGTTCCCGATCCTCACCGCCGCGCTGCTCGGCCTCGCCGCCGACCGCCACCTGGACGCCCAGCTCTTCGCGCCCGAGCACGGCGGCGTGATCCTCTGGCAGCACCTGTTCTGGTTCTTCGGGCACCCCGAGGTCTACATCGTCGCGCTGCCGTTCTTCGGCATCGTCTCCGAGATCTTCCCCGTGTTCAGCCGCAAGCCGATCTTCGGCTACAAGACGCTGATCTACGCGACGCTGTCGATCGCGGCCCTGTCGGTCGCCGTGTGGGCCCACCACATGTACGCCACGGGCGCGGTGCTGCTGCCGTTCTTCTCGTTCACCACGTTCCTCATCGCCGTGCCGACCGGCATCAAGTTCTTCAACTGGATCGGCACCATGTGGCGCGGCCAGCTGACGTTCGAGACGCCGATGCTGTTCTCGGTCGGCTTCCTGGTGACGTTCCTGTTCGGCGGTCTCACCGGCGTCCTGCTGGCCAGCCCGCCGCTGGACTTCCACGTGTCCGACTCGTACTTCGTGGTGGCGCACTTCCACTACGTGCTGTTCGGCACGATCGTGTTCGCCACCTACGCCGGCATCTACTTCTGGTTCCCGAAGATGACCGGCCGGATGATGGACGAGCGCATCGGCAAGTTCCACTTCTGGCTGACGTTCATCGGGTTCCACATGACGTTCCTGGTGCAGCACTGGCTGGGCAACGAGGGCATGCCGCGTCGCTACGCCGACTACGCGCCCACCGACGGGTTCACGACGCTCAACACGATCTCCACGATCGGGGCGTTCATCCTCGGGGCCTCGACGCTGCCGTTCCTCTGGAACGCGTTCCACAGCTGGCGCTACGGGCGCCCGGTGGAGGTCGACGACCCCTGGGGCCACGGCAACTCGCTCGAGTGGGCCACGTCCTGCCCGCCGCCGCGGCACAACTTCACGGAGCTGCCGCGGATCCGCTCCGAGCGCCCCGCGTTCGAGCTGCACTACCCGCACCTCACCGAGCGGATCCGGCTCGAGGCCCACGTGGGCTCCGGGCACGCCAGCATCGGTGAGGCCGCGGCGGGGCAGACCGGTCAGGAGCACCTCCCCGGCTCCGACCCCCGGAACAAGTGAGCCGCGCGGTCCCCGACGACCCGTCCGACGGCGAGTTCCGGGAGCCGGCCGCCGTGCTGGCCGACCCCGTGTCTCCCGATGCCGATCCCGGGCCCGACCCGGTGCCGGTCCTCGTGACCGTCACCGGGCCGGACTTCCCCGGCGTCAACGCGGCGCTGTTCGCGGTGCTGGCCGAGCACGAGGCGGCCATGCTCGACGTGCAGCAGGCGACGATCCACCACCGGATCACGCTGTCCGCGCTCGTCACGCTGCCCGGCGACCCGGCCCGCCTCGAGGCGGCGCTGCAGCTGACGATGCCCTCGCTGGGCCTGTCGGTCAGCGTCGAGACCGGCGGCGACGTGTCGGCGGTGCACCCGTTCTCGACCCACGTCGTGCTGGTGCTCGGGCGCCCGATCACCGCGGCGAACTTCGCCGAGGTCGCCCGTGGCCTCGCGACGCTGCGCGTCAACATCGACCGGGTGCGGCGCATCGCCGACTACCCGGTCACGGGCCTCGAGCTGCGCGTCTCGCTGCCCACGGTCAACCCGCCCGACGACACCGCGCTGCGCCAGGCGCTCGCCGCGGCGGGCCGCCGGGCCCGCTGCGACGTCGCGGTGCAGCGGGTCGGGCTGGCCCAGCGGGCCAAGCGGCTCATCGTCTTCGACGTCGACTCGACGCTGATCCAGGGCGAGGTCATCGAGATGCTCGCCGCCCGCGCGGGCTGCGAGGACGAGGTCCGCGCGATCACCGAGTCGGCGATGCGCGGGGAGATCGAGTTCGCGGAGTCGCTGCACAAGCGCGTCGAGACCCTCGCCGGGCTGCCCGTGAGCGCGCTCGACGAGGTGGCCGACGAGCTCGAGCTGACGCCGGGCGCGCGGACCACCGTGCGCACGCTCAAGCGGTTGGGCTACCGCTGCGGCGTGGTGTCGGGCGGCTTCTCCACGATCATCGACCGCCTCGTCGACGACCTGTCGCTCGACTTCTCCGCCGCCAACGAGCTCGAGATCGTCGACGGGCGCCTCACCGGGCGCGTGATCGGCACCGTCGTCGACCGCGCGGGCAAGGCCGTGGCGCTGGAGCGCTTCGCCGCCGAGGCCGGCGTCCCGCTCGACCAGACGGTGGCCGTCGGCGACGGGGCCAACGACCTGGACATGCTCGCGGCCGCGGGGCTCGGGGTGGCGTTCAACGCCAAGCCGGTGGTCGCGGCGGCCGCCGACACCGCGCTGTCGTACCCCTACCTCGACGCGGTGCTGTTCATCCTCGGCGTGACGCGCGACGAGATCGAGGTGGCCGACGCCGCGGAGGGGCTGCTGCGCCGGGTCCCGCTGTGACCTCCCTGGCGGGTGGGCTCAGCGCGCTGGCGCCCCTGGCGGCGCGGGTGTGCCCGTGGCTGGTGGACGCCCCGGCTCCGGTCGAGGACGAACCGGCCGACGGCGTCGTGCGGGCGATGACGCTGATCCTGCGTCTGGAGCGCGAGGCCCCGACGCGCACCGAGGTGCTCGAGGCGGCGGCGTCCGCGGCGCTCGCGCTCTGCCTCGACGAGCGCGCCGCGCCCGAGGGGGAGTGGTTCGACGCCGTGGCCACCTGGGCGGGCGCGGGGCGCATCCGCAAGCTCTCCCGGCGGGCGCGCACGGCGCACTGGCGCGCGGTGCAGGAGGTCCCGGGGGTGACGGTCGGCCAGCTGGTGCGGGCCCTGGTGCCGGGACCGGTCGACGACGTGCCCCACGAGGTCCGCCGACTGCAGATCGGCGGCACCGACCTGCCCGCCGACGAGCCCGGCGCCGCTCCTCCCGGCCGGCCGGTGATCTGGCTGAGCCCGGAGGTCGAGCAGACCGTGGGCAAGGCCGCCGCGCAGGTCGGGCACGCGAGCATGATCCTCGCGACGGTGCTGGCGGCGTCCGGTGCCGATCCGGCGAGTGCGCTGGAGGCGTCGGTGCGCCCGGCGTCGCGTGAGGACTGGGCCCGGTGGACGGCCGCGCTCGACGCCGACCCCACGGGCCGGGCGGCGTGGGAGGGGCACGGCGTCGTCCCGGTGCGCGACGCGGGGTTCACGGAGGTCGCGCCGGGCACCGTCACCTGCGTGGCGGCCCGATGACCCGGGTCCTGGTCGCCGGGTCCCGGGTGCGCAGCGAGCGCTCGGACGCCGAGACCCGCCCGCTGGTCGCGGCGCTGGCCGCCCGCGGGGTGGACGCCGCCGACGTCCCGTGGGACGACGAGACCGCCGGCTGGAGCGACGCCGACCTCGTCGCGGTGCGCACCACCTGGGACTACACCGAGCGCCGCGACGACTTCCTCGCCTGGGCGTCGACGGTCGCCGCGGCCACCCGCCTGGTGAACCCGCTGCCCGTGCTGACCTGGAACAGCCACAAGCGCTACCTCGTCGAGCTCGCCGAGGCGGGCGTGCCGACGGTGCCGACCGTGCTGCTGGGGCGGGGTTCCGCGGTGCCCGACGATCTCGGTCGCGGCCCCGTGGTGATCAAGCCCGCCGTGTCCGCCGGCGGCCGCGGGACCCACCTCGGGCACCCGGACGACCTGCGCGAGACCGTCGCCGGCCTCCTGGGCGTCGGCGACGTCCTCGTCCAGCCCGCGGTGGAGAGCATCGGCCGCGACGGCGAGGTGTCCCTGATCCGGCTCGGCGGCACCTGGTCGCACGCGGTGCGCAAGCTCCCCGCGGCGGGCGGCTTCCTTGTGCACGAGAAGCACGGCGGGCGCCTCGAGGACCACACCCCGACCACCCGCGAGGTGGAGGTGGCCGAGGCGGCCCTGGCCCTCGCCCCGGGCGACGTCGCCGCCGCCCGCGTCGACCTGGTCCGCGTCGACGGCGAGCCGGTGGTCATGGAGCTCGAGCTCATCGAGCCCGAACTCTTCCTCCGCCGCGCCACCGACGCCCCCGACCGCCTCGCCGACGCCCTCCTCGCCCACCTCTGACACGAGCGATGCGGCATCGCTGGCATGTGACGCCAGGATCGCCACACGCTCGCTCGCGCGACACGCCGCGGAGCCGACGCACGGGGTGATGTCAGCCTGGCGGCCACGCTCACGTTGAACGTCAGCAAAGCCGCCACGATCATGGAAAGTCAGGAGCCCTCGAGGCGCCCGGCGTGTCGTCGCAGCGAGCATGTGGCGATCCTGGCGTGAGACGCCAGGAACGCCGCATCGCTCGCACGGGCGGCCGGGCCTCCGGACCGCCTGACCCGGCCGCACACGATCCCGGCCGCACACGAATCAGGCGCCGCGCAGCCGCTCCAGCGCGCCCCGGACGATCGCCGGGTCCTGGGTCGTCCAGAACGGCGGCAGCGAGCCGCGCAGGAAGCCGCCGTACTGCTTGGTGGCGACGCGGGAGTCGAGCAGGGCGACGACGCCGCGGTCACCGGTGCCGCGCAGCAGCCGCCCCGCGCCCTGGGCGAGCAGCAGCGCGGCGTGCGTCGCCGACACCGTCAGGAACCCGTTGCCGCCCCGCGCGTCGACGGCGCGCTGGCGGGCCGAGACGAGCGGGTCGTCGGGCCGGGGGAACGGGATGCGGTCGATCATGACGAGCTGCAGCGACTCGCCGGGCACGTCGACGCCCTGCCACAGCGACAGGGTGCCGAACAGCACGCTCTCCACGTCGGCGGCGAACTTCGTCACCAGCGTCCCGGTGCTGTCGTCGCCCTGGCAGAGCACGGTGCCGTCCCAGCGTCCGCGCAGGTCCTCGGCCGCCTGCTTGGCCGCGCGCATCGACGAGAACAGCCCGAGCGCGCGCCCGCCGGCGGCGCGCACGAGGCCCTCGATCTCGTCGAGCATCGCGGGGGACAGGCCGTCGCGCCCGGGCGGGGGCAGGTGGCGGGCGACGTAGAGGATGCCGGCCTTCGCGTGGGCGAACGGCGAGCCGACGTCGAGGCCGTGCCAGACGAGGTTGGTGGCCGGGTCGTTGCCGTGGCCGGAGCCGTCGTCGGGGATCGGCTCGGTGATCTCCCGGGACCCGCCCGCCGGCAGCCCCCATTGGCGCGCCAGGGCGTCGAACGACCCGCCGAGCGCGAGCGTCGCCGACGTCAGCACCACCGTCGATTGTCCGAACAGGCGCGACGCGAGCAGGCCCGCCACCGACAGGGGCGCGACGGCCAGGGTGCGCGTCGTGGTCGAGTTCCGCTCGGTCTCCGCGAGCCACACCACGTCCGGCCGCGTCGCCGGGTCCTCGCGGTCGAAGGCGGTGAGCAGGCGCCCGGCGACGTCGTGGACCTCCTCGACGAGCGCGAGCGCGAACTTCCGCGAGGTCGCGTCGTCGTCCCGGCTCTTGTCGCGGTCCGACCCGAGCGCCTGGCGGCACGCCCACGCCCGGTCGCGGATCGACGAGAGCATCCGCCCGACGGGCTCCGGCAGGCGCTCCCAGCGGCCGGGGGCGACGTCCTCGAGCACCGTCCCGAGGCCCTCGCCGGCGTCGAGCAGGGCGTCGGACAGCCCCTGGTCGACGAGCTTCCCGCAGCGGCGCGCCGCGGCCGTGACCGTCGCCGACGTGAGCTCGCCGGTCGCCACCGACGTCACGCGGTCGACGAGGTTGTGCGCCTCGTCGACGACCACCACGTCGTGGTCGGGCAGCACCGCGCGGCCCTCGATGGCGTCGATCGCGAGCATGGCGTGGTTGGTGACGACGATGTCCGCGGCGCCGGCGGCGTGGCGGGCGTGCTCGGAGAAGCAGTCCTCGGCGACCGGGCACCGCGCGGCGCCCAGGCACTCCCGGGCGCTCACCGAGACCTGGCGCCACGCGCGGTCGGGCACCCCCGGCACGAGCTCGTCGCGGTCGCCGGTGGTGGTCTTCTCGGCCCACTCGTGCAGGCGCGTGACCTGGCGTCCGAGCGCCGAGACCTGGAACGGGTCGAACAGCTGCTCGTCGACGGGGTCCTCCGCCTGGGCGCTGCTCTGGATCTTGTGCAGGCACAGGTAGTTGGCCCGGCCCTTGAGGATCGCGAACGTCGGCTCGCGGCCGAGCTCCGGCTCGAGGGCCTTGACCAGGCGCGGGAGGTCGCGGTCGACGAGCTGGGTCTGCAGCGCGATCGTGGCGGTCGCGACGATGACCGCCTGCTCGCTCTCGAGCGCGTGGCGCACCGCGGGGATCAGGTAGGCCAGCGACTTGCCCGTGCCCGTGCCGGCCTGGACGGCCAGGTGCTCACCCGTGCGCAGCGCGCGCTCCACCGCGGCGGCCATCTGCTGCTGGCCCTCGCGCTCACTGCCGCCGAGCGCGGAGACCGCCGCCGCGAGCAGCTCGGCCACCGCGGGCGGCGCGATGGTCTCCGTGCTCGCGTCTCCCACGACGGTTCAGACTACGGAGCGGGCCGATCGGTTCCCTCCCGGCACACGCAGCCTCCCGTCGCTCAGCGCACCGACCCCGTCAGCGTGACGCCGGCACCGGCCATCTCCTCCTGCGCGCGGGCGGTGGTCTCGGGCAGGACGCCGGCGGTGAGGTCGAGGAGCACGGTGGTCGCGAACCCGTCCCGCGCGGCGTCGAGGGCGGTGGCGCGCACGCAGTGGTCGGTGGCGATGCCGACGATCTCCACGGCGTCGACGTCACGGGCGCGCAGCCACGGCGTGAGCAGGTGCCCGTCGGTGGCGTGGCCCTCGAAGGCGGAGTAGGCGGCCTCGAAGCGGCCCTTGGTGAAGACCTCCTCGAGGTGGTGCACGTCGAGGTCGGGGTGGAAGGCCGCGCCGGGGTGGCCGAGGCGGCAGTGCGGCGGCCAGGAGTCGACGAAGTCGGGCGTCGAGGAGAAGTGGTCGCCGGGATCCTCGTGGTAGTCGCGGCTGGCGACGACGTGCGCGTACCGGCCCGCCGACCGGCCCAGGTAGGCGCTGATCGCCGACGCCGTCGCGGCCCCGCCGTCGACGCCCATCGAGCCGCCCTCGCAGAAGTCGAGCTGCACGTCCACGACGATGAGTGCGGTCGTCATGGCGCCGAGCCTACGAGCGGCGCCGGAGGTCGACGGACCCCGGATCGCTCGATCGACGGACGGGCATCGCACCAAGCGGTGACGTTCGCCGTCACCCACAGGACTGCCTTCTACCATCACGCAGCGCACTGGTCCCGCAACGGTGCCGGGAGGGGGCGGCGCTGTGACGACGACCTGGCGGCCCCTCCCGGAGAACCTCGACCGTCCCCCCGAGGAGCTCGACCTCACCGACCCGCCCGTGCCCGGGCGGCGCCGCGTGGCGCTGCTCGCGGCCAGCGTGCTCGTCGTGCCGGTGCTGGCGGCCGTCGTCTCGTTCGGGCTGCCGATGACCGAGGTGGGGCCCGACGCGGTGCCTGCGGCGCAGGTCGAGCCCGCGCCCGTCGACGTCGGCGCGCTCGGCGCGACCGGCGTGCCGCCGGGGGCGTGGGCGCCCCCGGTGCCCGCGGCGGCCGGTCCCGTCGACGCCACTGGGATCCCCGCGCGCGTGCTGGCGGCCTACCGGGGCGCCGAGAGCGCCCTGGGCACGTCCGAACCCGCCTGCCGGCTGCCGTGGACGCTGGTCGCGGCGATCGGGCGCGTCGAGTCCGACCACGCCGCGGGCGGGGCGGTCGCCGTCGACGGGCGGGCGCTCACCCCGATCCGCGGCCCGCGTCTCGACGGCACCGGCGGCCACCCGTTCCTCGCCGACACCGACGCCGGCCGCCTCGACGGCGACCCGGGCGTCGACCTCGCCGTCGGCCCGATGCAGTTCCTCCCGTCGAGCTGGGAGATCTACGGCGCCGACGGGGACGCCGACGGCCGTGCGGACCCCGACGACGTCGACGATGCGGCCGTCGGGAGCGGGCGGCACCTCTGCGCCGGCGGTGCCGACCTCTCCGACCCGGGGCAGCGCGCGGCGGCGGTGTTCGCCTACAACCGCTCGGACGCCTACGTGGCCCAGGTGCTCGCGATCGAGGCGGCCTACGCGGCGGGCACGCCGGCTCCGGAGCTGCCGCCGGCTCCGGCCGCGGCTCCGGAGGTCCTGGCGATCGCCCCGGCCCCACCGGTGCTTCCCGTCGCACCGCCGACGGCGACCGGGGCGACGGAGACGCCGGCGCCGAGCTCACCGACCCCGCCGCCCGCGACCTCCACAGCACCCCCGACGACGTCGACGACGCCCGCGCCCACGTCGCCCGTCACCAACCCGACCCCGGAGGGCGCGACCCCGTCACCCCTGTTCGGCGAGTGATCGTGGCGGCTTCCCTGACGTTGAACGCCAGCGTGGCCGCCACGCTGGAACAGCTCAGAGCACGAAGGTCGTGGGGATCGCGGGCTCGCCGCGCGAGAGCTTGAGGCCCTCCCAGGGCACGGCGACCAGCTGGCGGCGCAGGTGCTCGCGGGACTCGTCGAGGGTCGGGAGCTCGCCGACCGGTTCGCCCTTGCGCACCAGGGGGACGGGGACGACGCGGTCGTGCTCGCCGACCTCGACGTCGGCGTCCAGGCGGTGCACGACCTCCTCGACGGCGGTGCCGGTGGGCTTGTGCCGGCGCAGCGCCGACTTCGCGCCGCCCCGCGACTCCTTCGACGAGCTGCGCTTGGCCACCGGGCGCCCGTCGACCTCGACCAGCTTGTAGACCATCCCGGCGGTCGGCGCCCCGGACCCGGTGACGACGGACGTGCCGACCCCGTAGGCGTCGACCGGTTCGGCGCGCAGGGAGGCGATCGAGTGCTCGTCGAGGTCGCCGGAGATCACCACGCGCGTCCGCGTCGCGCCCAGCCCGTCGAGCTGGGCGCGGGCGCGCTGGGCCATGACGCCGAGGTCGCCGGAGTCGATGCGCACCGCCCCGAGCTCCGGGCCCGCGACCTCGATCGCGGTGGCGATGCCCTGGGTGATGTCGTAGGTGTCGACGAGCAGCGTCGTCCCCACCCCGAGCGCCTCGATCTGCGCGCGGAACGCGTCGGCCTCGGTGTCGTGCAGCAGGGTGAAGGCGTGGGCGCTGGTGCCGGTGGTCGGGACCCCGAAGCGGCGGTGGGCCTCGAGGTTCGACGTGGCCTGGAACCCGGCGAGGTACGCCGCCCGCGCCGAGGCGACCGCGGCCTCCTCGTGGGTGCGCCGCGAGCCCATCTCGATCAGCGGGCGGCTGTTGGCCGCCGTGGTCATGCGGGCCGCGGCCGAGGCGATCGCGCAGTCGTGGTTGAGCACCGAGAGCGCGAGCGTCTCGAGCAGCACGCACTCGGCGAAGGTCCCCGTCACCGAGAGCACCGGCGAGCCGGGGAAGTACAGCTCGCCCTCGGGGTAGCCGCTGACCTCGCCGGAGAAGCGGTGCCCGGTGAGGAACTCGGCGGCGCGGTCGCTCACCGCGCCGGCGTCGCGCAGCACGGCGACCTCGGGCTCGTCGAACGTGAACCGGGTGATCGCGTCGAGCAGGCGGGGCACGCCCGCGACCACGCCGTAGCGCCGCCCGTGGGGCAGGCTGCGCGCGAACACTTCGAAGGTGCAGCGACGCTGCGCGGTGCCGTCGGCGAGGGCGGCGTCGAGCATCGTGAGCTCGTACTGGTCGGTGAGGAGCGCGGTGCTCGGCCCCGGGAACGTCACGGCGACCACCCTAGGTGGCACCATGGACGCATGCGTTCGGCCTTCGGTGCGGCAGCTCCGCTTCGCTTCCTGCCGCCCGAGGTGCGTCTGTCCGCTCCGGCCGAGCCGGAGGTCGACGAACGGACCGAGGAGTCCGTCGACGAGGCGACCCTGGCCGACACCCCGTGGCAGACGATCGTCTGGAACGACCCGGTCAACCTGATGTCGTACGTGACCTACGTGTTCCAGAAGCTCTTCGGCTACGACAAGGCCAAGGCCACCGCGCTGATGATGGACGTCCACCAGAAGGGCCGGGCGACGGTCTCGTCGGGCAGCCGCGAGAAGGTCGAGGGCGACGTGTCGCGCCTGCACGCGGCCGGCCTCTGGGCGACCATGCAGCGGGCGAGCTAGCGCCGTTGAAAGCCTGGAAGAGGCAGGGGCGCGGCGACCGCGTCCGCTACGTCGCCGTGCTCGACCGCCCCGAGGCGTCGGTGCTGCGCGGGCTGATGGCCCAGGTCGAGCAGATGCTCACCGGCCGCAACGAGGCCGCGCCCGACGACGAGCTCGCGGCCCTCACCGGCATCCGCACCGGCCCCTCGACGCCGCCCGACGACCCGGTGCTCGCCCGCCTGCTGCCCGACTTCGCCTCCTCGGGCGAGGACGACGCCGGGGAGCTGTCCGCGGCGATGCGCTCGGTGCGCGAGCCCGAGCTCATCGAGGCCAAGCTCGACGCGATCGCCACCGTGCTGGCCACCTGCCCGGCCGGCGGCGGGCGGGTGGAGCTCGCGCCGTCGCAGGCCGAGGAGTGGCTGGCCGCGGTCAACGACGTGCGCCTGGCCCTGGGTGTCGCGCTCGAGGTCACCGAGGACATGCCCGAGCAGCTGCCCGCCGACGACCCGCGCGCCGACCACCTGCCCGTCTACCACTGGTTGACGTGGCTGCAGGACTCGCTGGTCGCCGGCCTGATGCAGTGACGGCGCGGTGACGCGGCAGTGACATGGCTGACGGGCTGACCCGCGCCGCTCCACGTACCCTGGACGCCGTGCTGGTGATCCGTGCCGACCTCGTCGACGAGATGGTCGCGCACGCCCGTCGCGACCACCCGCTCGAGGCGTGCGGTCAGCTGACCGGCCCGGAGGGTTCCGACCGGCCCGAGCGCTACATCCCGATGACCAACACCGACGCCGTCGAGAGCGACTACGCGTTCGACTCCCGCGAGCAGCTGCGCGTGCACCGCGAGAGCGAGGAGCGCGGCGAGGAGCCGGTCGTCGTCTTCCACTCGCACACGCGGGTGCCGCGCCGTCCCCTCACCGACACGGGGCTGCCCGAGGCGTACCCGTCGGAGAAGGACATCCAGTACATGGGCCTCCAGCCGGGGGTCCACTTCGTCATCGTCGCGCTGACCGGGCCGGACTCCGAGCACGACCTGCGATCGTTCCTGCTGGACGGCGCGGGTGCGGTCGTCGAGGACGACGTGGCGGTGGTCGAGAACTACATGTTCGCCCACACCGGCTCCGACGACGTCCCGGACCCCACGTCCCGGTCCTGACGCCCCCGCCCCGGCGTCCCCGCTGGGTCACGGAATGTCGCGTCACCGTGCGACGCTGTCCATCGCAGAACACCCGCACACGAACCGGAGGGAATCCGTGTCCGCCACCGTCTCGATCCCGACCATCCTGCGCACCCACACCGGCGGGGAGAAGCAGGTCAAGGCCGACGGCTCGACGCTGCAGGAGGTCATCACCGACCTCGAGGCCAACCACCCCGGCATCAAGGACCGGCTGGTCACCGACGGCGCGCTGCACCGGTTCGTCAACGTGTACGTCAACGACGAGGACGTGCGCTTCAGCGGCGGCCTCGACGCCCAGGTGCCCGACGGCGGCACCGTGACGATCCTCCCGGCCGTGGCCGGCGGGCGCTGAGCACCCCGATCCCATGACCCGGTACGACTCCCTGATCCACGCCCTGGGCGACACGCCCATGGTCGGCCTGCCGTCCTTCTCCCCGGCGCCGCACGTGCGGCTGTGGGCGAAGCTCGAGGACCGCAACCCGACCGGGTCGATCAAGGACCGGCCGGCGCTGCGGATGATCCAGGCGGCCGAGGCCGACGGCCGGCTCACCCCCGGCTGCACCATCCTCGAGCCGACCTCGGGCAACACCGGCATCTCGCTGGCGATGGCGGCCAAGCTCAAGGGCTACGAGCTGGTCTGCGTCATGCCCGAGAACACCTCGGCCGAGCGGCGCCAGCTGCTCGAGATGTACGGGGCCCGGATCATCTTCTCGCCGGCCGCCGGGGGGTCGAACCAGGCCGTCGCGACGGCCAAGGAGATCGCCGCCCAGCACGCCGACTGGGTGATGCTGTACCAGTACGGCAACCCGGCCAACGCGCTCGCGCACTACGAGGGCACCGGGCCGGAGATCCTGCGGGACATGCCGACGATCACCCACTTCGTCGCGGGCCTGGGCACCACCGGCACGCTCGTCGGCACCGGGCGCTTCCTGCGCGAGCACAAGCCCGACTGCCAGATCATCGCCGCGGAGCCCCGCTACGGCGAGCTGGTCTACGGCCTGCGCAACATCGCCGAGGGCTTCGTGCCCGAGCTGTACGACCCCGACGTGCTCACCGGCCGCTACTCGGTCGGCGCGTACGACGCGCTGCGCCGCACCCGCCAGCTCGTCGAGCAGGAGGGCATCTTCGCGGGCATCTCCACCGGCGGCATCCTGCATGCCGCCCTCGCCCAGGCCGAGAAGGCCGCGGGCGCGGACGACGAGGCGGACATCGTCATGGTCGTCTGCGACGGCGGGTGGAAGTACCTGTCCACCGGCGCCTACAGCGGCACGCTCGAGGAGGCCGCCGAGGCGCTCGAGGGCCAGCTCTGGGCGTAGCCGACCCCGGTCTTTCCCGGGGTCGACCCCACGCGGATCCGGCGCGGGCCGCCGTAATCTCGCAGGCGTGACCAGCCCGGCGCGCCCGACTCCCCGCATCCTGCCCGCGAAGCCGTTGCGGGCCGCGATCCTCATGGTCGGGATCGTGGCGCTGCTCTGGCTCATCGAGCTGGCCGACCGCACGGTGTTCGTCGCGCTCGACCCGCCGCAGGGTCTCGACGACGACGGCATCGTGCCGCGCAGCCTCGAGGGGCTCGGCGGCATCCTCTGGGCGCCGCTGCTGCACGGGGGCTTCGAGCACCTGGCCAGCAACACCGTGCCGCTGCTCGTGTTCGGGTTCCTGGTGCTCGCGGGCGGGCTGGGCCAGTTCATCGCGGTCACCGCCGTGATCTGGGTCGTCAGCGGTGTCGGCACCTGGCTCATCGGCAGCCCCGGCTCCACCATCGGCGCGTCCGGCATCATCTTCGGCTGGTTCGCGTTCCTGCTGGTCCGCGGCTTCTTCGCGCGGTCCGCGGCGCAGATCGTCGTGGCCGTCGTGCTGTTCCTGATCTACGGCGGCCTCCTGCTCGGCGTGTTCCCGAGCAATCCCGGGATCTCCTGGCAGGCGCACCTGTGCGGCGCGATCGGCGGGGTGCTCGCCGCCCGGATCACCGTCGCCGCCGACCGCCGCCGCGCCGGACCGTCGGGGACACCCGCCATCCCCTGAACGGGCCGGATATCGGTTTCGTCTCGTGACCGGTGTGGTCCCCGTGGGCCTGTGCGAACGGGTAGGTCCGGCCCGTAGGGTGCGCGCGTGGAACTGATCGTCCTGGGATGCTCCGGCAGTGGCGCCGGGCCGCACTCCCCGGCCTCGGGGTATCTGGTGCGCGCGGGCGACACGTCCCTGGTGCTCGATCTCGGGAACGGCGCGTTCGGTGCCCTCCAGCGGCACATGGACCCGTTCGACCTCGACGCCCTGGTGCTCTCGCACCTCCATCCGGACCACTGCGCCGACGTCTCCGGGCTGATCGTCCACCGGCGCTACCACCCCGACGGCCCCGGCAAGGTGGTGCCGCTGCACGGGCCCACCGAGACGGAGGTGCGCCTGGCCGTCGCCTACGCGCCGTCGTCGGACGAGCGCGTCGCCACCGACCTCACCGACGTCTTCTCCCACCGCCCGTTCGCCCAGGGCCCGGCCGCGGTGGGCCCCGTGGCGCTCACCAGTGCGCCCGTCGACCACCCCTGCGAGGCCTACGGCATCCGCCTGGAGCACGAGGGCCGCTCGCTGGTCTACTCCGGCGACACCGGCCCCTGCCGCGAGCTGGTCGCCCTCGCGCGCGACGCGGACGTCCTGCTCTGCGAGTCGACGTGGAGCGACGGCCCCGAACGCCCGCCCGGCGTCCACCTCTCGGGCCGCCAGGCCGGCCGCACCGCCCGCGAGGCGGGCGTCCAGCGCCTGCTCCTCACCCACGTGCCCGCCTGGGCCGACGGCCCGGCCCTGCTCGCCGAGGCCCGCGAGGAGTTCTCCGGCCCCACCGAACTCGTCGTGGCCGACGGCCACTACACGATCTAGGGGCGTACCAGCGATGCGGCATCCCTGGCGTCCGAAGCCAGGATCACCACATCCTCGCCGCGCGACACGCCGACGCTAGACCCGCGCCGGCTCCTGCTCCTCGGCCCGTTCCGGCGCCGGCACGAACAGCGCCACCACGACCGCCGCCGCGACCACGACAGCCGAGACGGCGAACGCGCGCGTCGTCCCCGCCGTCTGGGCCACCGGCGCCGCGGCGCCGGCCGCCGCGAGCGACGCGGTGTGCGCCGCCGCGAGCGTCGAGAGCACCGAGAGGCCGACGGCGCCGCCGATCTGCCGCGACGTCGTGACCAGCCCGCTGACCAGCCCCGCGAGCCCGCCGTCCACGCCCGTCGTCGCGGCCGTCGTCACCGCCGGGAAGACCAGCCCCATCCCGAGCGCGACCGCGATGCCCGGCCCGAGGACGCCCGCCACCCAGCTCGTCGTCGGCGTCAGGAACGCGAACCACGCGAAGCCCGCAGCGTTCAGCGCCCCGCCCGCGACGAGCACCGCCCGCGGCCCGATCCGCGGCAGCAGCCGTGAGGAGATCTGCGAGCCGATCACCACCGAGAACGACTGCGGCAGGAACGCCAGCCCCGCGGTGAGCGCGTCGAACCCCAGCACGCCCTGCATGTACAGCGAGACGAAGAACCACATCGAGAACATCGCCGAGGAGATCAGCAGGATGACGACGTTCGCGGTCGACACCGAGCGGATGCGGAACACCGACAGCGGCACGAGCGGGTGGCGGCTGCGCAGCTGGCTGATGACGAACGCGACGAGCAGGACGACACCCACCCCGATCGCCCCCAGCACCCGGAGCGATCCCCACGGCTCCGACTCCAGCGACACCACGCCGTAGACCAGCGCGACCAGGCCCGTCGTGACCAGCACGGCGCCGGTCACGTCGAGGCCGGGGCGGTCCTCGGCGCGGGTCTCGCGGACGACGGCCAGGGTCAGCACCGCCGTCACGATCACCACCGGCACGTTGACCAGGAAGATCCAGCGCCAGCTCAGCAGCCCCACGAGCAGGCCGCCGGCGAGCCCGCCCGCGGCGCCGCCGACCCCGCCCATCGCCGACCACCACCCGAACGCCCTCGCCCGTGAGGCCCCCTCGGGGTAGGTCGTCTGCAGGATCGCGAGGGAGGCGGGGGAGAGGACGGCGCCGCCCAGCCCCTGCACCGCGCGGGCCGCGAGCAGCAGCGCCGGGTGGTTCGCGAGGCCGCCGATGAGGCTCGCCAGCCCGAAGAGCCCGAGGCCGACGAGGAACACGCGGCGTCGTCCGAAGAGGTCCGCGGCGCGCCCGCCGAGCAGCAGGAAGCCCGCGAACGCGAGCGTGTAGGCGTTGATGACCCAGGCGAGGCCCTCGGCGTCGAACCCCAGCGCGTCGCGCATCGACGGCAGCGCCACGTTCACGATCGAGACGTCGAGCACGACCATGAACTGCGCCAGGCAGCTCGCCACGAGCACGAGCCCGGTCCGGCCCTCGGTACGCACGAGGGTCCACGCTAGGCCCGACCACCGGGGCGGTGCCGGGTGACTTCTAGGGTGGTCGCCCGTGGCACGCAGCGACGGCAGGGCGGACGACGAGCTCCGCGAGATCAGCATCCGGCGGGGGTTCCAGCAGCACCCGGCCGGGTCGGTGCTCGTCTCCTTCGGGCAGACGACGGTGCTCTGCGCGGCCAGCGTCACCGAGGGCGTCCCGCGCTGGCGCCAGGGCAGCGGCCTGGGCTGGCTCACCGCGGAGTACGCGATGCTGCCGTCGGCGACGCACACCCGCAGCGACCGCGAGTCCGTGAAGGGCCGCGTCGGCGGGCGCACCCACGAGATCAGCCGCCTCGTCGGCCGCGCGCTCCGGGCCGCCATCGACCTGCGCGCGCTCGGCGAGAACACCATCCAGCTCGACTGCGACGTGCTCCAGGCCGACGGCGGCACCCGCACGGCGGCGATCACCGGCGCCTACGTCGCGCTCGCCGACGCCGTGACCTGGCTGCGCCACCACAAGCGCCTCGCCGACCCCCAGCCGCTGTCGTGCTCGATCGCCGCGGTCTCCGTCGGCGTCGTCGACGGCCGCGTGCGCCTCGACCTGCCCTACGAGGAGGACTCGCGCGCCGAGGTCGACATGAACGTCGTGGCCACCGACACCGGCACGCTCGTCGAGGTCCAGGGCACCGGCGAGGGCGCCACCTACACGCGCGCCACCCTCGACGCCATGCTCGACAGCGCGCTCGCCGGCTGCGCCCGCCTCACCGAGCTGCAGGCCGCCGCGCTCGCCGAGCCGTACCCCGGGGAGCTGCCGTGACTGAGTCGATGGGTCGAGCTCCGCTGCGCTCCGTCTCCCGGGTCCTGCTCGCGACCAGGAACGACGCCAAGCTGGCCGAGCTGCGCCGGCTGACCGGCGGGCTCGAGGTGATCGGCCTCGACGACGTCCCGGAGTTCCCCGAGGCCCCCGAGACCGGCGCGACGTTCGAGGAGAACGCGCTGGCCAAGGCGCGCGACGCCGCCGCCGCGACCGGGCTGGTCGCCGTCGCCGACGACTCCGGGCTCGCCGTCGACGCGCTGAACGGGATGCCGGGCGTGCTGTCGGCGCGCTGGTCGGGACGGAGCGGCTCGCGCGTCGAGCGCGACGCCGCGAACCTCGCGCTCGTGCTCGACCAGATGGCCGACGTCCCCGAGGAGCGCCGCGGCGCCGCCTTCGTCTGCGCCGCGGCCGCCGCGCACCCCGACGGCCGCGAGATCGTCGTCGTCGAGCGCTGGCCCGGCAGCCTCATCCGCCTCCCGCGCGGCACCAACGGCTTCGGCTACGACCCGGCGTTCGTCCCCGCGGGCGAGTCGCGCACGTCGGCGGAGATGGCGCCCGAGGAGAAGGACGCGGTGTCGCACCGGTCGCGGGCACTCCGCGGGCTGATCCCGAGGTTGTCCGAACTGTCATGACGGACCAGTACTTCTCCGAGCAGCCGACCTCGCCGTCCGACCCGGTCTCGTTCCGGCTCGACATCGGTGGGGTGGCGCTCGACCTCACCACCGACTCCGGGGTGTTCTCCCGCGGCCGGCTCGACAAGGGCACCCGCGTACTGCTCGAGAACGCGCCCGACCCCGCCGAGACCGGCGACGTCCTCGACCTCGGGTGCGGCTACGGTCCGATCGCGCTCTGGATCGCCGCGCAGCGTCCCGCGGCGACGGTCTGGGCGGTCGACGTCAACGACCGCGCCCTCGACCTCGTGCGCGTCAACGCCGCCGCCGCGCGCCTGACGAACGTGCGCGCCTGCCGGCCCGACGAGGTGCCCGACGACGTGCGCTTCGCCGAGCTCTGGTCCAACCCGCCGATCCGCTCGGGCAAGGCCGCGCTGCACGAGCTGCTGCTGCGCTGGCTGCCGCGCGTCGACGGGTCGTCGTACCTGGTGGTCAGCAAGAACCTCGGCTCGGACTCGCTGGCCCGCTGGCTCGGCGAGCAGGGCCACCCGGCGACGAGGCTGTCGTCGCACGCGGGATTCCGGGTACTCGGCGTCACGTGATCTCGTACGCGCACGAGGGCAACGGCGTCCCGGTGGTCTGCCTGCACGGCTGGCCCGGCGCCGCCTCCGACTACCGCGCCCTGCTGCCGCTGCTCGAGCGCGACGCCCAGGTCGTCGTGCCCGACCTTCTCGGCTTCGGCGCCTCCTTCCGCCCCGGCGACGTCGAACGCCCGGCCACGGACTTCGGCCGCGACGCCCAGGGCGCCGCGGTGCTCGAGCTGATGGAGCACCTGGGCTTCGACGACGCGGTGCTCGTCGGCTACGACGTGGGCTCGACGACGGCCACCCACCTCGCCCGGACCTCGCCCGAGCGGGTGCGGGCGCTGGTGCTGGGCAACGCGATCCACCCCGGGGCGGCCGCGGCGTCGCTCGACGACGACCACCGCGCCGAGTTCTGGTACCAGGACTTCCACGAGCTCGACCTCGTCGAGAACCTCGTCGACGGGTCGGCGGCGAACGTGCGGGCGTACCTGGAGTACTTCTGGTCGCACTGGGGGCACCGGGGGATCGCTGCTCGAGAAGGGGTCACCGACGAGCTCGTGGACGCCTACGCGCGGCCGGGCGCGTTCACGGTGTCGGTGAACTGGTACCGCTCGGGGTCGGCGACGCTGCGCACAGCGCTGTCACTGCGCGGCCAGGACCCGCCGCCCCCGGTGACCGTGCCGACTACCGTGCTCTGGGGCGACCAGGACCCGCTCTTCCCGCCCCGGCTCGCCGAGGGGCTGGAGCGCGCGTTCACGGACCTGCGCGGCGTGCACCACCTGGAGGACGTCGGGCACTTCGTGCCGCTGGAGGCGGCGAACGAGGTCGCGGCGGCGGTCCGGGCGTTCCTGTAGGAGTTTGCGGAAGCAACCCCGTGTCGAACACATGTTCGACGAGAATGGGCTCATGTCCCGCGCGCGATCCTGGACCGACGACCAGCTCCGTGAGGCCGTCGCCGCCAGTTCCACCCTCCGTCAGGTGCACCTCGCTCCCAGCGGTGGCATGCACCGGTACATCAGGACTCGGCAACGGCTCCTGCAGGCCGGCATCAAGGAGGCACGGTGCGAGATGTGCGGTCTGACCGAGTGGCGCGGCGAGCCTTTGCCGCTCCAGCTCGACCACATCAACGGCGACCACACCGACAACCGGTTGGAGAACCTTCGTATCCTCTGCGGGAACTGCCACTCACAGACCGAGACGTGGTGCTCCCGCGGTCGGACGTCGTAGACCAAAGGCAGAGCCGGCGTAGCCCAAAGGCAGAGGCACACCCCTTAGGAGGGTGGCAGTGCGGGTTCGACTCCCGCCGCCGGCACTCCCTACAGCTTCAGATCGCGCAGAAGCCGGCCCACGTGGCCGGTGGCCTTGACGCCGTACTGCGCCTCCTCGATCGTCCCCTCGGCGTCGACGAGGAAGGTCGACCTGATCACACCGGTCGTCGTCTTCCCGTACATCGTCTTCTCGCCGAAGGCGCCCCACGCCTGCATCACCGACCTGTCGGGGTCGGAGAGCAGCGGGAAGGTCAGGCCCTCCTTGTCGCGGAACTTCGCGAGCTTCTCCGGCTTGTCCGGCGAAATGCCCAGGACAGCGACGTCCGCGTCGTTGAACGTCGCCAGGTTGTCGCGGAAGTCGCAGGCCTCCTTGGTGCATCCCGGAGTCATCGCGGCGGGGTAGAAGTACACGAGGACGCGGTGCCCGCGGTGGTCCGCGAGGGACACCGTCTCCCCCTGATCGGAGGTCAGCGAGAAGTCCGGGGCGGGTTGACCGGGGGCCAGGCGGGTATCGGCGGTCACGGGCGGGCAGGATAGCCGCCGACCACCGGCCGGTCGCGAACAGAGCGACGGTCAGCGCGACCGACGACAGCACGGGAGGTGCCGTGGCACGGGACACGGACGCCATCGAGAAGGAGATCCAGCAGGCGCGTGAGGCGCTGGCCGGAGCCCTCGACGAGCTCTCCGAGCGGGCGAACCCGCAGCGGCTCTCGGAGCAGGGCAAGGAGATGGCCGCACAGAAGTGGGCCGACCCCAAGGTCAAGTACGCCGTCTACGCCGCCGGCGCGCTCGTGGGGCTCCTCATTCTGCGGAAGCTGCTCAAGTAGGCAGGCGCGACACCGGTGGCGAGGTGGTAGAACCGCCTCGCCACCGGCGTCACGTAGGAGGTCACCGCAGTGCCCGAGCTCAGCAAGGCCGCCACCGAGTTCCGCCGGGCGCGGGACCTGCTGCTGGAGCGGCGCGAGGACCTCGGTGCCGCGCTGCGCGACTTCGCGTGGCCGCAGCTCGACGAGTTCAACTGGGCCCTCGAGCACTTCGACGCCATCGGCGCCGACCCCGGCACCGCCCAGCGCCCCGCGCTGTGGATCGTCGAGGAGGACGGCCGCGAGGCGAAGTACTCCTTCGCCGACATGAGCGAGCGCTCCAACCGCGTCGCCAACTGGCTGCGCGCCCAGGGCGTCGCGCGCGGCGACCGGATCATCCTCATGCTCGCCAACCAGGTGGAGCTCTGGGAGTCGATCCTCGCCGCCATGAAGCTCGGCGCGATCCTCATCCCCTCCACGCCGATGCTCGGCGCCGCCGACCTGCGCGACCGCATCGACCGCGGCGACGCGCGCCACGTGATCGTCCGTGACGTCGACGTCGACAAGTTCGACGACGTGCCCGGCGACTACACGAGGATCGCGGTCGGCTCGGGCACACAAGCCCGGATCACCGAGCCCTGGCTCGACTTCTCCGCCGCCTACGACGCCCCGGCCGGGTTCACGCCGGACGCGCCCACCAAGGGCTCCGACACGCTGCTGCTCTACTTCACGAGCGGCACGACGTCCAAGCCGAAGCTCGTCGAGCACACGCACACCAGCTACCCCGTCGGGCACCTCTCGACGATGTACTGGATCGGCCTGCAGCCGGGCGACGTCCACCTGAACGTCGCCTCGCCGGGCTGGGCCAAGCACGCGTGGTCGAACGTCTTCGCTCCGTGGATCGCCGAGGCGACGATCTTCATCTACAACTACACGAAGTTCGACGCCGACAAGCTGCTCGACGTCGTCGTCGAGAAGGGCGTCAGCACGTTCTGCGCGCCGCCGACGGTGTGGCGGATGCTCATCCAGGCCGACCTGACCCGGGTGCAGGTGCCGGTGCGCGAGCTCGTCGGCGCCGGTGAGCCGCTGAACCCGGAGGTCATCGAGCAGGTCCGCGAGGCCTGGGGCATGACCATCCGCGACGGCTTCGGGCAGACCGAGTCGACGCTGCAGATCGGCAACCCGCCGGGCCAGCCGGTGAAGGACGGCTCGATGGGCCGTCCGCTGCCCGGCTACCCGATCGTGCTGGTCGACCCGGTGACCGGTGAGCGCGGCGACGAGGGCGAGATCTGCATCGACCTCGCCGACCGCCCGCTCGGCCTCATGGTCGGCTACAAGGACGACCCGGAGCGCAACGACGAGGTCATGAGCGGCGGCGTCTACCACACCGGCGACGTCGGCTCCCGCGACGCGGACGGCTACATCACCTACGTCGGCCGCTCCGACGACGTCTTCAAGGCGTCCGACTACCGCATCAGCCCCTTCGAGCTCGAGAGCGTGCTGATCGAGCACGAGGCCGTCGCCGAGGCCGCGGTCGTCCCGTCGCCGGACCCGCTGCGCCTGGCCGTGCCCAAGGCGTACGTGGTGCTCTCGTCGCGCTTCGAGCCCACCCGCGACACGGCGCTCGCGATCCTTCGTCACGCGCGCGAGAACCTGCCGGCCTACAAGCGGGTGCGGCGCCTCGAGTTCTTCGAGCTCCCCAAGACGATCTCCGGGAAGATCCGCCGGGTGGAGCTGCGGGGCCGCGAGGACGAGCTGCGCCCCGGCCCCGACGCCGCGGCCCCCGACGGCGAGTACCGCGACGAGGACTTCCCGGAGCTGCGGGCGTGACCTACTCGTTCCCGGTCGTCCCGCGCTACGCGGAGATCGACCAGCAGGGCGTCGTCTTCAACGGGCACTACCTGACCTGGTTCGACGAGGCCTTCACCGGCTTCCTCGAGCACGTCGGGCTCGCCTATCCGGACCTCATCGCCTCGGGTGTCGACGTGATGGTCGTGCACTCCGAGCTCGACTACGGCGGCTCGGTGCGCTGGCGTGACGACGCGCGTGTCGAGGTGTCGTGCGAGCGGCAGGGGACGACGAGCTTCACGCTCGGGTTCGCCGTCTACCGCTCGGCCGACGAGGTCGCGGTGACCGGCCGCAACATCTACGTCGTCGTGGTGCAGGACCCGGAGACGAAGGCGTGGTCGAAGGCGCCGGGGATCCCGGAGAAGCTCGCCGCGGCCCTGTCGTCGTCGTAGACGCAACACGGGTGGGGTGCTCGCCCGAGCGGTCGTGAGTGCTGCCGACACGCCGAGCTCCTCGGTCCGGGCCGGTCGGGGTGACTGCGCACGCCGACCCGTGTCCTGAGGACACGGGTGCACCTGGCAAGGCGCCGGAGGAGCCCGCGACCGGCAGCGGCCGTGCTCGACCGAATGGGTGGAACCGCGACGAGATGTTCCGTTCGCCGGACAGCGCGTTCTGGAGATCGCTGCAATACCACCGACTGTGAGGTGGTGAGTGGTCGTGGTCCGGACACGGAGAGCATGGTCGGTAGGTCTCGGTTCCAGCCACCAACACGACGTACGTTGCCGCGACCAACGAGTGCCTGCTCACCCCGAGGTAGTGATGACCGATCTACAGCACCTGTTCGGGATGACGTGGATGGCCGCGCTCGGGCAGCACCTCGCGCGCGTCCTGACCCCGTTGCTCCCGGCCGACCGCGAGCTCGTGGCGACCGGGCTGGAGCTCGCGGTGATGGTCCGGCGCGAGGGAACTCCTCTGCGGGTCGGCACGACGATGCAGCTCCCGACCCCGGGAAGTGCTTCCGTTCTCGATGCGGCAGCGGTCGACGAGGTGCTGCGCGACGTCCAGGACGAGATCGCGATCTACCTGGCGCGGGCGTGGCCGGACCCGGTGGCGGGCCGGGCTCTCCACCCCGCGGCCAGGTCGTCGTGCGAGGTCATCGCGCTGTCCTTCGAGCCCCGCTCCGGCGACGCGACCGAGTCCGTCGTCCTCGAGCCGTTCGTGCCGCCGCCCCCGCCCGACGAGGCCCGCGTCGCGGGCTGACGGCGCGCGTCAGGACACCCCGGCGCGCAGGGCGAACGGCAGGATCGCGCCGCGGCGCAGGGCGTCGGCGTCGATCGAGGTCAGCACCGGGAAGCGGTCGAGGCGCGAGACCGCGAGCCCGAGCGGGTCGTCGACGGGGTCGGGGCGGCCCGTGAGGTACGCCCACTCGTGCTCGTCGGAGCAGTACGGCAGGACGGTGGCGAAGACGTCGTCGAAGCGCCGGGTCATGCGCGCGAGGGTGTCGTGGCGCCACAGCGTCGGGCAGCCCGCCTGCGAGCACACGACGCCGCCGGGTGCGAGGACCTCCGCACACCGCCGCAGGAACTCCACGCCGTAGAGGCGGGCGTGCTGGGCGGGGTCGGCGATCTCGACGGGCTCGTCGGGCAGGTCGACGATCACGACGTCCCACCGGTCGCCGCGGGCGGCGGCGTCGGCGAGGAACTGCCAGCCGTCGGCGTAGTGCATCCGCACCGGACCGTCGCCGCGCTCGGCGGCCGCCAGCTCGTCGGGGGAGTAGCCGTAGGGCAGCAGCTCGGCGCAGCGGCGGACGCACTCGGTGTCGATGTCGACGTGGTCGACGCGCGCGGCGCCGGCGGCCACCGCGAGCTGGGACACGACGCCCTCCGACGAGCCGACGACCAGCACCGAGCGCAGCTCGTCGGCCAGCAGCATCGGGGGCACGGCGAGGGCCTCGTGGTAGACGAGCTGGCTGGCCTCGGTCGACTGGCGCTCGCCGTCGCAGAACAGGGAGACGCCCTGCGCGGTGCGGGCGACCATCATGTCCTGCCACTCCGTGCGGCCCCGCCAGAGCACCTCGTCGAGCCGCCAGCGTCGCCGCATCCCCGCGGCGAGCGGCTCGTCGACCTCGCGGCCCCCGGCGGCCGGGGCGAGCCCGGCGCCCCGGGCCACCACCTGGGCGCGCACGTCGGTCGCACCCAGCTCGCGGCCGAGGGTGTCGACGACGTGCTCCGGGTCCGCCTGGATGCCGCAGGTGAACACGTCCACGAACGCCGCCGAGGCCTCGGGGTAGGCGTGGACCGACGCGTGCGACTCGGCGAGCAGCGCGAGCACGGTCGTGCCCTGCGGCTGGAACCGGTGCGCGACGACGTCGAGAACGGTCGCGCCGCCGGCGTCGAGCGCGCGTCGCAGGGCGCCGGCGACCTGCTGCTCGTCGCCGAGGACGGCGGGGTCGACGCCGCGCAGCTCGGCGAGGACGTGCCGTCCGGCGAACGTGACGGGCTCGGTGGTCGCTTCAGTGGAGGTCAATTCCACCTTCCTCCGGGGTCTCGGGGCGGACGTGTGTCGGCAGGGGCGGCAGGCCGTTGAAGCCCACCGAGGCGTAGCTCGAGGTGTAGGCGCCGGCGCCGAGGAACTCGACGACGTCGCCGGGCGCGAGGTCCAGGGGGAGGCGGACGTCGGCGTGGCGGTAGAGGACGTCGTCGCCGTCGCAGGTCGGCCCGGCGAGCACGACGGGGCCGGCTTCCCCGCCGCGTCCGGGCGTACGCAGGCGGTACACGATCATCTCGCCCTCGGTCTCGGCGAGGCCCTGGTAGCGGCCGACGTCGAGGTACACCCAGCGTCGCCCGGCGCGTTCGGCGACGAGGACGACCTCGGCGCGCAGGACGCCGGCGTCCGCGACCAGGGCCCGGCCCGGCTCGGCGAACGGGCGCGGGCGCCACCACGCGGCGTGGCGGGCGAGGGCGTCGCGGATCGCGGCCGCGCAGGCGTCGACGTCGGGCGTGGGACCGCCGGCGTGGGGGGTGGGGAAGCCGCCGCCGAGGTTCAGCTCGCGCGGGGCGTGCTCGCCGAGGCAGGCGGCCACCCGGGCGGCGGCGTCGATCGCGCGCACCCAGGCCTGCGGGTCCCGCTGCTGGGAGCCGACGTGGAACCCGACGCCGGCGGCGTCGAGGCCGGCGGCGCGGGCCTGCCCGAGGAGCGCGACGGCCTCGTCCTCGCTCGCGCCGAACTTGCCCGCGAACGGCGTCGCGGCCCCGTCGTCGCCGACGGCGAGCCGCACCCCGACGACCGCGCCCGGCGCCTCCCGCGCGAGGAGCGCGACGTCGGCGGGGGCGTCGGTGGTGAACCGGGTGACGCCCGCGGCCCGGGCGGCCCGCACGTCCGTGATCTTCTTCACCGGGTTGCCCCACGAGAGGCCCGCGGGGCGGGCGCCGGCGAGCAGGCAGAGGTCGAGCTCGCCGATACTCGCGAGGTCGAACGAGGCCCCTTCGGCGACGAGGAGGGCGAGGACGGCGGGGTGCGGGTTGGCCTTCACCGCGTAGCAGAGCTCGATGCCGGGCAGCGCGTTGCGCATCGTGCGATAGGCGTGGCGCACGGCGGCCAGGTCGAGGTCGAGGTGGGGGGACGGCCGGTCCGCGGTCACGGGGCGCGCGTCGGCGCGTATCCCGGGCTCGACACCCACGCCCTCCATGGTGCCCGTCCAATTCTTCGCGGACACCACGAAACGGCTGACCGGGGGCATGCCACCGGCGTACCGTATGGATCTCCGGAGCCGAGGGGGCTGCGGACCGCTGTCGGGGGCGGGCATGTTTCGAAGGGGGTTGCATGCCGTCCACCTCGTCCCGAGGCTGGAATCCGGCACCGCGTCCGCGACCGTGGCCGTTCCGCACACCACGCAACATCGTGATCACGAGCCTGTTCACGGTGGCGCTGGTGGCGGCGCTGTTCGGCGTCGGGACGGCGGTCGTGCCGGGTGGGCCCCGGGACGACGCGACGGGTCTCACCGGCAACGCGACCGACGTGCCGACCACCTCGGAGGAGGTCGACGACTCCTCCGGCGGCACCCTGGGCTCGGGGGAGTCCGAGTCGGACGGCGGCGCCCCCCAGGCGCTCCCCGACGCGCCCCGCACCGACGCCGCGGCGCCCGAGAGCGCCCTCCCCGACGACGTCGCCCCGCCGCTGACCCCGATCCCGCTGCCGGGCTCACGGGCCCTCGGGCCCTCGTCGTCCGCGCCGTCCGCCCCGGGCGAGCCGGCCTTCCCCGGCGCGGAGCAGCCGGCGACGCCGCCGCCGGGCTTCGACGAGCTCGTCCCGGGTGTCGACCCGGTGCCGCTGCCCGGCGCCGGCAGCTCGCCGGGTCCGGGCCCGCTGGCCGCGCCGGCGAGCCCGCGTGACACCGGTGCCGCCGCGGACCCGCCGCGGACGGCGACCACCGACGACGACCCGGGCCCCGTGCTCGACCTCCCGCTGCTGCCCGACCCCACCCGCGACGAGCCGACCGGCTCGCCCGGCGGCCGGGGCGGGGCCGGCAACGGGGGCGGTCGGGACGACGACGGACCGGGCCGCGGCGGTGCCGACCGACCGGGCAACGAGCCCGGCAACGGCGGTGGCCTCCTGCCCGACCTCCTGCCCGGCAACGGCGGCGGGAACGGCGGCGGCAACGGCGGCGGCAACGGCGGTGGCGACGACAACCGCCCTGGTCGCGGGGGCGGCAACGGCGGCGGGAACAGCGGCGGCTACGGCGGTGGCGAGAACGGCCGCGGGGGCGACGCCGGGCGCGGCGACGGCGGGAACGCCGGTGGCGAGGCCCGGGGCGGCGGTCAGGACCGCGACGGCGGCCGCGACGAGAGCCGCGACGAGGGCGGCCGGGGCGGCGGGCTGCTGCCCGACCTCGTGCCCGGCGGCGCCGACCGGTCCGCGCCGCGGCGCACCGACGACGCGACCACCAGCGCCGCACCGGCCACGACGCCGGAGGGCTGGCCGACCTACGGCGAGCCCGGCGGTCCGGGCGACCCCGCCGCCGACGCGACGACCGGCGACGACGGTGCCGACCGCACCGGCCGGCGCGGCCAGCCGGCCACGACGCCCGAGGGGTGGCCGCTGCCGGCGGACGCGACGGTGGTGTCCGACGGCGACCGGCGCTCGGCGCCGCGCACCACCACCGACCCGTCCACCGGGGTCACCACCACGGTCGACGACGAGGCGGGCACCACCACCACGGTCGACCCCACCACCGGCGCGTCCCTGACCACCCGCAACCGGACCACGGCCGCCGACGCGCCCGAGCGCACCGGCGACCGCAGCGCCGGCCGCACCACGGCCAGTTCCGGCTCGGCACGCTCCACCTCGGCGCCCGACGGGGACGCCACGGCCGGGTCGACACGGGCGCGCACCACCACCGGGTCCCCGGACGACGACGAGACCACGGCGGCGAGCCGGTCGCGGACCCGGACGTCGTCCACCAACTCCTCGTCCGACCCGAGCACGCGCCCCAGCGCCCGGTCGAGCTCGCCGAGCGCGAGCTCCGACGACGAGTCGTCCGACCCGACCACGCGCCGGTCGACGTCCCGGTCGACGGCGAGCTCGTCCGACAGCTCCGACTCCGGCTCCTCCGGCCCGACCTCTCGCCGGACGACCGCCAGCGGGGACAGCGGCGACGGCGACTCGAACGTCGTCGGCGAGTCCCGGAGCAACGGGCAGAACTCCAACCGGACCGTGGCCTACACGGTGGAGCCGCAGATGGCGATCCCGACGACCTCGCCGATGGACCCCCGGTTCTGGGCGTGGATCGCCAGCACCGTGACGCGCACCCCCGCACCGGGCGGGTGATCACGGCGCCGGGCACCATCGCCGGATGACCCCGACGCCGACCGTCACGCCGTCCGACCTGCGCGCCCGCGGCGAGGAGTTCGCGCAGTTCTGGCGCGACCACCGCGTCAGCACGATCACCACGCTGCGCCGGGACGGGTCGCCGCACGTGGTGCCGGTGAACTGCACGCTCGACCTCGACACGGCGATCGCCCGGGTCCTCACCTCGGGGCACAGCGCCAAGGCCCGCCACGTGCGTCTGGGCGGCGAGGAGGGCGCCCGTGTGGCGCTCACCCAGGTCGACGGGCGGCGGTGGTCGACGATCGAGGGGCTCGCGGTGGTGCGCGACGACCCGGAGACCGTCGCGGACGGCGAGCGCCGCTACACCGAGCGCTACCACCCGCCGCGCGTCAACCCGGCCCGCGTGGTGCTGGAGATCGCGCTGACGCGGGTGCTCGCGAGCCGCGGGCTCTAGGTCTCCAGCGGGACCAGGTGCTCGGCGAACTCGTCGAGGAACCCCGGCCACGACGCCGGCGCCACGGCGGGGCGCACGACGAACTTGGTGATCCCCTCGTCCACGTAGCGCTGCACGCGCCGGCGGGCGTCGTCCCAGCCGTCGGCGACGAGGTCGTGCGGGTCGAGCTCCGGGCGCCGGTGGGCCGACGCGGCGCGGGCGCGGTCGGCGTCCTCCGCGGAGGTGCCCGGCGGCAGGACGAGCAGGTTGGTGCCGTAGTGGTCCTCCTCGACCTCGCGGCCGGCCTCGGCGGCCGCGGCGGCGATCGTCGCGCGGGCCGCGCCGGCCTCGGCCGGGGTGACGAACGAGGCGAGCCAGCCGTCCGCGAGCCGCCCCACCCGGCGCAGCGCGGCCGGCACCAGCCCGCCCAGCCAGAGGTCGAGCGGGCGCTGCGGGCGCGGCTCGACCACCGCGTCGTCGAGGGTGAAGAAGTCGCCGTGGAACGTCACCGACTCCTCGGTGAGCAGGCGCCGCACGACGGTCAGGGCCTCCTCGAAGACCTCGGCGCGGGGCCCGGGCACGGGGTAGGCGGTGCGCTCGGCCGCGGTCGCCGGGCGCAGCCCGAACACCGGCAGGATGCGCTTGGGCGCGAGCGCGGCCAGGGAGGCGAGCTGTGCCGCCACGACCGCCGGGTTGCGCCCGGGCAGCACGATGACGCCGCTGCCGACCTTGAGCGACGTCGTGCGCCCGACGGCCCAGCCCATCGCGACGAGGGGCTCGACGGCGGGGGCGGCGATGCGGTCGGGGAACCACACCGAGTCGATGCCCCGCGCCTCGCCACCGTCGACGAGCTCGAGCGTCGCCGCCGCCGGGTCGTGGCGCGACGGGCCGGCGCCGATCCCGATGCGGACCTTCATGGGGTCTGCCGTCACCGCACCATGACATCGCGGACGAGACCGGCCCGCTCGGCGAACGCGTCGAACAGCACCCAGCTGGCCGCGCGGGACTCCTCGGCGCGCGCGGCCGTCTCGGCGCGCAGCGCGTCCTGGTCGACGCCGATCTCGGGCAGGCGCGCCTCGAGCGGGGTGCCGGTCCAGCGGGAGATCCAGGTCTCGAGCTCGGCGGGCGTGATCTCGGGGTGGAACTGCACGCCGAGGTGCGCGCCGTCGCGGAAGGCCTGGGTGCAGCGCTCGGACGTCGCCAGCACCTCGGCGCCCTCCGGCGGAGTGAACGTGTCGAAGTGGAACTCCATCCACGGGCCGGGCGACACGATCTCCGGGGCGACGGTGGTGATCTCCCGCCAGCCGTTCTCGTGCCGGCCGTCCGCGGCGTGCGCCGTGCCGCCGAGGACGCGGGCGAGCAGCTGCCCGCCGAAGCAGAAGCCGAGCAGGGGGACGCCCGCGGCGACCGCCGACTCCAGGTAGGCGATCTCGGCGGCGAGCCAGGGCACCGCGTCGTCCCACGCGCCCTCGGCCGACCCGAGGACCGCGACCGCGTCGACCGTCCCCGGTGCGGGCAGCGCCTCGCCGGCCACGCCGGGCACGATCTCGACCCCGCGCTCGGCCGCCCAGCCCACGAGCGTCCCCGCCTGCACCAGCGCGGTCTCGGGGGAGACCTCGTGGCCGATCACCAGCAACCTCGGAGCACCCATGTCCGGTTCAACGCACGGACCCGGGCGATGCGTCCCCGCAGGTGAGCGGGATGGGTCGCCCGGGCGACCCGTCCCGCGCACGTGCGGCGCGGCCGCATGACACGCTCCGTGCGTGCCTCCCCGCAAGACCAAACCGTGCGCCTTCTGCGCGGTCATCGCCGGCGACGGACCGGCCGACGTCGTCCACGACGGCGAGTCGACGATGGCGTTCCTCGACACCTCGCCGGTGTTCCACGGCCACGTCCTGCTCGTCCCGCGCACCCACGTGACGACGCTGGCGGACCTGCCGCCCGAGCAGCTGCCGGGGTTCTTCACCCTCGCCCAGCGCCTCGAACGGGCCGTCGAGTCGGCGATGGAGGCACCGGGCTCGCTGATCATGATCAACAACGTGATCAGCCAGTCCGTCCCGCACCTGCACCTGCACGTCATCCCGCGCCGGCCGAAGGACGGCCTGCGGTTCTTCCTCGGACCCCGCCACCCGTACGGCTCCCCGGACGAGTCGGCTGCGGTGGCCGGGCGTATCGCCGCTGCACTGGACGCCACCTGAGAACGCGTTCAGCGGAGCACGGCGAGCCGCGGCGAACGGAGTATGTCACGCGACGAACGGGCGTTTGCCGCCTGTCAATGGTCGCTCCCGCGCGCTGAGTGGTCGAAGTCGCGACGTCCGATCGAGTGAGAAGGGCTCCCTCGCGATGTCCGGGATGTCATCCTCAGGGCAACGCACGCGGTGGGCTCCCGGGCACGCTCGGTCACCGCGATCCTGCCCCCGACGTCGGAGGTGCTCGTGCCGGTCCTCATGTGGGTCGCTGTGCTGGTGGTCGGCTGGTGCGTCGCGTCGGTCGTCACCGCCCTGGCGCTCGGGACCTGGCTGCGGCGACGGGCGGAGGCGACCGACCCCGAGGGCGCGCTGCGTCCCCTCGACACCGGCCCGCTGCGGCTCTGGCTCGGCGACCTCCCCGAGGTGCCGGAAACCCCCGACGAGCTGCACCGCCGGGCCGGGTGGGACGAGCCGGCGACCCACCGGACCGGCGGGTTCCCCGCGCAGCGGCAGCACGCCGAGCCCGCCGACCGGGCGACCAGCGCGAGTTAGACGCTCAGACCTCCACGCCCACCGCGCGGCGCACCCCGCGCAGCGTCCGTGACGCCTGCTCGCGGGCGATCTCGCCGCCGCGGGCGAGGATCGCGTCCAGCTCGCTGCCGGGGGCCACGAGCTCCTCGTAGCGGGCGCGCAGCGGGCCCAGCTGGGTCTCGAGGACGTCGGCGAGTTGGTTCTTCAGGTCGCCCCAGCCCACGCCGCCCGCCTCGAGCCGCTTGCGGGTGTCGGCCACGACGTCGGGCTCGGCGAACTGCGCGAGGATCTGGAACACGGACGACGAGTCGGGATCCTTCGGGGCCTCGACCGGCGTGGAGTCGGTCGGGATGCGGCGCACCAGCTTCTTGAGCTTCGGCGCGGGCAGGAACAGCGGGATGTAGTTGTCGTACGACTTGCTCATCTTGCGCCCGTCGAGCCCCGGCAGCGTGTGGCCCGTCGTCTCGGGCGGCACGACGGCCTCGGGGATGCGCAGGCGGAAGCCCTCGCCGTAGCGGTGGTTGAAGCTGCCCGCGACGTCGGCGGCGATCTCCACGTGCTGCAGCTGGTCGCGGCCCACCGGCACGAGGTCCGACTCCATGATCAGGATGTCGGCGGCCATGAGCACCGGGTACTCGTAGAGCCCCATGTTGACGCCGGCGTCCGGGTCCTCCCCGGCGGCGATGTTGCGGTCGCGGGCCGCCTTGTAGGCGTGCGCGCGGTTCATGAGGCCCTTGCCGGTGACGCAGGACAGGATCCACGTCAGCTCGAAGGTCTCGGGCACGTCGGACTGCTTGTAGAAGACGGTGCGCTCGGGGTCGAGACCGGCGGCGATCCACGTCGCGGCGACCGAACGGGTCCAGGCCGCGATGTCGCCCGCGGCGGGCGTGCCGGTGAGCGCGTGCTGGTCGGCGATGAAGTACCGCGACTCGAAGTCCGCCGTCCGCGCGAGCTCGAGCGCGGGCCGGATCGCGCCCACGAAGTTGCCCAGGTGCGGCTCGCCGCTGGGCTTGATCCCGGTCAGGGCGATCTTCCGCCGCTCCGTCTCCACCACGGCCACGAGCCTATCCGCCGCGGTCCAGCGTCTTCTCTCGTCCGGCAGACTGCCCGCCGTGTCGAGCTTCCCCCGCCGCCAGGCCGCCACCCGCCGGTTCACCCTCGGTGCGCCGCGCCGCCCGACGGTCTCGCCGGACGGCGGGCGGGTCGTGTTCCTGCGCAGCCGCGCGGGCGACGACCCGGTGACCTGCCTGTGGCTGCTCGACGTCGCGAGCGGCGAGGAGCACCTGCTCGTCGACCCGCTCACGCTCGACGTGCCCGGCGAGGAGGACCTGCCGCCCGAGGAGCGCGCCCGCCGCGAGCGTGTGCGCGAGCAGTCCGGCGGCGTCGTCGAGTACGCCCTCGACGCGGCGGCGCGGCTCGCGGTGTTCGTGCTGTCCGGGCGGGCGTTCACCGTCGAGCTCGTGCCGGGCGCGCAGCCGGCGCCGCTGCCCGTCGACGGCCCGGTGGTCGACCCGCGCCCCGACCCGACGGGCGCCCGCGTCGCCTTCGTCCGCGACGGCACGCTGCACGTCCACGAGCTCTCGACGGGCACCACGCACGTCCTGGCCGGTCCGGCCGACGACGACGGGCCCGGCGTCACCTGGGGGCTCGCCGAGTTCGTCGCCGCCGAGGAGATGAACCGCTACCGCGGGTACTGGTGGTCGCCCGACGGCTCGCAGCTCGCCGTGGCCCGCGTCGACGACGCACCGGTGGAGCGCTGGTGGATCGCCGACCCGGCGCACCCCGACCGCGCGCCCGTCGAGACCGCCTACCCCGCCGCCGGCACTGCGAACGCCGACGTCACGCTCGCCCTCGTCGACCTCGACGGCACGCGCGTCCCCGTCGACCTCGGCGAGGGCACCGAGTACCTCGCGGCCGTCGCGTGGGACGTCCACGACCTGCTCGTCACCGTGTCGACCCGCGACCAGCGCCGCGTTGACCTGCGCCGCGTCGACCCCGACAGCGGGGAGTCCACGCTGCTCGTCAGCGAGACCGACGACGTGTGGGTCGACCTCGTGCCCGGCGTGTCCGCCCATCTCGGCGACGGCGTGCTGGTGCGGTGCGCGGAGCTCGACGACACCCGGCGGTTGCTGGTCGGCGACGAGGCCGTGACCCCGCGCGGGCTGCAGGTGCGCGGCGTGGCCGACGTCGACGGCGACACGGTGCTGTTCACCGCCTCGGAGCGGCCCGAGGACGTGACACTGTGGGCGTGGTCGCGCCAGGGCGGCGCCGCGCGCGTCGGCCCGCAGTACGGCGTCTGGGCGGGACGCCGGGCCGGCGGGGTGACCGTGCTCGCCGGCGGCGACCTCGACGCCGACGGCACCCGCACCTGGGTGCGGACGGCCGAGGGACGCACGGTCGGCGTCACCTCCCACGCCGAGTCCCCGGGCCTGCAGCCGGCGGTCCGGCGGGTGGCGACGGACGCGGGCGGCCCGTCGGTCGCGGTGGTGCTGCCGACCGGGCACGTGCCCGGCTCGCGCAGGCTCCCGGTGCTGCTCGACCCCTACGGCGGCCCGCACGCCCAGCGGGTCCTGGCGACGCGGGGGATGTTCCTGACCTCGCAGTGGTTCGCCGACCAGGGCTTCGCGGTCGTGGTCGCCGACGGCCGCGGCACCCCGGGACGCGGTCCGGCGTACGAGCGGGCGGTGTGGGGCGACCTCGCGGGGCCGGTGCTCGACGACCAGGTCGCGGCCCTGCACGCGGCCGCGGAGCAGGTCGGCGACCTCGACCTCGACCGCGTCGGCATCCGCGGGTGGTCGTTCGGCGGCTACCTCGCCGCGCTCGCGGTGCTGCGCCGCCCCGACGTCTTCCACGCCGCGGTGGCCGGCGCGCCGGTGACCGACTGGCGCCTCTACGACACCCACTACACCGAGCGCTACCTCGGCCACCCCGACCAGCACCCCGACGCCTACGCGCGCTCGTCGATCACCGAGGACCCGGGCGCCCAGTCGCCGGCCCGGCCGCTGATGCTCGTGCACGGGCTCGCCGACGACAACGTCGTCGCCGCCCACACCCTGCGCCTGTCGTCGTCCCTGCTCGCGGCCGGGCACCCGCACACGGTCCTGCCGCTGTCGGGCGTCACGCACATGACACCGCAGGAGGTCGTCGCCGAGAACCTGCTCCTGCTCCAGGTGGCCTTCCTCCGCGACGCCCTGGGCTAGCAGACGTGCCAGCGATGCGGCATCGCTGGCGTCTGACGCCAGGATCGCCACACGCTCGCCCGCGCGACACGCCGCGGGGGTGTTCCAGCCTGGCGGCCACGCTGGCACTCGACGTCAGGATCGCCACCACCTCGATCCCGCGACACGCCGCGGCGTTTGCGATCGGGAACAGTTCGACGAGTTCTCCGAAACCGCACCCACGCTTCGTGGCGCTCGCCGAAGCTGGCGCGGCGAGGGCGACCCGGCCGTGTTCCCGAGACCCGGCCGGGCCCGCCCCGCCCCGGTCACGGCCGGGCACGGCGGTGGAGGGGCAGGCATGGCGCGGTGGGTGCGGGGTGGTGGCGTGTGAGCGCCACGGAGCGGATGGTCGACCGGTTCGGTCGCCCGGTACCCGCGACGCCCGTGGTGCGCCTGCGGGTCGACCGCACGCCCGGCCGGGTGCCCCTGCTCGTCGACGGGTCCGCGGTGCAGATCCCGCGCGGCGCCGACCCCCACCGCGAGGGCCTCGCGTTCGCCGCCAGCCGGGCGGCTCGCCTGGGTCGGCCGGTGCGCGTGGAGATGTCGAGCCCGTGGAGCGTCTGGCCCCTCGTCGTCCACGCCGACGGCGCCGTCGACGACGGCCGCTCGCCGCGACCGTCCGGAGGGTGGGAGCGGCCCGGGCGGCGCACGCGGCGGCGGGCCGCGACGCTTGCGGACGCCACGGAGCGGCCCCGGCGCCGCCCGGTCGGTCTCCTGGCGTTCGCCGCGGCGCTGACGGCCGCACTGATGGTCGGCGCGGTCGGCACGGGCGTGGTGACGCTGGCGGCCCCGGGCGACCCGGCGCCCGCGGAGTGCCGCGACGTCACCCTGTTCGCGGTCAACGGCAGCGGGGCGGGCGGCGGCCAGACCCTCGGGGCGCTCACCGACCCCCTGGTCCAGCGGGTCGGGCAGCGGCTGGCCGTGGTCGCGGTGCCGGGGCCGGAGGTCGGTGCCGGCGAGCAGCAGGCCGTCACCGCGCTCACCGAGCAGGTCGCCGCGCAGGTCGCCGGCTGTCCGAGCAGCCGGGTCATGCTGTTCGGTTACTCCCAGGGCGCGCAGGTGGCGGGCGACGTCGCCGCGCGCATCGGCGCTGGCCGGGAGGCGGGTGTGCCCGCCGACCGGATCCTCGCGGTCGGTCTGTTCGGCGACCCGGCCCGCGACCCGAACGTGCGCACGGTCCCTGGCGGAGTCACGGGCCAGGGCGTTCTGCCCGCGCGCGCGGGCGGGTTCGGGTCGCTTGCGGCGCGCACCATCCAGGTCTGCGCTCCCGAGGACCCCGTGTGCGCCACCGCGCCCGGAGCCACTCCGCCGGCCCTCGAGGAGGCCGTCGCGGCGCCCGAGCACGGCGGGTACGACCGGCTCGAGGTCGCGCCGAATACCCCGGCGACGCAGTGGGCGTCCGAGTCCCTCGGCCGGCTGATCACCTCTCTCCCGGCGTCCGACGGGCCCACGGCGAACCCGGCCGGCGCGCCGGCGTCGTCGGGTGCGCCGACCACCTCGTCCGGAGCGCCGACGCCCGGTGGCTCGGAGTACGAGACGGACGCGCCGGGCGGGTCCGCGCCGGGCGGCTCGGAGTACGAGACGGGCGCGCCGGCGCCGGGAACTGCGGCCCCCGACCCCGCCGCGCCCGGGTCGACCGCTCCGGGTGGCTCGGAGTACGAGACGACCGCGCCTGACGGCGCTGCGCCCGGCGGAGCGACGGGCGGCAGTCCCGCGTCGACGGCTCCCGGTGGCTCGGAGTACGAGACGACCGCACCCGACGGCGCTGCTCCCGGCAGCACTGGCACCGGTGGCACAGCCCCGCGGACGAGGGCGCCCGGCGATTCGGGATACGAGACGCAGGCCCCGGGCGGGACTGCGCCGCGCACGACGGCTCCGGAGACGACGGCGCCGGGAGCGACGGAGCTGCCCGGGTCGGGCACCGGCGAGGACCCGGCCGACGGCGGCCTCGTGCCGGGTGGTGGCGACGAGTACACGGACACCACGGGCGGGAGCGGACGGGCGCCGGCGACCACGGCCGCGCCCGGCGCGGGATCGGGGAGCTCGACGACGGCCCCGCCCGGCGGCAGCACGGGCGGCGGGTACGAGCCGGGGTCGACGGCCCCGGGAGGGAGCGCCGGTACCGGATCGGGGTCGCAGCCGCGGTCCACTACACCGCCGGGCAGCGACGCCGACACCGGCACCGGGTCCGGTTCGCAGCCCCGGTCGACGACACCACCGGGCAGCGACGACGGCACCGGGTCCGGGTCGCAGCCCCGGTCGACCATCCCGCCGGACGGCGACGCGGGAACGAGCGGCACCGGGAGCACTTGCACACGCGGCGACACCGGCAGCTCGAGCGGGTCCGGGTCGACGCCCCGCACGACCACCCCGCCGGACGAGCCGTCGAGCACGTCGAGCCCCCGCAGCACGGGCAACTCCGGGATCGGCCGCTCCGGCTCCACCGCCCCCGGCGCCGACGACCCCGCCACCACGGACTCGGCCTGCGAGCAGACCGGCACCGGCGGGACGGGCAACGCCGACGATAGGACCGGCACGAGCACGGGCGGCACGGGCAGTACGGGGAGCACGAGCACCGGCACCGGCTCCGCCGGCGCCGACACCGGCACCAGCACCAGCACCGGCTCCGCCGGCGCCGACACCAGCAACAGCACCAGCACCGGCTCCGCCGGCGCCGACACCGGCGCGCTCTGGGCGCTCACGTCCGGGCTGACCGGGTTCCAGGACTCCACCGGCGGCAACGTCGAGGGCGGCGGGCTGAACCCGGAGGAGGTCGAGAGCCCGAACGTGCCCGGGCGGCAGGTGGTCAAGCTCGAGGTGCCCGGCGGCGCGAAGCGGTCCGAGGTGCGCCCGGAGGAGGCGCAGAACATCCGCGAGGGTCAGCGCCTCTTCTTCGGCTACAGCGCCTTCCTGCCCGAGGACTTCCCCGTCGACACGCAGGACTGGCAGGTCATCTGGCAGCTGCACGACGGCGGCAGCAACACCTCGCCCCCGGTGGCGCTGGAGGTCGTCGACGGGCGCCTCTGGCTCGCCAACGTGGGCGACCGCGTGCGCGATCTCGGTCCGGTGCAGGCGGGGCGGAACCTCGCCGTGCAGATGGACATCGAGTTCGAGATCGGCGGCGGGTCGGTGTCGGTGTACCGCGAGGGGCAGCAGGTCCTGCAGGACTTCCGCCCGCCCCGCGGCACGATGATCGACTCGTTCGACTACCTGAAGACCGGCATCTACCGCCACACCGGCGGCCCGGCCGAACCGGCGACGATCTTCCTCAACGACCTCAAGATCGGCGACTCCCTCGCGTCGGTGTCGGATCTGGCCGGGTCGGAGCAGGGCGCCGCCGCCACCGGCGGGAACGCCGCCACGACGAGCCAGGGGACGGGCACCCCCGACGTCACCGGCGGTTCCTCCGCCGACGGCGGCACGGACGCGTCCAACACCGGTGCCGGCACCGGGACGAGCACCCGCGTCCGGCAGCGCTGACCCGCTCCCCGAGATCAGGAGCGCCCTGGTGCACTCCGCCGCGCGGACGACGGGGGATGAGGACGCCCTTGATCTCCCCGACCCCGCTCCGACCACCGGGAAGAGCCCCACCGCGACCCGGACCGACAGAGACCGGAACCACCGCAGAGGTGCTCCGGGGTGTGCTCGACCTCCGTCATGGGCATCAGACCGTGGTCCGACGGCGCACCGATCCCGGGGAGTGGACCGACACATGAGGGCGAGCGACCTGTTCCTGCGGTGTCTCGAGGCCGAGGGCGTCGAGTACGTCTTCGGGGTGCCCGGCGAGGAGAACGCCGACCTCCTCATGTCGATGCGCGAGTCGCCGGTGCGTTTCGTGCCCACCCACCACGAGGCCGGCGCGGCGTTCATGGCCGACGTCTACGGGCGCCTCACCGGCCGGCCCGGCGTCTGCCTGTCGACGCTCGGCCCCGGCGCGTCCAACCTCGTCACCGGCGTGGCCAACGCCAACATGGACAACTCACCGGTCGTCGCGATCACCGGGCAGGGCGCCACGACGCGCCTGCACAAGGAGTCGCACCAGGCGATGAACGTGGTCAACATGTTCACGCCCATCACCAAGTGGACGACGTCGCTGCGGGACGAGTCGACGATCCCGGAGGTCGTGCGCAAGGCGTTCAAGCTGGCCGTGGCGGAGAAGCCGGGGGCGACGCACGTCGAACTGCCCGAGGACATCGCGAAGCACGAGGTCGAGGCCGCGCCGATCGTGCCGCCGGAGAAGGTCCGCCGCCCGGTCCCCGACGAGAAGTCGGTCGAGGCCGCCCTGGACCTCATCGCCCGCGCCGAGCGCCCCGTCCTGCTCGTCGGGCAGGGCTGTGTGCGCACGCGCGTGAGCCGCCAGCTGCAGCGGTTCGTCGAGGCCACCGGCATCTACGCCGGCATGACGTTCATGGGCAAGGGTGCGCTGTCCGACCGCCACGAGCGCAGCCTGTACGCGGTCGGGCTCGGGTCGCGCGACTACGTCACCGAGGTCTTCGAGGCCGCCGACCTGGTCATCGCCGTCGGCTACGACATGGTCGAGTGGCCGCCCGCGCGCTGGAACATCGGGCGCACCAAGCGCCTGCTGCACATCGACTTCGACCCGGCCGAGGTCGACGACGCCTACCGCCCGACCGTGGAGATCGTCGGCGACGTCGCCGCGACCCTGTGGGCGATCAACGAGGGCCTCACCGACGCGCACCACTACGAGGACGTCCACCTGCACCACCGCGTGCGCGAGTCGCTCACCGAGGAGATCACCGAGGCCGGGGCGGGCGCCGAGTCCGAGACCGGCGACTTTCCGATGAAGCCGCAGCGCATCCTCGCCGAGCTGCGCGCCGAGATGGACGACGAGGACATCCTCATCAGCGACGTCGGGGCCCACAAGATGTGGGTCGCGCGGCACTACCCGACGTACTCGCCGAACTCCTGCATCATCTCCAACGGCTTCTGCTCGATGGGGATCGCGGTGCCCGGCGGCGTCTCGGCGGCGCTGGTGGAGCCGCAGCGCCGCGTGGTGGCCCTGTCCGGCGACGGCGGCTTCATGATGAACATGGCCGAGCTCGCCACGGCCACCCGTCTCGGTGTCGCACCGGTCAACGTGGTCTGGGAGGACAACGACTACGGGCTGATCTCCTGGAAGCAGGAGGTGGAGTTCGGGCACCACTTCGGCACCGAGTTCACGACGCCCGACCTGGTCGCCGTGTCCCAGGGCCTCGGCTGCCACGCCCGGCGCATCGAGGCGGCCGACGAGTTCCGCCCCGCCCTCAAGGAGGCGTTCGACCGCCGCGACAAGCCGTCGGTGATCGTCGTGCCGGTCGACTACCGCGAAAACGTCAAGCTGACGAAGCGGTTGGGGCAGCTCATCGCACGGTGACCCGTCGCTCACACGGGCCCTGCGGGTAACGGACGCGGGCGGGACGCGGATACTTCCTCGGGATCCGACCGTTCCGACCGCGACCTCGAAGGGCACCACGATGACCGTCGACAGCACGTCGGAGTCCGGCGAGATCGACGGCCGCCTCGCCGACGCGTTCGTCGCCCTCGCCGACGCGCTGTTCGCCGTGCCGGACACGGCCGGCGTCGTCGGTGTCGTCGAGCGGGTCGTCGAGGCCGCGCACGCGATCGTCCCCGGCGCCGACGTCGTCTCGGTCGTGCTGCGCAACCCGGACGGGCGCCTGGACACCGTCGCCGCGAGCCACCCCTCCGCGCAGAAGGCCGACGCCCTGCAGGACGAGGTGGGGGAGGGCCCGAGCCACACCGCGATGTTCCGGACCGGCGTCGGCGCGGCCATGGACCGGCTGACGGGCCCGGGCGTCACGTGGCCGGCGTTCGGTGCCCGCGCCGCCGCGGACCTCGGGCTCGGCGCGGTGCTCGCCACCGGCATGTTCCCCGGTGGCGCGCCACCCCGCTTCGGCTCGCTGAACTTCTACTCGTGGTCACCGGACGGCCTCGACACCGTCGACCGCGACCTCGCGCTGGTCCTCGCCGCCCACGCGGCGACGGCGATCCACGCGGTCCGGGCGCGCACGGCGTCCGAGCTGCGCGAGTCCCAGCTGCTCGAGGCCCTGCAGAGCCGCGACGTCATCGGCCAGGCCAAGGGCGTGCTCATGGAGCGCCGCGGCCTGACCTCCGACGAGGCGTTCGACGTGCTCCGGCGCACCTCGCAGGACCTCAACGTCAAGCTCCGCGAGGTCGCCGAGACGCTGGTGACCCGCCGCACCGAGCTCTAGGCGACGCGCACCGGGAGGGTGTCGAGCCCGCCGGTGAGGCGCTCGGTGTGCAGGCTGAGCTGCTCCGGGTCGACCGCGAGCGCCAGCCCCGGCAGGCGCGTGAACAGCGTCGTCAGGCCGATTCGCAGTTCGGTGCGCGCGAGGCTCGCCCCGATGCAGAAGTGCGGCCCGTGCCCGAAGGACAGGTGCGGGTTCGGGCTGCGGTCGGGGTCGAACGCCGTCGCGGCGTCGAAGGCGCCCTCGTCGCGGTTGGCGGCGCTGGTGACGATGACGACGCCGTCGCCGCGCGCGATCGTGACCTCCTCGGCGCCCTCGCCGACCGTCACGTCCTCGTGCGCGTAGCGCAGCAGCCCCATCCCGCCGGGCTCGGCGAGGCGCAGGACCTCCTCGACGACCGCGTCGACCGAGCCGGCCGGGTCGGCGACCAACCGGTCGCGCACCTCGGGGTTCACCAGCAGCAGCACGACGCCGAGCGAGAGCCGGTTGACCGTCGTCTCGTGGCCGGCGAACAGCAGCCCGACGGTCAGCTCCGCGAGCCGCGCGTCGGTGAGGCGCGGGTCGTGCTCCTGGGCGGCGACGAGGTCGGAGATGACGTCCTCGCCGGGCTCGGCGCGCTTGGCCTCGGCGAGCCCGGCCGTGTAGCGCTCGAACTCGGCCCGGGCGACCGCCGGGTCGTCGCCCGACAGGGTGGCCATGCGCTCGGAGAGGTCCTTGAAGTACACGCGGTCCTCGACCGGCACGCCCAGCAGCTCGCAGATCACGAAGATCGGCAGCGGCACGGAGAACCCGGCGTGCAGGTCGACGACGCCGTCCTCGGAGGGCCGGAGACCGTCGACCAGACCGTCGGCGAGCTCGGCGACCCGGTCGTGCAGGCGGCGCATCCGCTTCGCCGAGAAGGCGGGGGTGAGCAGACGCCGCATGCTGGTGTGGTCGGCGTCCTCGTGCTCGTGGTCGCCGCTGGGGCCGGCCATCACGCCGGCGTCCGAGACGCGGGCGGCCTCCTCGGGCTTCGGGTGCGAGCGGCCGAGGCGGCGGTCGGCGAAGAGGGCCTTGGCCTCCTCGTAGCGCGTCACCAGCCAGACGACATCGCCGGCGGGCGTGCGCACGCGGGTGATCGGCCCGGCGGCGCGCAGGCGCTCGTAGAGCGGGGAGATCGCGAGGACGCCCTCGCGCGGGAACGGCAGCTGCGGCAGGTCGGGGGCGTCGTCGTGCGCGGTCGAGGTGGTGATGGTGGTGGTCACGTCGTCTCCTCGGTGGGGTCGTCGGCACGGTGGGCGAGTCGGTCGAGCCAGGCCTGCTCCTCGCGGATGCGGCGCAGGACCTCGTCGAGGACGAGGGCGGCCCAGGGGTCGTCGGGGGCTTCCGGTGACGGCGCCGCGGCCTCCGCCAGCCCCGCCAGCCGCGTGCGCCGCTCGGCCAGCACCCGCCCGCGGGCGGCGAGGACGCCCCGCCGCTCGTCGGGGGAGAGCCGCCCGAACCCGGCGAGCCGGGCCAGGAACTCGGCCTCGTCGCCGGCGAGCTCCTCGGGCAGGTCGGCCAGCTGGTCGTGCAGCAGCTCTCGGCCGACGTCGGTCAGCGTGTAGACGTGCCGCGGCGGCCGCCCTTCCTGCGGCTCGAGCGTGCGGGTGACGGCGCCCGCCTCCCCGAACCGCCGCAGCGCCGGGTAGAGCGAGTTGTTGTGCAGCTTGATCCCCGTGGCCGCCTCGACGCGCCGGCGCAGCTCGTAGCCGTGCGACGGCCGCCGGGCGAGCTGGCTCAGCAGCAGAACGTCCACCCACACATAGGTCAGCGTGACCTAGGTTCCGCTGTCCCGCCACCCGAGGTGACCTTCTCGACACCACGGGTGACGACACGGGCGGCGGGTAGCCGACCCGATGACTCGAGGAGATCGCGTGGCCGACGGCCGTGCCGCCGGCAGATTCACCGGTGCCATCGTCATCGTGACCGGCGGCGGGTCGGGCATCGGCGCCGCCACCGCCCACCGCTTCGCCGCCGAGGGCGCCACGGTGGTGATCACCGGACGCACGCAGGAGAAGCTCGACAAGGTCGTCGCGGACGCCCCCGCGGGTTCGACGATGGTTGCGCGCGTCGCCGACACGTCGGACGAGCAGGGCGTGTCGCAGCTGATCGCCGACGTGGTCGCCGAGCACGGGCGTCTCGACACGCTCGTCAACAACGCGGCCGTCGCCGAGCCGGGCACGGTCGAGGACCTCGACAGCGACGCCTGGCGCCGGGTCATGGCGACCGACGTCGACGGCGTCTTCTTCGCCTCGCGGGCCGCGCTGCCCCACCTGCGCGAGGTCGGCGGCAGCATCGTCAACGTCGGCTCGGTGTCCGGGCTCGGCGGCGACTGGTCGATGGCGGCCTACAACGCGGCGAAGGGCGCGGTCACCAACCTGACCAACGCGATGGCGCTCGACCACGGCGGGCAGGGCGTGCGCGTCAACGCCGTGCACCCGAGCCTCACCGTGACCGAGATGTCGGAAGGGCCCCGCTCCGACGACGACACCATGGCGGCGTTCCGGCAGCGCATCCCGATCGGCCGCGCGGCGGAGCCGGCCGAGGTCGCCGACGTCATCGCCTTCCTGGCGAGCCACGACGCGCGCTTCGTCAACGGCGCGCACATCCCCGTCGACGGCGGTCTCGGGGCCTCGAACGGTCAGCCCAACATGGGCTGACGCGCGCTCAGACGTCGAGCAGGGTGCGCCAGACGCGCCCGGCGCCGCGGCCCTGGAGCACCGTGTGCACGGTGACGCCGTTGGCGCGCTCGACGCCCGGCTCGGAGCGCGAGGCGTCCAGCAGGCGGGTCGCCGGGAACGCGGCCCCCTTCGGACGGGTCAGCGTGACCCGGTGGCGACGCCCGCCGACGGTGACCCGCAGCCCGCTCGAGCCGTGGTACCAGGGGAACGCCAGCCGCTCGACCGCACCGAGCGGCGCGTCGAACACCACGCCCGCGCCGGTCGTCAGCCGCAGGCGCCCGGCGTAGAGGCTCAGGACCCCCGGCTCGTTGGTGAGGCCCCGCAGCAGCCAGGCCGGCGTCGCGTAGGACGGCGCGAGATGGGTGGGGCTGGCGGGGGTCAGACGGGTGGTCACGGCGACCTCGGGGGCACGGGCGGGAGTAGTGACCCGGTTCACTGTAGGTGAAGTGGCAAGGCCTCCGCTGGTGCGTTTGGGTGATTGGTCACGGAACGACCGTGACCGGCCACTTCCCGGCGCGCACCAGGCGCCCCGCCAGCGATCCGACGATGCGGTGACCGGCGCTGGTCGAGGCGCCGACGACGACGAGGTCGACCTTGCGGTCGTCGGCCAGCCGGACGATCTCGTTGTAGGGGTCGCCCTGCACGCGCACGAGCTCGCCGGTGAGCGCCAGGTCCTCGAGGTAGCGCTTGGCGTCGCTCTGCACCTCGGCGGCGAGCTGCTGGGCGGTGTCGCTCAGCACCGCGAGGGCGCCCGGCGCCATGGCAGCGAGCGACGACGTGGTCGCCACCGTCACCACCAGCAGGTGGGCGTGCTGGCGCCGGGCGAGCCCCGCGGCGTACGCGCCGGCGCGCAGCGAGGTGATCGACCCGTCGACCGCGGTGAGGATGGTGCCGGGGCCGTCGGTCCCGAGCTCGAAGCCCGTCATGGGACCGATGTTGCTCCCGGAACCGTCAGCCCGCGAACTGCACGGCCGTGCGTTGTCCCACGCGGTGCGCGATCTGCTCGTCGATGATCCGCCGGTGCTCGGGGTCGTCGCGGTAGACCGCGTAGGAGTCGACGTCGTCGAACACGGCGACCACCGCGAAGTCGGCGTTGTTCCCCGCGAGCCCGGCGTCGCGCCCGCACGACCACGACCGCAGACCCGGGAGCTCGGCGTCGGCGATCCAGCGGCGCAGGCTGTCGGCGATCCCGTCGACCACGGCGGGGTCGTCGGCGGCGTCGCCGGTCCAGCTGAACGTGACCACGTGGGTGAAGCTCATGGGCCCATCCTGATCGGGTTCGGCAGGTCGAGGTACACCGGGTCCTCGCCGCGACCGGCCGCCCAGCTGCGCAGATGCGCCTTGGCCGGCAGCGTGGGGCTGGTCAGCAGGTCCTGCGCCCACGGCCTCGCCGCCGGGTCGGACACCTCCGCCAGCACCGCGGCGACCGTCGCCCACAGCGCCTCCTCGCCGACCGTGTGCCGCCCGAGGACCGCGACGAGCAGGGCGAGGTGGTTGACCACCCCGTGGTAGCGCAGCCGCCGCCACGCCTCCTCGGTGGCGTAGACGAGCGGGGAGTCGGCGGGCAGGCCGGGCGGGACGTGGTCGCGGCGCACGTGGGCGCCCTCGAGGTCGCGCACCCAGCACGCCGCCGGCCACCCGTCGGCGTCGGTCGCGACCAGCGTGTTCTGGGGGTGGGCCTCGAATCCCAGCCCGACCGCCCCGTACACCTGCAGCAGCGGGACCAGCGACACCGCGAGCCAGCGCCGCAGCCAGGCGTGGACGTCGCCGGCGGCGCGCACCTCGCCCGCCAGCGGCGGCTCCTCGCCGCGCGGCCCGTCCTCGAGCAGCGCGGCGAGCACGCGCGGGCGTCCGGGCGGGAACGGCGCCCGGGTGATGACGGTGAGGTCGGCGGCCAGGCGCTCGCCACCGACCGCCGGGTCGAGCGTGGCGAACCCGCGGTCGGCGATCACACCGAAGCCCGGCGGCAGCGCCCCGAGCCGGGCCACCACCGCGGCGGCGTCGACGGCCCGGCGCGCCTGCTCCGGCGGGGTGGTGCGCACGAAGTGGGTGAGGCGCGCCCGCAGCGGCAGCTTCCACGACGCCCCGGTGACGGTGTCGACGACCGTGCGCACCGACGACGTCGGCCACACCGGGTCGCCGAGCGGCCCGAGCCACCGGACGCCGCCCTCGGCCTCGAGCAGCGCGAGCGTCGGGTCGCGGGCGAGCACGCGGGCCTGGAACGGGTGCACGGGCAGCGCGGTCCAGCCCGCGGGCAGGCGGTCGGCGACCGCGGGCGGCGGGTCGGCCGGCGCCCCGCCGGCGAGGACGAGATCCGGGCGCACCGCGAGGTGGTGCAGGACGAACGACGCGCCGAGCTCGGGCATCCACGCGGCGAGGTCCGCGTCGTCGAGCCCCTCGGCGCTCTTCGGGGTGGGGTGGAACGGGTGGCCGAGGCGCAGCGCCTGCTCGGCGTCGCGGGTGGGGTCGCCGGTCGCGTGGGCCGGCGCGTCCAGGTAGCGGGCGGTGCGGTCGACGCTGTTCGCGACGAGCGCGGCGAGGTGGTCGGGGGGCTCGCCGCCGGCGACCGTCTCGAGGACCGCGGCGACGACCTCGTCGTGGGTCGCGGGCCGCCCGTCGAGGGTGACGTCGCCGGACAGCCGGTGGTGGCCGGTCGGCGACCAGGTGGCGAGCCCGACCCCCAGCACACCGGCGGGCAGCGTCAGGCGCAGGGTGTCGCCCTCGCGGACGGCCGGCGGGTCGAGCTCGCGCAGCAGCGAGGCGACGAGCCGCTCGCGCGCCGCGTGCTCGGCGCGGTCCCGTCCGTTCACCCCGCGCCGCTGACGGAGTCGCTGGAGTCCCGGCGGAAGCGGCGCTTGTACCGCCGCCAGTCGAAGTGCTCGAGGAACTCGGCGGCCGACGCGTACCCGGTCTCGTAGAGCGCGCGGGCGCGGGCCGGGCTGATCCCGAAGTCGAGCAGGCCGACCGCGCCGGCGTCGATGTGGATGGTGCGCGCGGCGACCCACGGCTGGTTCATGACGGCCTGGTCGCGGCCCAGGATCATCGTGGTGATCAGCTGCTCGAGCAGGCGCAGCGGCGCCGGCTGGGGGATGTCGAACCACCGCGAGTGGAACAGGGCGACGTTGTCGCCGATCCCCGGCTTGGGCGCGGTGGTGATCGTGACCCCGAACGTCGGCCACCCGGGCTCGCGGCCGTCGGTGCGGTCGAGCGAGTCGATGGGGAAGTTCGACAGCAGCCCGCCGTCGACCAGCGTCGACGTCACCCCGGTGCGCGGGTTGGTCAGCGTCGTCGGCTTGAACAGGAACGGGATCGCCATCGACGCGCGGACGGCGTCGGCCACGGGCTGCTCGTCCGGGTCGAGCCCGTAGACCGCGCGGTAGTCCCACGGCAGGCGCACCAGCTGGCCGAGCGTGAGGTCCGAGCACGTCACGACGAGCCGGTAGCGCTGGTCGCGCGGCAGCGCCGGGTCGTCGATGCGCAGGTCGCCGAACGTCCGCACGCCGAGTGCCTCGAGCTCCTGCCCGACCCACGTGTGCAGCCATTCGCCCTGGTAGAGGCCCTGCCCGCCGAGGAACGCGAGCGCGGGCCCGGCGAGCGGCAGGCGCCCGATGCCGCTGCGGTCGGCGACCTCGCGGAAGTCCAGCCGCGCGGTGATCTCACCGAGCTGCTCGCCCGCGGCCCCCGCGGCGGCCATGGCGCCGACGAGCGCGCCGGCCGAGGTCCCGGAGATGCGGTGCGGCGTCCAGCCCCGGTCGGTCATGGCCGCGACGGCGCCGGCGAGCCCGATGCCCTTGACCCCGCCGCCCTCGAGGACGAGGTCGGCCGGGCGGGTGCGCGGGCGGCGGCCGGTGGTGGCCCGGGGAGCGGCGGTGGCCGTGGTCGTGGTGGCCATGGGGGTCATGTTCCCCCCGGCGCGCAGGAACACCGGACACGTGGTGGGGTGATTCGGTGAGTGCGCCCACGGACGTGTCCGCTCTCGGCGACGAGGAGTTCGTCTCGCTGACGACCTACCGCCGCAGCGGCGAGCCGGTGCCGACCCCGGTGTGGGTCGCCCGCGACGGGGACGCCCTCGTCGTCATCACGGCCGCGACCAGCGGGAAGGTCAAGCGCGCCCGCCGCGAGCCGCGCGTCGTCCTGCGCCCGTGCGACCGCCGCGGCACCGTCGCCCCGGACGCGCCGACCGTCGAGGGCCGCGCGGAGATCGTCGCGGATCCCGCCGCGCAGGAGGGCCCGCGGCGCGCGCTCGCCGCCAAGTACGGCTGGCAGTACCGCGCCATCGGGCTGTTCGCCCTCGTCGGGTCCGTGGCGCGCCTGCTGGGCCGCGACCCCGGCGAGCGGATCATCCTGCGCCTGACGGACTGAGGTCACCCGCCGTCGCGGCGGTCCAGGTCGTCGCGGGCGCGGGCGAGGTCGGCGCGCGCCTCGTCGCGCTCCTCGCGGGCCTCGTCCCGCTCGGCGCGGGCGGTCTCGAGGTCGCGCTGGGCGTCGGCGAGGTCGCCGCGCAGGGTGAGGATCGACGCCGCCCCGGCGATGGTGTGGCCCTCGTCGGACAGCGCCCGGACGCGCGCGGCGAAGTCGACCTGTCGGCGGGAGTACCGCCGCTGCCCGCCCTCCGAGCGGTGCGGGTGCAGGAGGTCGGCCGCGTCGAGGCTGCGCAGGAAGGCCGGCGCGACGCCGATGAGGTCGGCGGCCTGACCGATGGTCAGGGCCGGGTAGTCGTGGTCGTCGAGGCGTTCCGTGCCCATCCGGGCCTCCTCTCTCGTGTCCGCGCGCACGCGTGAGCACCCGCCGGGCCGTCCCGGCGGGTGCTCACGTTCCGATGATGGTCGTCGTGGTCGTGCTCCAGGGGGATGTCAGGACGTCGGCGCCTCCTCGGTGTCGTGGTGGTGACCGCTCGCGATGGACGTCGCGCCCGCGGTGTGCTGGATCTCGACCCGGCGGGGCCTGGCCTTCTCGGCCACCGGGATCGTCAGCGTGAGCACGCCGTCGGTGTACGAGGCGTGCAGCCGGTCGAGGTCGAGGTCGCGTCCGAGCACCAGCTGGCGGCTGTAGCGCCCGCGCGGGCGCTCGGCGACGAGGTAGTCACCGTCGCTGCTCGGCGCCGTGCGCGCCGCCGTCACCGTCAGGGCGTTGCCCTCGACCGACACGTCGATCGAGCCGGGGTCGACCCCGGGGAGGTCGAACGAGGCGACGAAGTGCTCTCCGGCGCGGTACACGTCCATCGGCATCCCGCTCACCGCCTGCTGGCGGGAGGCACCGGTGAGGCGCTCGAGGGCACGGAAGGTGTCGAAGGGGTCGTAGTTCAGCAGCACGATCGGTCATCTCCTTCCTTTGACGTACTGCGTTCTTGCTGACTGCGATGACCATAGTTATAGCTGGACCTAGAGGTTTGCGCAAGCAGTGGCTCCAGGAATTCACGGGAGTCGGCCCGGCATGCGAACGTGTGTTCGTGCCCGGCGAGCCGACGATCCTCCACGCGGATCTCGACGCCTTCTACGCCTCGGTCGAGCAGCGCGACGACCCCGCGCTGCGCGGGCGCCCGGTGATCGTCGGCGGCGGCGTGGTGCTCGCCTGCAGCTACGAGGCCAAGGCCCGCGGCGTGCGCACGGCGATGGGCGGGCGGATGGCGCGCGCCCTGTGCCCCGACGCGATCGTGGTGTCGCCGCGCATGGAGGCCTACAGCGGCGCCAGCCGGGCGGTCTTCTCGGTGTTCGGGTCGGTCACGCCGCTGGTGGAGCCGATCTCGATCGACGAGGCGTTCCTCGACGTCAGCGGCCTGCGGCGCATCGCCGGCCCACCCGCGGAGATCGCGGCGCGGCTGCGGCGCCAGGTCGCCGACGACGTCGGGCTGCCGATCACGGTCGGGGTGGCGGCCACGAAGTTCCTGGCCAAGGTGGCGAGCCGCGTCGCCAAGCCGGACGGGCTGCTCGTCGTCGAGCCCGGCGGCGAGCTCGAGTTCCTGCACCCCCTGCCGATCGAGGTGCTGTGGGGCGTCGGCGAGGTCACCTCGCGCAAGCTGCGGGGCCAGGGCGTCACGACGGTCGGCGACCTCGCGGCGATGGGCGCGCCGGGCCTCGAGTCGCTGCTCGGGAAGGCCGCCGGGCGCCACCTCGGCGCCCTCGCCCACGGCCGCGACCCCCGCCGCGTGCAGGTGGGGCGCCGGCGCCGCTCGATCGGTGCGCAGCGGGCGATGGGCAACCGGCCGATCCCGCCGGAGCGCGTCGACGCCGTGCTCATGGGCCTGGTCGACCGCGTCACCCGGCGCATGCGGCGGGCGGGACGCACCGGGCGCACGGTCACCCTGCGGCTGCGCTTCGGCGACTTCAGCCGCGCCACCCGCTCGCACACCCTCGCCCGCTCCACCGCTGAGACCGACGCGATCCTGGCCGCGATCCGGCTGCTCGCGCAGGCCGCGGCGCCGCTGATGGACGAGCGCGGCCTCACCATGCTCGGCGTGAACGTCGGCAACCTCGACGACTCCGGCGGCAGCCAGCTCGAGCTGCCCTTCGCGGGCGAGACCCATCCGATCCAGCTCGACAGCGCCGTCGACGAGGTCCGTGAGCGCTACGGCCTCTCCGCGGTCACGCGCGCGACGCTGCTCGGGCGCGACCAGGGACTCGAGATGCCGATGCTGCCGGATTGAGGACCGTTCCTGTCCTCCTCTGCGAGCACGCTCGGGGGATGGACGTTCTCACCGGCCCCGACCTCCCGCCGGGCTACGGCACCGTGAACCCCTTCGTCGCCGTGCGCGGCGCCGAGGGCTGGATCCGGTTCGTCGCCGACGTCTTCGGCGGGCGCGAGACCCGCGCGGCCCACACCGTCGACGCCGACGGGCTGCTGATCCACGCCGAGGTCCGGGTCGGCAGCTCGACGATCATGCTCTGCGACGCCAAGCCGCACTGGGCGTCCACGCCCGGTCTCCTGCAGGTCTACGTCGGCGACCTCGACGCCGTCGTGGACCGGGCCCGGGCGGCCGGCGCGGAGGTCGTCACCGAGCCGACCCCGTTCCACGGCGGACAGCGCCTCGCCCGGCTCCTCGACCCGTGGTCGACGCTGTGGTGGCTGTTCGAGTACGGGGAGGGCAGCACCGCCCCCTCGGAGGCGCCCGACGCGCTCCCGTCCTGGCGCCCCGACCCCGACGCGCCGCCGAGCTACGTGCACCGCACGATCGACGAGGCCCTGACGCGGCGGTGACCTGCTACTTCTTCTCCCGCCACGCGCGCTCGAAGGGCAGGCGCCAGGCGTTCGGGGCGATCAGCTGGTGGATGGCGTTCGGGCCCCACGAGCCGACGGGGTAGGGCTTGACCGGCGGCGGGTCGGCGAGCAGCGGGATCGAGCGCTCCCACAGCGACTCGATGCCCTCCGACGTCGTGAAGAGCGTGTGGTCGCCGCGCATCGCGTCGAGGATCAGGCGCTCGTAGGCCTCGAGGACGTCGCTCGCCTCGCCGGTCTCCTGGGTGGAGAACTGCATCGACAGCTTCTGCAGCCGCATGCCGGGGCCGGGGCGCTTGCCGTAGAACGACAGCGACACCCGCGACGAGTCGGCGAGGTCGAACGTCAGGTGATCCGGGCCCTGGGTGCCGACGCCCGAGCCCTGCGGGAACATCGTGCGCGGCGCCTCCTTGAACGCGATCGAGATGATCCGCTGGCCCTCGGCGAGTCGCTTGCCGGTGCGCAGGTAGAACGGGACGCCCGCCCAGCGCCAGTTGTCCAGCCCGACCCGCAGGGCGATGAAGGTCTCGGTGTCGGAGTCGTTGGCGACGTCCGGGTGGTCGCGGTAGCCGCCGAACTGGCCGCGGACGACGTCGTTCGGGTGGATCGGCAGCATCGAGCGGAAAACCTTGTTCTTCTCCTCGCTGATCGACCGCGGCTCGAGGGCCGTCGGCGGCTCCATGGCCACGAACGCCATCACCTGCATGAGGTGGGTGACGACCATGTCCTTGTAGGCGCCGGTCGCCTCGTAGAACGAGGCGCGGGTGTCGAGCCCCAGCTCCTCGGGGATGTCGATCTGGATGTGGTCGATGAAGTTCCGGTTCCAGATCGGCTCGAAGAGGCCGTTCGCGAAGCGGAACGCGAGGATGTTCTGGGCGGCCTCCTTGCCCAGGAAGTGGTCGATGCGGAAGACCTGCGACTCGTCGAAGACCTTGTGGACGAAGTCGTTGAGCCGCACGGCGCTCTCGAAGTCGTGGCCGAAGGGCTTCTCCATGATCACCCGCGAGGCCGCGGTGAGGTCGGCGTCGCGCAGCATCTCGACCACGGCCTGCGCGGCCTTCGGCGGCACCGAGAGGTAGTGCAGGAGGCGCGCGTCGTCGCCGAGCTGCGACTGGGCCTCCTTCACCGCCGAGGTCAGGCCCTCCGGCCCGGCGCCCTGGGGGACGTAGGACAGGCGCGCGGCGAAGTCCTCCCAGTCGTCCTCGGCGAGCCGGTGCATCCCGTAGTTCTGCACGGCGTCGTGGGCGATCGCGCGGAAGTCCTCGGTGGTGAGGTCCTCCATCGCGGTGCCGACGATGCGGATCTGCGGGGCCAGCTCCGACTCGGCGAGGTACGCGAGTCCCGGCAGGAGCTTGCGCTTGGCGAGGTCGCCGGTGCAGCCGAACAGCACGATGACGTGCGGGGCGATCGGTTCGAGGTCGCGCCGGAAGGGGCGCGAGCCCGGGCCGGGGTACGCGACGGACTCCACCTCGCGGTCGGTCATGTGAAGTGACCGTAGTCCCCGGAAGTGACGTCCGTGGGTCCACGCGGCGAGGACTCATCCGGTCTCGAGGATCCGCCGCAGGGTGTCGAGGTCCTCGGCGACCGCCGCGGCGTCGGCCGCGAAGTCGTCGTCGCTCATGCCGTCGCGGCGGCGCACGTGGAACACGACCTCGGCGCCGTCGCCGAGCGGGACCACGCGCAGCGGGTTGGGGACGTCGGTGCCGTCGGGCATGCGCACGACGTGGTCGAGCACGCCGAACTCGTTGTCCGGCGCGAAGGTCACCTCGGAGCGCCCGAACGGCGCGTCGACGATCCAGACCCCGGGGCGGCCGGGGGCCGGCTCGACCTGCGCGTTCGCCAGCCCGGCGGCCCAGTCGACGAGGTGGCGGGGGTCGGCCGCGTAGGCGTAGACGTCCTTCCACGGGCGCGCGATCACGGTGCTCAGCAGTCGGGTCTCGGTCATGGCCACGATCCTGTCCCCGTCGCCACGACCCCGTCATGGACGCATCGGACAGGACCCGCGGCCGCCGTCGTGGACACGATCCGGGCTTCACACCGGCGAGCGTGACGCGGGAGGACGATGATCGGACCGGACGCGGGGGAGGTGTCATGGCGCGCTGGCTCGGGTTCGCCGCGGGCGTCGGGGCGGCGGCCGCGCTGCTCGTCCCCGAGGTCGCCCGGCTGGAGCGCCGCCCGCCGTGGCCGGTGCTGCTCGCGGCGCGGCCCGCGCTCGCCGGCGGGGTCGGGGTGGTCGCCGCCCTGGCGTCCGCGGCGCCCCGCCTCCGACCCGCCGCCGCCGGCGCGGGGGTCGTCGCCGGGGCCGTGCTGGCCGACCCGCGGCGCCGGGCCCGGACCACCCGGGGACGGACGAGCCTCACCGTCCTCGTCGCCAACGTCTGGCAGGGTCGCGCCGACCCGGCCGCCCTCGCCGCCATCCTGCGCGCCGAGCGCCCCGACCTCGTCGTGCTGCCCGAGGCCGGGGAGCGGTACCTGGCGCGGCTCAAGGAGGACCTGACCGACCTCGACCTCCGCGCCTGGTGCGCTCCCCCGCCGCGCCCGCACCGCCACGTGCCCGACGACCCGGACGGGCCGTGGACCACGGTGCTCGCCGCCCCGCGTCTCGGCGACGTCCGCGTGACGCCCGTGCAGGCGGGCGGGCTCTACGGCTGGCTGGAGGTCTCCGGCGGCGCGCTCGACGACGTGCGCGTGCTCGCGGCGCACCCCGTCGCCCCGGTGCCCGGCGTGGTCGAGCGCTGGGGCGACGAGCTCGACCTCCTCGCCGCGTGGCGCCGCGCCGCCGACGGCCCCACCGTGATCGCCGGCGACCTCAACAGCACCACCGAGCACCGCGCGCTCGCCGCGCTCGGCGACGCCCGCGTGCCCGGCGGGCCGCCGACCTGGCCGGCGTGGTGGCCCCGGTGGCTCGGCTTCCGGATCGACCACGTACTCGCCGGCGGCGGGATCGCGGTGCGCTCCACGCGCGTCCTCGACCTGCCCGGCAGCGACCACCGCGCCGTCCTGGCGACGCTCGGTCAGGCCACCTCGAACGTCGCGCCGCTGCCCATGCCGGTGATCCACTCCGGCACCGGCTCGTAGCTCGTCCACCGCAGCGGGGCGGCGACCGCGGCGAGCCCGACGAGCCAGGTCCGGATCTCGTGCCCGCCGGTCCCGGCCTCCTTCTCGAGACCTTCGTGCCCGAGCTCGGTGATGGCGTCGAGGTCGCCGGCGCGCAGGCGCTCGAGGAACCAGCGGTCCCAGGTGTCGTTGACCCGCGCCTCCGGGTCGCCGCCCATCGCCCGCACCTTGGGCTCGCGCGCGGCGGCGAACGCCTGCGCGTCCTGGCGCCCGTGGATGAGCGACTCCCGCTTGTCGCCGACCACCGACGGGTCGCGCGGGTCGTTCGACGGCAGCCAGTGCGACAGCCCGCCGCTCGCGACGAGCAGCACGCGCCCCGCCGGGCCGGCCTGCAGCGCGTCGCCGAGCGCCCGGCCGAGCGCGACACACCGGGCGAGCGAGGGCAGCGGCGGCGCCGCGGTGTTCACCACGAGCGGGACCAGCGGGACCGTCGTCCCGCCGGTGGCCATCTCGTAGCTCTGCACGATGCCGTGGTCGACGGTCAGCGCGTACGACAGCGCGAGGTCGAACCCGGCGTCGGTGAGCCCGTCGTACACGCTCCACGCCAATTCGCCCGCCAGCGGCAGCGGTCCGGACGTGCTGCCGAAGTCGCCGAACCCGACGGCCGTCTCGACGCCGAGCACGAACGGCGGCATGACGTCGTAGAAGTTGCCGTGGAAGTGGTCGGGGCCCACGACGACGACGGCGTCGGGCGCCAGGCGTGCCACGGCGTCGCGCACGCGGGCGGCGTCGGCGAGGAACGGCGCGCCGGGGTCGTCCGGCCCGGTCGGCGGCAGCAGCGTGGCGAAGGGGGAGTGCGACATCCCCACGAAGCCGACGATCTCGCTCATGCGCGCACCGCCGTGACCGGGGTGTGCACCGTCAGCAGGAACGTCTCGTGCTGCTCGACGAACTCGCCGGGCTTCTCCCACTGCGGCCAGTGCCCGGCGCCGGTGATGACGTGCAGCCGGCCGTCCGGCAACCAGTCGAGCAGCATCTGCGCCTCGTCGAGCCCGCCGGTGGGGTCGTGGTCGGTCCACAGCAGCAGCGTCGGCGCCGTGATCCGCCCGACCCAGGACGGATCCCAGCCGAAGCGCGCGCGGGTCACCGGGTCCTGCAGGACGAGGATGTTGTCGACCGCCCGCCGGAAGCCGTCGCGGGTGTAGACGGCGCGGCGCAGGTCCACCAGCTCGTCGGTGACCATGTCCTTGTCGTGGAACAGCCACGCGACGCGGGCGCGCACCGTCGCGTCGCTCGGGTCCTCGACGGCAGCCGTGGTGCTCGCCACCAGCCGCTTCATCACCTCGGGCTTGTTCGTGATGTTGCCCGGGGTGTTGAGCACGATCCGCTGCACGCGCTCCGGGTGGTGCGCCGCGGTCCAGGCGACCACCCAGCCGCCGAGCGACTCGCCGGACAGGTGCGCCGAGGATATGCCGAGCTCGTCCATGAGCCCGAGCAGGTGGTCGGAGAGCACGTCGACGGTGAACGGCGTGTCGGGCAGGTCGCTCCACCCGTGCCCGACCATGTCGTAGGCGGTGACGCGGAAGGTCCGCGCGAGCCCGGCGATGTCGCGGGCGTAGGCCTCGAGGTGGCCTCCGGTGCCGTGGAGCAGGACGAGGTCGGGCCCGGCGCCGGCGCGCAGCACGCGCGTGCGCACCCCGCCCACGTCCACGTGCCGCAGCTCGTGGTCGACGTCGGCGAGCTCGGCCCAGATGCTGACGTGGTCGTTCACGATGGATCCCCTTTGAACATGGCCCGTGCCTCCGCGACGGTGACCAGCCCCGCGCTCTGGCGGCGGTTGACGCCCAGCGCGCCGAGCAGCCGCGAGTTCTCGATCGTCAGGAACTCGACCGGGCGCTCGGCCGACGTGTTGTAGTGGCGGTGCCAGGTCCACGGCGGCGTGTAGACGAAGCTGCCGTCGCGCCACTCGACGGTCTCGTCCTCGATCTCCGAGTAGCCCTCGCCGCTGATGACGAAGTGGACGGTCTCGTGGTGGTGGCGCTGCATGTCCGAGCTCGCCGACGGCGGGATCGTCTGGCGGAACAGCTCGAAGGTCGCGGTCGGCAGGTCGCCGACCACCGACAGCGCGGTCGGGTTGTGCACCTCGCCCGCGGGCAGGGCCTGCAGCTCGTCGGCGTGCACGACGAGCGGGCGCGCGCCGCTCGGCGGCACCTCGGGGTTGAGGCCGGCCAGGAAGGCGGCCATGTCGAAAGCGCTCACGGCGTCATCACCACGCGGTCTCCGTCCGTCCGCCGTCCACGGTCAGGGTCGTGCCGTTCACGTAGCCCGCACCGGGCGAGGCGAGGAAGGCGATCGCCGCGGCGATCTCCCCGGGATCGCCGGCGCGGCCCGCCGGGACGACCGCGAGGTCGTCGGCGTCCGCCTGCCCGGCACTCGCGCCGCTCGACGCGGCGCGGTTGGCGAGGATCTGCGCGCGCCGTTCGGTCGCGATCGGGCCGGGCGCCACGCAGTTGACGGTGACGCCGTCGGCGGCGACCTCGCCCGCGAGCAGCTTCGCCGCCGCCGTGGCCGCCGAGCGCAGCACCGTGGAGACCGCGAGGTCGGGCATCGGCTGGCGCACGGCCGTCCCGGTCACCAGGACCAGACGTCCCTCGCCGCGTGCCCGCATCCCGGGCAGGACCGCGCGGGCGAGCGCGAGCGGCCCGAGCAGGACGAGCTCCGCGCCGCGGCGCCACGTGTCGTCGTCGACGTCGAGGATCCGGCCCGGCGGCGGTCCGCCGGCGTTGAGCACGACGACGCCCAGCTCACCGACGCGCCGCTCGACGTCGCCGACCAGCGGGGCCGCGGCCGCGGGGTCGCCGAGGTCGGCGACCGCGTGGTGCACCGCCCGGCCGGTGGCGCGCTCGATCCCGTCGGCCGCGGTGCGCAGCCGCTCCTCGGTGCGGCCGACGAGCACCACGTCCCATCCGTCCTGCGCGAGACGTTCGGCGGTCGCGCGCCCGATGCCGCTCGCGCCGCCGCCGACCAGCGCCGTGGTTGCCTTGATGACGCCCTCCACTGTTCGATCCCCGTCACGAGCGTGACGCGCGGTGCGAGGAGACAGCGATGGCGAGTCCCACTGAGCGGGACGTCCGGGATCTGGCGGGCGGTCTGGACCGGGCCGCCGCGATCCTCGACGCCTTCGACGCGAGCCACCGCGAGCTGACGCTGGCCTCGCTCGTGCACCGCTGCGGGCTGCCGCGCTCGACGACCCACCGGACCGCCGACCGGATGCTGCGCCTGGGCTGGCTGGACAAGCCCGACGACCGCTACCGCATCGGCCAGCGCCTCTTCGAGCTCTCCGGGCTGGTCCCGATCCGCCACGAGCTGCGCGAGGCGGTGCTGCCGTTCCTGCACGACCTGCACGCCGCGGTGAAGGTCGCCGTGCAGCTCGGGGTGCTGCACGGCACCGAGGTCCTCGTGGTCGAGAAGATCACCGGGCACCGGCCGATGCCGATGCTCTCGCAGGTGGGCGGCACGATCCCCGCGTACTGCTCGGCGCTCGGGCGGGCGATCATGGCGTGGTCGCCGGCGGCGGCCGTCGACGCCGCGCTGGCGGGGCCGTTGCCCGCGCGGACGCCCCGCACGCTGACGTCTCCCGACGCCGTGCGCCGCGAGCTCGCCGCCATCCCCGACCGCGGCTGGGCCGTGGAGCGCGAGGAGGGCAACATCGGCGTCTCCTGCGTCGCCGCGCCGATCTTCGGCCCGCTGGGCGAGGTGGTCGCGGCGCTCTCGGTGACCGGCCCGTCGGCGGCGGTGCGCTCCGAGCGCGCGGGCCCGCCGGTGCAGCTCGCGGCCGCGGCGGCGTCGCGGGCGTACAGCGCGCGTCGGTAGCCGGCCGACCCCGCAGCGTCATCGGTCCCAGTGAGCGGGACGCGATGTTGGTGGCGCGCCTGCCCGTTTCGGACTCTGTGACTCCACCCACACGAGGAGGCACCGATGTCACTGGGCGGCGGGTACATGCTCTCGTCCCGGGAGGGTCGGCAGATCCCGGCCATCGGGCTGAACATCACGGCCAAGGCCACCGGCGAGAACACGCGGGACGCGTACTCCCTGTTCGAGTACGCGATCCCGGGCGGCGTCAACGGGCCGCCGCCGCACGTGCACACCCGCGAGGACGAGTCGTTCATCTGCATCGCCGGGAAGCTCGACGTGATGCTGGGCGGCGAGGAGGTCACCATCGGCCACGGCGACTACCTGCTGCTGCCCCGCGACGTCGTCCACACGTTCCGGAACCCGTACGAGGACGAGGCGCGCGTGATCTCCGTGGTCTCGCCGGCCGGCCTCGAGGCCTACTACCAGGCACTGGCCGACCTGCCGCCGGGCAAGAAGGACCTCTCGGTGATGCAGGCGATCATGGCCGACTTCGGGATCGAGCTGCGCCTGCCCGCGGAGAGCTCGTCGTGAGGGTCGGGATCGTCGGCGCCGGGGTCGCGGGGCTCGTCACCGCGAAGGTCCTCACCGAGGTCGGCCACGACGTCGTCGTCTACGACCGCACGCCCGACGTCGGCGGCGTCTGGAGCGCGACCCGCCGCTACCCGGGCCTGTGCACGCAGAGCCCGCGCGACACGTACGCGTTCTCCGACTTCCCGATGCCCCGCGACCTGCCCGAGTGGCCCTCGGGCGAGCAGGTGCAGGCCTACCTCGAGGCCTACGCCGCCCACACGGGCGTCGACCGGCTGCTGCGCCTCGGGACCGAGGTCACCGCGGCGGTGCCGAACGGGTCCGGGTGGACCATGACGACGTCGGCCGGCACCGACGTCGTCGACCACCTCGTCGTCGCCAACGGCGTGTTCTGCGAGCCCGCGATGCCGACCTTCCCCGGCGTCGACGAGTTCACCTCCGCGGGCGGGCAGGTGCTGCCCGCGACCGCGCTGCACGACCCCGAGGAGGTGCGCGACCGGCACGTCGTCGTCCTCGGCTACGGCAAGACGGCGTGCGACGTCGCGGTCGCGGTGGGTCCGACGGCCGCGGCGACGACGGTCGTGGCGCGCCAGCTCGTGTGGAAGGTGCCGCGCTGGGTCGGCGGGTTCCTCAACTTCAAGCACCTGCTGCTGACCCGCCTCGGCGAGTCGCTGTTCCGCTACCGCTACCTGCGCGGGATCGAGAAGTTCCTGCACGGTCCCGCGAACGGGCTGCGCTCCCGGATCCTCGACTCGCTCGGCCCGGTGTCGGCGCGCCAGTTCGGGCTCGAGGAGCTCGACCTGGTGCCGCGGGGGTGCTTCGAGGACATCGTGCGCGGCGCGATCGGCCTGACCACCGACGGCTTCTACGACGCCGTGCGCGCCGGCGAGATCGCGGTGCGCCGCGACCGCACGATCGTCCGGCTGCTCGAGAAGGACGGCGCCCCGCACGTCGAGCTCGACGACGGCGCGGTGCTGCGCGCCGACACCCTCGTGTGCGCCACCGGGTTCCGCCAGGGCGTGCCGTTCCTGCCCGACGACGTCGCCGCGCGCCTGCTCGACGAGCGCGGCAACTTCCTGCTCTACCGCCAGATCCTGCCGACCGACGTCGACGACGTGACCTTCGCGGGCTACAACTCCTCGTTCTTCAGCCCGCTGAACGCCGAGATGGCGGCGGCCTGGATCGCCGCGCACCTCGCCGGGCGGCTGGAGCTCCCGCCCCCGGCCGCCATGCGCGAGGCCGTCGACGAGCAGATCGCGTTCATGAACGCCGCGACCGACGGCCACCACGCCCGCGGCACGAAGATCATCCCGTTCTCGCTGCACAACGTCGACGAGGTGCTCGGCGACCTGGATCTCGACATCTCCCGCGGCGCCCGGGTCAAGCAGTACCTCAACCCCGTCGACCCCGGCGCCTACGCGGACGTGGCGCCGCGGTTGCGGGAGCGGCTCGCCGCTCCGGCCCGGACGGAGCCGCTGGCCCAGGCCTGATGGCGGGCCGAGGGCTCGAGCTCCTCGGTGGAAACGCTCCGGAGATCGAAGCGTTCTCGTGAAAGAGGAGCCGTCCTCGGTGGGCACGCCGCCGTCGCTCAGGCGCCGGTCTCGACGTCGGTGCGATCCTCACCCGGGCGACGAGCGAGCAGCGCCCGCGCCGTGACGGCGAGGCCGCCGAGGTAGGTCGCCGCGCACGCCGCGAGCACCGCCAGCGCCGGGGTGTCGAGGGCGTCGAGCGGCAGCATCCGGAAGGCGTGGGCGAGCAGCACGAGCAGGGCGAGGCCGACCGCCGCGACCATCGTCGCCACGGGGGCGAGGCGGTCGCGCAGCGCGGTGCCGGCGAGCAGGACGGCCGGCACCGCGAGCAGGAGCAGGCCGTGCACGCCGATGGCGTGGGGGAGCACGAGGTCGCCGCCGGCGGTGGCCGGGCGGAACCCGGCGAGGTCGGGCCCGACGGTGGCGGGGTCGGGGCCGAAGTACGCGCCGGTGGCCCCGAAGCCGCTGCCGACGCCGCCCCGGTAGACCCCGCTGTTCGTGGAGATCATGACCATGCCGACCGCGCAGCCCACGAGCACGACACCGACGCCGCCGGCGACACCCAGGCGGAGGGCGCGGGACACGGGCGACCGCAGCGCCACCACCAGCAGCACCACCATGCCGACGACGAACACCGCCGCCGTCCCGGCCGCGCCGCCGCGCATGAGGGCGGCGTCGAGCGGGGTGGTGAAGTTGTAGTGGCTGGGCACGCCGCGCCAGGCCTGGACCGCGATGATCGCGGTCTCGCCGAGCGCGAACGCCAGCACGGTCGCCCCGACGACGTGGCGCTGCCAGGCGCGCGTGCGCAGCCGTGGCAGCACCGTCGCGACCGACCAGCACAGCAGCCAGCCGGTCTCGGCGAACGTCGCCGGCTTGCGCAGCGACACCGGCCCGCCGACGGGCCCGCCGAGCAGGACCAGCGCGACGACGTGCACGACCATCGCGACCAGCAGCACCGCGCCGGCGGCCCACAGCACCCGCGGCCAGCCGGGCGTCCGGGGCGGGGTGGCGGCCATGACGATTCCTTCTCGCGGTGGACGATGACAAGATGTAACGGTCGACCTGGTGACACCGTTTGTCAAGCTCTATGGTTCTCGTCGTGACGTCGAGCGACCCGCCGCCCGTGGGCAGCGCCTTCCTCCTCACGCAGCTGGGCACCCACGCCGCGCAGGCGTTCGCCGCGCGGATCGGCGAGCTCGACCTGACCCCGCCCCAGACCGGCCTGCTGCGCGCGATCGCGGGCGCGCCGGGCAGCAGCCAGCAGGCGCTCGCGGAGCTGCTCGGCACGCCCGCGACCCGGCTCGTCGCGCTCGTCGACGGCCTCGAGCAGCGCGGGCTCGTCGAGCGCCGCCGCAACCCGACCGACCGGCGCCTGCACGCCGTCCACCTCACCGACGCCGGCACGGCGCTCATGGCCGACATCGGGCGCGTCGCCCGGCAGCACGACGACGCCGTGCTCGCCGCGCTGGACGGCGACGAGAAGGCGCGCCTGCGCGAGCTGCTCGCCAAGGTCGCCGCCGACCAGGGCCTCACGCCCGGCGTGCACCCGGGCTACAAGAACCTGCGCTGAGCGGTGTGCGGCCCGGTCGGCGCCGGGCACCACGCCCCATGACAGCGACCGGGCGCTCCGTCCTCGCCGGCGTCCTCATCGGGGTGGGCGTCGCGGCGTTCCTCGACGAGACCGTCTTCCACCAGCTCCTGCACTGGCACCACTTCTACGACGGCGCGGGGCTCGAGGCCGGGCTCGTGTCGGACGGGATCTTCCACGCGGGCGGCTGGATCGCGATCGTCGTCGGTCTGTTCCTCTTCGCCGACCTCCAGCGCCGCCGGATCACGGTGCCGAAGCGGGTGTGGGCCGGCGGCCTGCTCGGCTGGGGCGTCTTCCAGGTCTACGACGGGCTGTTCCAGCACAAGGTGCTGGGTCTGCACCAGATCCGCTACGAGGTCGACCTGCTGCCCTACGACCTCGCCTGGAACGTCAGCGGCGCGCTCGGCGTCGTGGTGGGGGCGGTGCTGCTGACCGGCCGGGCGCGGCAGGTCGAGGCGTCGTGAACCACGCGCACCACCACGCCGGAGGAGCCGGCTGGTGGCCGGCCCTGCTCGCGCTCCTGGTCGCCCTGCCCTACCTCGCGGCCGGCCTCCGGCTGCACCGCCGCGGCGACCGCTGGCCCGCCGGGCGGTGGCTCGCGGCCGCGGGCGGGGTCACCGTGCTGGCGGTCGCCCTGGCGCTGCCGGGCGCACCGTTCGCCTTGCACGTCGCCGGGCACCTCCTGCTCGCGATGGTCGGGCCGCTGCTGCTCGCCCTCGCCGCCCCGGTGACGCTGGCGCTGCGCGCCCTGCCCGCGCCCGGCCGCCGGCGCCTGCTGCGCGTCCTGCACGGCCGCCCGGCGCGCGTGCTGACCTGGCCGCCCGTGGTGCTCGTGCTGGACCTCGGCGGGATGGCGGCGTTCTACCTCACCGACCTCTACGCCCTCGCCCACGCGCACCCGGCCGTGATGGCGCTGGTGGACCTGCACATGGTGCTCGCGGGCTTCCTGCTCGCGGTGGTCGTGGCCGGGGCGGACCCGCTCCCGCGCCGCCCCGGGCTCGTCGGCGCGCTGCTCACGCTGCTGGTCGCGGCGGCCGGGCACGACGTGCTCGCGAAGCTGATGTACGCGCGCGTCCTGCCCGCGGACGGCGGCACGCCGGCGGAGATCCGGCTCGGCGCCCAGGTCATGTACTACGGCGGGAGCGCGGCCGAGGTCGCGCTCGCCGTCGCGCTGATGGCCGGCTGGTACGCCCGCGGCGGGCGGGAGCTGCGCCGCGACCTCAGGAGGAGGTCGGCGCCGGCGTCGGCGCCGACCCCAGCACCGCGGTGAGCGCGGCGAGCAGGTCCGGCACGTCGTCGCGGGGGACGACGGCCTGCACGAGCGTCACGCGGTCCGGGCTCGTCGTCGCGCCCGCGAAGGCCGCGCGCAGCTCGCCGACGGTCGTCGCGCGCGTCGCCACGAGGTGCTCCCCGCCGCCCATCGCGCGGGCCAGCGCCGGCCAGTCCCAGGGCGTGATGTCGTTGTACGACTCGTCCGGGCCGTGGATGGCGCGCTCGACGGTGTAGCCGTCGTTGTCGACGACGACGATCACCGCGGGGATGCGCTCGCGCAGCACGCTCGCGAGCTCGGTCGCGGTCATCTGCGCCGCGCCGTCGCCGATGAGCAGCACGCCGCGGTGCCCGGGCAGCGCGGCGCACGTCCCGAGCAGGGCGGGCAGCGTGTAGCCGATCGACGCCCACAGGGGCTGGCCGACGAACGTGACGCCCGCGGGCAGCCGGTGCGGCGCCATCCCGTAGAAGCTGGTGCCCTGGTCGGCGAGCACGATGTCCCCGGTGCGCAGGAAGCCGCTGACCTCGGCCCACAGCGTGTTCTGGCTCAGGGCCTCGCCGTCGGGGGCGGAGCCCGCGGCGGGCGTCGGGGCCGCGAGCGGCTCCGACGGTGCGGGCCCGTCGCGGCGCGCGGCGACCTCGGCGACGAGGGGCTCGAGCGCCGCGAGCGCGGTCGGCAGCTCGACCGGCGAGAACGTCGCCGCGCCGACCGCCGCGGTGCGCGGGGCGAGGTCGATGGTGCGGCTGCGCGTGATCCGCTGGGTGAACATGCCGCTGTTGAGGTCGGTGAACACGACCCCGGCGACGACGAGCACCGCGGCGTCCTCGACGGCCGTGCGCGTGGCCGGCGGGCTCGCGGCGCCGGTGTAGGTGCCGGCGAAGCGGGGTGCGCTCTCGTCGACGAGGCTCTTCGCCCACGGCGTCACCGCATGCGGCAGCGGCCCGGCGGCGAGCAGCCGGGCGAGCGTCTCGCCCGCCCCGAGACGGTGCACGGTCAGCCCGGCGAGCAGCGTGACGTCGTCGGGGGTCGACGCCGACTCGAGCAGGCGCCGCGCGGCGTCGACGAAGCCGGCGAGCGCCTCGGGGTCGGTGGTGTCGACGGTCGCGGGCAGCGCCGGGCGCGCGCTCTCGGCGGGGCCGGCGGCGACGTCGGCGGGAATGACGAGGTAGCCGGGGAGGCGCTGGTCGCGGACCTCGCGCAGCAACCGGTCGATCTCGCTCACCGCGTTCTCGTGGGTGAGCGTCGCCCGCGCGCACGTGATGTCGGCGTGCATCGCGGTGAAGTGCCCGAACCGCCCGTCGCCGAGGGTGTGGTGCACGGGGCGCTGCTGCGCCTGCGAGGTCAGCGCGGGCGCGCCGACGATGTGCACGACGGGCACGTGCTCGGCGAAGGCCCCGGCGATCGCGTTGATCGCGGAGAGCTCGCCCACCCCGAACGTCGTGCAGAGCGCGGCGATCCCGCGCAGGCGCCCGTAGCCGTCCGCCGCGTAGCCGGCGTTGAGCTCGTTGGTGCACCCGGTCCAGCGCACCGTCGGGTGGTGCGTGACGTGGTCGAGCATGGCGAGGCTGTAGTCGCCGGGGACCCCGAAGACGCGGTCCACCCCCAGCTCCGCCAGCCGGTCGACGAGGTGGTCGGCGACGGTGTATCCGCTCACGGTCCGCACGCTCTCACGAGGACGGGGCCCGCGCCGAGATCGCGGACCGGTCGGGTTTGCCCTGCTCGGTGAGCGGGACCTCGTCGACCGCGACGACCACGAACGTCGCCGCCACCGCATCGCCGTGCTCGGCGGCCACGGCGTCGCGGCACGCCCGCGGATCGGCCGGGGTGCCGTCCCACGACTGCACCGCCGCCACGCGACGGTCGCCGTCGGCCACCACCACCGCGTACCGCACCCCCGGCACGCGCATCAGCGTGTCCTCGATGCCCGTCGGCGTCACCAGCCGCCCGTCGACGACGGCGCAGTCCGCGGCCCGCCCGAGGATGTGCAGGTGCCCGTCGGCGCCGAGGCGGCCGAGGTCGCCCGTGCGGTACCAGCCGTCGACGAAGTGCTCGGCCTGCTCGACGGGGCGGTTCCGGTAGCCGTGGGCCATGGCGGCCGAGCGCACCTCGATGCTCCCGAACTCCGGGTCGAGCGCGCCGTCGTCACGGCGGAACCGCACCTCGACCCCGGGCAGGACGCGCCCGGCGCTGGTGGCGCGCCCGGGATCGGCGGGGTCGTACTCGTCGGGGCGCAACGCGCTGACGATGCCCATCTCGCTGGCGCCGTAGGTGTGCTGCAGGACGGGGCCGAGCCGCTCGACGGCGCGACGGCGCAGGGCGGGCGGGGCGGAGGCACCGATGTGCGTGAGCGTCCGCAGCGTCGACAGGTCCCGGCGCGCGACGTCGGGGTGGTCCATGAGCGCGACGAGCTGGGGCTCGACCAGGAACAGGTCGGTGATCCGCTCCGCCTCGACCTGCTCGAGCAGCGCGGCGGGCTCGGAGTCGTCGCGCAGCACGACCACGCCGCCGCCGATGATCGTCTGGGCGACGAGGATCTGGGTGAGGTAGGCCTCCGCGCCCGACGCGAGCTGGCGGCGCTCCGGGCGGTGCGGGGTGGCGACGGCGGCGGCCCAGGCGGCGACGTCGCGCACGCTGCTCTTCGGGATGCCGGTGGTGCCGCCCGAGGACAGCACCGTGCCGAGGTCCGACAAGTGCGAGCGCGACGGGAACGGCTCGCGCGACTGCGCGGCGGCGAGCTCGTCGAGACGCCGCGGGACGCCCGGCACCGGCCCGACGGCGACCAACGGCGCGCCCGTCTCCGGCAGCAGGTGGGCGGTCTGCGGGAACACGACGACCAGCGCCGGGTCGATCTGCGCGAGCTGCTGCGCGCGCCGGTCCGCCCCGGGCGGCGCGGACAGGTACACCGCGCCGGCGTCGACGAGGTGGGTCGCGTAGCGCACCGCGAGCGCGTCGGCGCGGTTCGGCGCGTACTGGGCGACGAGGTCGCCGGGCCCGACGCCCAGGCTCGCCAGCGCGCCGGCGTACCGGTGGATCCGGGCCAGCAGCGCGGCGCCGGTGGTCTCGCCCTCGGGGTGACGCAGCACGACGCGGTCGCCCGCCGCGTGCAGCGCGCCGACGATCTGGTCGACCGAGGGGTGGACGCCCGGCGGTGGGGGCGGTGGTGTGGGCGATGCTGTCGACGCCGGGTCGACCGGCTCGGCCGCCGTGTTCGTCACGCTCCGCACGCTTCCGCGCGGGGCGGGCATGATCCAGCGGCCGATCGGGTGAGGGGCAGGGGAGTCGCGGATGTCGGTGGTCGTGTCCGACGAGGTGCGGGCGGCGCTCGCGGCCGGACGCCCGGTCGTCGCGCTGGAGACGACGATCCTCACCCACGGCCTGCCGCGCCCGCGGAACCTCGAGGTCGCGCGGGAGGCCGAGGCGCTGCTGCGCGACGCGGGCGTCGTGCCCGCGACCGTCGGCGTCGTCGCCGGCCGGCCCGTCGTCGGGCTGACGGACGCGCAGATCGAGCGCCTCGCCGCGACCGACGGCGTCGAGAAGGTCAGCGTCCGCGACCTCCCGGTCGCCGTGGCCCGCGGGGCGGACGGCGGTACGACGGTCGCCGCGACGGCCCTGCTCGCCCACCGCGCGGGCGTCGGCGTGTTCGCGACCGGCGGGCTGGGCGGCGTGCACCGCGGGGCGTCGACGACGTTCGACGAGTCCGCGGACCTCGTCGCGCTCGCCGCCGTGCCGATCCTCGTGGTGTCGGCGGGGGTGAAGTCGATCCTCGACGTGCCGGCCACGCTCGAGCGCCTGGAGACGCTGAACGTCACCGTGCTCGGCTACCGCACCGACGCGTTCCCGGGGTTCTACGTGCACGACGCCGGGGTGCCGGTGCCGGCGCGGGTCGAGGATCCGTCGCAGGCGGCGGCCGTGGTGGGGGCACGCGACGCGCTGGGACTGTCCGGCGCGGTGCTGCTGGCCAACCCGGTGGCCGCGGAGGCGCAGCTCGACGTCGCCGAGCACCGCGCGGTGCTCGACGCGGCGCTCGCGGAGGCCGCGCAGTGGGGGATCGCGGGCCACGACACCACGCCGTTCCTGCTCGACCACGTCCACCGGGCGACCGAGGGGCGCAGCCTTGACGTCAACGTGGCCGTCTACCGCGGGAACGTGGTGCTCGCGGGGCGGGTGGCGGCCGCGCTGGCGGCGGACGGCGGCGTGGTGTAGCCGACGGTGCGCTCGGGTACGCGCCGGGCGCCCGGGCGGGGCAGCATGGTGGCGGACAGGACGGCAGGACGTGAGGGGAGATGCGGTGACGGGGCAGGGCAGTCAGGTCGACTGGGACACGGAGCGCACCGCGTTCGTGGCCGAGGACGCGACCGAGCGCGCCAAGGGCGACGACGGCTACCCGCAGAACGGGTCCGCGCCGGCCGGCGGCCCGCGGATCGGGCTGCTCGCCGGAGCCGTCGGCGACCTCACGCGCGAGCTGCTCACCACGCCGGGCACCGGGGGGATGGACGCCGTCCTGGAACGGGTCGTCGACCTCAGCCGCCGGGTCGTCGCGACCGCCGACGTCACCAGCGTGACCCTGCGCCGCGGCGGCAACGACGGCTACTCGACGCCGGCGTACTCCGACGAGCTCGCCGTGCGGCTCGACGGCCTGCAGTATGAGTTCGAGGAGGGCCCCTGCGTCCGGGCGCTCGAGGCCGGTGGGCTCGGCGTGGCCGGCAGCGACGACCTCGCCCGCGACGACACGTTCCCCCGCTTCGGCCCGGCCGCCGCGGAGCTCGGCGCCGGCAGCGTGTTCGCGGTCGGCCTCTTCCCGGTCGGCGAGAAGCGGCCGTTGCGCGGTGCCCTGAACTTCTACCGCCACGACACCGGGGGCTTCGGTCGGACCGACCGCGAGGCCGCGCTCCTGCTCGCCGCGCACGTCTCGACGGCGCTGGCCTACGTGACGGTCACCGAGGCCGCCGAGCTGCACGACGTCCAGTTCCAGACCGCGCTCGACTCCCGCGACGTGATCGGGCAGGCCAAGGGCATCCTCATGGAGCGCCGCGGCCTCGACGCCGGCGCCGCGTTCGACGTGCTGCGCCGCGCGTCCCAGGACCTCAACGTCAAGCTGCGCGACGTCGCGGCCACGCTCGCGGAGCGCCGCTCGGAGCTCTGAGGGCGCCGTGCGTGAGGATCACGGTATGGCCGACCCCGCAGGCGACGAGGAGCAGACCCCGGAGCAGACCCCGGAGCAGACCCGGGCGCAGCGCACGCGCGAGGCCCTCGGGCGGGCGGGGCGCCGGGCCCGGGAGCTCGACCGTTCGGACGGCCTGCGGGCGGCGGTGCAACGGGTGCGTCGCGCCCTGCCCGGCGACGCGCACTTCGGCGACCCGCTCTCGCTCGGCGGCGCGCGGCACGCGGAGTTCGCGGGGCGGGCGGTGGTCGGGCTGACCGGCGACCGGCCCGGCGTGACGCGGGAGGTCGGTCTCGGCGGCCTGCAGCTCTGGCAGGCGGTGCTCGAGCGCTTCGGCGGCGGGGTGGGGGAGCGCGAGGTCGTGCTGGTGTTCACCGACCTCGTCGAGTTCTCCCGCTGGGCGCTGGCGGCCGGCGACGACGAGGTGCAGCGCGTGCTGCGGGAGGTCAGCGAGGCGTGGGAGAAGCCGGTGACCGACCGGGCGGGCACGGTGGTCAAGCGCCTCGGTGACGGCATGATGGCCGCGCTCGCCGACCCGGAGGCCGCCGTCGAGGCCGTGTTCGAGGCCCGGGACCGGCTCGCGCGGGTGCAGGTCGCGGGCTGGACGCCGCGGATGCGCGCCGGCCTGCACCTGGGGCGCCCGCGGCGCGTGGGCGGGGACTACCTGGGCGTCGCCGTCAACACCGCCGCGCGCCTCGGCGACCGGGCGGGGACGGGCGAGGTGCTGGTCAGCGGGGACCTGCTCGAGCGCCTCGACTCCTCGCGCCTGTCGGTGCGCCGCAAGCGCTGGCACACGAAGCTCAAGGGCACCCCGGAGGACCTGACGATCTTCGCCGTCGACCGTCCCTGAACGCGCCTACGTGCGTGATCTTCTGAGCTATGGCTCAGAAGATCACG
>NZ_JBBEGM010000021.1:0-88193 GCF_037400335.1 Actinomycetospora flava
CGTGATCTTCTGAGCTATCGCTCAGAAGATCACGCACGTGCGGGAGGATCGGTGGCGATGCTCCGTGTGCTCGCCGCCGTGCTGCTGGCCGCCGTCCTGGCGGGGTGCGCGGACGCCCCCGTCGCGAACCCGGACGCCGGGTTCGTGGCGGCGATGGTCCCGCACCACGAGCAGGCCCTGGAGCTCACGGCGATGATCGGCGGGCGCGGCGCCTCGCCGGGCCTCGAGGCGGTCGCACTGCGCATCGACCGCGCGCAGGTCGAGGAGATCGGGCAGATGCAGGGGCTGGCCCTCTCGCGGGGGCTGCCGGCCGGGCCGATGGAGCACCACCACATGCCGGGCATGGCCGACCCCGGCACGCTGCAGACGCTCTCGACCCTGCGCGGACCGGCGTTCGAGCGGCTGTGGCTGGACACGATGATCCGCCACCACGAGGGCGCCGTGACGATGGCGAACGACTACCTCGCCGCCGGCACCGACGACACGCTGCGCCGGTTCGCGCAGGTGACCGTCGCGTCCCAGTCGTCGGAAATCTCCACGATGGACCGGCTGCGGACTAGCATCGCCGGGTCATGACGCTGCCGTCGCGGCCCGCGGTGCCGATGCTCTTCGTCGAGATCGAGGGTGTGCTCCGCCGGACGCCCGAGGACCTCGGCCGGCCGTGGAGGGGCCCGTTCGACATCGAGGTCTTCCCGGACGCCGTCGAGCGCCTGCGGCTCTGGAAGGGCGCCGGCGGGCGGGTGATCGGCTTCAGCCAGCAGGGCGGCGTCGCGCTGGGGGAGACCGACGAGCAGACCGCGGTCCGCACGCTCTGGACGGTGCGCGAGCGCGTCGCGAACCTGCTCGACCACGTCGTGCACTGCCCGCACCACCCCGACGCGACCATGCCCGACCACGCCCGCTGCTGGTGCCGCCTGCCCAAGCCCGGGATGCTCATCGCCGGCCAGCACGAGGTGTCCCTGCGCCAGCAGGAGCACTACCCGCTCTGGATGGCGCTGCTGGTCGCCCGCTCGCCCGAAGCGCTCCAGGCGGCCGCGGACCTCGACATCGACCACCTCGACGGCGACTCCTGGCGCCGCGACGGGGGTGCGGCGGCGGGCTGAGCCGGCGCGCCCGTGGGAGAGCGAGGGACTCCTTCGATGCGTCCAACGCAGTGGGGGCGTCCCTCGCTCCACGCCCCACCCCCGCTCAGCTCGTGAAGCGCTGCTCCAGGTCGCGGATCTCGTCGAGACCCTCGCGGGCGGCGAAGGCGTCGAGCCCGCCGATCTCGTCGAGCACCGCGGCCGGGGTGCCGTCGGCGCGCAGGCGGGCGAGCACGGCGCGCATGGCGGTGTCGGCGGCGAGCAGCGTCGAGACCGGGAAGAGCACGAGGGAGAACCCGAGCTCGGAGAGGCGGTCGTAGGACAGCGGCGGCGTGCGCCCGCCCTCGGCCCAGTTGAACAGCAGGCGGTGCCCCTTGAGTGCCGTCGCGACCGTCTCGATGGCCTCCTCGGAGGTCGGCGCCTCGACGAAGAGGATGTCGGCGCCGGCGTCGGCGAACCGCTTCGCGCGCTCGATCGCGGCGTCGAGACCCTCGACCGCGGCGACGTCGGTGCGGGCGATGATCACCATGTCCGGGTCGGTGCGCGCCTGCACGGCCGCGCGGACCTTGGCCTCCATGTCCTCGACCGGGACGACGACCTTGCCCGCGAGGTGCCCGCAGCGCTTGGGCATGACCTGGTCCTCGATGTGCAGCCCGGCGATGCCGGCCTGCTCGTACTCGCGGACGGTGCGGATCACGTTGATGGGGTTGCCGTAGCCGGTGTCCGCGTCGGCGATCAGCGGGACGTCGATCGCGGCGGCCATCCGGCGCGCGTTGTCGACCATCTCGGCCTGCCCGAGCAGCCCGACGTCCGGCCTACCGAGCAGCGAGGCGGTGGTGCCGAAGCCCGTCATGTACGCGACGTCGAACCCGGCCTGCTCCACGAGCCGCGCCGAGTGGGCGTCGAACGCGCCGGGCGCGAGCACCGGGCGCCCGGCGTCGAGCAGCTCGCGCAGGCGGACGCGGCGGTTGGCCGGACGGCTCAGCAGATCTCCCACGGCACGGCTCCTTGTGCACAACGGCGGACGGCTGTGGCCGATCGTGCCTTGTCGGCGCCGGCGACGCACCCTACGTTGCGTACAACATCGAACGGAGCCAGGGATGACGAGCACGGAACGTCGGGCGGGCCGCGCCTCCGAGCGCGCCCTCGCCGACCTGCGTGAGGCCATCCTCGACGGCGACCTCCCGGCCGGCGCGCACCTCGGCGAGGTCGAGATCGCGGAGCGCCTCGGCCTCTCGCGCACTCCCGTGCGCGAGGCGCTGACCCGGCTCGCCGCCGAGGGGCTCGTCGAGCTCGAGGCCCACCGCGGCGCGCGTGTCACGCGGTTCTCCCGCGAGGACCTCGACGGCATCTTCGACGTGCGCCTCGCCCTCGAGCCGCAGGCCACCGCCCGCGCCGCCGCGCACGTCACCGCGGCCGACCTCGCGGCGCTCGACGCCCTCGCCCGCCGGATGCAGGAGCTCGGCGCCCCGGGCCCGGACCAGGACCTCGACGCGCTCGTCGGCCTCAACCGCGACTTCCACGCCCGCCTGCTCGCGCTGGCCCACGCGCCCGCGCTCGCGGCGGCGCTGGCGAACGTCGTGCACACGCCCGTCGTGACCCGCACGTTCCGCACCTACGACCCGGACTCGCTGGCGCGCAGCCTCGCCCACCACACCGAGATCGTCGCGGCCCTGCGCGCGGGCGACGGCGACTGGGCGGGCGCGGTGATGCGCTGCCACCTCGGCAACGCGCGCGCGGTGATGGTGGAGCAGCGATGAGCAACCCGCACGGCGCCCCGTTCGCCGGGCGCGTGGGATGGGGCGAGCGGCCCGCGGTGGTCGTCGTCGACCTCGTCCGCGCCTACACCGAGCCCGGCGGTCCGTTCTTCCTCGATGCGCCGACCGTGGTCGGCGCCGGTGCCGACCTCGTCGACGCCGCGCGGTCCGCCGGCGTCCCGGTGCTCTGGACGGTCGTGCGCTTCGCCGCGGACATGAGCGACGCCGGCTTCTTCGCGTCGAAGGTGCCCTCGCTGGCGTGCTTCGCCGACGGAGCGCCCGGCGGGTGGGGCGAGCTGGCGCTGGCGCCGAGCGCGGGCGAGGTGGTCGTCGCCAAGCAGCACGCGTCGTCGTTCGCCGGGACGTCGCTCGCGGCCACCCTGCGCGCCCGGGGCGTCGACACCGTCGTCGTCGCGGGGGTGTCGACGTCGGGCTGCGTGCGGGCCACCGCCACCGACGCGTCCGCGCACGGCTTCCGCCCGATCGTCGTCCGCGACGCCTGCGCCGACCGCAGCGCGGCGCTGCACGACCAGAACCTCGCCGATCTCGACGCCAAGTACGCCGACGTCGTCGACCTGGCCGACGCACTGACCCACATCGGAGGAACCTGATGCAGTACGGCGTCTTCATCCCCAACGCCACCAACGGCTACATCCTGTCGACCGGCAGCCCGCAGTACCGGCCGAGCTTCGCGCACAACGTCGCGATCGCGCAGGAGTCGGAGAAGCAGGGCCTGGACTTCCTGCTCTCGATGATGAAGCACCGCGGCTCGGGCGGGCCCAGCGACTTCTGGGGCGAGTGTCTCGAGTCGTTCACGCTGTTCGGCGGGCTCGCCGCGGTCACCGAGAAGATCGGGCTCTACCCGTCGGTGACGACGCTCGCCACGCACCCGATCATGGCCGCGCGCATGGTCGCGACCCTCGACGAGATGTCCGGCGGACGCTGCGGGCTCAACATCGTCACCGGCTGGAACAAGCCCGAGTACACGCAGATGGGCCTGTGGCCGGGCGACGACTACTTCAACCGGCGCTACGAGTACGCCGCCGAGTACGTCGACGTGCTGCGCGCGCTGTGGAGCGAGGGGCCGACGACGTTCCACGGCGAGTTCTTCGACTTCGACGACGCCGACATGCGCCCGAAGCCGGTGCACCGCCCGACGGTGGTGTGCGCGGGGCAGTCGCCGGCGGGGCAGGCGTTCACCGCCCGCTACGGCGACCGGAACTTCATCATGGCCGAGCGCTCGAAGGTCGGGTCGATCGCGTCCGGGGTGAAGGACCTCGGCGCGGGGGAGGGCCGCGACGTCGGCACGTTCGCGCTCTACTGCGTGATCGCCGAGGAGACCGACGAGGAGGCCGACCGCCTCTGCGACCACATCGTCGCGAACGCCGACCTCGACGCGATCAGCTACATGACCACCGGCGCCTCGCTCGACACCAACCCCGACGGCACCTCGGCGCAGCTGCTCGCGTCGCTCGAGCGGCCCGCGGCGGAGGGGAACATGGCGTTCCTGTCGCTGCCGGTGATCAAGGGATCGTACGAGCGCGTGGCGGCGCAGTTCGACGAGATCGCCGTGACCACGGGCATCGACGGCGCGCTGCTCACGTGGCCGGACTTCGTCGACGGCGTGACCAAGTTCGGCGAGCGCGTCAAGCCGCTGCTGACCGACGCGGCGCAGCCGCTGGCGAACGCCTGAGACGTCGCAGGGTCCCTTGGTTTCCGAACGAACGGCGCTCTCGCTGCATCCGAAGCAGCGAGAGCGCCGTTCGTTCGTCTTCGCGCCCTCGTGAGGTCACGGTCCGGTCACGATCGTCCGCGGTCCGTGCCCCGCCCTCCCGCGGCGACCGGTTCCGACCCGTTCGTCTGCTCGACCGAGGTGAACGACAGGTGTATGCCGGGCACTGACGACCCGCTCGCCCGCATCCTCCGGGCGCCCGGGCCGCCTCCGTCGCCGAGCAGCGCGAGGAGCGTGATCGCCGTGAGCGAGCGTCCGTTGTCCGACCGTCGTCGTCACGAGCACGCGGAGCTGGACTGGGAGGTGCGGGGCTGGGCCGACCCGCCCGGCCACCGGCCCGACGCCGAGGGCTGGCACAGCCTCGGGTGGAGCCAGAACCACGACGACGCGGTGGTGCTCGCCCGGGCCCTGACCCAGGCCGGGTCCTACGAGTACGCCGAGGTCTGGGGGCCGTGCGAGCAGGTGTCGCCGGGGCGGTCGCGGGTCTGCGAGCGCTTCCCGGAGCCCGACGCCGAGGAGCGCCGGGCGCTGTGGCTGCGTGCGGCCGCGGAGCACTACACCGACGGCATCGACCTGCCGAAGCGCACGACCGTCTGATCCGCCGCGTCGTTCCGCCCTCGCCGGGAACATAGGAGCTGCTACGTTCCCGGCGAGGGGGTGGCGACGTGACGGTGACCAACCGCGACGGCTTCTTCGACGCCGCGATGACCCTGCTGGCGCACCAGGGCCGCTCCGGGCTGCGCCTGGCCACGCTGTGCCGGGCCGTCGGGGTGACGAGCGGGTCGTTCTACCACCACTTCGGCGGCTGGGACGGCTTCGTCGACGCGCTGCTCGAGCACTGGGAGACCGTCGACACCCGCCGCCTCGCCGAGATCGCCGACCGCGAGCCCGACCCCGAGGGCCGCCTCGACGTGCTCAAGCACCTGGCGCTGACGTTCCCGCACGAGGCCGAGACGGCGATCCGCTCGTGGGCGCACGGCGACCCGCGGGTGGCCGTGGTCCAGCAGCGGGTCGACGAGCAGCGCCGCCAGGTGGTCGCCGACGCCCTCGTCGCCGCCGGGGTCGGCGACGCCCGCGCCGGCCGTCTCGCCGACCTCGCCCTGGCGGTGCTCATCGGGCGTCAGCAGCGCCTGGGCCCGACCGACGTCGGCGAGCTGCAGGTGCTGTTCGACGAGCTCACCGCGCTGTCCGCGCTCACTCCGAGCGAGGCCGCCATCGCGGGTCGTGGAGCATCTCGACGAAGTTCGGATTGTTGAGCGCGCCCGTGCGCGCCTGGCGCACGAGGGCGATGGCGTCGTCGGGGTCGTGCCCGCCGCGGATCAGCGACGCCGCCGACAGCAGGCCCGAGCGGTTGATGCCGGCGGCGCAGTGGATCAGGACGCGCTTGCCGGCACGGCGCATGTCGTCGACGAGGTCGGCGAGCCCGCGCAGCGTCGTGAAGTCCGGCGCCGGGCCGTCCTCGATGAGCCAGTGCAGGTAGAACTCGACGTCCTCGAGCGGCGGGGCGCCGCCGTGCAGGTCGAACACGGCGTCCCAGTGCTCGCCGGGCTCCGGGCTCCCGGACTGCCAGATCCCCGGGACGATCTCGTGCGGCGGCCAGGGCGGCGGCTCGTCGTCGAGGTCGTCGCGCAGGTGCGCGGCGATGTAGCCGTCGTCCCGCAGATCGTCCACCGGTGGACCTCCCCGCCGTCGCTGTGCTCCTCGTCCATCCTGGCGATCAGGGCGCGGGCGCGCAGCGCACCGCCGCCGCGAACGCCCGTGCCGTCGCCGTCGGCGCCACCTGCCCCGACCACGCCAGCACGATCGGCAGCGGCGCGGGTTCCTCGGCGATCGCCACCGCGACGACCCCCTCGCGCCGTCCCGCCTCCGGGTCGGCCTGGGCGAGCACGGTGAAACCCAGTCCCTGCCCGACGAGCGCCCGCGCGGTCTCGGCGTTGGCGGTCCGGTAGCGCACGCGGGGCGAGAGCCCGGCGGCCAGGCAGACGCCGAGCGCGTGCTCGGAGCTGGGCGGGAGGTCGAGCAGCACCATCGGTTCGTCGACGAGGTCGGCGAGCGCGACGGGCGCCGTCCCGCGCAAGAGGCGGTGCCCGCGGGGGAGCACGAGGTGGGGCGTGTTCGCCGAGACGGCGGTGAGCTCGAGCGCGGGGTCGAGGCGGTGGTCGTAGAGCACGGCGACGTCGAGCTCGCCCTCGAGCAGGCCGCGGGCCAGGAGGTCCTGCGAGCCCTCGACGAACTCGACGCGCGCCCGGGGGTGGTGCGCGGTGAAGCGCCCGATCGCCGCGGGGAGCAGACCGGGCGCGAGCGTCGTGTAGCAGCCGACGCGCACGGTGCCGGCGACCTCGCCGGGGTCGCCGGCCGCGGCGTCGGCGAGCTCGCCGGCCTCGCGCAGCAGCCGCCGGGCGCGGCGCAGCGTCTCCTGCCCGGCGGGGGTCAGGCGGATGCCGTGGGCGCGGCGGCGCACGGTGAGCTGCGCGCCGAGCGAGCGCTCCAGCTCGTCGAGGGCCAGCGAGAGCGCGGACGCCGAGACGTGCAGGGTCGCCGACGCCCCCGCGAGCGTCCCCGCCTCGGCCACCGCGACGAAGTAGGCGAGCTGTCGCAGCGAATACGCAGGATTGCTCATGTATCAGCCCACATACCTGAACTTTACAAGGGTTGTGGCCTGGCGCACGGTGGTCGGCATGACCACCACGCTCGACGGGTCGGCGCCGCCGGCCCGCACCTACGACGTCGGCGGGAGCGACGAGGTCGCCGAGCGCGGCCGCCTCGTCGTCACCCTCGGGGAGGGGACCGACGCCGTCACCGTCGGCGTCTTCCGCTTCCGCGGGCGCCTCTACTCCTACGAGAACGTCTGCGCGCACCAGGGCGGGCCCGCGTGCCAGGGCCGCATCGTCTCGCGGGTGCGGGAGCGCCTCGACGCCGAGAAGCGCAGCCTGGGCCTGGCCTTCGACGACGACGAGATGCACATCGTCTGCCCCTGGCACGGCTTCGAGTACGACGTCACCACCGGGCGCCACCCGGGCCGGCCGGACTACGCGCTGCGCGCGGTGTCGGTCGACGAGGAGGGCGGGCGGATCCGTGTCACGGTCTGACCGCATCGCCGCGCTGGTCGACGAGCTGACCACCGAGGTCGACGCGGGCCTCGGCGACGGCGCGATCGCGGAGCTCGACCCCGACGTCGCCCGCCGGCTGGTGTCGGTCGCGGCGCGTCTCTACGCCGTGGCCGCCGAGGAGGACGCGCAGCCGGTGCGCGGGACGGACGTGACCCCCACCGAGTCCGTCGTCCTCGCCACCGCCGCGCTCAAGGCGCACGACCTCAACCCCTTCGACCTCGCCCTGTGGTTCTCGAGGAGCAGTTCATGACCATCGACGACGGCGTGCGTCGCCTGCCCACGCAGGAGATCACCACCCACACCGACAGCCGGGAGATCCTCGCCAACGCCGCGCGGGACACCGAGCGCTACGGGCTCGACGAGTACTTCATCGTCGACGTCGACTCCCACCACGTGGAGCTCGACTCGTGGCCGGAGATCCTCGAGTTCCTGGACTCGCCGGTGCTCAAGGACACCGCGCACCAGATGATGCGCAACTGGCCGCAGGCCTCGCACCTGGCACTGCACAACCACCCGCCCGGGCTGACGATGCAGGACGTCTCCGGACGCATCCCCCACCAGGCGTCGCTGGCCGAGGAGACCCCGGGCGCCGCGTCCGGCGCCGAGCGCGACGTGACGCTGGTGCGGCGCGCGATGGACGCGATGAGCATCGACGTGCAGGTCGTGTTCCCCCAGCCGATGCTCGAGACGGGCCTGCACCCGCAGCCCCAGGTCGCGAGCGCGCTGCTGCAGGCCTACAACCGCTGGTTCACCAGCCAGATCCTCCCGCGCGAGCCGCGGGTGAAGACGATGCTCGGCCTGCCGTTCGAGGACCCCGACGCCTGCCTCGCGACCGTCGAGGAGTTCGCCGACCACCCCGGCGTCATCGGCTTCCTCGTTACCAGCCAGCGCCACGCGGGCGTGCACCGCAACGCCTACATGCCGCTCTACCGGATGCTCGAGGAGCGCGGGCTGCCGATCGGCTTCCACGCGGGCCCGAACCAGGCCGACTCGATGACGTCGACGATGAACCGGTTCCTCTCGGCGCACGCAATGAGCTTCGTGACCTGCAACATGACCCACATGACCAACTGGGTCATCAACGGGATCCCGGAGCGGTTCCCCGGTCTCAAGACCATCTGGATCGAGAGCGGGCTCGCGTGGGTGCCGTTCATGATGCAGCGGCTCGACCACGAGTACTACATGCGCCAGTCCGACGCGCCGCTACTGACGAAGCCGCCGTCGCACTACATGCGCGAGATGTACTACACGTCGCAGCCGATGGAGTGGACCGACGACGCGCTGCTCGAGGCGACCCTGCGCGCGATCGACGCCCCGAACTCGCTGATGTACTCGTCGGACTGGCCGCACTGGGACTTCGACGTCCCCGGCCGCATCGCCTCGCTGCCGTTCCTCGACGACCACGCGAAGCGCAACATCCTCGGCGAGACCGCCCGCAAGGTCTTCGGGCTGTAGGCGGCTCGCCGGTCCACCAGCGATGCGGCGTCGCTGGCAGGTGAAGCCAGGATCGCCACACGCTCGACTGCGCGACACGCCGACTCGGGGTGTTCCAGCGTGGCGGCCACGCTGACACTGGGCGTCAGAGAAGGCGCCTGGATCACGTGCCCGGTTCGGGTGTGTCTCCCGGCGCCGTCGGCCTGTCGGCGTGGCGTGCCTCCCGTTCGGCGCCCCGGACGAGTCCCGGGGTGGCTCGATCCAGGTAAGTGAGGCTAGCCTTCCTCGCATTCGGGCGATCGGGAGGCGATCACATGGCGAGGATGGCGGTCCTGCCGGACCTGCGCGTCGCCGGGTCGTCGCAGGTCACCCCGCGGATGCGGCGGGTCACCCTCCGGGGTGAGGCGCTGCGTTCGGTCGGTGTCGTTGCGCCGGCCGCGCACGTGCGCCTGCTCTTCGGCGACCCCGGGCAGGAGGTCACCCTTCCCGTCGCGGGGCCGTCGGGGCTGAGCTGGCCCACCGACCTGCCCCGGCCCTACGCGCGCAGCATGACGGTGCGATCCCTCGACCCCACGCGTGGCGAGATGGCCATCGACGTCGCCCTGCACGGCGACTCCGCCGCCGGCCGCTGGGCGTGCGCCGCCCGCGCCGGCGACCCGGTCGGCGTCGTCGGCCCCGGCGGCGGCTGGACCCCGCCCGCCGGCGCGCGGGCGATCCTGCTCGCCGGCGACGAGACCGCCCTGCCGGCGATCGCGGCGCTGCACGAGGCGCTGCCCGCGGAGATGGACGTGCACACGGTCGTCGAGATCGCCGACCCCGACGACGAGCAGCCGCTCGCCCGGCCCGTCCAGTGGGCCCACCGCGCGCTCGGCGGCACCCTCACCGACGCCGTGCGCGGCTGCGCCGTCACGGCCGGCGTCGCCGCCTGGGTGGCGGGGGAGGGGCACGCGGTGAAGGCGATCCGCGAGCACCTGCGCCTCGACCGCGGGCTCGCCCGCAGCCACTGCCACGCGATCCGCTACTGGACGCGCGGCCGGTCGCACGAGGACTCCGACGCGACGTTCGGCGCCGCCCGCGCCGAGGCCGCGCGCCGGGGCATCGACCTCGTCACCACCCAGGACGTGCACGAGATGAGCTACGAGCTCATGACCGGGGGCTTCACGCTCCCGGTGCGCTGAGCAGGCCGCCCCGACTCACCCACATGATCGTCGCCCGTCTCGGGCAGACTCCCGGCACCGATCGGGACGAGACGAGGGGTGGCGCGTGGCGGACGAGGGCGAGCTGATCGCCGAGCGCTACCGCGTCCGGGCGCGCGTCGGGCAGGGCGCGATGGGCGTCGTGTGGCGGGCCGAGGACGAGCGGCTGCGGCGGGAGGTCGCGCTCAAGCAGGTGTCGTTGCCGGCCGGGGCCGACGAGGAGGCCCGGGACCGCGCGCACCGGCGGGTCTTCCGCGAGGGCCGGATGATCGCGCGGCTGCACCATCCGCACGCGATCGCGGTGTACGACGTCGTCGAGCACGAGGGCGGGCCCTGGCTCGTCATGGAGTACCTCGCCTCGCGCAGCCTGGCCGAGGTCCTCGCCGCCCACGGGCCGCTGGTGCCCGACCGCGTCGCCCGCCTCGGTCGCCAGGTCGCCGATGCGCTCGCCGCCGCCCACGAGGCCGGGATCGTGCACCGCGACGTCAAGCCCGGCAACGTCCTGCTCGCCGACGACGGGCTGGTCAAGGTCACCGACTTCGGCATCGCCCGCGCCGTCGACGACGTCACCCTCACCTCGACCGGGATGATGGCCGGCACCCCGGCCTACCTCGCCCCCGAGGTCGCCCGCGGCGGCGCCGCCGACTTCCGCTCCGACGTCTACTCGCTCGGCTCCACGCTCTACACGGCGCTCGAGGGCGCCCCGCCGTTCGGCACCGGCGACAACCCGCTGGCCGTGCTGCACCGCGTCGCGTCCGGGGAGTACGCGCCGCCGGTGCGCCGCGGCGCGATCACCGCGCTCGTCGAGGCGCTGCTGCGTCCCGAGCCCGAGGGCCGTCCGCCGATGGGGCGGGTCCGCGACGACCTCGCCCGCCTCCTGTCGGCGGAGGCCGTCACCGAGGAAGGGCCGGTGACGCCGGTGCTCGCGCGGCCGGCACCCACGCCCACGACGGTCCCGGCCGCCGCCCCTCCGCCGATGGCCGTGGCCTCGCCGGCACCACCCGACACGCGACCGGCCACGACATCGCCGGTGCCCGGGCCGATGGTGCCCGAGCCGGTGCCCGACCCGGAGCCCGAGCCGGAGCCGGAACCCGGCGGCGATGCCCGGCGGCGTCGCTGGCCGTGGGTCGTCGGGGCGCTGGCGGCGGTCGTGGTCGCGGCGGTCGTGGTCGTCGCGCTGTCGGGCGGCATCGCCGGGCGGCCGGGGGCGTCGGTGCCGGGCGGCGCGGGCGGGGGCAGCGCCGACAGCACGGACAGCACGGACAGCACGGGCAGCACCGCGGCGCCGGGGGCGGGGTCGGGCGGATCGTCGGCCCTCGCCGGCAGCGCCGAGGACCAGGCCCGCCAGCAGGCCGTGATCGACTACTACGCGCTCATCCCGGACCGGCTCGACGAGGGGTGGCAGCGGCTCACGCCGTCGTTCCAGCAGGGCACCGCGGGCGGGTTCGACGGCTACCGGGGCTTCTGGAGCACGATCGCGCAGGTCACCGTGCGCGGGGTGTCGCCCGCGGGCGGCGAGGAGGTTGACGCGACGGTGACCTACCGCTACGCCGACGGCCGCGAGGTCGACGAGCGCACCGTGTTCCGGCTCGTGGACGTCGACGGCATCTGGAAGATCGACGGCCAGCGCCAGGGGAGCTAGGGGCCGGTCAGGGGCCGAGGAACACGCGCTCCGGGTGCGGGTGGCGCAGGAAGTCGTGGTGGGAGATGTCCCAGCCGTAGGCGCCCGCCGCCTCGAAGACGACGACGTCGCCGGCCCGCAGCCGCTCGACGGGCGCCCGGGCGAGCGTGTCCTTGGGCGTGCAGAGCTCCCCGCACACGGTCACGTCCTCGCCGGCGACCTCCGGGCGCGGGCGCCCGGCCGGCCACGCGTCGACGGGCACGACGTGGAAGGGGTGGCTGTGCGCCCACGACGAGGGCAGGCGGAAGTGGTGGTTGCCGCCGCGCACGAGGGCGTACGCCTGCCCGTGGGTGTGCTTCACGTCGAGGACCTCGGCCGCGTAGATCCCGCAGTGGGCGACGAGGAAGCGCCCGCACTCGAAGTCGATCTCGCGCCAGTGGGCGGGGAAGGTGGCGAGGAGCTCGGTCAGGCCGCGGCAGAACGCGGGCCAGTCGAAGGGCCGGTCGAGGGCGGCGTAGTCGACGCCGATGCCGCCGCCGACATTGACGACCTCCGCGCGCACCCCGAACCGGTCCTCCCACGCCAGGACGGCGTCGCGGTAGTGGCCGAGCATCGCGAGGTGGGTGGCGGGGTCGAGGTTGTTCGACAGCGAGTGCAGGTGGAAGCCGGCGAGGCGGATGCCGGGGAGGTCCGTGGCGGCCGCGACGGCGGCGGGCAGATCGGCCTCGTCGATCCCGAACTGGGTGGGGCGCCCCGCCATCGCGATCGTCGCGTCCGGGAACGGGCCCGCGAGGTTGACGCGCAGGAGCACGTCGGCGGTCGTCCCGGCGGCGGTCGCGGCGTCGGCGAGCCGGTGCAGCCCGAGCACGCTCTCGACGTGGAACCGGGTGACGCCGGCCGCGACGCCCTCGGCGAACTCGGCGTCGGTCGGCACCGGGCCGCCCATCAGCACGGACGCGTCCGGGGCGGCGTCGCCGACGACCCGCAGCTCGCCCCCGGACGCGACCTCGAACCCGGCGACGATCCCGTCGAGCGCGGCGACGATCCGCTCGTCGGAGTTCGCCTTGATCGCGTAGAACATGCGGCACCGGTCGGGCAGGGCGTCGACGACCCCCTGGACGTGCTCCCGCAAGGCGCGGAGGTCGTAGGAGAACAGGCAGACGGGCTTCTCGGCCGCGGCGATCACCTCGGTATGTGAGCGAAGTTCACGGCGATAGCCGTGAACATCGCTCACGTGGGACCGGAAGGCGCGCACGGCCAGGGAGCGTTCCTCGCCGAGTACGAGGTCCGTGACGCCCCGGGCCTGCCAGCGGGCGCGGTCGGCGGGGACCCGGGGGATGGCGCAGAACCGGGTGCCGGCGCGCACGCACGCGGCGTGCACGGTGTCGACCGCTCGACGCACGGACGGGTGCCGCGTCCGCCACGGGACCCCGAGCGACTGGGACAGGTCGGCGGCGCCCTCGAGCACCATGTCCAGCCCGGGCGTCGTGACGATCTCGTCGATGACCTCGAGCGCCTCGGCGTCCTCGATCATGGCGACGATCGTGACGCCCTCGTTCGCGCGGGCCACGTGCGTCGCCAGGTCGACGCGCCCGTAGCCGACCATGCGCCCCGAGTTCAGCGACCGCAGGCCCTCGGGGGCGTAGCGCGCGGCCCGGACGACGGCCTCGACGTCCGCGCGGCGGCGCACGTGCGGGATCACGATGCCGGTCGCGCCAGCGTCGAGCACGCGGAGCACGAAACCGGGGTCGTGCTCGGGCACCCGCACCCACGGCGCGACGCCGGCCACCTCGGCGGCGCGGATCATCTCCTGGAGCGTGTCCGGGGAGACCAGCGCGTGCTCGGCGTCGAGGATCGCCACGTCGTACCCGGCGGCGCCGACCATCTCGACCAGCGCGGGCGACGGCGTCGCCACGAAGAGCCCGTTCACGTGGCGCCAGTGTGCCCGCTCCGTCGTGAGCACTTTCCGGGGCTATGGGCCCGGAAAGTACGCACGAAGGTCAGCCGGCGAACCACCCGGACGGGGCCAGGGCGCCACCCTCGACGAGGTGCGGGACGTAGTGGTCGTTGTAGACCCGCGCGATGAGCTCGCGGCGGCTGCGCACGCCGACCTTCGTGAAGATCTTCTTGAGGTGGTCCTGCACGGTGTACGCCGACAGGTGCAGGCGCGCGGCGACGTCGGCGGTGTCGACGCCGGCCAGGACCAGGGCGACGACGTCGCGCTCGCGGCCGGTCAGCCCGTAGGACGCCACGATCAGCGGGATCACCTCGGGCGGGCGGGCGTCCTCGAGGGTGACGACGACGTCGGTGCCCGCGCCGCCCCGGCTCAGCAGCGGCGACGCGTGCGCGACGAGCCAGCGCCCCGACCGTGAGCGCAGCCGGGCCCGGGGCACGGCGGCGGTGGGGTCGGAGGCGCGGCGCCGGGCCGCGCCGACGATCGCGCACACCACCTGCGGCAGCGGGGAGTCGCCGAGCGGGCCGCCGCCGAGGTCGGCGATGCGGGCCTCCGCGCCCACGTTGGCCTGCACCACCTCGTCGTCCGCGCCGACCACGAGCACCGCCGGGCCCCCGGAGTCGTCGGCGGCGGTGAGGTCGACCGCGCCCACCACGAGCCCGCTGCGGAGCCCGCGGGCGAACCCGGGCGCCACGGAGCTCATGAACTCCTGCTCGGCGAGGGTGAAGGTGCGCCCACCCTGGTGGAACAGCGCGAGCCCGCCCCACGTCGCGCCGTCGGCGGCGAGCCCGGCGCGCAGCTCGTCGGAGTAGTCCCAGATCGGCGCGAACATCTCGGCGTAGCGCCGCGAGCGGGCCGGGTCGCCGCCGGTCTCGTCGGCGAGCGCGGCCACCGCGCCCGGCCGCCGGGACACGGCGCGGAAGTCGTAGACGTCGTCGACCTCGTACTCGTAGTACGACCACTCGAGGTCGTGCTCGTCGTCGACGTCGCCCCACTTCACCGTCGCGGTGACGAGCTCGGTCGCCGGGTCGACGGTCGCGAGGCACGCCGCGGAGAACGGCAGCGCCGTGCGGAGGACCTCGATCGCCGCCGCCCCGAACGTCGGCCAGTCGAGGCCCGCGGCCGCGAGCCCGTCGATCTGCGTGCGCACGCGCTCGGCGCTCACCACAGTCACGTCACGCACTGTAGTACGTGCTGCGGCGATCGGGGCATCCCAGATTCCTGGGGTGGCAGATCACCAGGGCGCTGGGATGGGCCCGGCGTGATCGGCGGTGCAGGCTTCTCGGTATGACAGTCCCGCAGCTCAGTGCGCCGCTCAGGATCAACCCGACCTCCTGGAACGCCGGCTTCCGCTACGACCAGGCCCAGCTCCGCCCGGCGCCCGCGCAGCTACTCACCGTGGCCGGTCAGGGGTCGATCGACGTCGACGGGCAGCTCCTGCACGAGGGCGACATGACCGCCCAGATGTCGCTGGCCATGGTCAACGTCGAGGATCTCCTCGCCCGCGGCGGCATGGACCTGCGCGACGTCACCCGCCTCGTCGTCCACGTGACCGACATGGACGCCGCCCTGGCCTCCTACGGCGCGATCACCGAGCGCCTCGACGCCGCCGGCGCCACGCCGCCCGCGACGCTCGTGCAGGTCGCCCGGCTGGCCGTCCCCGGCATGGCCGTCGAGATCGACGCCACCGCCGGCCGCTGAACCCGTTCCGCCGTCCCCGGACGTCCAACCCCCGTCCGCACCCCCCGAGAGGAAGACACCGTGACCACCTCGATCACCGCCCCCGCCGCCCTCACCCCGCTCGACCCGGCCTACGCCGCCGCCGTCGCCCCGTTCGTCACGACCACGACGCCACGCCCCGACCTGGTCGTGGAGGCCCGCAGTCCCGCCGACGTCGCCGCGGCCGTCCGATGGGCGGCCGACGAGGGCCGCGCGATCACCGTCCAGGCGACCGGCCACCAGCTGCTCAGCGACCTCGCCGGCTCCGTCCTGATCTCCACCCGCCACCTCGACGAGGTGCGCGTCGACCCCGACACCCGCACCGCGGTCGTGGGCGGCGGGGCGCAGTGGAAGCAGGTGATCGCCGCCGCCGCGCCGCACGGGCTCGCGCCGATCTGCGGGTCGTCGTCGCACGTCGGCGTCGTCGGGTTCTGCCTCGGCGGCGGGCACGGCCCGCTGTCCCGGGCGTTCGGCACCGGCGCCGACCAGGTCCGCCGCGTCCGCCTCGTCACCGCCGACGGCGTCGAGCGCGACGTCGACGCGACCCGCGAGCCCGACCTGTTCGACGCCCTGCGCGGCGGCAAGACCGGGTTCGGCGTCGTCACCGAGATGGAGATCGCGCTGCACCCGGTCGCCCGCCTCTACGGCGGCGGGATCTTCTTCCCGGGCGAGGCGTCGCCGCAGCTGCTGCACGCGTGGCGCGACTGGGTCGGCACGCTGCCCGACGAGGCGTCGAGCTCGATCGCGCTGCTGCGCCTGCCTCCGGACCCCTCGCTGCCGCCGCCGCTGCAGGGGGCGTTCGCCGTGCACCTGCGCTTCGCGCACCTCGGGACCGCCGAGGAGGGCGCCGCGCTGCTCGCCCCGATGCGGGCGGTGGCCGACCCGATCGCGGACATGGTCGACGAGATGCCGTTCGCGGCGATCGACGCGGTGCACTCCGACCCGACCGACCCGATGCCGATCTGGGACGACTCCGCTGCGCTGGGCGCCCTGCCCGTCGAGGCCGTCGACGCGCTGCTCGCGGTGGCGGGCCCGGGCGTCGAGACCCCGCTGATCATGGCGGAGCTCCGGCACCTCGGCGGCGCGATCGCCCGCCGTCCGGAGGGCGGCCACGACGCGGTGGCGGGCCGGGACGCGGCGTTCCACGTGTACGCCCTGGCGCCGATGTTCCCGCCGGTGGCGGCGGTCGCCCCGGCGGCGGCGCGTGGCGTCGTCGACGCGGTCCGCCCCTGGGCGGTCGGCGGGCTGCCGAACTTCCAGGGCCCGGCGGCGGGCGGGCGTCTCGGGAACCTGTGGGACGACGCGACGACCGCGTTCCTCACCGGCGTGCGCGAGCAGTACGACCCGGCCGGCATGTTCCGGCGGGTGGGCTTGATGGCCTGACGGCCTGGTGAGTGGAATGGGTCGCCATGGCGACCCATTCCACTCACGTGCGCAGCCTCGACCACCTCGTGCTGACCGTCGCCGACCTCCGGGCGACGGTCGGCTTCTACGTCGAGCTGCTCGGGATGGAGGAGCGGACGTTCTCCGGGCGCACGGCCCTCCACTTCGGCGACCAGAAGATCAACCTGCACGAGGCGGGCCACGAGTTCGAACCGAAGGCCGTGCGCCCGACCCCGGGCAGCGGCGACCTGTGCTTCGTCGTCGACGGGCCGATCGAGGACGTCGCCGCGGCGGTCACCGAGGCCGGCGTGACGATCGAGGAGGGCCCGGTCGACCGCACCGGCGCGCTCGGCCCCATGCGCAGCGTCTACTTCCGCGACCCCGACCAGAACCTGATCGAACTGGCCGCCTACCCCTCGTGAGCGAACTTCCGGGCTATAGCCCCGAAGTTCGCTCACGTGTCGGCTTCTGTGAGTGCTTTCCGCCCCTATGGGGTCGGAAAGCACTCACATGGCGAGGGGGTTCGGGAGGGCGTGCACGCGGAGCTCGGTGTCGGGCCAGAGGCGGCGGGTCGTGAGCTTCTCGACCTCCAGGGTCGGCGCGAAGACGTCGAACACCGCGAGCCGGTCCGCGAACCCCGGCACCCGCGCCGCGTGGTCCCGGATCGTCCGCGCCACGACCGCCCAGAACTCCTCCTCGGCGAACCCGTACTCGCCCGCGAGCAGGTACGCGATCTCGGCGAGGTTCACGAAGCACAGGCAGTCCAGCAGGAACCCTGTGACCTGCGCCGGGTCGGAGGTCTCGAGGAACGAGTTGGCGTTCGGGTGGTCCGCCGGCGGGGCCTCGAGCGCCGGGCCCGGCGCGGCCAGCAACGCGCGGGAGAACCGCACCCCGTCGTGGAAGTCCTTCACCGCCACGCGCGTCGGCAGCCCGCCCGCGTGCACGAGCAGCATGTTCTGCGCGTGCGCCTCGAGCGCCACCCCGTGCACGACGAGCAGGTGCACCAGGGGCAGCACCGCCGCGGTGGCCAGCCGCTCGGTCCACGCCCGCGCCCCCTGCGCCCGAATCCACGGGTCGATCAGCGGCACCCCGGACGCGGACCGCGACGTCAGCCCCGGGAACGGCACGGCGCGCTCGGCCGGGTGCAGGTGCGGGTGCAGGCTCTCCCGCCAGATCGCCCCGAGACCGGGCTCCACGGTCACCCCGAGGATCTCGCGCAGCACGATCACGCGCGCCTTCGACGACAGCACCGGGTCCGCGGCCACGATCCCCGCCAGCCAGTCCGAGATCGGCGCGGCGTTGCGCACGGTGTGCGGCGCGAGGCCCCGCGACGTCGACGTGTTCGTGATCGCCAGGGGCAGCTTCACCGACGGCTCGGCGACGGCGTCGACGCGCGCGAGGGTCCGGATCGACGCCTGGGGCCGGTGGGCGTCGCCGTCACCCAGAACCCGCAACGCCCCGGAGACCAGCGAGTCGACGTGGCGGGAGGCCACGTGGTGGTCCCACTGCCACGGGTGCACCGGGATCCCGACGCGCCCCGCCGGGGCCCGCCACACCGTCGCCGGGTCGAGACCTGCGGACGCCACCACCGACACCAGCGACGGGTCGGCGTCGAGCAGCACCGGGCGCACGGTCGGCGCGAACTCCGGGGTGTAGGCGAGCAGGTCGGCGACCCCGAACCCGATCCGCGACTTGTACGCCGGGTGGTACCGGTGCCCGTCGGCGGTCAGGGCCTCGAGCACGTCGTGGCCCGCGTCGGGGTCCAGCGGCCCGTCGGGACGCGCCCGCACGGCCAGCGCGTCGCCGAGCACGGTCGCCGCCAGCTCCCGCCCCAGCCGCGCACGGCACTCGGGGTCGGCCCGGACCGGGGCGTCGGCCAGGAACTCGCCCGGCGTCACGGGAGCGCCGGACCGCGTCACCGGCGACGTCAACCGCACCCGCCCGAACGACGGCGTCCGGACGAACCGCAGCGCGAACGGCCCGGAGTGCGTTCCCGGCCCGCCGTCGCCGACGACGTCGAGAGCGTCCTCCAGCACCAGCGACTCGACCAGCTGCGTCAGGACCCGCTCGCGCACCGGACCGGCGGCCGTCAACGCCTCGACGACGAGGTTCACCGCACCGCCCGCAACGGGTTCGGCACCCGCACCACGCCCGCCGGCATGCTCGTGCCCCGCGAGGGACCCCGCTCGAGCAGCGGACGCAGCACGGAGCGGTAGGGCCAGGTGTCGGCGTCGAGCAGCACGGCGTGCAGTGTGCTGCGCACGACCGGGCTGCGCGTCCCGTCGACCGCCCGCACGATCGCCCGGCGGATCGCCGCCCACCCGTGCGTCTCGGGACGCCCCGTCGTGCGCACCTGCGCGTCGACCACCCCGCCGAGCCCCACCTCGACGGCCAGCGTCGCGAAGAAGCCGATCAGCGCGCCGGGCGTGTCGAGGCGCAGCGACTGCGTCCCGCCGGGCGCGAGGCGGTAGGCGGGGTCCGGCACCGACAGCCAGCCGGGGTGCACGCGCACCGCGTCGTGGTCGCGCAGCACGAGGCGCACCACCCGGTCGCCGTCGAGGTCGAGCAGCACGTTCTGCCCGTGCATCTCGGGCGCGACGCCATGGCGCAGGAACCCGATCCCCGCCTCGACGACCGCCTCGACAACCGCCTCGAACAGCGCCTCGGACCCGCCGAAGTACGCCAGCGCCGCCAGCGGCACGCGCTCGTGGCCGGCCGCTTCGGGCAGCCGGCGCACCAGCGCGGCCAGGTGCCCGGGACGGTCGTGGAACTCGTCGCCCCCGTCCGGCCTCGCGAAGCCCGACCACGCCGTCTCGTCGGCGACGTCCACGCGCGCGGCCAGCTCCGGGTCGGCGGCGAGCACCCGGCGCAGGACCTGCTCGCCGCGCTGCCCGTGGTCCAGCGAGCGCGCCCCGAGCAGCCGCGCCGACCCGAGCGTCGTCACCCCCAGCGGGAGCTTGAGGTGCCGCCCGTCGCCGAGGTCCAGCGTGCGCAGCGACGCCGTCGCCACACCGGAGCCGACCCCGCGGGCCAGCGGCACGACGATGCCGTCGGCGAGCTCGCGGGCGAACGCCGCGGGGAGCACGTGCTCGCGGTCGAACGGGTGCACGGGCAGGGCCCGGTAGCCGTCGGGCGTCTCGGGAGAGGTCAGGGCGACGGGGAGATGCCCGTGCCGCAGGTGGTCCTCGCGCACCGCCACCCAGTCCAGCGCGACCTTCCGCCCCGGACCCCACCGGTCGAGGTCAGCGCGCGTCCATCCGCCGACGGCCCGCGCGGTGGGGTGGAACGGGCGTCCGCGGGCGGCGGCGCGCTCCTCGGCCGACGGCCCGGGATCGAGGAGCGCGTGCGCGACGGAGAGCGCGACGTCCCGCGCGACCACCTCGAGCCACGGCGCGTCGGGCGCGAGCAGCCGCAGCACCTCCGCGGGGTCGGTGGTCTCGCGCCACTGCTTCCCGACGAGCACCGGCCCGTCGGCGTACCGCGTGCGCTGCAGGACCCCGCCCGGCCGGGCGCACCAGGCCAGACAGTTGCCGTCGGCGAGCAGGACCCGCACCCAGGCTCCGGGGCGTCCCTCGGGCCCCGGGCCGAGCGTCGCCGACCGCAGCCCGGCGACGTCCTCGGCGACCGCGGCGTCGAGCAGGTCCCGCAGGACGAGCGTCTCGGCGTCCGTCACGGGGTGGCGACGCGTCGGGCCCGCGCCCGGTCGAGCCACGCGTCGTCCCACACGCGGTCGAGGTAGCGGTCGCCGCGGTCGGGGAAGATCGCGACGATCCGCGCGGGCGGGGTGACGTCGCGGACGACCCGGCGCACCGCGGTGACGACGGCGCCGGTCGAGCCGCCCGCGAAGATCGCCTCGGTGGCCAGCAGCTCGCGGCACGCCTCGGCGGCGGTCGCGTCGTCGACCTGCTCGACGCGGTCGATCTCGGCGGGGGAGTGCAGCTCGGGGACCCGGCTGGACCCCAGCCCGGGCAGCTCGCGCCGGCCCCCGGGCCCGCCGAAGATCACCGAGCCGACGGCGTCGGCGGCGACGACCTCCAGGGGGTCGCACACCTCCCGCAGCCGGCGCGCGCACCCGAGCAGGCTGCCGGTGGTCGACACCGCGCCGACGAGGTGTGTCGGCGGGACGATCAGCGCGTCGGCGAGCTCGCTGCCCGTGCCGTGGTAGTGCGCCAGCCAGTTGCGGTCGTTGGCGTACTGGTTGATCCACACGGTGTCGGGGGTCGTCGCGAGGATCTCGTGGACCCGGGCGAGCCGGGTGTGCAGGTAGCCGCCGGCCTCGTCGGGCTCGTCGACGGTGTCCACGTCCGCGCCCAGCCCGCGCATGATCGCGACGTTGGCGGGGCTGGCGTGGGGGTCGACGACGCAGGTGAACGCCAGCCCGTGCAGGCGGGCGACCATGGCGACGGCGACGCCGAAGTTGCCCGAGCTCGACTCGACCAGGCGGCTGCCCGGCGGGATCGAACCGTCGGCGAGGCCGCTGTCGACGATGTAGCGCGCGGAGCGGTCCTTCATGCTGCCGCCCGGGTTCATCAGCTCGAGCTTGGCGAGCACCTCCACGCCGGGCTGGGGGAACAGCCTCCCGAGCGCCACCAGGGGCGTCGTCCCGACTGTGTCGAGGACCGAGTCGTGGACGGTCTCGAGATTCGTGCGGTCACCAACGGGGCCCGTCCAGGGCCCACGGGCGAGGGTCACTCACAACCTCCGGCGCGACGCGGCTGGGCCGGGGTGGGGGACTCGTCGGTGAGTTCCCGCCCCGACCCAGGCAACCCTAATCACGCGGAGGGCCGTGCCGATCGGGTGACCGCTGGGCGCCCTGATCAGCCCGCGTTGTCGGGAACGTCCGAGGCCTTGACCTGGCCCCAGCCGTGCCAGCGGTCCACCTCGATCCACGCGGCGACGCGGGCGCGGTCACGGATGGGGTAAGGGTTGCCGGTGTAGTGCTTCGACGCGCGGTCGATGATCGCGAGGTCGGTGTCGTCGGCCCACTCGACGACGCGGCCCTGGATGCTCACGTGGGTGTACCAGTCGTCCTCGGCGAGGACGGTGATCGAGGCGCGGGGGTCGTTGCGCAGGTACTCGACGCGCTTGCGCTGGGCGTCCATGTTCACCAGCACCCGGCCGTCGTCCCAGAGGTACCAGGTCGCCACGGAGACGGGCTGCCCGTCACCGCGGATCGACGTGATGACGCTCGGGTTGGGGCGGGCCAGGAGCTGCTGGACCTCGTCGGGAAGCGGGGGCTTCGGCACGGTGCGTCCTCTCGGGAGATGATCGTTCTCGCGGGGACGGGTTCCCGGGCGTCAGGCCTCGACACACTCCCGCGTCGCGCCGCGGCGGGAACGGACGACGAGCGCGCGGGCCACGACCGCGGTCAGCCCCAGGGCGACGACGACGAGGCCGTACGCCTCGGCGACCGGGCGCAGGCCGACCTGGACGGTCGCGAACCCCGCGACGACGGCCGGCGCGCTGAACGCCAGGTAGGCGATCGTGTAGGCGACGGCCATCAGCTCGCCGCGGGTCTCCGGCGCCGCGATCCGTGCGAGCGTCCCGAAGCACGCCAGCGACGCCGACCCGAAGCCGAGGCCGGCGACGACCGTGCCCGCCGCCGTCCCGAGCGGCGAGCCCAGCGCCAGCCCCGCGAGCGTGATGAGCGTGCCGGCGGCGAGCAGCCCGCCCGCCGGGGCGAGCAGCGACTCGGGGGAGCGGCGGAAGACTGTCACCGCGGTCAGCGCGCCGACCCCGCAGAGCAGGGTGACGAGGACGCCGCCGAGCAGGTGGCTCTGCAGGCCCAGGATCTCGGCGGCCACCGACGGGCCGAGCGACAGGTACAGCCCGCCGAGCGCCCAGCTCGCCGCGAGCACGGGGGTGATGGCGAGGACGTCGGCGCGCAGGCCGGCGGGGATGCGCAGGCGCGGGCGCAGGGAGGCGAGGGCGCCGGGGCGTCGCGGGGCGGTCTCGGGCAACAGGGCGAGCACCACGGCCACTACCGCGAACCCGGCGAGCAGCACGATCCAGATCAGGCGCGTGGGGGCCGGCGCGTACTCGACGAGCAGGCCGCAGCCCAGGGCCCCGAGCGCGAGGCCGATCAGCGGCGTCGTGGCGTTGGCGAGCCCCGCGCGCCGCGGGTTCAGGTCGACGAGCGTCGCGGCCATCGCCGTGATCGCCGCGCCGGTCGCCGCGCCCTGCACGGCCCGCGCGACCAGCAGCATCGTCACGTTCGACGCGACGAGGAACAGGACGACGGCCACCGTCTGGACCACCAGCGCGGTGGCGAGGACCGGGCGGCGTCCGACGTGGTCGGAGAGCCCGCCCACCACCAGCAGCGAGGCCAGCAGGAACAGCACGTAGACCGCGAACACGATGGTCAGCGTCGAGGCCGAGAAACCCCAGGCCGCCTGGTAGACGACGTAGAGCGGGGACGGGACGCTCGAGGCGGCCAGGAAGAGCACGACGACCCCGGCCACCGCGGCGAACAGCCGGCCGCGGCGGACGGGGTCGAGGGCGTCAGCAGGTGCGGTGCTCACTCACGTCGACAACACCTGCGTCGTCGGTTCTATGTCCGCGCGTAGCGGGTGAGGTAGCGCTCACGCTTGCGCGGGTGGATGTTCGCGAGCGTGACGTCGCCGTCGTAGTGGGCGAGCACCTTGCGGTCCATCATCGCCCGCCAGATCGGCGGGAACAGCGCCACGACGATCATGGAGCCGTAGCCGCTGGGCAGCTGCGGCGACTCCTCGAAGTGCCGCAGGGTCTGGTAGCGGCGCAGCGGGTTGGCGTGGTGGTCGGAGTGGCGCTGCAGCTGGTAGAGCAGCAGGTTCGACACGGTGTGGTCGGCGTTCCAGCTGTGCCGCGGGTCGGTGCGCTCGTAGCGCCCGTCGTCCCGCTTGGCCCGCTTCAGGCCGTAGTGCTCCAGGTAGTTGACGACCTCGAGAAGCGAGAACCCGACCACCGCCTGCAGCACGAGCCACGGCAGCACGACCCAGCCGAACACGGCCACGAGGGTCACGAACAGCACGACCGTCATCGCCCAGGCCACGAGGATCTCGTGGTCGAGCGCGGTGTGGCGGCCCTTCGAGCGGCGCTTGTTCTCCAGGTGCCACGACGAGCGCAGGCTGCCCCACACCGTGCGCGGCAGGAACGTCCAGAAGCCCTCGCCGAGCCGCGAGCTCGCCGGGTCCTCCGGGGTGGCGACGCGGACGTGGTGGCCGCGGTTGTGCTCGACGTAGAAGTGCCCGTACGCGGAGCTGGCCAGCGCGATCTTCGAGAGCCAGCGCTCGACGTCCTCGCGCTTGTGGCCCAGCTCGTGGGCGGTGTTGATGGCGACGCCCGACACGACGCCCATCGTCAGCGCGAGGCCGAGGTCCGCGTGCCAGGGCAGGTCCCACGTGGCCCAGACCCAGCAGCAGAACACGAGGCTCGCGTACTGGATCGGCAGGAACAGGTAGGTGACCCAGCGGTAGTAGCGGTCGGCCTCGAGGCGCTCGCGCTCGGATTCCGGCGGGTTGTCGTCGGTGGCCCCGAAGATCAGGTCCAGGGCGGGGAGCACGACGAACAGGATCATCGGCCCGACCCACCACCAGCCGGCCCATCCCGTGGCGGCGCTCAGGCCGGCGCCCAGGAACGGCATCGCCGGCATGACGGTGGCCAGGGGCCAGAGGTAGCGCTTGCGGTCACGCCACGGGCGCTGCGGTGCACCCTCGGCGGACTCGTCGGTGATGACTTCGGGCGTGCTCTCGGTGGTGCTCATGGGGCCTGTCTCCCTCGACGCGACGGCTCGCATCAGAGTGTGCGGGGGTGACCCGCTCAGAGACAAGACCCAATTTTTGTCTCAGTTTGGCGTTCGGAGTAGCGCGTTGACGAGGTGGTTGACGCGCACGCCGACGTCGACGGAGTCGAGCGACGGGGCCACCACATGGGAGATGACCAGGCGGACGACGGCGTCGACGGTCTCCTCGACGAGGGTCGGCAGGAGCTCCGGACGCCGCTGCACGAGCCACGCCGCGAGCAGGGACCGGGCCGACTCCCGAATCGATTCGGACCGCGAGGTGAGGAACGGCAGCAACCCGGCGTCGCCCGACCGGCTGCCCGTGAGGACGGCGCGCAGGAGCGGGTTCTCCGCGGCCTCCTGCAGGGTCACGCGCGTCGCGGCGGCCATCGCGTCCCCGACGTCGTCGTGCTCGGCGAGCGCCTCGCCGATCGCGGTGAAGAACTGCTCCGCCTCGCGCGTCATCAGCGCCTCGCCGAGGCCGTCCTTGTTGCCGAACTCCCGGTAGAGCGTCGGGCGCGAGACCCCGGAGTCCACGGCCACCTCGCCGACGCGCACCCGCTCCCAGCCGCGCTCGACGGTGTGCTCGTGGGCGGTCGTGAGGACCCGCTCGCGCACCTGGCGCCGGAACTCCAGACGCAAGGACTCGCCGGTCATGCGATCAGTGTCACGCACCGCAATCGTGCGGGAGCGTGGAGCAGGACCGAGACACCCGGTCGGGCCTGAGCGCTAGGGCGGCGGACCCAACGTGGAGGTGCTCCTCAAACCCCGCGAGCGGATCAACTCCAGCGGCCGTCCGGTCGGTGGCCGCTGGGCCACAGGGAGTCACTTCCTCAGGAGAGGCAACTGGCGAGTAACGGCGGTGACCGTTCGCCGATGAGTGCGCAAACCACCCGGGTGCGCCCGGGGGTCCACCGTCCGGCCGAAGGGGTCCGTGCATGATCGCTCGTCGAGGTCGCCTGCTCCCCAGCGTGATCGTCGGTGCTCTCGTCACCGGTGCCGTGACCCTCGGTGCCGGGACGGCGTCGGCGGCCGACGGGGACCCGTGCCACGTCCTCCTGCGGGAGGGTGTCGTGCGAGGTGACGACTGCGTGACCACCGGGGGCGTGCTGATCGCCCCGCTCGTCGAGGCCCTGCTCGGGCCGGCGCCGGCCGCCGACCCGCCGACGACCTCGGCGGCACCGAGCGGCGTGGTGCCCGGGGTGGTGGAGGGCGTCGGTGACGCGGTCGGTGGAGTCGGCGACGCCCTGGGCGGCTCCGGCGGGACGCCGGCCGGCGGGTCGGCGAACGCCGGAACCGGTGGCTCGAGCGGTGCGGGCGGCGGCGCCGCGACCGACACCGGGACGACAGCCGGCGGCAGCACCGGGCCCGCCGCGGGCGGGGCGCCGGCCGGGCCCGCGCCGGCATCGTCGGGCATGCCCGCCCCCGACGTCCGGGCGGTCGTCGCGGCACCGGCGCTCGCGGCACCGGGCGGGCTGGCGGCGGCGAGGGTGCCGGTGCTCAACTTCGGCACCCCGAACGCCGCACTCCTCCTCACCCCGGCCGGGAGCCCGCTGCGCGCGCTCACCGGGCAGGACACCGGCTCGCCCGTGACCACGACGAGCGACGTGCAGGCCATCGCGTTCGAGAACCTCCCGGGCGGGATGGGCACGCCGGCCGTGGTGGGCGTGCTGATCCTCTCGACGCTCGGGGCGTTCGCCCTGCGTCACCGGATCTTCCGCCGCGCCCGCGCGGGCGACTCCTCGGCGCGCTGACCGCGGAGGTCACCGAGACAGCGATCACGACCCCACGCAGCCCCGATGGGTCCGGTCGCCTGCGTGTCGCGGCGGCGCGGATGCGGCGATCCCGGCGTCAGACGCCAGCGATGCCGCATCGCTCGTCGGGGCCTCACGCACCCCGGGCGGCGTCGGTCCCCGCGAGGGCGACGGGGAGGTGTTTGACGCCGTTGACGAAGATGCTGCGCAGGCGGTCGGGCTCGCCGACGACGCGCAGGTCGGGCATGCCGGCGAAGAGCTCGCGGAACATCACCGCGATCTCCCGGCGGGCGAGGTGCGCGCCGAGGCAGAAGTGCGGGCCGTGCGCGCCGAAGCCCTGGTGCGGGTTGGGGGAGCGGCGCAGGTCGAGGCGCTCGGGGTCGGCGAACACCGAGTCGTCCCGGTTCGACGCCCCGTAGACGAGCAGCAGCTTCTCGCCCGCCGACACGGGGACGTCGCCGACCGTGGTGTCCGCGACCGCCGTGCGGCGCATCCAGTTGATCGGCGAGGCCCAGCGCACGACCTCGTCGACGGCGGTCGGGGTGACGCCGTCGACGTCGGACGACCACGCCTCCCACTGCGACGGGTCGAGGTGCATGCCCCACACGCCGTGGGTGATCGCGTTGCGCGTGGTCTCGTTGCCCGCGACGCAGAGCAGGATGAAGAACGACGCGATCTCCTGGTGCGTGAGTCGCTCGCCGTCGACGGTGCCGTGCACGAGCGCGGAGGTCACGTCGTCGGTGGGGGACTCCTCGCGCAGGGCGGCCAGCTCCGTCATTAGGGACGACAGCCCGGCGCCCGCGGCGAGGTAGTCGCCGAGCGGGTTGTCCGAGGTCACGTACTCCGGGTCGTCGCCGGCGAGGATGACGTTGGAGTGCGCGAACACCTCGTCGCGGCGCGACTCCGGGATGCCCATCATCTCGCAGATGATCAGCAGGGGCATCGGGGCCGAGACCTCGGCGACGAAGTCGAACGAGCCGTCGCCGGCCAGCGCCTTCGCCCGCGCCGACGTGATCACCGACCGGGCCACGCGCGTCACGTCGTCCAGCAGCGACTCGGTGCGCCGCGGCGTGAACGCCTGCGCGGCGATGCGCCGGATCTTCGTGTGCCGCGGGGCGTCCATGCTGATCAGCGAGCCGAAGAACTCGCCGGCCTCGGGTGGCAGGTCGAGGATCGACACCGCGCCCTTCCCCGAGCAGAAGAGGTCCGGGTGCTTGCTGACCTGCTCGACGTCGGCGTGCCGGGTGACCGCGCGGAAGCCCGGTCCGGCCGGGAAGCCGGGGAACTGCGGCTCCGCGAACGTCGGCAGCCCGTCGTCGGCGCGCAGGGCCGCGAACGCCTCGTAGCGCTGCGCCCAGGGCGCCGCCCAGAACTCGCGGTCACCGAGATCCACCGTGGAGGCCGTCACCGTTGGCAGGCTGCCAGCAACGGTGGCGCGGCGCCACGGAGGTGACGCAGCCGACGGGTCCGGTTGTGCCCCGCGCCGCGCGGGCGGGAGGATCATCGGCGTGGTGCGGGTTGATCTCGAAGGGTTCTGGCCGAGTCGTCGCGGCGACGCGTTCGACGAGTGGTGTCGCTGAGCGGCGGCAACCCCTACGGACGACGATCACGATCCCCCACCACCGACGATGGAGTTGAGTACCTGATGACCGACGCGAGCGCCGGCTGGTCGTTCGAGACCCAGCAGGTCCACGCGGGCGCGGCCCCCGACCCCGCCACGGGCGCCCGGGCCACGCCGATCTACCAGACGACGTCCTACGTCTTCCGCGACACCCAGCACGGCGCCGACCTGTTCAGCCTCGCGGAGCCGGGCAACATCTACACCCGGATCATGAACCCGACGCAGGACGTCCTCGAGCAGCGCGTCGCGGCGCTCGAGGGCGGGGTCGCGGCGCTGGCCTTCGCCAGCGGCAGCGCAGCCACCACGGCCGCGATCCTCAACATCGCCGAGGCCGGCGACCACTTCGTGTCGAGCCCGAGCCTCTACGGCGGCACGTACAACCTGTTCCACTACACGCTGCCGAAGCTGGGCGTTCAGGTCTCCTTCGTCTCCGACCAGGACGACCTCGAGCAGTGGCGCAACGCCGTGCAGCCGAACACCAAGCTGTTCTTCGCCGAGACGATCGCCAACCCGGGCTCGAACGTCTTCGACGTGGCCGGGGTCGCCGGGGTCGCGCACGAGGTCGGCGTGCCGCTGGTCGTCGACAACACCGTGCCGACGCCCTACCTGCTGCGCCCCATCGAGCACGGCGCCGACATCGTGGTCCACTCGGCGACCAAGTACCTCGGCGGGCACGGCACCACGATCGCCGGGCTCGTCGTCGACGGCGGCACCTTCGACTTCGGCGCCCACGGCGACCGCTTCCCCGGCTTCACCGAGCCCGACCCGAGCTACAACGGGCTGAAGTACTGGGAGGCGCTGGGTCCGGGCGCCTACGCCGCCAAGCTGCGCGTCCAGCTGCTGCGCGACACCGGCGCGGCCATCAGCCCGTTCAACGCCTTCCTGATCATCCAGGGCATCGAGACGCTGTCGCTGCGCATCGAGCGCCACGTGCAGAACGCGAAGGCGCTGGCCGAGTGGCTCGAGGCGCGCGACGAGGTCGAGCGCGTCTACTACGCCGGCCTGCCGTCGAGCCCCTGGTACGAGGCGGCGAAGAAGTACCTGCCCCGCGGCGTCGGCGCGATCGTGTCCTTCGACCTCCGCGGCGGCGTCGAGGCCGGGCGCGCCTTCGTCGACGGCACGAGCCTGCACTCGCAGCTGGTGAACATCGGCGACGTCCGCAGCCTCATCGCCCACCCGGCGTCGACGACGCACAGCCAGCTCTCCGAGAACGAGCAGGAGTCCGCGGGTGTCACCCCGGGTCTCGTGCGCCTGGCCGTGGGGATCGAGAACGTCGAGGACCTCAAGGCCGACCTCGAGGCGGGCTTCACCGCGGCGAAGGCCGCCCAGTGAGGACCCTGGCTGCGTGACCACCTCCGTGCCCACCGTCCCGGTCCTCCCTCCCGCCAGCGGCGCCTGGCGGGAGGGGGACCCGGTCGGCGACCGGCGCTTCGTCGACGTCGGCGACGTGGCCCTCGAGAGCGGCGAGACCATCCCCGACGTCCGCGTCGCCTACGAGACCTGGGGCCGCTTCGACGGCACCAACGCCGTGCTCGTGCTGCACGCGCTCACCGGGGACAGCCACGTCAGCGGCGAGTCCGGGACCGGACACCCGACGCCCGGCTGGTGGTCCGGGCTCATCGGCCCCGGGCAGACCGTCGACACCGACCGCTGGTTCGTCGTCGCCCCCAACGTGCTGGGCGGGTGCCAGGGCACGACCGGGCCGTCGTCACCGGCCCCCGACGGGCGCCCGTGGGGCTCGCGGTTCCCGCGGACGACGGTGCGCGACCAGGTCGTCGTCGAGCAGCGGTTCGCCGACGCGCTCGGCATCGGGTCCTGGGCCGCCGTGCTCGGCGGGTCGATGGGCGGCATGCGGGCGCTGGAGTGGGCGGTCATGTACCCGTCGCGGGTGGAGCGGCTGCTGCTGCTGTGCTCGCCGGCGGCGGCGTCGGCGGACCAGATCGCCTGGGCGTCCCCGCAGATCGCGGCGATCCGGGAGGACGCCGGCTGGCACGGCGGCGACTACCACGACCGGCCCCGCGGCGAGGGCCCGCACCGCGGGCTGGGCGTCGCGCGGCGGATCGCGCACAACACCTACCGGACCGCCGAGGAGTACGACACCCGCTTCGCGCGCCGGCCCCAGCCGGGCGAGGACCCGGAGGCCGACGGGCGCTTCGCGATGGAGAGCTACCTCGACCACCACGCCGAGAAGCTCGTCCACCGCTTCGACGCCGGCAGCTACGTCGAGCTCACCAGGGCCATGAACGGCCACGACGTCGCCCGCGGGCGGGGGCCGCTCGCCGAGGTGCTGGCGGGCGTCACGGCGCGCACGGTCGTCGCCGGGTCGGTGTCGGACCGCCTCTACCCGCTGCACCAGCAGGAGGAGCTCGCCGCGCTCATCCCGGGCGCCGGCGAGGTGTGGCGCATCGAGTCGCCGTACGGCCACGACGCGTTCCTCATCGAGGCGCGCCGGCTCACCGAGATCCTCGGGGAGCTCTTCAGAGAGTGACACGGGTCGGCGAGCGGAGCGCAGCGCGACGCAGGAGCGCTGCGGGCCGCTGCGCTTCGGCCCGCTACAACCTCGCGGCGTGGCCGACGACCTCGTGCAGCAGCGCGTGGACGGTCTCGTCGGCGAGGCGGTAGCGCACGACGCGGCCGGCGCGCTGGGTGGCGACGAGCCCCTGCGCGCGGAGCAGCCGCAGCGCCTGGGACGTCGTGGTGTCCTTGAGGCCGGCGGCCACGGCGAGGTCGGACACGCAGATCTCGCCCGCCGCGTGGATGCAGAGCAGCAGCGTCAGGCGCGTCGGGTCGGCGAGGAGCGCGAACCGCGTGACCCACGCGTGCATCGTCTCGCCGCTCGGCAGGGCGGCGATCGCCTCGCACACACCGTGGTTCTCGTTCAGCGCGCGATGGCGCTGCTCGAGACGGGCGGCGTCCTCCGTCGTGCCGTCCGGGGGTTCGGTGAGGTGCACCGAACCATCGTGTCATCCTCACGCCGCCGCCGAGCGGCGGCACGGATCACGGCAGGAGGTTCCCGGGTGACCGGACCGACCGGGCTCGGCACGCGGACGATCACCCCCGACCTCGCGCGGGGCCTGCTCCTGGCGCTGATCGCGGTGGCCAACGCGCACCTCTACCTGGTCGAACGCCCCATCGGCTACCGCGGCTATCCGTCGGGGCTCACGGGTGCCGACGCCGTCGTCGCGGTGGTGCAGATGGTGCTCGTCGACGGGCGTGTCTTCCCGTTGTTCGCCGCGCTGGTCGGTTACGGCGTGGCGCGGCTGGCCGAGCGGGCGCCCGAGTCGGTGGTGCGCCGGCGCGGGATCGTCCTGATCGGCATCGGGGCGCTGCACGGGCTGCTGCTGTTCCCCGGCGACATCATCGGCGCCTACGGGCTGGTGATCCTGCTGACCGCGCCCGCGCTCGCCACGTCGTCGTCGCGGGGCCTGCTCGCCATGAGCGGGGCGATCGGCGTGTTCGTGGTGCTGCTCTCGTCCGGCGCGAGCGGGCCCCAGGGCGTCCCGACGGTGCCGTCGATCGCGGCACCGACCCTCGGCGCGTTCCTGGCCGGGCACCCGGGGGAGTGGCTGGTGACGACGCTGTTCTCCGCGCTGCTCACGGCGCCCGCGGTGCTGGTCGGGGTGGTGATCGGGCGCTCGCGCACCCTCGACGAGCCGGCCGCGCACCGGGGGCGGCTCGCGGTGTGGGCGGCCGGCGGGCTGGTCGCCGGGGTCGCGCTGGGCCTGCCGCTGGCCCTGGCCGTCGTCGGGGTGTGGTCGCCGACGGGCACGGTCGGCGGGGTGGTCGCGGCGGCACACGCGGCCGGCGGGTACGCGGGCGCGCTCGGGCTGCTGGGGCTCATGGGGCTGCTGGGCAGCGTGTCGTGGCCGGGGCGGGGTCTCCTCGCGGCGGCGGGGACGTGGTCGATGACGCTGTACCTGTCGCAGTCGGTGGTGTTCGTGGCGGTGCTCGCGGTCTGGGCCGGCGGGCTCGGGTCGTCGGCGTCCCTGGTCACGGCCACGCTGATCGGGCTCGCGACCTGGCTCGTCGGTGTGGTCGTCGCCGGCCTGCTCGCCCGCGCCGGCCACCGCGGCCCCTTCGAGCTCCTCGTGCGCCGCCTGACCTACCCCCGTGCGCGGACTTCGGACCGATAGCACCGAGGTCCGCTCACATAGGGTCGGGCCGTGAGGGAGCTGCCGCCGCCCGCGCGCTGGTGGGGACGACCGTTCGGCGAGGCCCGGGTGCACCTCGAGCTGGCCCGCCTCGTGCTGTCGGCCACCTGGCGCGGCGAGGACGTCCCGCACGGCTCCGGCGCGCCCGTCCTGCTCGTGCCGGGGTTCCTGGCCGGTGACGTCTCGCTCACCGTCCTGCACGACTGGCTGCGCCGCATCGGCCACCGGTCCTACCGCTCGGGCATCGCCTGGAACGTCGACTGCTCCGAGGCCGCGGTGCGCCGCCTCGACCGCCGACTCGCCGAGGTCGCCGACCGCGCCGGGGAGCCGGTGACCCTCGTCGGGCAGAGCCGCGGCGGCCTGTTCGCCCGCGCGCTCGCCGCGCGCAGCCCCGGGCTGGTGCGGCGGGTCGTGGCCCTCGGCAGCCCGCTGGCCTCGCAGCTCGACGCGTCGGTGCTCACCCTGGCCGCGGTCGGCGGGGCCCGCGTCGCGCAGAACCTCGTGCGCCCGCACCGTCCGCACTGCCTGACCGTGCGCTGCCCCTGCGCGTTCTCCGGCGACCTCGTCGCCCCGGCGCCGCCGCCCGTGGTCGCGATCTGGAGCGCGCAGGACGGGATCGTGCGCCCGTCCTCGTGCCGCCCCGACGACGCCGAGTGGCGCGAGGTCCGCGGCAGTCACCTCGGAATGGGTGTGAACGTCGAGGTCTACCGCCACCTGGCGGAGGTCCTCGTGCGACGGTGACCACCGTTTGGATCGCCCGATCGCCGGGCAACGGTCCGGCATGACTGCGTGGACCCCCGCCGACATCGGCGACCAGTCAGGTCGCACCTTCGTCGTCACCGGCGCCAACTCCGGGATCGGCAAGGAGGCGGCCCGTGACCTGGTGCGCGCGGGCGCCCGGGTGGTGCTCGCGGTGCGCGACACGGAGAAGGGCGCCGCGGCCGCGGCGGAGATCGGTGACGGCGCCCGGGGCACCACGGATGTGCGCAGGCTCGACCTCGCCGACCTCGCCTCGGTGCGTTCCTTCGTCGCCGACCTCGACGGGCCGGTCGACGTGCTGGTCAACAACGCCGGGCTGATGGCGATCCCGGAGCGGCGCACGGTCGACGGCTTCGAGATGCAGGTCGGCACGAACTTCCTCGGCCACTTCGCCCTGACCGGCCTACTGCTCGACGTCGTCACCGACCGCGTGGTGACCCTGTCGAGCGTCGCCCACCGCATCGGCAGCATCGACCTGTCGGACCTGAACTGGCGCCGCCGTCGCTATCAGCGCTGGCTGGCCTACGGGCAGTCCAAGCTCGCCGACCTCATGTTCGCCTACGAGCTCGAGCACCGGTTCGTCGCCGCCGGCTCGCCGCTGCGCTCGGTGGCCGCGCACCCCGGCTACAGCGCCACCAACCTGCAGAGCCGCACCGAGTCGATCCAGGACCTCGGCATGAGCGTGCTCAACAAGGTCATCGCGCAGGGCCCGTCGATGGGCGCGCAGCCCACGCTGTACGCGGCGACGGTGCCCGACCTGCCCGGCGGCACCTTCGTCGGCCCGAGCGGGTTCCAGGAGATCTCGGGCCCGCCGGTGCCGGTCGGCTCGACGGTCGCGTCGCACGACCGCGAGACCCAGGCCGCGCTGTGGGACCTGGCGGTCGACCTCACCGGGGTCACGCCGCGCATCCGTACCGGCGCGCGGTCCTGAGCGCCGCGGGCACGACCGGCGAGGCACCGCTGCACCTCCTGCGGCGCTGCGTCGCCGACGAGGTCCCGCTCGCACCGGTGCACGCCGCGGTGCACGCGCGGCTGCACGCGATCGAGCCGGGCCGGGCCGACGCCTCCCTCCCCGCGCCGGTCCCCGAGGGCCTGGACGCCGCGCTGTGGCTGCTCGCCGACTTCGTCTCCGGGCTCGCCGTCACCGGCACCCTGGCCGCGGGGGAGCGGATCACGACGCTGCGCCTGACGCTGCACGTGCTCGCGCGGGACGTCGACGGGACGTTGCACGCGACCGGGTACCTCGACGAGCGCGGGCCCGACGTCGCCCTGAGCACCGCGGTGATCACCGACGACGCCGGCCGCACCGTGGCCCGCGCGACCGGACGCAACGCGATCCTCGCCGACGACATCGCCGGCGACTACCGCACGGCCGAGTCCTCGCCGTGGCCGCCGGAGCCGCACCCGCCGCACACCCTCGTGCGCGACGGCGCCGCCCCCGACCCGGTGGCGGTGAACACCGCGGAGGTGGTGCAGGGCGGGGTGCTCGCCTCGCTGCCCGCGGCCGCGCTCGCCGAGGTGCTGGGCGGCCCGGCGGACGAGGCGACCGCGACGTTCCTGCGCGCCGTGCCCGCCGACGGCCGCACCGTGCACGTCGCCACCGAGGTCGAGCACGCCGGGCGGCGCCTGCGCAGCGGGCGGGCGGTGCTGCGCGACGACCGCGACAAGATCGTGCTCAGCGTCTCGGGGCTGCGCTACACGCCGGGGGCGTGACGAGTCTCCCGGCGACGCACGGCTGTGCGCGTGATGAGGTGTCGCGGTGAGCGTGACCGTGGTCGGCATCGGTGCCGAGGGATGGCCCGGGCTGGGTGAGCCCGCCCGCCGGGCCCTCGAGAAGGCCGACGTCGTGCTCGGCGCGCCCCGCCAGCTCGCGCTGCTGCCGACGCTGTCCGCCGAGCAGGTCACGTGGCCCTCGCCCCTGGTGCCCGCGCTGCCCGGCCTGCTCGCCGAGCACGCCGACCGCGAGCTCGCCGTCCTGGCCAGCGGCGACCCGACGTTCTACGGGATCGGGTCGGCGGTGCTGGGGCTCGACCCGTCGGCCGTGGTGCTGCCCGCGCCCTCCTCGGCGGCGCTCGCCTGCGCCCGCCTGGGCTGGGCCGCGCAGGACGTCGAGGTGCTCTCGACGGTCGGGCGCCCGCTCGCCGCGGTGCGCGCGGCGCTGGCCCCGCGGCGGCGCCTGCTGGTGCTGGTCCCCGACGGCGACGCCCCGGCCGCGCTGGCGGAGGCCCTGACCGGCTGGGGCTACGGGGACGCCGAGCTGACCGTGCTGGGCTCGCTCGGCGCGCCGGAGGAGAGCCGGATCGACGGGCGCGCCGCGTCATGGAGCCGGCCCGCCGGCGACCCGCTCGCCGTCGTGGCCGTGACGTGCCCGGCCGCGCCCCACGATCCGCTGCTCGGCCGCGCGCCCGGCCTGCCCGACGACGCCTACGCCCACGACGGCCAGCTGACGAAGGCCGAGGTCCGGGCGCTCTCGGTGGCGGCGCTGCGCCCGGTGCCGGGAGCGCTCCTGTGGGACGTCGGCGGCGGCGCGGGCAGCATCGGGATCGAGTGGATGCGCCACCACGCGGGGTGCCGGGCGGTCAGCGTGGAGGTCCGGGACGACCGCGCCGCGCGGATCCGGGAGAACGCCGCCGCGCTCGGCGTGCCCGGGCTGCGCGTGGTGGTCGGGCGGGCGCCCGAGGCGCTCGACGGGCTCGACGCCCCGGACGCCGTGTTCGTCGGCGGCGGGGCGTCGGCGCCCGGCATGCTCGCCGCCGTGTGGGAGGCGCTGCGCCCCGGCGGGCGGCTCGTCGTCAACACCGTCACCGTCGAGGGCGAGGCCGCGCTCGTCGCGTTCCGGGCCGCGCACGGCGGGGCGCTGCGCCGGATCGGCGTCGAGCGCGTCGCGCCGGTCGGACGCTTCGGCGGCTGGCGTGCGCTGGCCGGCGTCACGCAGCTCGTGGCCCGAAAGGATGCCGAGTGACCGTCCGCTTCGTCGGCGCCGGACCCGGCGCCCCCGACCTCATCACCGTGCGCGGGCTGCGGGCGCTCGCGACCAGCCCCGTCTGCCTCTACGCGGGCTCGCTCGTGCCCGAGGAGCTGCTGGGGCAGTGCCCGCCCGGGGCCCGTCGCGTCGACACGGCCCGGATGACGCTCGACGAGATCACCGCCGAGCTGGTCGAGGCCCACGCGGCGGGCCACGACGTCGCCCGCCTGTGCTCCGGCGACCCGGCGGTGTTCTCGGCGGTGGCCGAGCAGACCCGCCGCCTCGACGAGGCCGGCGTGCCGTGGGAGATCGTGCCCGGCGTCCCGGCCTTCGCGGCGGCCGCGGCGGCGCTGCGCACCGAGCTGACCGTCCCCGGCGTGGGGCAGTCGGTGGTGCTCACGCGCGACGCCGCGAACGCGACCCCGATGCCCGAGGGGGAGTCGCTCGACGTCTGGGCGGCCGCCGGCGGGACGCTCGTCCTGCACCTGGCCGTGCAGCGGTGCGCGGCGGTGGTGGAGGCCCTGCGGCGGCACCGGCCGGCGTCGGAACCGGTCGCCGTGGTGGCGCGGGCGTCGCGGGACGACGAGGTCGTCCTGCGGGGCACGCTCGCCGACATCGCCGACCGCGTCGAGGAGGCCGGGGTACGGCGCACCGCGGTGATCGTCGTGGGGCCCGTGGTCGGCGTCGCCGAGGGCTGCGAGTCGCACCTGTACTCCGCGGCGCGCGCCCGGCCGTGACCGGCGCGGTGGTGATTCTGACCGAAGGGCCCCTTCGGTCGGATAGACGGGCGAGGGGGACCCTCGGCCGGAACGGGGCGGCGTGACGCGCCGGGTGCTCGTGCTCGGCGGGACGGCGGAGGCGCGCGAGCTCGCGTCCCGGCTCGCCGCGCGGGGCTCCGAGGTCACCACCTCGCTGGCCGGGCGCACGCGTCACCCGCGACTGCCCGACGGTGAGGTCCGCACCGGCGGCTTCGGCGGCGTCGACGGGCTGGCCGCGGCGCTGGGCGACGTCGACGTGCTCGTCGACGCGACCCACCCGTTCGCGGCGACCATGACCGAGCACGCGGCGGCGGCCGCGTCACGGACCGGGACGCCGCTGCTCGTGCTGCGCAGGCCGGGGTGGACCGCCGGGCCGGGGGACCGGTGGACGCGGGTGCCGTCGCTGCTCGACGCGGCCCGTGCCGTCACCCCCGGCTCGCGGGTCCTCCTCGCCACCGGCCGGCAGGGCGTCGAGGCGTTCATCGGCGTCGACGCGTGGTTCCTGGTGCGCGCGATCGAGACGCCCGACGTGCTGCCCGCGCGCGGCGAGCTCGTCCTCGCCCGCGGGCCGTTCGCCCTCGACGACGAACGCGCGCTGCTCGACCGCCACGGCATCACCGTCGTCGTCGCCAAGGACTCGGGCGGCGCGACGGAGGCGAAGCTCGTGGCGGCGCGGGAGCGGGCGCTGCCGGTCCTGCTCGTCGATCGCCCGCCGCTGCCGGCCGGAGTCGACGCCGTGGAGTCGGTCGACGAGGTGCTCGGCGCTCTCTGACCGCGACCCGTGTCCTCGGGACACGGGTCGAGCGCGTGGCGATACGGACACTCAACGTCTGCGACGCCACGTCGCTGACATCTCCTAGAACGCCAGGCCGACGGCGAGGATGGCGGCGACGGCGAGGAGCAGGACGAGGTCGCGGCGCCCGGGGCGCTGGTCGGGGCCGGCGATGGCGCCCAGCCCGCCGCGCGCGGTGATCGCCTCCCCCGTCTCCGCGGCCCGGCGCGCCGCCATGGCACAGGCCAGCATGGCGGTCCGGACGCCCTGGCGGACCTGCTCGCGGGCGGGAACGGTCGCGCGGCCCACGGGGCGGCGCTGGCCGAGCAGGAGCCAGGCGGTGCGGCCCTCGGCGAGGAGCAGCGGCACCAGGCGCAGGCCCAGCGCGATCCCGGTGGCCGGGGTGCGCAGCGGCACGCGCAGGCGCCGCCCGACCCGGACCACGCGCTCGAGCAGCGGCGGGAACGCGCCCAGCGGCGTCGTCGCGACGAGCAGCGCCGCCCCGAGCAGCGAGACCAGCGTGGTCGCGAGGAACAGCACGACGCGTTCCAGCCCGCCGATGCTGAGCTCGGTGCCGAGCACGTCGAGCAGCGGCGGGCGCGCGCTGATCGTCGACAGGATGATCGCCGGCAACCAGAGCAGCAGCCAGCGCGGCGGGCGCGGCACGGCACCGCGGGGCAGGCGGGCCGCCACCGCGCCGACCAGCAGCACCGCGGTCGCCGCCGCCAGCGTGGGCCAGGTCGGGTCGAGGAACAGCGCCCCGGCCAGCGCGGCCAGCGCCGCGATCTTCGTGCCCGCCCAGGCGCGGTGCAGCGGCGACGGGCCGGGCAGCGTGCGCACCGCCCCGAGGGCACCGCGGGCCCGCCGCTCCGGACCCTCCGAGGCCGACGAGGACACCCACCCCGCCGGCCCGTGCACCACCCCGTCCTCGACCCGCAGGACGGCGTCGGCGAGGTCGGCCACCGGGGCGGTGTCGTGGGTGACGATGACGAGCGTGGTCCCGGCCGCGCGGGCGGCGCGCAGGGCCTCGCGGACCGCGGTCGCCGCGTCGGCGTCGAGGCCCGCGAGGGGCTCGTCGAGCACGAGGACCCGCGGCCCGGCCCCCAGCAGGCCTGCGAGCAGGACCCGGCGCTGCTCGCCGCCGCTGAGCTCGTCGACCGGGCGGTCGCGGTACACGGCCGGGTCGAGCCCGAGCGCGGCGAGCGTGGTGTCGGCGGTGCGCGGGCCGACTCCCGCGGCGTCCTCGACCTCCTCGCCGACCGTCGGGCGCAGCAGCGCCGGGCGCGCGTGCTGCACCGCGAGCAGGGCACCGTCGCGCCCGTTGCGCAGCGGCGCGCCGTCGAGGGTCGCGGTGCCGCGCGCCGGCGTCGCGAGCCCCGCCAGCAGCCACGCGAGGCTCGTCTTGCCCGCGCCGTTCGGCCCGGTGACCAGCACCGTGCGGCCGGCGGGGATGCGCAGGTCGACGTCGTGCAGCACCGGGCGGCGCCACGGGGTGCCGGCGTCGTGGACCACGTCGACCCCGCGCAGGCGCAGCGCCCCGCCCGCCGGCGGTCGCGGCGGACCCCACGACCCGGGCGCCGACGCCGGCGGCAGGGCGGGCCCGGGGAGCGCGACGGTGACGTCGGCGGCGCCGGGGTCGTGGTGGGTGATGTGCAGGACCGCGACACCCTCGGTCTTCGTGAGGCTGCGCAGCAGGTCGGTCACCTCGGCGCGGCCCTCGGGGTCGAGCATCGCGGTGCTCTCGTCGCTCACGACGACGGCCGGGCGCCGGGCGAGCAGCGCGGCGACCGCGAGGCGCTGGAGCTCGCCGCCCGAGAGCGTCGCGGTCTCCCGGTCGCCGGCGCCGTCGAGACCGACGCGGGCGAGCAGCTCCTCGACGGGCACCGGGTCGCCGGGCGGCAGGCCCCACCGCAGGTCGTCGGCGGCGCGCACGCCGAGCACCTGGCTGTCCGGGCGCTGGAACACCATGCCCGTCCCGCTGACGACGCCCAGCCCGGCGTCGCCCGGCCGCTCCGCGGTGCCGTCGACCGGTGGGCGCCCGGCGACCACGCGCCCGAGCGTCGACTTGCCCGCCCCGTTGGGCCCGGTCACCACGGCGAACGTGCCGGCGTCGAGGTCGAGGTCGACCGGCGGGCCCGAGGGCAGCACGACGTCGCGCAGGTGCAGGGGCAGCGGGGCGACCGGGTCGGCGCCGCGGCGGGTGGGCAGCCGCCCGGCGAGGTCGGCCGGGAGCATCCGCTGCACCGCGCGCAGCGGCCGCGCCAGGACCAGCGCCGCGACGGTGACCCCGATGAGCGTGCCGACGACGGCCATCGCCGGGATCGAGATCCACCAGTAGTCGGTGATCGCGCGGACCGCCCGGTCCCCGGCGGCCACGAACTCGGGCAGGCCGCCCCGCAGCAGGCGGGCGAGCCCGCTCCACGAGGTGCGCAGCTGGTCGAGGACGAGCTCGCGGTACTCGGCGAACACCGCGAGCAGCGCCAGGCCCAGCGCGGAGGTCGGCAGGGCGAGGGCGACCACGCCGGTCAGCGCGGTCCGCACCGTCGACCAGCCCCGCCGTGTCCCGACGCCCAGCAGCCAGCCCAGCGACGCCGCCGTCGCCGCGGCCCCGGCCGGCCCCACGCCCCCGACCAGGAACGCGACCACCACCGCGACGAGCACCCCGATCGGCCCCGCCCGGCCGGGCCGGCGCGCGGACAGCACCGCCGCCGGGAACGCGGCGATCACGGTCCCGAGCGGACCGATGGGGAAGAGCCGGGTCAGGACGCACACGACCGCGACGAGATCCCCGAGGGCCGCCGCCTCGGCGAGCTCGACCGCGTCGAGGGGCCGGCGCGGAGGCGACCGGCGGAAGCGCCGCACGCCCCGAGTATGCCCGGCTCCAATCTGTCGCTTGACGCTAACGAAAGCAGTAACTAACGTAAGCCGCGTTCCGCACGACACCGAGCGAGGAGATCACCATGGGCCAGCCCGTCGCGTACTTCGAGATCACCAGCGCCGCCCCGGAGAAGATCCGCGACTTCTACACCGCGCTGTTCGGCTGGACCGCCCACGCCGACCCGTCGATGGAGGGGTACGCGATGGTCGACACCGGCGCGGGCCCCGACGCCATCGGCGGCGGCATCGGCCCGTCGCAGGCCCCGGGCGACACCGGCGTGAAGATCTACGTGCGCGTCGACGACCTCGACAAGGAGCTGGCGCGCGCCGGCGAGCTCGGCGCCGACACCCTCGCGCCGCCGATGGACCTGCCCGAGGGCTACGGACGCATCGCGGTGGTCGCCGACCCCGACGGCAACCCCGTCGGTCTCTGGGCATGACCGCGGAGGTCTCGGGGCGCCGTGTCCTCGCCGCGCTGTGGGGCGCGGCGCTCGAGACCGCCCGCCGACTCGTCCACACCACACCGACCCGAGGAGGAGCCCCCGTGGCCCGTGTCCTGTTCCAGGTCGTGCACTTCCCGAGGCCCGAGTACCGCGACGACATGCTCGCCGCGATGGCCGTCATCCGCGAGACGTCCGCGCACATCGCCGGGCTCGACGAGATCGGCGCGTTCGAGGAGCCCGACGGGTCGCGCATCGTCGCGATCTCGGTCTGGTCGTCGCCCGAGGCGCTGGAGGCCGGCGCCGCCGTGCTGTTCGCCTCGATCGCCGAGCTCCCGTTCGACGTCTGGGAGACGCGCCCCGCCGAATCCGCGACGCTCACCCAGGTCGCCTGACACGATCGGGCGATGAGCGAGGGGGACCGGCAGTACCTGTGCCTGAACGGCCTGCAGCACGCCTGGGTGGCGACGAACTACGACGCGGGCAACGAGTACCTCGCGGCGTTCGAGATCTTCTGCCCGACGTGCGGTCGCATCGTCGGCCGGGAGCGCCAGGACGGGGACTGGACCTGGGAGCCGCTGCCGGGGGAGTGACCGTCAGCCGTAGCGGCGCGGCGTGTAGACCGTGCCCGGCGCCGGCCAGCGTGACGTCGACGCCCCGATGATCAGCAGGGTGCGCATGTCGACCGCGGCGGGGTCCAGGTCGGCCAGCCGCACCACGCGCACCGACTCCTCGGGCCCGTCGACGTCCCGGCCGACCACCACCGGCGTCGACGGGTCGCGGTACTTGAGCAGCAGGTCGCGGGCCGCCTCGACCTGCCACGTGCGTGACCGCGACCCCGGGTTGTAGATCGCGATCGCCATGTCCGCGTCGGCCACCGCGGCGAGCCGGCGCTCGACGACGTCCCAGGACTTGAGCCGGTCGGACAGCGAGATCATCGCGTAGTCGTGGCCCAGCGGGGCGCCGACGCGGGCGGCGACGGCCTGGGCCGCGGACACCCCGGGCACGACGCGCACGGCGACGTCGGGGTAGTCGGCGGCGGCGACCTCGACGACCGCCGACGCCATCGCGAACACCCCGGGGTCGCCGGAGGACACGACCGCGACCCGGTGCCCGGCGCGGGCCAGGTCGAGCGCGAACGCGGCCCGCTCGGACTCGACCTTGTTGTCCGAGGCGTGCACGCGCCGGCGCGGGTTCGGGGGGACCCGCGCGGTGTAGGTCGCGTAGCCGACGACGTCGTCGGCGGCGGCGAGGGCCGCGGAGGCCTCGGGGGTGAGCCGGTCGCGGGCGCCGGGACCGAGGCCGACGACCACCACCTCGCCCGCGCTGCGCCCGGCGATCACCGCGGCGGTCTCGGCGCGGGCGGTCGGGGTCGTGTCGGCGTGCACCCGCGAGGGCACGATCCCCACCGAGAAGTACGGCACCGACGTGGGGTCGACGTCGGCGAGGGCGTCCGTGCGCTGGTTCTCGGTGGAGGCACGCTCGACGTAGTGGGCCTCGTCGAGCCGGCCCGAGGTGGCGAGGGCGGCGCGGACGTTCGTGAACGTCCGGCCGAGCTTCATCACCGCGGCGGCGTCGGTGTCGGCGAGGCGGGCGGCGAGCTCGTCGGGCGGGAGCGTGCCGGGCAGCACCGTGAGCACCTCGTCGCGCTCCACCAGCGGGCGCCCCAGCGCCGCGGCCGCGGCCGACACCGAGGTCACGCCGGGCACGACCTCGGTGGGGAAGCGGTCGGCGAGGCGCTTGTGGAGGTGCATGTACGAGCCGTAGAAGAACGGGTCGCCCTCGGCGATGACCACGACGTCGCGGCCGGCGTCGAGGTGCGCCGCGAGCCGGGCGGCGGCCTCCGCGTAGAACGCGTCGAGGGCGCCCTGGTAGTCGTCGGTCGACTCGGTGGTCACCGGGTAGGTGAGCTGCTCCTCGACCTGGCTGCCGAGGTACTGCGCGACGATGGCGCGCGCGTTCGAGCGGCCGTGGCGCGCGCAGTGGTAGGCGATGACCTCGGCGCCGCGGACGAGGTCGACGGCACGCACGGTCATCAGCGACGGGTCGCCGGGACCGACCCCGACGCCGTAGAGGGTGCCGGTCACCGACCGGTTCCCAACGCCAGCGCGTTGACCGCCCCGACGGTCATCGCCGAACCCCCGCGGCGGCCGTGGACGACGACGTGCTCCAGCGCTCCGCCGTCCCCGCCCGCCCCGAAGCCCACCAGCGCCGCCTTCGACTCCATCGCCCCGACGAAGCCGACGGGCAGCCCGAGCACGACCGCGGGCCGCGGCGCGCCGTCCTCGATCATCTCGAGCAGCCGGAACAGCGCGGTCGGCGCGTTGCCGATCGCGACGACGGCGCCGTCGAGGTGCTCGCGCCACAGCTCCAGGGCGGCGGCGCTGCGGGTGGTGCCCTGCGCGGCGGCGAGGTCCGGCACGCGCGGGTCGTTGAGCGTGCAGACGACCTCGTTGCCGGCGGGCAGGAAGCGCCGCGTGATCCCGCTGGCCACCATCTCCGCGTCGCAGAGCACGGGGGCGCCCGCGCGCAGCGCCTGCTGCGCCGCGGCGATCGCGCCGGGGGAGACCTCGGTGTCGGCGGCGAGGTCGACCATCCCGCACGAGTGGATCATGCGGATGACGACGTCGTGGGCGTCCTCGGGCAGGTGCGCGAGGTCCGCCTCGGCGCGGATGATCGCGAACGAGCGCCGGTAGATCTCCGGTCCGTCGGCGATGTAGGAGGGAACGGACGATCTTTCTGTGGGACCGGCGCTCACCGGCTCACCCTCCCTGCTCGGACGGTCGTGCGATAGGTCCCGTCGGGCGTGCCCTCCACCACGGCCACCGGCCCGGCCGGCGTGCCGCAGGCCCGCGCGCAGCCCACCCAGTGGGCGTGCAGCGACCCGCCGGCGCGGCCCGCGGCCACGGCGCGGGCGAGGTCGCCGCGGACGTCGGTGTGCGACTTGACGCAGCGCGGCGCGCCGACGCACGCCGACAGCGTCGACCACGGCGACGGCCCGGTCTCGACGAGCCGGTCGAGGCGCGCGCCGGCGTCGGCGGGGGCATCGCGCAGGACCACCGTGCGCCAGGGGGTGACGCGCAGCGTGGCGCCCTCGTCGGCGAGGTCGGCGAGCACCCGGGCCGCGTCCCGGGAGACCTCACCGAGGCGGGGGAGGACCTCGAGCACGGGGCCGGCGTCTCCGGTTACTGGCTGGTATCGCTCGCCTGGCGAGCGATACCAGCCAGTAACCGCCTCCTGGACCCGGTCGGCGCCCACCTCGGCCACGCGCCAGGCGTCGCCCCGCACGGCGAGGAACGCCTCGACGGCGGCGAGGGCCAGGGCGGCGGGGTCGCCGGTGAGCGTGGTGGGGGTGCCGGCGAGGTGCAGGACGCCCCCGAGCACGACGGTGACGTCGGCGTCGAGGCCCAGCACGTCGCCGGAGCCGTCGTCGACGGCGAGGAGCAGGCGGCCCGGGACGTCGGTGCGCCCGCGCAGGGCGTCGGCGATCTCCCGGGCCGGCGCGTCGACCGCCGGCGAGCGCGGGGAGGCCACCACGCTGCACGGGACGTCGCGGCCGAGGTCGTCCAGGAGCGGCGCGGGACCGCCGACACGGGCGAGCGCGGCGGCGAGATCGTCGGCACCCTGGTCGGAGAGGCCCCGGACCTGCCAGGATCCCCGGGAGGTCAGCTCGAGCGGGGCCTCGGTGGCGGCGGCGGCCAGCAGTCGCAGCTCCACCGAGGTGATCGCGCCGCCCACCGGGCGGAACCGCGCGAGCGCGCCGTCGGCGGCCTCGTGGCGTCGCCAGGCACCGGGGCACGCGTCCGGACGGTCGCGTACGGCGGTGGCGTCACGTCGTCGGGCTGCGGACATCCGTGACAGAGTAAGGGTGTTCCGTCCTCAACATCTATCTAGGTGTTCAGACATTCACGGCCTGGAGGCCAGGTGCTCCTGCTGCTCTCGACCTCGGACACCGACCTGCGCTCGGCGCGGGCCAGCACCCCGGGCGAGGAGGGCGGCTGGCGCTGGGCGAACCCGGCGCGCGTGACCGTCGGGGACGAGCTGGACGGGCTCCTCGAGGGCGTCGACCTCGTCGTCGTGCGCCTCCTGGGCGGCCGGCAGGCGTGGGAGGACGGGCTGGACGCGCTGCTCGCGCCGTCGCAGCCGCGCCCGGTCGTCGTGCTCGGCGGCGAGCAGAGCCCGGACGCGCAGCTGATGGAGTCGTCGACGGTGCCGGTCGGCGTCGCGACCCAGGCGCACCTCTACCTCGCGCAGGGCGGGCCGGAGAACCTCGCCCAGCTCCACCACTTCCTGTCCGACACGATCCTGCTCACCGGCCACGGGTTCGACCCGCCCGCCGAGATGCCGAGCTGGGGCCGCCTGGACGGCTGGGAGCACCCCACGGGCGACGGCCCCCGCGTCGCGGTCGTCTACTACCGCGCGCACCACATGGCCGGGAACACCGCGTTCGTCGACGGGCTATGCCGGGCTGTCGTCGACGCCGGCGGGGTGCCCGAGCCGGTGTTCTGCTCCTCGCTGCGCAGCCCCGACGACGACCTCGTCGCCGTGCTGCGCAACGCCGACGTCCTCGTCACCACCGTGCTCGCGGCCGGCGGGTCCAAGCCCGCGACGGCCAGCGCCGGCGGCGACGACGAGAGCTGGGACACCGGCGCCCTCGCGGCGCTCGACGTCCCGATCCTGCAGGCCCTGTGCCTGACGCGGACCCGCGACGAGTGGCTCGACGACGACGACGGCGTGAGCCCGCTCGACGCGGCGAACCAGGTCGCGGTCCCGGAGTTCGACGGCCGCATCATCACCGTGCCGTTCAGCTTCAAGGAGACCGACGCCGACGGCCTCCCGGTCTACGTCGCCGACCCCGAGCGCGCCGCGCGGGTCGCCGGGCTCGCGGTCTCGCACGCGCGTCTGCGCCACGTCCCGAACGCCGAGAAGCGGATCGCGCTGGTCCTGTCCGCCTACCCGACGAAGCACGCCCGCATCGGCAACGCCGTCGGCCTGGACACCCCGGCGTCGGTGGTGCGGCTCCTGAGCGCCATGAAGGACGCCGGCTACGGGATCGGCGAGGTGCCCGGGCTCGCCGAGGGCGACGGCGACCTGCTCATCCGCGCCCTGATCGACGCCGGCGGCTACGACCAGGACTGGCTGTCGGAGGACCAGCTCGCGGCCAACCCCATCCGCGTGTCCGTCGACGACTACACGCGCTGGTTCGCCACGCTGCCCGAGGACTTCCGCGCCGGCGTCGAGGAGCACTGGGGCCCCGCGCCCGGCGAGATGTTCCTGCACGCCGGCGCGATCACCGTCGCGGCGTTGCGCCGGGACAACGTCGTCGTGATGATGCAGCCGCCGCGGGGGTTCGGCGAGAACCCGATCGCCATCTACCACGACCCGGACCTGCCGCCGAGCCACCACTACCTGGCGGCCTACCGGTGGCTGCAGAGCGAGTTCGGGGCGCACGCGCTGGTGCACGTCGGCAAGCACGGCAACCTCGAGTGGCTGCCGGGCAAGACGGTGGCGAGCTCCGCGTCCTGCGCGCCCGACCCGATCCTCGGGAACCTGCCGCTGGTCTACCCGTTCCTCGTCAACGACCCGGGCGAGGGCACCCAGGCCAAGCGCCGCGCGCACGCCACGCTCGTCGACCACCTCGTCCCGCCGATGGCGCGCGCCGAGTCGTACGGCGACCTCGCGCGGCTCGAGCAGCTGCTCGACGAGTACGCGTCGATCCAGGCGATGGACCCCGGCAAGATCACCGCGATTCGCGGCCAGATCTGGCAGCTGATCCAGGCCGCGAAGCTCGACAGCGACCTCGGCGTCTCCGACCAGCCCGACGACGAGCGCTTCGACGACTTCGTCATGCACCTCGACGGCTGGCTCTGCGAGATCAAGGACGCGCAGATCCGCGACGGCCTGCACATCCTCGGGCGCGCGCCGGCGGGCCAGGAGCGCGTCGACATGGTGCTGGCGGTGCTGCGGGCGCGGCAGCTGTGGTCGGGCACGCAGTCGCTGCCCGGGCTGCGGGAGGCGCTCGGACTGGCCGAGAACGAGGCGCTGCGCACCGAGGTCGACCGGGTCGAGGAGCTCGCGCACTCCCTCGTGCTGGGCATGGAGAAGCGGGACTGGGCTCTCGATGTCCCGGCCCAGGTCACGCTCGAGGTGCTGGGCCGCCAGGACCAGACGGTCACCGACATCCTGACCTTCGCCGCCACCGAGGTCGTCCCGCGCCTCGACGCCACCACCGGCGAGATCGACAGCGTCCTGCACGCCCTCGACGGCGGGCACGTGAAGGCGGGGCCGAGCGGGTCGCCGCTGCGCGGGCTGGTCAACGTGCTGCCGACCGGGCGGAACTTCTACTCGATCGACCCGCGCGCTGTGCCGTCGCGGCTGGCCTGGGAGACCGGGCAGATGCTGGCCGACTCGCTGCTCGAGCGGTACCGCGCCGACCACGACGGCGAGTGGCCGACCTCGGTGGGCCTGTCGTTGTGGGGCACGGCGGCGATGCGGACCTCCGGCGACGACGTCGCCGAGGCGCTCGCGCTGATGGGCGTGCGGCCGGTGTGGGACGAGGCGTCGCGGCGCGTGACGGGGCTCGAGGTCGTGCCGTCGACCGAGCTGGGCCGCCCGCGCGTGGACGTGGTGCTGCGCATCTCCGGGTTCTTCCGCGACGCGTTCCCGCACGTCGTGGCGACGATGGACGACGCGGTGCAGCTGGTCGCCGGGCTGTCGGACGAGGCCGACGAGGACAACTTCGTCGCGGCGCACGCCCGGGCGGATCAGGCCTCCGGATCGGACTGGCAGGCAGCCACGACCCGCATCTTCGGCTCACCCCCCGGCGCCTACGGGGCGGGGCTGCTGCAGGCGATGGACTCGCGGGAGTGGCGCGGCGACGCGGACCTCGCGGAGATCTACACGACGTGGGGCGGGCACGCGTACGGGCGCGGGCGCCACGGCGAGTCGGCCGTCGAGGAGATGCAGGCGGCGTACCGGCGGATCGCGGTGGCGGCGAAGAACATCGACACCCGCGAGCACGACATCGCCGACTCCGACGACTACTACCAGTACCACGGCGGCATGATCGCCACGGTGCGCGCGCTGACCGGGGCGGCGCCGGCGGCGTACGTCGGCGACTCCACGCGCCCGGAGAACGTGCGGACGCGCTCGCTGATCGAGGAGACGGCGCGGGTCTTCCGGTCGCGGGTCGTCAATCCGCGCTGGATGGCCGCGATGCGCCGGCACGGCTACAAGGGCGCGTTCGAGATGGCCGCGACCGTCGACTACCTGTTCGGTTGGGACGCGACGGCGGGCACGGTCAGCGACTGGATGTACGGCTCGCTCACCGAGAACTACGTGCTGGACCCCGAGAACCGCGCGTTCCTGCGCGAGGCCAACCCGTGGGCCCTGCACGGCATGGCGGAACGCCTGCTCGAGGCCGTCGACCGCGGGCTCTGGGAGTCACCGGACCCGGCGATGGTGGAACAGCTCCGCGAGGCGTTCCTCGAGGCCGAGGGCGACGCGGAGGGCTGACGCCAGGTGAGTGATATGGATTGCCAGGGCAACCCATATCACTCACCTGGCCGGAGGCCATCACGGCTCGATGACCAGGCGGCCGAGGGCGGCGCGGGCGTCGAGGGCGGCGACGGCGACGGCGGCGCGGTCCAACGGATACACCTCGCCGATCGGCGGGTCGATCGCGCCGGACTCCATCAGCGGCAGGAGCCGGTCCCACTCGCGGCGCTGGATGCCCGGTCGCGGGAAGGCGTAGGCGCCCCAGCCGACGCCGCGGACGTCGATGTTGTTCAGCAGCAGCCGGTTGACCTTCACCGTGGGGATGTCGCCCGCGGTGAACCCGAGGACGAGCAGGCGCCCGAGCGGCGCGAGCGAGCGCAGCGAGTCGGTGAAGCGGTCGCCGCCCACCGGGTCGACCACCATGTCGACCCCGCGCCCCCCGGTCAGCTCGGCCACCGCGTCCTTGAAGCCCTCGGCGAGCACCGCCTCGTCCGAGCCGATCGACCGCACGAACTCCGCCTTCTCCGGCGTCGACACCACGGAGATCACCCGCGCGCCCCAGGCCCGGGCGAGCTGGATGGTGGCGGTGCCGATCCCGCCGGCCGCGCCGTGCACCAGGACGGTCTCGCCCTCCTGCAGCGCCCCGCGCACCACCAGGGCGAACGACATCGTCAGGTAGTTCATCGGCAGGCAGGCGCCGGCGCGGAACGCCACCGCGTCGGGCAGCGGGTAGACGGCCTCGAGCGGCACGGCGACCTGCTCGGCGAACGCGCCGACCGTGCTGGAGGCGGCCACGCGGTCTCCCGCGGCGAACCCGCTGCCCGCCGGGGCGTGCCGCACGGTGCCGGCGAGCTCGCCGCCGAGGACGAACGGGCGCTCCGGCTTGTACTGGTAGCGGTCGTGGGTGAGCAGCAGGTCGGGGAACGTCACGCCGGCCGCGGCGACGTCGACGAGCACGGCGTCGTCGGCCGGCTCGGGCGCCGGGACGTCGCCGACCTCGAGCGCGGCGGGGCCGTCGGTGGACACCACTCGCACTGCAAGCACACGTACCTCCTGGGGAACGGGGTCGTGAGTGTTCCGGGTCGCCCTGGCGACCCGGAACACTCACCTGGCGGAGCCATAGCGGGGATTGGCCACCGCCAGGCGCGTGAGCACCGACGAGCGCACCGCGTCGGCGACGGCGGGCTCGTCGGGGTCGAGGGCGCCGGCGCGGAGCCGGTCACCCAGGTCGGAGCCGTCCGGGTCCGGCGACGCGAGCTCCCGCCGCACGATCCCCAGGGCGTTGCGGGCGACCTTCGCGAGGTAGCGCGACCGGTCGTCGCCGGCGACGAGCTCGTCGGTGAGGAAGCCGCTGACGGCCTCGAGCAGCTCGTCCACGGTGGGCCGCGACGTCCCCGGAGCGGCCGGAGCGGCCGGCACGGGCACGACGGCGTCCGCCGGCGACACCACCCCGAGCGCGAGCAGCGCGTCGTACTCCGCCTCCACCGCGCGCCGGCCCAGCACGGCGAGCTCCATCGACCGCTCGGTGCCGCCGAGGTGGCGTTCGGCCTGGATGCGGCAGATCACCGCCCAGTGCACGCAGCCGTAGATCTCCCACCAGCGCACCGCCTCGGCCTCCGGCGACGTACCGGCCACCTCGGCGTAGCCGGCGAGGAGCTCCTCGCGGCTCCCGAACCCACCGACGGCGGGCTCGGCGCCGAACCGCCAGGCGCGGGCGCAGAGCCACCCGAGGTCCTCGCGCGGGTCGCCGCGGTGGGCGAGCTCCCAGTCGAGCACCGCGGCCAACCCGTCCGGAGCGACGAGGAGGTTGCCGTTGCGGAAGTCGCCGTGCACGACGGCCGGGGCGACGGGCGGTGGCCGGTGCTCCGCCAGCCACCGGAACGCCACGTCGAGGCCCGGCTGCGGCTCGCCGAAGGCGTCGTACCGCGCGCGCAGCACCCCGAGCGGGTCCGGGACGAGCGGCAACGACGGCACCGCCTGCGGGTCGAGCGCGTGGATGCGCGCCAGGACCCGCCCGAGCTCGCGGGCCAGGCCGACGCGAGCGGACGCCCAGCGCTCGTCGCGCAGCAGGCGCCCGGGCAGCGACTCCCCGTCGACGTGCTCCATCACGAGGTACGGCGTGCCCACCGCGTCCCCGCCGCCCGAGGACCGCACCACGCACGGTACCGGGACCCCGGCGCGGGCGGCGGCGCGCAGGCACTCCGCCTCGCGGGCCATCTCCACCGGTCGCGGCGCGCCCGGGGGGTCGCGGCGCAGCACGAGCCGCCGCCCGTCGAGCGCGAAGGTCCAGGTCTCCCGGCTCGCCCCGGCGGAGAGGCGGCGCAGCTCGGTGACCTCGCCGCCCCCGAGGACGGCGACGAGCGCCGGCGCCAGCTCGGGAGCCGTCCGCGGCACCGTCACTGGCGGTACGCCACGGCGTCGAGGGCGATCCGCTGGTGGCGCGCCACGATCTCGTCGGCCTCGGTCGGCCCGCCCGGCCGGTACCACGCGGCGACGCCGGTGCACGCCGTCGTGATGAACCGCGAGGCGTCGTCGGGCTGCTCGGTGGCGAAGGCGCCGCTGCGCACGCCGTCGCGCACGACCCGGTCGAAGAACCGCTGCTGCGCGTCGCGCTTGGCGACGATGAGGTCGCGGCCCGGCGCGTCGAGGGCGCGGAGCTCGCTGTTGCCGATGAGGCTCTCGCGCTGGGACTCCATGTGGACCCGCACGTGCGCGCCGACGATCGCCCGCAGCTTGTCGACGTCGTCGGGACCCGCCTCGTCGAGCGCCTGCTCGGTGGCCTCGATGAGCACGTCGAGCCCCCGGTCGCAGAGCATGACGAGCAGGCCCTGCTTGGAGCGGTAGTGGTGGTAGAGCACGGCGGGGCTGGTGCCCGCGGCCGTGGCGATGTCGCGGACGGACGTGCCGTGGTAGCCGCTGGCGGCCATCACCTCGACCGCCGCGGCGAGCAGCGTCGCGGCGGTCGGCTCGTCGCCGGGGCGGACGAGCACGGTCGGCGGCGGCCCGGCCGCGCGGGCGGCGTCGCGACCGCGCCGGGTCGGCGCCGTGGCGGTCTCCGGTCGGGGCATGGCGTCGACCCTAGCCTGTCGAACGCTCGTTCAACGCATCATTGACGTTGTGATCAGCGATCTCCTACGTTGCTTGAACGATCGTTCGACGGCGAGATCGGGTGGAGGTGTCCGAGTGGCGGGTCCCTACGCGGGGCTGCGGGTCTTCGACCTCAGTCACGTCATCGCCGGTCCGTTCTGCACGCGCATGCTCGCCGACATGGGCGCCGACGTCGTGCGCGTCGAGCAGCCGGCAGGCGACCTCATGCGCGCGCTGCCGGTGCGGGTGGGCGATCCCGGCGACCGCGTCTCGAGCGCCTACGCGCAGTACAACTGCGGGAAGCGCTCGGTCGGGCTGAACCTCAAGGATCCGCACGGGCTGGAGCTCGCCCTGCGCCTGGCGGACTGGGCCGACGTGGTGGTCGAGAACTTCGCCCCCGGCGTCCTCGGCAAGCTGGGCCTCGGCTGGGACGTGCTGCACGCCCGCGACCCCCGCACGATCCTGTGCTCGCTCTCGACGTTCGGCGCCGAGGGCCCGTACGCGCACCTGTCGGGCTTCGGGCTCGTCGCCGAGGCGTACTCCGGCCTGATGTCGCTCACCGGCGAGGACGGCGGGCCCCCGATGCACTTCGGCACGGCGCTCGCCGACGTCAACTCCGCGGTCCACGCGCTGGCGGGGATCGGGGCCGCGCTGCACCGCCGCCACGCCACCGGCGAGGGCACGCACGTCGACGTGTCGGCGTTCGACTCGCTGTTCGCGATGATCGACCAGCAGCCCGCCGCCGGCGCCGTCACCGGGGGAGCGGCCGTCGGCGGCAAGTACGGCAACCGCCACACGACGAGCGTCCCGAGCGGCGTGGCCACCTGCGCCGACGGCTCCCACCTCGCGTACGGCATGGCCGGCGACGTCTTCTTCGAGCGCCTCGTCCAGGCCATGGACGCCCCCGACCTGCGCGAGGCCTACGGGGACCTCGCGACCCGCCTGTCCGACCCGGGCCCGCTCTACGACCGCATCGAGGCGTGGGCCGCGACCTGGCCCACCGCCGACGACCTCGTCGCCCACCTCGTCGCCCACGGGCTGTCCGCCGCCCGGGTGCGCGGGGTGCGCGAGAACCTCGACGACCCGCACCTCGTCGCCCGCGGCACCCTGCAGCCGGTCGACTTCCCCGGGCACGGCGCGGCGCTCATGCCCACCGCGCCGTTCCGGTTCTCCGGCGCCGAGGTGCGGCCCGGCGCGGCGCCCGGGCCCGTTGCCGCCGACACCGACGGCGTCCTCGCCGACGTCCTCGGCCTCGCCGCCGCCGACGTGGCCGCCCTGCGTCGCGACGGCGTCGTGCACGGACCACCCACCCGCGAGACCGATGGAGGCACCCGGTGACCGTCACGCTGGAACGGTCGGAGGACGGGCACGTCGCGACCCTGCGGTTCGCGAGCGAGCACCCGATGAACGTGTTCACCACCGCGACGCTCGAGGCGATGCTGGCGCGCGTCCGCGAGGTCGGGGCGGACCGGGACGTCCGCGTGCTCCAGGTGGTCGGCCGGGACACCGTGTTCTCCGGCGGCGCGGACCTCAACGACCTCGGCGGGCTCGACGACGACGCGTACCGCCACTACATCGCGACCGAGTACCGGCTCTTCGCCGAGATCGAGGCGCTGCCGCTGGTCACCGTCGCGCTCGTTGCCGGGCCGTGCGTCGGCAACGCCGCCGAGCTCGCGCTGGCGTGCGACTTCCGCATCCTCACCAGCGACGCGCGGCTGGGCCTCCCGGAGATGCGGGTCGGGTTCGTCGCGCCTGCGCAGCGGCTGACCGCCTACGTCGGGATCGGCAAGGCCAAGGAGCTGCTCTACGGCGGGCGGCTGCTCTCCGCCGCCGAGGCGCTCGACCTCGGCCTGGCCACCACCGTCACCGACGACCTCCCCGGCGAGGCCACGAAGGCCACGGCCCGGTACGCCGGCTACGCGGCCACCGCCCTCGCGCACACCAAGCGCGGCATCCACCGCTGCTACGGCATCGACGCCGACCCGCCCGGCCGGGCCTTCGACGCCGCGGAGCAGGCCGCGGCGTTCGCCACCTTCCGCGGCCCCGACTACGCCGAGGGCGCCGCCGCCACCCTCGAGGGCCGCCGCCCCGTCTTCACCGCCCCGCGCTCGACCGGAGGGCCCACCACATGATCGTCGACTTCCTGGCCGGCGCCGTCCCCGACGCCGAGGCGTTCGCCCTCTCCGAGGCCGTGACGCAGGGCCGGCTGCGCGGCTACGCCGAGCACTTCGGCGGCGAGCTCGCCCCCGCCCGCACCCACGACGAGGTCACCGCGCGGTGGGCCGACGCCCGCGAGAGCGCCCGGGGCAAGGCGCCCTCGGAGGAGGACTTCCTGCGCATGCTCGACGACGGCGGCATCGGGCTCGCCGGCGTCTACACCGAGGCGTTCGGGTCCCGGCTGGGCGTGCCGACCGCGAGCAACCAGGTCGTCGCGGACTTCGTCGCCCGCCACCCCGACCGCGTCGTCGGCTTCGCCGGCATCGACCCCTGGGAGCCCGACGCGGCCCGCCGGGTCGACGAGGCCGTCGCGAGCGGGCTGTCCGGCGTGGTGCTCTCGCCGTTCAAGCAGCAGCTGCTGCCCGAGGACCCGCGGATGGCGCGGGTGTACGGGCGCTGCGAGGCCCTCGGGGTGCCCGTGCTGCTGCACACCGGGATCAATTGGTCGCTCGACGCCGCCTACGACGTGGGGCACCCGCGCCACATCGACGCCGTCGCCCGCGCGTTCCCCGACCTCACGCTCGTCTGCCTGCACGCCGGCTGGCCCTGGGTCGAGGACATGATGATGGTGACCTGGCGGCACGCGAACGTGTACGTCGACCTGTCGGCCCACCGGCCCCGCACCTTCGCCCGGTCCGGCTCCGGGTGGGAGCCGCTGCTGCGCTTCGGCAACCGGCAGCTCGCCGACCGCGTGCTCTTCGCGTCCACGTGGACGCTGCTCGGCATCCCGCCCGCGACGCTCGCCGACGAGGTGCGGGCGCTGCCCCTCGACGACGCGGTGGTCGAGCAGTGGCTCGGCGGCAACGCCCTGCGCCTGCTGGGGAGGTCGTGATGCTCGTCGGGGACATCGTCCGCCACCACGCCCGCTCCCGGCCCGGCTCCGTCGCGCTCGTCGTCGAGGGCCGCGAGTACACCTACGGCGCGCTGCAGGAGCTGGTCGACCGCACCGCCGGCGCGCTGGTCGCCCGCGGGATCGGCCACGGCGACCGGGTCGCGGTGCTGGCCAAGAACAGCCTGGAGTACGTCCAGCTGTACTTCGCGACGGCGACGCTCGGCGCGATCCTCGTCCCGCTCAACTTCTGGCACCGCCGGCCGGAGCACGCCTACACGATCGGCGACGCCGAGCCCGCGCTGTGGTTCGTCGAGGCCGGCTACGACGAGGTCGCGCAGGACGCGCGCGCCGCGCACCCGGACCTGCCCGTGCTGCGCATCCCCGGCCACGAGGAGGACCGCGCGGACTGGGACGCGTTCCTCGCCGCCGGGGTGGACGTCCCGTCGGTGGAGGTCGGCGGCGAGGACATCCACATGATCCTCTACACCTCGGGGACCACCGGGCGCCCCAAGGGCGCGATGCTGTCCCACCGGCGCACGATCGACGACGCCTTCGCCATGGCGACGGTGCTGCGCGCCGACGACCGCGACGTCTTCATGAACTACTTCCCGCCGTTCCACGTCGGCAACTGGGACCACATGAAGCCGTTCCTGCTGGTCGGCGGCACGGTGATCCTGCTGCGCGAGTTCGACCCCGGCGTCGTGCTCGAGCTGCTGCCGCGGTACCGGGTCTCGGTGGTGCTCGGCGTCCCGACGATGCTGCACGCGCTGATCACCCACGAGAGCTTCCCGGCCACCGACACCTCGTCGATCCGGCTGCTCTACTACGGCGCCTACGACCCCAGCGGGATCATGGACCGCACCGCCGACGCGCTCGGCGCCCGCGAGGGCCGCGTGGCGTTCGCGCACACCTACGGGCTCACCGAGGGCGGGCCGTTCGTGACGTGGTGCCCGCCCGCAGACGTCTTCGCGCGCTGGGGCTCGATCGGCCGGGCGATGCCCGGCGTCGACGTCGCGCTGCTCGACGACGACGGCCACGAGGTCGCCCCGGGCTCGCCCGGCGAGATCTGCGTGCGCGGGCCGCGGATGAGTGGCTACTGGCGCAACGAGGAGGCCACGAAGGCCGCGCTCGCCGACGGGTGGCTGCACACCGGCGATGTCGCGGTCGCCGACGCCGACGGCTTCCTCACGATCGTCGACCGGAAGAAGGACATGATCCGCTCCGGCGGCCAGAACGTGTGGTCCAAGGAGGTCGAGGACTGCCTGGCCCGGCACGCCGGCGTGGCCGACGCCGCCGTCATCGGCGTGCCCGACGCGGTGTACGAGGAGCAGGTCGTCGCGGTCGTCGTGCCGTCCGGGGAGGCGACGCCCGCGCTCGCCGAGGAGCTGACGACGTTCGTGCGCACCCACCTCGCCGGCTACAACACGCCGCGGCAGGTGCACTTCGTGACCGAGTTCCCGCGCACCGCGGTCGGGAAGATCCAGAAGCACGTGCTGCGCGAGAGGTTCGGGGCGTGACCGCCGAGCTGATCGCCGCCCTCGACGCCTTCATCGACGCCGAGATCGTCCCCCTGCAGGCGCAGGACGACAACGAGCGCTTCTTCGACCACCGCCGGGAGTGGGCCCGCACCGACTTCGAGGGCGGCGGCCTGCCCCGTCCCGAGTGGGAGGAGCTGCTCGCCGAGGCCCGGCGCCGGGCCGACGCGGCGGGCTTCTACCGGTTCTCGCTGCCCGCCGAGCTGGGCGGCTCGGACGGCACCGACGCCGCGATGGCCGCGGTCCGCGAGCACCTCGCCCACCGCGGCCTCGGGCTGCACAACGACCTGCAGAACGAGCACTCCGTGGTCGGCAACCTCGTGTTCGCCCACCTGCTGCACCTCTACGGCACCGCCGAGCAGCGCGCGGAGCTCGTCGAGGCGTCGATCACCGGGGAGCGCGGGATCGCGTTCGGGCTGACCGAGCCCGGCCACGGCAGCGACGCCACGTGGCTCGAGACCACCGCCCGCCGCGACGGCGGCGACTGGGTGATCGACGGCGCCAAGCGCTGGAGCACCGGGGTGCACCGCGCGAGCCACGAGCTCGTGTTCGCCCGCACGTCCGGCGAGCCCGGCAGCGCGCGCGGCATCACGAGCTTCCTGGTCCCCACCGACGCGCCGGGCTTCGAGGTGCCGCGCTACTGGTGGACGCTGAACATGCCCACCGACCACGGCGAGGTCGTGCTGCGCGACGTGCGGGTGCCCGCGTCGGCGGTGTTCGGTGGGGAGGGCGAGGCGCTCGCCGTCGCGCAGACGTTCGTGCACCAGAACCGCATCCGCCAGGCCGCGTCCAGCCTGGGCGCCGCCCAGTACTGCATCGACCGGGCCGTCGCGTACGCCGGCGAGCGCCACACCTTCGGCCGGCCCCTGTCCACGCGGCAGGCGATCCAGTGGCCGCTGGTCGAGCTGCACACCGAGGCGGCGATGCTGCGCGCCCTGATCCGGGAGACCGCGGCCGGGCTCGACGAGTGCCGCGCCGAGGGCCGGCCCGAGGTGTCGATCGGCCACCAGGTCTCGATGTGCAACTACCGCGCCAACCGCCTGGTCTGCGACGCCGCGGACCGCACCATGCAGGTGTTCGGCGGGATGGGCTACTCCCGCCACGAGCCCTTCGAGCACATCTACCGCCACCACCGGCGCTACCGGATCACCGAGGGCGCCGAGGAGGTCCAGATCCGCCGGGTCGCCGGCCGGCTCTTCGGTTTCGTCTGACCCACCACTCCCGCTCGTCACCACCCGACCGCCGCCCCGGCGGCCGGGCGCTCCACGACGCCTCGACCACCCCGCACCCAGGAGAGCCCATGGACGACCGGCCCGACGACCGGCGCGAGCCCCGCGCCGCCGCCGTCATCGCGACCCCCGCCTTCACCGAGCTGGTCCGCAGCCGCCGGCGGTTCGTCCTGCCGGCGACCGCGGCCGGCTTCGGCGCGTACCTCGTGATCATCGTGATCTCGGGGTTCACCGACGCCCTGAGCGGCCCGGCCCTCGGCGTCGTGAGCTGGACGTTCGTGCTCACCGCGCTGGTCTTCCCGCTGGTGTGGCTGCTCACCGGCCTCTACGTCCGGCGCGCGCAGCGGTGGGACGAGCTGGCGGACGAGGCCTTCGCCGAGGCCGCCCGGGGCTCGGAGGTCGGGCGATGAGCGCCGACCCGATCACCATCGTCATCTTCGTCGCCGTCATCGCCCTGACGCTGGCGATCACGTGGTGGGCCGGGCGCCGCAACCGCAGCGCCGCCTCGCACTACGTGGCCGGCGGGCAGATCACCGGCTGGCAGAACGGCCTGGCGATCGTCGGCGACCTGCTCTCCGCGTCGACGTTCCTCGGGGTCGCCGGGCTCCTCGCGCTGCAGGGTGTCTACGGCTTCTACCTGGTCGCCGGCGGGCTCGTGGCGTTCCTGCTCGTCCTGCTGCTGGTGGCCGAGCCGCTGCGCAACCTGGGGCGCTTCACCATCGCCGACGTGCTGTCCAGCCGCTTCCGCTCGCGCGGCGTGCGCGCGGTGATGGCGGTGAACACGCTGGTCGTCACGATCTTCTACATGATCGCGCAGCTGGTGGGCGCCGGCGTGCTCATCGGCCTGCTGATCGGCATCCCGTACTGGGTCGCGGTGATCGTCGTCGGCGTGCTCATGGCCGTCTACATCACGGTCGGCGGGATGCTCGCCACCACGTGGATCCAGATCGTCAAGGCGGTGATGCTGCTCGGCGCGATGGCGCTGCTCGTGGTGCTCACCCTCGCGCGGTTCGGCTTCGACCTGGGCCTCATGTTCCGCACGGTGGCCGAGACGTCGGCGACGGACCTGTTCGCGCGGGCCAGCGGCGTCATGCCGGGCCTCGAGCTGGTGTCGGTCGCCGTGGCCCAGGTGCTCGGGACCGCGGCTCTGCCGCACATCCTCATCCGGTTCTTCACGGTGCCCGACGCCAAGGTGGCGCGGCGCTCGATGAGCGTGGCGCTGTGGATCCTCGGGCTGGCGTTCCTCGCGATGCCGTTCATCGGGTACGGCGCGGCGGCGCTCGTGGGCCAGGTGCAGATCGCCCAGGCCAACTCGGCCGGCAACCTCGCCGCACCCCAGCTCGCCGAGCTCCTGGGCGGGCCGGTGCTGTTCGCGGTCATCTCCGCGGTCGCGTTCGCGACGATCCTCGCCGTCGTCGCGGGGCTGGTGATCGCGGGCTCGGGCGCCGTGGCGCACGACCTCTACAGCTCGCTGTTCCGGCGCGGGCAGGCCGGTGACGCCGAGCAGGTGAAGGCGGGGCGGATCGCGGCGGTCGCGATCGCGGCCGTGTCGATCGTCCTCGCGCTCGGTGCGCAGAACACCAACATCGCGCTGCTCGCGCTGATGGCCGTCGTCGTCGCGGCGAGCGCGAACGTCCCGGTGCTCGTGCTGCTGCTGTTCTGGCCGCGCTTCACCACCCGCAGCGCGATCACCGGGATCAGCGCGGGCCTGGTCAGCTCGGTGGTGCTCGTGCTGGTCGGCCCCGGCGTGATGGGCGAGGCGGCGCTCTTCCCGCTCTCGTACCCGACGCTGGTGTCGGTGCCGATCGGGTTCCTCGGGTGCTGGCTGGGGACCGTGACGAGCAGACCCGCCCCCGAGAAGGAGGCGTCCTACGAGGAGATGCACGTCAAGGCGATGACCGGCCGGGACACGGTCGACGCCTGACCTGTATGTGAGTGCTTTCCGCCCCTGTAGGGGCGGAAAGCACTCACATACCCGGGCCGCTCAGTAGGGGGCGTAGGCCCAGCCCAGCGGGCGCTGGAAGTGGTCGATCGGGACGATGCCGACCCTCCCGTGCGCGCTCGACGACACCACGCGCCCGTCGCCCAGGCTCAGGGCGACGTGGGCGTTCGCGGAGGTGTCGTAGAAGACCATCGCGCCGCGCGGGGCGTGGCGCCAGTCCGTGTGCTGGTCCTGCGAGCGCCAGTCCTCGCGGGCGCTGGCGTAGTGGTGCTGCGTGCCGTACGCGTTCTCGACCGCACGCTCGCAATAGCCCTCGTAGCGCGTGGTGCCGATGCGGGACTCGAACCGGTCGATCGCATTCTCGATCTTCTGGTCCTGCGCGTGGCGCCCGGCCGCCTTGGTCAGTTCCGGGACGGTGGCGGACGCGGCGGTGACGTCGGCGGCGACCGGGGCCACCGGAGCCGTCGAGGTGTGGGCCGCGGCCAGGTCCATCTCGGCCGTCGCGGGCCCGACGTCGGGCAGCGGCAGGTCACCGGTGTGCGCACCGAGCACGGCCGCCCCGACGGCGCCGACGGCGACGCCGAGGACGGTCGTGAACTGGTGGGGCGAGCGGGGGAGGGCAGCAGCGGTCATGGGGTCGGGGTCACCTCTGTCGACGGCCCGGTCGGGGAGCGGGGGAGCGTGACCGGGCCGTGATGCGACGAAGATTAGCCGACGATTCTCATTCCGCCACCGCGACCGTGCATTCTTTCCAGAAGTGACGGTGTCCCTTGAACAATTCTTGGGAAACGCGTCAGGCCCGTGCCGCGGTGTCCCGGTTGACCCACGTCATGTCGCCGGTGCGGTCGCCGGTCGGCACCAGCGACGACAGCGCCGCGACGTCGTCGGCCTCGAGCACGACGTCGCGCGCCCCCAGGTTCTCCTCGAGGTAGGTGCGGCGCTTGGTGCCGGGGATCGGCACGACGTCGTCTCCCTGGGCGAGCAGCCACGCCAGCGCGACCTGCGCCGGCGTCGCGCCCCGGCGCGCGGCGATCTCCCGGACCTGCTCCACGAGCGCCAGGTTCTCCTCCAGGGCGCCCTCGGCGAAGCGGGGGAGCCGGCGGCGGAAGTCGTCGCTCGCGAGGTCGCGGACCGACGCGTCGGTGAGCATCCCGCGCCCGAGCGGGCTGTAGGGCACCAGGCCGATGCCGTGCTCCCGCGCGGCGGGCACGACCGACGCCTCGATGTCGCGGCTGAACAGCGACCACTCCGACTGCAGCGCCGCGATCGGCGCCACCGCGGCCGCGCGGTGCACGGTCCCGGCCGACGCCTCGGACAGGCCGAGGTGGCGCACCTTGCCGGCGGTGACGAGCTCGGCCATCGCGCCGACGGTGTCCTCGACCGGCGTCGCCGGGTCGGGGCGGTGCAGGTAGTACAGGTCGACGTGGTCGACACCGAGCCGCTGCAGCGAGCCGTCGACGGAACGCCGCACGTACTCCGGCGACCCGTCCACCTGGCCGTTCGGGTAGCCGGTGCCCGGGTCGGTCTGGATGCCGAACTTCGTCGCGAGCGTGACCTCCTCGCGGCGCCCGGCGATCGCCTCGCCGACGAGACGCTCGTTCTCGCCGTTCGCGTAGACGTCGGCGGTGTCGAGGAAGGTGACACCGAGGTCGAGGGCGCGCCGGACGGTCGCGATCGACTCGTCGCGGTCGGCCGGTCCGTAGGCCCAGTTCAGTCCCATGCAGCCCAGGCCGAGCGACGGGACGGGCAGCGGGCCGAGACGGCGGTCGGACATGGTTCTCCTCCGGATGACGGGCAGGATGCAGCGCCCCGGCGGTCGGCCGGGGTGGGGAGCGCGGACGGTTACGAGCCGCAGGCCCCGCCGTAGGTCGTGATCTTGTAGTCGACGACGGCGAGCGCGGCCTGCAGGTCGTGCAGGCGGTTGAGGATGTCGTCGCGGTGGGCCTCGAGCAGCGCCAGGCGCTCGGGCTCGGTGCTCGGGCCCTGCTTGACGAGCTCGACGTAGCGGGCGATCGCCGCGATCGGCATGTCCGAGTCGCGCAGGCGGGTGATGAACACGACCCGCCCGACCGCCTCGCGGTCGTAGAGGCGGCGGCCCGCGGCGTCGCGCGGCACCTCCACCAGGCCGATGCGCTCGTAGTAGCGCAGCGTGTGGGCCGACAGCCCGGTCAGCCCGGCGACGTCGGCGATCGTCATGTGGTCGGGGATCTCGAGGTCCCGGACGAGCTCGACCGTGAGCGGGGGCAGCTCGCCCTCGGTCGTCTCGATGAGGCCCCGCAGCCGGTCCGTCGTCACGCTCACGAGGACGACCGTAGGACTTCGAGTACGCTCGAAGGCAAGCGCTCCCGGGCAGGATGGGCGTGTGGATCACGCCACCGCGGTCTTCGCCGGGCAGCGCCCCCGCCTGTTCGGGCTCGCCTACCGGATGCTCGGGTCCGCGCACGACGCCGAGGACGTCGTCCAGGACGCGTGGCTGCGCTGGGCGGGGCACGGAGCGGGTGTCGACAACCCGGCCGCCTGGCTGACCACCGTCGTCACCCGGCTCTGCCTCAACCGCCTCGACTCCGCGCGCGCCCGCCGCGAGACCTACGTCGGCCCGTGGCTGCCCGAGCCGATCCTCACCACCGATCCGGCCGCGGGCCCGGCGGCGACCGTCGAGGAGCGCGAGTCGGTGTCGCTCGCCCTGCTGACGACGCTGGAGCGCCTGACCCCGCCGGAGCGCGCCGTCTACGTGCTGCGCGAGGCGTTCGGGCACAGCCACGCCGAGGTCGCGGCGGTCCTCGACGTCACCGAGGCCGGCTCGCGCCAGCTCCACACGCGGGCGCGGCGGCACCTCGCGGCCGTCCCGACGGTGTCGACGACCCCGGCCGACGTGGGCCCGCTGCTCGCCCGCTTCGTGGCGGCGGCCCGCGACGGCGACCTCGCCGGTCTCGAGGCGCTGCTGGCCGCCGACGTCACCCTGTGGTCGGACGGCGGCGGGAAGGTCACGGCGGCGCGGCGGCCGGTGCACGGCCGGGAGGCGGTGGCGCGGTTCCTCGTCGGCATTCTCGGGCCCGGCCGCTGGCAGGGCACCGGGGCGGCGGCCGAGGTCAACGGCGCGCCGGCGGTGCTCGCCTTCCTCGGCGGCCGGCTGGACGGTGTCATGGCGGTCGAGGGGGACGGGGAGGTGCGGGCCGTCCGGATCCTGCGCAACCCCGACAAGCTCGCCTTCCTCGCCGGGCAGGTGTCACGTTCCGAGGGGCTGTCCGGTCGACCTTCCTGACGGGCGCCGCCGGGGCGCCCGCGGAGACCGGGAGGACGTCATGACCGTGCTGGTGACCGGGGGGACGGGAACGCTGGGGCGGGCCCTGGTGCCGCTGCTCGACGACCCGCGCGTCCTGAGCCGCCGGGCGGGACCGGGGCGCGCGGTCGCCGACCTCGACACCGGCGAGGGCCTCGACGCCGCGACGGCGGGCGTGTCGACGGTGCTGCACCTCGCCGGGCGCCCCAAGGGCGACTCGGCGTCGACGGCGCGCGTCGTCGAGGCGGCGCGGAAGGCCGGCGTCGGGCACCTCGTGCACATCTCGATCGTCGGCGCCGACCGCATCCCGCTGGGCTACTACCGCGAGAAGGTCCGCAGCGAGGAGCTCGTCGCCGGCTCCGGGCTGCCGTTCACGATCCTGCGCGCGACCCAGTTCCACGACCTGCTCGCGACGCTCTTCGCGACCTCCGCCCGCGCCGGGGTCCTGCCCGTGCTGGCCGGCGCCTCGTTCCAGCCGGTCGCTGTCGCCGACGTCGCCGCCCGCCTCGCCACCCTGGCCGCCGGCCCGCCGCAGGGGCGCGTGCCCGACCTGGGCGGCCCGGAGGTCCGCACGATGGCCGACCTCGCGCGCACCTGGGCGCGCGCCACCGGACGACGGCGACCGGTGATCCCGCTGCGCCTGCCCAGCGCGATCGCGCGCGGGTTCCGCGCCGGCGCCCACCTCGCGCCCGGGCACGCCGACGGCGTCGTCACCTTCGAGCAGTTCCTCGCGGCGGGGGTGACGGCGTGATCACGCGCGTGCTCCTGGCCGTCCTCGCGGCGATGCAGTTCGTCATCGGGCTCTGGGCGCTCCTGCTGCCCCTGGCGTTCTACGAGTTCTTCCCCTACGGCGGCACGGCGTGGGTGGCCCTGCTGCCGCCGTACAACGAGCACCTCGTCCGCGACCACGGCGCCGGCACCCTCGCCCTCGGCGTCGCGCTGGCGTTCGCGGCGTGGTGGCCCGAGCGCCGGCTCGTCATCGCGGTGACCGTGGCGTTCCTCGTGTTCGCGGTGCCGCACGCGGTGTTCCACTCGTTCCACCTCGCGCACTTCCCGCTCGGCGACGCGATCGCCCAGCAGGCGGCGTTCGCGCTGGAGATCGTGCTGGCGGTCGCGGTGCTGGCGCTCGTGGGGCGCGAGCGCGTCAGGCGGTGAAGCCCCGCACCACGTCGCTGATCGACGCCCGCAGGCCGGCCTCGTCGCGGGGAGGCCGGCCGGCGCCGGCGAGCTGATCGAAGGCGAGGCCGTCGAGGCAGGCGACGAGGTCGTCGGCCCGGCGCCGCGGCTCGGCGACGCCCAGGCCGTCGAGGGTGTCCGCGACCCGCTCGCGGATCCGTGCCCCGGACGTGCGCAGGGCCGTCTCGAGCTCTGGGCGCCGGGTCGACTCCAGCGCCAGCTCCCAGCGCGCGAGCAGGCGTTCCTGGTCACCGGCGAGCCACCGCCCGACCGTGGCGACGCACGCGGTGACGAGGCCGTCGACGGTGGTGACCGCCGGGGTGCCGCTCGCCATCTCCTCGAGCGTCCGCGCCGCCATCCGCTCCACGCACGCCTGCAGCAGCGCCGAGCGGGTGCGGAAGTAGTACGAGCTCGTGCCCTCCGCGAGGCCGGCGGTGGCGTCGACCGCGCGGTGGGTCAGGCCCCGGCTGCCCGCCCGCGCGAGCACGGTGATCGCCGCGTCGGCGAGGACGTCCCGACGGTCCACGGGCAGTCCCTTCCCCCGGTTCCTCTACAGCCGTAGAGTATCGGCTACTGCAGACGTAGAGGGGCGTGGGGTCATGGCACGGGCGGTCGTGGTGGGTGCGGGGCTCGGTGGGCTGGCGAGCGCGATCGCGCTGCGGCAGCGGGGATGGGAGGTCACGGTCCTCGAACGGCGCCCGCACGCGGCCGAGGCCGGCGCGGGCATCGCGCTGTGGCCCAACGCCCTGCGCGCGCTCGACGTCCTCGGGCTCGGGGCGCGGGCCCGCGAACTGGGGATCGTGGAGATCGGCGGCGGCATCCGCACGTCGTCGGGACGGTGGCTGGCGCGCACCGACGCCGCGGACCTGCGGCGCCGCCAGGGCGACGGCGTCGTCGTGCTGCCGCGACCCGACCTGCACGACCTGCTGCGCGCCGCCGCCCCCGACCTCCGCGCGGGCGTCGGGGTCCACCGCGTCGAGCCCGGCGACGGCACGCGCCCGGCCGTCGTCCACGACGACGCGGGCGGGCGGCACGGGGCCGATCTCGTCGTCGCGGCCGACGGGGTGCGCAGCACGGTGCGCGCCGCGTTCTGGCCGGACGTGACCGTGCGCGACACCGGGCACACGGCCTTCCGGGTGGTGGCCGACCACCGGCTCGCCGAGGGCGGCGAGAGCTGGGGCGGCGGCGACCTCGTCGGGCTCGCCCCGCTGCCGGGGGACCGGACCTACCTCTACGCGATGGTCCCGACGGCCGAGGCGCCCACCGGCGACCCCCTGCCCTGGCTGCGGGCGCGGCTCGCGGGCTGGCACGAGCCGGTCGCCGCGGTGCTCGACGCCGTCCACGGCCCCGTCCTCGTGCACCCGCTCGCGGACCTGCGCCCGCCCGCGACCTGGCACCACGGCCGCGTCACGTTGCTCGGCGACGCCGCGCACGCCATGACCCCGAACCTCGGCCAGGGCGCCGCGCAGGCGTTCCTCGACGCGGTCGTCCTCGCCGAGGAGGCGACCGGCGACCCCGACTCCCTGCAGGCCTACGAGCGCCGCAGGCGCCCCGTCGCCGAGGCCGTCGCGCGCCGGTCGCGCACCGCGGGCGACGTCGCGGCCTGGCGCTCGCCGGTCGCGGTCGCGCTGCGCAACGCCCTCGTCGGCGCCCTGCCCGCGGGCGCGTCCGCGCGGGCCCTCGACCACCTGCTCGGCACCCCGGCCACGGTTTCCGACCGAAGGGCACCGTCGGTCGGATAGACGAGCGAGGGGCACCCTTCGCCGAGTCAGCACGGCCGCGTGCGGGGCCACGGTGGGCGACGACGGGTCGCGTCGGGGTGAGAGGACAATCGACGTCGTGAGCACGCCCCTGGTCCTCGGCATCGAGACGTCCTGCGACGAGACCGGCGTCGGTCTGGTCTCCGAGGGCCGGCTGCTCGGCGACGCGCTGGCCTCGAGCATGGAGGAGCACGCGCGCTTCGGCGGCGTCGTGCCCGAGGTCGCGGCGCGCGCGCACCTCGAGGCGATGGCGCCGATGGTGCGCACGGCCCTGCAGCGCGCGGAGGTCGACCTCGCCGACGTCACCGCCGTCGCCGTCACCGCCGGGCCCGGCCTGAGCCCGGCGCTGCAGGTCGGGCTCGCCGCGGGCAAGGCCTACGCGCTCGCCGCGGGGGTGCCGCTCTACGCCGTGCACCACCTCGCCGGCCACGCCGCCGTCGACGTCCTCGACCACGGGCCGCTGCCGGAGCGCTGCGTCGCCCTCATCGTCTCCGGGGGCCACACCTCGCTGCTCAGCGTCGGCGACCTGGCCCGCGACGAGGTCGTGCACCTCGGCGACACCGTCGACGACGCGGCGGGCGAGGCGTTCGACAAGGTCGCGCGCCTCATCGGCCTGCCCTACCCGGGCGGCCCGGCGATCGACCGCGCCGCGCGGGAGGGCGACCCGCACGCCATCGCCTTCCCCCGCCCGCTGACCGGGCCGTCGGACCCGCCGTGGACGTTCTCGTTCTCGGGGCTCAAGACGGCCGTCGCCCGCTGGGTGGAGGCGCGGACCGGGACGTTGCCCGTGCCGGACATCGCGGCGTCGTTCCAGGAGGCCGTCGCCGACACCCTCGCCCGCAAGGCCGTCGCCGCCTGCGCCGACCAGGGCGTCGACACCCTGCTCATGGTCGGCGGCGTCGCCGCGAACTCGCGCGTGCGCGGCCTGGTCGAGGAGCGCTGCGCGGCCGCCGGGATCACCCTGCGCGTGCCGCCGATCCGGCTCTGCACCGACAACGGCGCGATGATCGCGGCGCTCGGTGACCTGCTCGTCCGCGCCGACGTCGAGCCCGACCCCCTCGACGTCGCCGCCGACCCGCGGGCCCGGCTCACGGGCGCGCTGCTCCACGGGACACGGCCGTTACCCGTGGGATGAGATCGACTCTGTCGGGCCTCTCACGTTGTCGCCCGGACGGCGCACCGGTACCCGTGGAGGGCGTGCCCGGTTTCCGCGCGGTCCTCGACGAGGAGCGCTTCCCGTTGCGGCGGTGGCAGATCCTGGCCGTCGCCGACGACTACGGCGTCGACGCCCGCACCCGCACGAAGCTCGAGCAGGTCCCCGACCGGGTCTACGCCGACGCCGGCGAGGTCATGATCGCCCTGGCCATGACCCCGGCCCACCTGGCGGCGCGCACGCCGCTGTGACGGCTCAGCCGGTGGGCGCGAGCGCCAGCAGGATCGCGGTGGCGTTGTCGTGCCCGCCGTCGTCGAGCGCTGCCTCGACGAGCGCGCAGACCCCGGCGTGCACGGCCTCGGCGTCGCGGGGGGTGCCGTCGAGCACCGCGGCGAGCACCGCGGGGTCGGGCAGGTGGTTCCACACGCCGTCGCTGCACAGCAGCAGGACGCCGTGCTCGTCGAGCTCCCAGGTGCGGTGGCGCGCCACGACGTCGGGGGCGTCGGCCGCGAGCCAGCGGGTGATCACGTGCGCCCGCGGGTCGGACAGCGCGTCGTCGGCGCCGACGATGCCGGCGGCGACCATCTCCGCGGCCCACGAGTCGTCCTCGGTGAGCACCGCGGACTCGTCGGGCGAGCCGGGACACAGCCAGTACGCGCGGCTGTCGCCCGCCCAGCTCACCACCGCGCGGCCGGCGTCGAGCACCGCCGCGACGTAGGTGCAGGCCGGCGCCGAGCCGGAGCCCGGGGCCAGCGCGGCCACCGCCTTGCGCGCGGCCTCGGCGGCGGTGGCGGCGGCATCGTCGAGGTCCTGCCCGCTGGTGAGCGCCTCGTGCCCGGCCGCGACGGCGACGTCGCACGCGGTGCGCGAGGCCGTGTCGCCGCCGGGGACCGACGCGACCCCGTCGCACACGACGGCGACGACGGCGGGCTTGCCGTCGGCCGTGGTCGCGCGGGTCAGCGCGAAGGAGTCCTCGTTGCGGCGCCTGCGGTGCCCGCGGTCGGTGACGCCGGCGCCCAGGACGACGGTGCCGCGGACGTCCTCGGGCGCGTCGAGGACCTCCTCGGCGTGCTCGGCGCCCGCGAACGACGGGGACGACGCGGGAGAGGCGGACGCGGGCTCGATCGGCACGGGGCACTCCCTACACCCTCGCGCCCCGGTGGACCGGGACGACGCGGTGGGGTGAGACGGGCGTTTCGCCCAGCGGGTGGGGACGGTGCGTTGGAGGGTAGTCGTTCCTGCGAACGGGTGGAGGGTCGCGGGGTGATCAGTTCCAGCCGTAGCCGGCGCGCAGCTCGGCGGCGACGCGCTCGAAGCGGTCGGCGGGCATGATCGCGCCCTCCCGGCGGATGCCGTGCTCGGGGATCTCGAGCACGCGGTCGAGGCGGACGAACGACTCGCGGCCCTCGCGGTCCCACGCCCCCGCACCGACCGGCACCCAGTGCGCGTCGTCGCGGCGGTGCTCCTGGCTGGAGAGCATGAGCCCGAGCAGGTCGCCGTCCCCGGCGCGCGCCACCACGAGCACCGGACGGTCCTTGCCCTGCGAGGCGTCCTCCTCGAAGGGGACCCAGGTCCACACGATCTCGCCGGGGTCGGCGGCGCCGTCGAGGTCGGGCGCGTAGGAGACCGTGCGCGCGCGGTCGCGGGACGCGGCGTTGCGGACACCGCCGCCACCACCGCCCGGTGCCGGGGCCTGCGGTCGACCCCCCGAGCGGCCCTGCTGGCCGTCCACCTGCTTGTTCAGCAGGTCCAGCCCGGCCTGCAGTGCCCGCCCCACGACATCCCGGAATCCCGCCACGGCGCACAGCTTGCCGGGCCCCGCCGATCGGTCGCACGGAGGGTCTCGGGCGACGAGGAGCCTAGGGTCCGATCATGACGGTCCTGCCGCTCGTGATCGCCGCCCTGTTCGTCGGCGTGGTGCTGGTCGGCGTCGGCGACCGCCTGCGGCTGCCGTGGCCGGTGCTGCTCGTGCTCGTCGGCACGGCCGCCGCGTTCGTGCCGGGGGTCGACGCCCCGGACCTCGACCCCGAGCTGATCCTGCCGCTGTTCCTGCCGCCGCTGCTGTTCGCGACGGCGCAGCGGGCGTCGTGGTCGGTGTTCCGGACGCGGTGGCGCGCGGTGCTGTTCCTCGCCGTGCTGCTGGTGGCGGTCACCGTCGCGGCGGTCGGCGCGACGGTGATGTGGCTGATCCCCGGGATGGCGCTGGGTGCCGCGCTCGCCGTCGGGGCCGCCGTCGCCCCGCCGGACCCGGTGGCCGTCGAGGCCGTCGCCGGGCCGCTGCGGATGCCGCGGCGGCTGGTCGGCGTCCTGCAGAGCGAGGGGCTGTTCAACGACGCCACCGCGCTCGTCGTGTTCCAGACGGCGATCGCGGCGACGGTGGCGGGGGAGCGGCCCGGCGCCGAGACCGGCCTGCTCTTCCTGTGGTCCGGGGTCGGCGCGGTCGCCGTCGGGCTGGCGGCGGCGTGGCTCGCCGGGCAGCTGGCCGACCGGCTCACCGACCCCGTCGCCCCCAGCGCGCTGACGCTCGTCCTGCCGTTCGCGGTGTACCTCGCGGCCGACGCCGTCGAGGCGTCCGGCGTCATCGCGGTCGTCGTGGCGGCGCTGCAGATGCGCCAGCGCGCCGACGCCGACGACGTCGAGCAGCGCCTGACGGGCAGCGCGTTCTGGAACGTCGTCGAGATGCTCGTGACCGCGGCCGCCTTCGCGCTCATCGGGCTCGAGCTGCGCGCGGTCATCGAGGACGCCGGCGACCAGCTGGGCCGGATGGTCGCCGACGCCGCGGTCGTGGCCGTCGTGGTGGTCGTGGTGCGCGCGGTGTGGATGCTCGGCGCGCTGGTGGCGGTGCGACGCCGCGGGTCGCCTCCGGGCACCGCGCCGCGCACGACGGCCGAGGCCGCGGTGCTGACGTGGTCGGGGATGCGGGGTCTCGCGACCCTGGCGCTCGCGCTGGCCCTGCCCCGCGTCACCGACGACGGCGCGCCGTTCCCGTTCCGCACCGAGCTCGTCATCATCGCCGCCGGGGTGCTGGTGGCGACGCTCGTGCTCCCGGGCCTCACCCTGCCGCTGCTGCTGCGCGCGCTCGGGGTGCGCGAGAGCGAGGAGGTCGGGCGTGAGGCCGAGCGCCGGCTGGTGGTGCGGGCGCGCAGGGCCGCGCTCACCGAGCTCGCGTCGCTGGACCGCGAGGCGATCGGCGTCGACGACACCGTGGGGGAGGAGGTCCTCGGCGAGATGCGCGCCCGCTTCGCCCGCCTGGGCGCAGGGGAGGGCGGCGCCGGGGACGCGCCGGGGGACGACACCGCGGACCGCGCCGACTACGAGCAGCGCCTCGATACCCTGCGCCGCCGCCGCGACCAGTGGACTCGCGTGCAGTCGCTCGCCCTGGCCGCCGCGCGCCGCGAGGTGCTCGCCGCGCGCTCCGAGGCCGGCGTCGACCCCGAGACCGCCGACCGCGTCCTGCAGCGTCTCGACGTGAGGTCGCTCGCGTCGAGCCGCTAGGAAACCTCACCGTCATGATCACCGCACACGATCATCACCATGCCCGAGGTGCACGTCCGCCTGCGCTGGCCCGACGGCACGGCGCGCCGCTACTACTCGCCCTCGCTGGTGCTCACCGAGCACGTCACCGAGGGCGAGGACTACGCCACCGCCGAGCTCGTGGCCCGCGCCCGCGTGGCGCTGACCGAGGCGAGCGAGCGGGTGCGCGCGATCTACGGGCTGCCGTGCGGCCGGGCCGCGGCGTCCCTGGCCGCCATCGAGCGCGACGCCGACGCCCACGGCACGGCCGGCGTGGTGCGGGTGGAGGGCTTCGACCGCTGACCGGTCGTCAGCGCAGCAGGCCGCCGAGGGCCTCGACCGCCGGGTCGAGCAGGGCGCGGGTGCGCGCCGCCGTGTGCGTGGTGGTGGTGGTGGTGGTGGCCGACGCGGTGGCCGACGCGGGCGTCGACGACGCGTGCGTGGTGGTCGGGTGCGTGGTGGACGCGTGCGTCGTGGACGAGTCCGTGGTGGTCGGCGCCGTGCTCGACGAGGAGTCGGGCGTCGACTGCGTGGTCGGCGACGTCGTGGTGGTCCCGCCCGGCACGGTGAGAATCGGGAGGGACGGCAGGCCCGGGACCAGGTTCGACGACGTGCCGGTGGGCGAGGTGGTCGTGCTGCCGGTCGTCGTGGTGCCGGTCGGCGAGGACGTCGTGGGCGTTGTGGGCGTCGTGGGCGTCGTGCTGCTCGGCTCGGGCGTGTCGGTCGACGTGGAGCCGCCGTCGGTGACCGGGGCCGTCGTCGGCTCCCGGCGCTCGGCCACCGCCTGCCGGTCGCTCCCGGTCCGCTCGGCGCCGTCGGTGCTGCCCGTGCTGCCCGTGCTGCTGCGGGCGTCGTCCCCGCTGTCGTCCCCGCCGTCGTCACCGTTCGACCACAGCGAGTGCCCGCCGCCGGAGCCGCCGGGGTCGGCGACGACCTCCGCGGTCGGTGGCGGCACGGTGGCCGCGGGCGGCGTCGCGGTGTTCACGCGGTCGACCGTCCAGGCCGACGCGACGACGACCCCGCCGGCGAGCAGGACGGCGGCGGCGACGGACGCGGCGACCATGAAGCCCCCGGCGTCGGCGAGCCGGCGGCGCCGGCGCTCCGGGACCGCGGCGAGCGGCGTCTCGGCGGAGGCGGGCTCGACGCCGACGGCCGCCGTCGCGTCGACCGGCCGCAGGTTGCGGGTGGTCGCGTCCGGGGTGCCCGCGCCGACGATCGGGGCCATCGCGTACGGCGGCGTCGCCGCCTCGGCGGCGAGAGCGGCGCGGCGCAGCCCGATGCAGACGTTCTCGGCGGTGGGCCGGTGCGCCGGGTCGTCGGCCGTCATGGCCTCGAGGAGCGCGAGCACCTCGATCTCCAGGCCCGCCGGCATCTCCGGCCGGTGCTCGAGCCGGGCACGGGCGGCGGCCAGCGGCGCGCCCGGGTAGGCCGGGCGCGCCGTGAGCGCCTCGATCATCACGAGGCCCAGGGCGTAGACGTCGGCGGGGGCGCCGACCGCCTCGCCGCGCACCTGCTCGGGCGCGAGGTAGGGCGCGGACCCGACGACGATGCCGGTGTCGGTGATCCGGGGGGCGTCGGCCACGAAGGCGACGCCGAAGTCCGAGAGGTGTGCCCGCCCGTCGCCGTCGAAGAGCACGTTGCGCGGGGTGACGTCGCGGTGCAGCACGCCGGCGCGGTGGACGTGGCTCAGGCCGTCGGCGACCGAGGCGACCGCGAGCAGCGTCTCGCCGACCCCGAGCGGCCCGTCGGCGAGCCGGTCGGTGAGGCTGCCGCCCTCGAGCAGCGCCATGACGACGAACGCGCGGCCGGCGTCGTGACCCACGTCGTAGACGGGGACGAGGCTCGGGTGGTCCATCGAGGCCATGAGACGGACCTCGCGCTCGATGCGCGGGTCGCCGGCGACGGGGAAGATCTTGACGGCGGCCTCGCGGTCGAGCAGCAGGTCGTGCGCCCGGTAGACCTCGGAGCACGTGCCCCGGCCGAGCAGCTCGCCGAGCTGGAAGCGCTCGCCGAGGCGATCGGGCAGCGGGCCGGGCTCGGGTGCGGGCGCGGTCGGTCGGACATCGGTCATCGACTCGCACCCCCCTCGGCCACTTCCGCGATCACCATCCTTCCACCTCTCTTACCCGGATCGGGGCACAACGACATACCGGATTCCGGAATTCGGGTGATCGACCGGTGATCGCCGACTGATCGACGACCCCGTGTCGCCGTCCGGTCGCGCTCGGCTCACCCCCGGCGGGTGACATCGCCCCCGTGCCCCCGCCGGAGCATTGACAGAAATTGCAGTGCCGAGTAGAACTTCTGGACGTCCGCCCTGCTCATGGTGGGTCGGACTGCGCAGAGCACGAACGCAAGGACGCGACGGAAGCCGTGGGCGCCGAGAGCCTCGACGAGGAGGACACCCCCGCACTGACCACTGGTCAGGCGGCGGAGTTCCTCGGGGTTCGACCGGCGTTCCTCCGGAGTCTCGACGCGGGTCGGATGGTTCGCCCGGAGCGCTCCGCAGGCGGACATCGGCGCTGGACGCGCCGGCAGCTGACCCTCGCCTCCCGGATCCGCGAGCTCTTCGACGAGGGTCTCACCCTCACCGCGGCCGCGATGGTCGTGAATCTGCAGGACGAGGTGGCCCTGGTCTCGCACCAGCGTGATCAGGCCCACGACGAGCTCGAGCGGGCCCGACGAGAACTGTCACGGGTGCAGCGAGAGCTCGCCGCGGCCCGGGGGGAGCAGACCGCCCGCCCCGTGCCACCCGCTCGCACCCACCGTGCGTGCGGGCCCGAAGTGCCCACGACCGCTCTTCGACCGCCCTTGCCGACCCCTCCACCTCAACGGACTTCCTCCACATGAAGCTCATCGACCACCGTCGGTCCCACCGTCCCCTCCTCCGCAGCCCCATGCCGCCCTCGCTGGCCCGGGTCCCGCTCGTGGACCTCTGCAGCTGCAAGCACCCGCGCGAGTCGCACGAGCACTACTACCTCGGCGACGACTGCGCCCAGTGCGAGTGCGCGCACTTCCGCCGGGTCGACCCGGCCCGCGCCTGAGCCGCGCACGCCGCACCGCGCCGCTGGATCGATCCCGGCGCCACCACCACCGGCCCCGCCACCTCGCAGGTGGCGGGGCCGTGTGCTGTCCGAGATGAGGGCGAGCCCACGCCCCGGGCCCCGGCCCGCCCTCCGCACGGCGCCTACGCTGGAGATCGTGGAGCGCACCGGGCGTAACGGACAGCCGCGGGCGCTCGTCGTCGGGGCCGGTGTCGCGGGCCTCGCCGCCGCCACCTCGCTGCACCGCGCCGGGTGGTCGGTCGTCCTGTGCGAGCGCGCCGCCGCACGCCGTACCGGCGGCTACTTCGTGCGCCTCGCCCCGGAGGGGCTCGCCGCCGCCGACCGTCTCGGCGTCTCGCACGCGCTGCGCACCCGCCTGCCCGCCGACGGGATCATCACCGGCGTCGACGGGCGCGGGCGCACCGTCTCGCGCGTCGAGGCGTCGCTCGCCGAGGACCCCGACGCGCTCGCGCTGGTCCGCGGCGACCTCGAGGCGGCGCTCTGGGCGGCGCGCCCCGAGGAGGTCGCGGTGCGCTTCGCGACCGTGCCCCGCCGCCTCGACCCGCGCCGCGACGCCGTGGACGTCGTCCTCGACGGACCGGAGGGCGCGCGGACCGAGCGGTTCGACCTCGTCGTCGGCGCCGACGGCGTGCGCTCCGCGGTGCGCGGGATGGTGTTCGGCCCGGAGTCGGAGTTCCGCCACGAGTTCGACCACGTCGTGATCTCCGCCGTGCTGCCGCGGCTGCCCGGCGGGCTGCGCGAGGGCGACTACGTGGTGCCCGCCGAGGTCGGCCGCACCGCGCACCTCATGGCCGTCGAGGAGCACGCGCCGGTCGTGTTCTTCACGTTCCGTGCGGACGTGCTCGGTGTCGACGGGCGCGACGCCGCGGGCCGCGCGGCCGCCGACCCCGTGGGCGCGTTGCGGCACGTCTACGGCGACTTCGCGGGGCTGATGCCGGAGATCCTCGACGGCGTCGAGGAGGCGGGCACCACGCACGTCGACACCGTCGCGCAGATCCGGCTCGGGTCGTGGCGCCGCGGCCGCATCGTGCTGGTCGGGGACGCCGCGTGGTGCCCCACGCTCTACTCGGGGCAGGGCTCGGCGCTCGCGCTGGTCGGCGGCGAGACCCTCGGCACGCACGTCGCCGCCCACCCCGACGACCTCGAGGCCGGCCTCACCGCGTGGGAGGCGGCGCACCGGCCCGCCGCGAGCGCGGCCGGCAGCGCGGCGCGGCGCTCGCGCCACTTCTTCCTGCCGGGCAACCGGCTGGTCGCGACGCTGCGCAGTGCCGCGCTGCGGATCGCCTCCTGGCGGCCGGCGGGCCGCCTCCTGCACACCCTGGCGTCGCGTGCCGCGGGCCCCGGCGGACCGGGGTCACCCGGTGGTGGTGCCGCCCGGCGCGGAACTCCACCCGACCGGCGCGACGTTCATCCGACGGCCACTTCCGGGTCGCGCTCGTTGCGACCTTCGGCCCTGGGCCGCCCGTAAGCTGTGCCACGCCGGGTACACGACGCTGCGCCGTCCGTGCCCGCGTGCTCCAGCTGAGCCGCGATCGGGTACGCCGACGCGTGCCTCGGGTCCCCGACCCGATTCGACGAGAGGACGACAGCCACCCCCATGGCTTCCCACCCCGCACCCCGCCCTTCCCGAGGCCTCCTCGCGCGGGTGGTGGACCCCCTCGGCATCGCCGCCGGCGTGCTCGACCGTGTCGACCCGTTCCGCCACCGTGGCCGCCGGGTGTGGCGCGGCGCGGGCCGGGTGCAGATCGGGGTGCCCGCGGTCGTCCGCGAGTCCGGCGCGGAGCTCGGGCGCGCCGTCGAGAAGGCGCTCGCCGCGCACCCGCAGGTCGAGTGGGCGGCGGTCAACGCGACGCTCGCCGCCGTGGTCGTCGGTCTGGCCGAGGACGGCCCGGCCGGCCTGCCCGCCGACGAGGTCGTCGACGACCTCGTCGACCTGGTCGAGATCCTCGAGGAGCGCGAGGGCGGCGAGGCCGTCGTCCCCCTCGGCTCGCCGTCGGCCGGAGCCGCGCAGCAGGCGTTCACCGCGCTCGCGGCGGACCTCGCCGGCCTCGGCGTCGCCGCGATCGGCCGCGTCCTGCGCCGCACGCCGCTGCCCGCCGAGCTCGCCTCCGCCGCGACGTTCGTCGACCACCAGCCCCGCCTGCGCGCCGCCGTCGAGCGCGCGGTCGGCGAGGACCGCGCCAACGTCCTGCTCGCGCTGTCCAACGCCGCCGCGCAGGCGCTCGGCCACGGCACGACCGGCCTGCTCGTCGACGCCGCCTACCGCGCCATGCAGGTCGCCGAGGCCCGCGCGCGCACCGAGACGTGGGACGACGCCGAGGCCCGGCTCCTCGAGTCCGCCGACCACGCCGCCGCCCCGCCCGACGACGAGCTCCGCGAGGCGCGCCCCGTCGCGCTGCCCCTGGGGCCGATCGAGAAGCACGGCGACATCGTCGGCATGGGCGCGGCCGGCGGGTTCGCCGCCACCGCGGCCGCGACCGGCGACCTGCGCAAGGCCGCCGGTGTCGCGCTGTCGACGCTGCCGAAGGCCGGCCGGCTGGGGCGCGAGGGCTTCGCGACCACGTTCGGCCGGGTCCTCGCTCGGCGCGGCGCCGTGGTCGTCGAGCCGACCGCGCTGCGGCGCATGGACCGCATCGACACCGTCGTGCTCGACGCCGAGGCGCTGACCACCGGCGTGCTCATGCTCGGCGACCTGCTCGCGCTGCCGGACGCCGACGGCACCCCCGTCTCCCTCGACGAGCTCGTCCCGCGGGTCCACGAGCTGTTCGACCCGGCCGAGCCCACCGCACCCCACCGCGTCTCCGAGGACGGGGAGCACTGGCTGCTCGCCGGGCTCGACGACGTCCCCGGCGGCGACGACCCGCGCGCCGTCGAGGCCGCCGACGTGCTGCGCACCGACGGCGCCACCCACGTCCTGGGCCTGCGCCGCGACGACCAGCTCGCCGCCGTCGTCGGCGTGCTGCCCGAGCCCGCCTCGGCCGCCGAGGCCCTCGCCGCGGCCGCGCGCCGCGCCGGCGTCACCCTGATCATCGGCGGCGACGCCCCCGGCATCGGCGACCGCGCGATCGCCGGCGGCGACGCCCTGCGCGACTCGGTGCGCGACCTGCAGACCGCGGGCTCCGGCGTGCTCGTCGTCTCCCGCGACCGGCGCGCCCTCGCGGCCGCCGACCTCGGCATCGGCGTCTCCCGCCCCGACGGCACCGCCCCGTGGGGCGCCCACGTGTTCGTCGGCGACGACCTCGGCACCGCGGCGCTGCTCATCGAGGGCGTCAAGGTCGCGCGCGGGGTGTCCGGCCGCTCGGTGAACCTCGCGCGTGCCGGCTCCGTGCTCGGCGCCGTCATGGCCACGGCGGGCACGACGCCGCGCGCCCCCGGGCTGGCCGGGCTCGCCGTGAACGGAGCCGCGGCCGTGTCGCTGGGCAACGGCGCCTGGGCGGCCACCGAGCTGGGCCGCCGCGTCGTGGTCCCCGGCGTGAGCCGCACGCCGTGGCACGTCATGCCGACCAGCACCGTGATGGCGCGCCTCGACGTCACCGAGCGCGGCCTGACCACCGCCGAGGCCCACCGCCGCCACCGCGACGACCCGGCCGCGGCGGAGACCGGGACGACGCTCGGGCGCGCGTTCCTCGACGAGCTCAACAACCCGCTCACCCCGGTGCTCGCCGGCGGCGCGGTGCTCTCCGCGGCGATCGGCGCCGTCGTCGACGCCGCGATCGTCGTCGGCGTCACCGCGTTCTCGGCGCTGATCGGCGGCGTGCAGCAGGTCGCCACCGACCGCGCCGTCGCCGGCCTGCTCGAGCGCTCCTCGATCCGCACCCGCGTCCTGCGCGACGGCCACACGCGCGGCATCGGCGCCAACGAGGTCGTCGTCGGCGACGTCGTCGAGCTCGGCCCCGACGACGTCGTGCCCGCCGACTGCCGCGTGATCGAGTCGGACGCCCTCGAGATGGACGAGTCGTCGCTGACCGGCGAGTCGCTGCCGGTGCTCAAGTCCCCGGCGCCGGTGATCGCCCGGACCGTCGCCGACCGCCGCTCGATGGTCTACGAGGGCGCCACGGTCGCGACCGGCCGCGGGCGCGCCGTCGTCGTCGCCACCGGCTCCAGCACCGAGGTCGGCCGCTCCACGGCGGCCGCCAAGGCCGCCGCACCGGTCGCGGGCGTCGACGAGCGTCTCGCCGGCCTGACCCGCATCACCACGCCGCTGGCGCTCGGGTCGGCGGCCGCGGTCGTCGCCGCCGGCGCGCTGCGCGGGCTGCCGTTCCAGCAGAACCTGCACTCCGGCGTCGGCCTCGCCGTCGCCAGCGTCCCCGAGGGCCTGCCGTTCGTCGTCTCCGCCGCCCAGCTCGCGTCGGCCCGGCGCCTGTCGGCCGAGGGCGCGCTGGTGCGCAACCCGCGCACGATCGAGGCGATCGGGCGCACCGACGTCCTGTGCTTCGACAAGACCGGCACGCTCACCGAGGGCCGCCTCGCGCTCTCGGCGATCTCCGACGGCATCAAGCTGCGGCCCACCGACCGCCTGCGCAAGCGCCAGCGCCGCGTCCTGGCCGCCGCGCTGCGCGCCACCCCGCGCCCCAAGCCGGGGGAGCGGCTCGCGCACCTCACCGACCGCGCGGTGGTCTACGGCGGCCAGCAGTTCGACGTCGACCCGGCCCACAAGCGCCCCGGCTGGTGGCCGATCGCCTCGCTCGACTTCGACCCGTCCCGCGGCTACCACGCCACGCTCGGCGACGTGGACACCCCGAACGAGACGGCCTCCGACAGCGACGAGGGCGGCCCGTTCCGCCTGGTGTCGGTGAAGGGCGCGCCGGAAGTCGTCATCGCCCGCGCGACGACGTTCTCGGGCGCCCCGCTGGACGACGAGACGCGCCAGCAGCTCGTCGAGCACACCGAGCTGCTCGCCCGCCAGGGCATGCGCGTGCTCGCCGTCGCCGAGAAGGTCCTCACCGCCGACCAGCACGCCGCGCGCGACGCCGAGCGCGACGCCGACGGCGGCGACGACAACGCGCTCGACGACGCCGACGTCGCCGATCTCGAATTCACCGGCTTCGTCGGCTTCACCGACCCCGTGCGCGCCGGCTCGCAGGCCACGGTGCGCGACCTGCGGGACGCGGGCGTCCAGGTCGTCATGATCACCGGCGACCACCCGAGCACCGCGGAGGCGGTCGCCGAGGAGCTCGACGTGCTCAACGGCGGCATCGTCGTCACGGGCACGGAGCTCGACGAGCTGGACGACGAGGAGCTCGACGACCTGCTGCCCAAGGTGCGGGTGGTGGCGCGCGGGACCCCGTCGCACAAGGTCCGGATCGTGCAGGCGTTCCAGCGCCTCGACCGCACGGTCGCGATGACCGGCGACGGCGCCAACGACGCGCCCGCGATCCGCCTGGCCGACGTGGGCATCGCCCTGGGCCGCCGCGGCACGCCCGCCGCCCGGGCCGCCGCCGACCTCGTCATCACCGACGACCGGCTGGAGACGATCCTCGCCGCGCTGGTCGAGGGCCGGGCGATGTGGGCGTCGGTGCGCGAGGCGCTCGGCGTGCTGGTCGGCGGCAACCTCGGCGAGATCGCGTTCACGGTGCTGGGCGCCACCACCACGGGCACCTCGCCGCTGAACGCCCGGCAGCTGCTGCTGGTCAACCTGCTCACCGACCTGGTGCCCTCGCTCGCCCTCGCGGTCCGCGCGCCCCAGCCCGAGTCGGCGGCCGAGCTGCTCGCCGAGGGGCCCGAGGCCTCGCTCGGCGAGGCGCTCAACCACGAGATCGGCCTGCGCGCCATGGCCACGGCGGGCGGCGCGAGCCTCGCGTGGGTCCAGGCGCAGGCCACGCCGTACGGCAGCCCGGCGCGGGCCCGCACGGTGGCGCTGACCGCGCTCGTCGGCACCCAGCTGGGGCAGACGATCGTGGCCGGCGGCGCGCGCAGCCCGCTCGTCATCGGCGCCAGCGTCGTGTCCGCGGGCGCGCTGTTCGCGGTGGTGCAGACCCCTGGCGTCAGCCAGTTCTTCGGCTGCGTGCCGCTCGGGCCGGTGGCCTGGGCGCAGGCGGCGGGCTCGGCCGGTGTGGCCACCGCCGCCTCGGTCGTGGGCCCGGAGCTCGTGCGGCGCTACGGTCCGGTCGTGGTGCCCGAAGGGTCGCCCCAGGCCTCGTGGATCGAGCGCCTGGAAGACATCCGCGACGAGGCCACCAAGAAGTACCTCGAATTGCAGAACCGTGCGGCGGAGGCGCTGAACGGGTGAGTGCGGTGCCGGTTACTGATGCGTTTGTGCTGGTCGAGGCCTGGGCATCAGATCGGTTGAAGACACCGTCGAACAGGAGTTGAGACTGTCATGGCCGACCGGTACGTCGTTCCCACCGAGGACGGCTGGCAGGTGCAGAAGAAGGGTGCCCAGCGTGCCAGCGCGAAGGCCCCGACCCAGGCCGAGGCCGTCGAGCGGGCGACCGAGATCGTGACCAAGGACGGTGGCGGGAAGGTCGTCGTGCACGGCACCGACGGCAAGGTCCGCGAGACCCACCAGGTGAAGGCCGGCGCCGAGAACGCCACCGGCGAGGCCGCGAAGGCGACCGCCAAGGCGAACGCCGAGGGCGCCCGCGCGAAGGCGCAGTCGGCGTCGGACAAGGCGTCGTCGAGCGCGAAGAAGGTCGGCGACGACGCCAAGGCGACCGCGCAGAAGGACGCCGACCGCGTCCAGGAGTCGGCGAAGAAGGCCGCCGCGCAGGCCGAGGCCGGCGCGAGCGGTGTCGCCGACCAGGCCGCCAAGGCCGCGTCGGGCGACAAGTCGCCGTCGGCGGCGGCCAAGGACGCCGCCACCGTCGCGCAGGTGTCGGGCGAGCAGGTCGCGACGACGACGTCGCGCGCCGGCGAGCGCGTCGCCAAGGACGCCACCCGCGTCGCCCAGCACGCCGGCTCCGAGGCCAAGGCCCGTGCCGACGAGGCCGGCGCCGCGACCGCGAAGGCGGGCGACCGTGCGGCCACCGTGTCGTCCGGCGTCGCCTCGGAGCTCGAGGACGCGGGCGACACCGCGGCCCGCCGGGTCAACCGGGCGAGCGAGGCCGCCGCCCAGCAGGTCGACCGGTCCGTGCGCCAGACCGCCGACCAGGTCCGCGACAGCGCCCCGGACTACAACCCGGTGCGCATCGTCGGCAACGCCGCCACGATCGCCGTGAAGACCGGCTTCAGCATCGCCGGCGCCGTGATCTCCACCGGGGGCCAGGTGCTGCAGTTCGCCGCGCGGAAGGTCACCGGGCGCGGCTGACACGCCCTCCCGCACGACGAAGGGCCCGCCCCCTCTCCGGGGGGGCGGGCCCTTCGTGTGTGTGCGTCTCAGGCGGCGTGCGGGGCGGCGGAGCCGATGCGCGCGGCGCGGCGCATGGCCCGACGCTCGTCCTCGCTCGTGCCGCCCCAGACACCGGCCTCCTGGCCGGTGTCCATGGCCCACTGCAGACAGCCCCGCTGGAGGGGGCAGCTGTGGCACACGGCCTTCGCCTCGGCCAGCTGGGCGGAGCCGGGGCCATGTGCGGTCAGGGGGAAGAAGAGTTCGGGGTCGTGGTCGCGGCAGGCCGCGAGCTCCCAGTCCATGATCCTGCTCGTCCAATCTCGCTCGTCGGTGGTCAGCTCGGCCGTGCCCGCTCCACGTGAGCAGGGCGGCCGTGGTGCCGCCGGGCCCGACGCGAGGCGCACACGCGCGCGCGCCTCGCAACGGCCCCTGCGGCACGGTCGTGCGCCGGGCATTCGGTTCGAATCCGGGGGTCGTGCGGTGTCGGTCCTCGGAGCGGCCCGGGGTGGGCCCGCGCCCCGGGGTCCGGAGCACTTCGGTACTCATCTATGACGTCGAGGCGACCGATACGGTTCCCTCGGCCCGCGACATGTCGTCACGGACACGGCCCCCGGACATGCCGGGGCCGCTCATCAGCGAGCCTCCATGATCTATCCGTACAGCGCGTCGGGCAAACGCATTTGATCCGCGCCACTCTGGCGAACGCGTGTGTCGTTCGTCACAATACTTGCTCACGCTGCGCCGACGAGTCGCGGCGAACGGGTGGGGACCGCTGCCCGGCGGAGCGATGCGCTGCGCTTCCGTGCCCGTCGCGCCACACTGTGGTGGTCGGATTCCTCGATCGAGCGAGGGAGGGCGGACGGGATGAAGTGGGCGCGGCGCACGGCGCGCGACATCGTCATCTGGGTGGCCCTCACCGGCGGGATCGTGCTCATGGTCCTCGGTCAGGGGATCATCGGCGGCGCCGTGCTGGCCTTCGGGCTCTGGCAGCTGATCATCGCCATGCGCAGCGGCGGCGGCCTCTTCGTCGACCAGCGCGCCGCCGACCGCCCGGGCAAGCCCACCGTCAGCTGACGTCACGAGCGCCCGGGGTGCCGCGATGATCGACGCGCACCAGGATGGCGGCATGCGCTGCGCGGTGATCGGAGGGACCGGGTACGTCGGCGTGCGCCTCGTGCGGCGCCTGCTCGACGAGGGCCACGACGTCGCGGTGCTCGTGCGCAGTCAGGCCAAGCTCGCGGCCACCGGGTGGTCCGAGCAGGTCGACGCGGTGGCGGGCGACCTCGCCGACGCCGACGCGGTCGCCGCACTCGTCGAGGGCGCCGACGCGGTGGTGCACCTCGCGCACGCCCTCGAACGGCCCGACTTCCCCGAGCGTGACCGCGCCGCCGCCTGGACCGTCAGCACCGCGGCCGCCGACGCGGGCGTGCGGCGCCTGGTCTACCTGGGCGGGCTGCGGCCGTCGCCGTCGTCGGAGCCGTCGCGGCACCTGTCGTCGCGGGCGGAGGTCGCCGACGTCTTCCTCGCCGGCGGCGTCCCCACCGCGGCGCTCGAGGCGTCGATCGTCGTGGGCTCGGGGTCGACGAGCTTCGAGATGATCCGCTACCTCGCCGAGCGCGTCCCCGTGCTGCCCGCGGTGCCGTGGCTCGCGCACCGGACCCAGCCGATCGCCATCGCCGACGTCCTGCACTACCTCGTCGGCGCGCTGGACCTGCCCGACGACGTCGACCGGCGCTTCGACATCGGCGGGCCGGACGTCCTGAGCTACCTCGAGCTCATCCGCCGCTACCTGCGCCTCGCGGGCCTGGCCCAGGGCGTCGTGGTGCCCGTGCCCGTCCCGGTGCCGCCGGGCGGGCCGGCCCTCGCCGGGCGGGTCGTCGAGGCGCTGACGCCCCTGTCGCGGCAGCTGGCGACCCCGCTGATCGAGTCCCTCGCCGACGACCTCGTGTGCGCCGAGGAGGACGTGCTCACCGTCATCGGGCCCCCGCCCGGCGGGCGCACGACCTACGACGCCGCGGTCCGCGCGGCGCTGGGGCAGGCCGCCGAGCCCGCGGTGGTCGTCGACGACCCGGCGCTCGCGGGTCCGACCGACCCCGCCGGTTCCGGGGGCACGGTCTACTCCTGGAGCACCGTCGAGCCCTCGCCGGCCGACGTCACCGAGCTCTGGTCGGTGGTGGACGGGATCGGCGGCGAGGCCGGCTGGTTCGTCCCGCTCGGTGCGTGGACGGTGTGGGGCTGGGCCGACCAGCTCCTCGGCGGTGTCGGGGGCTACCGCGGACGCCCGCGCTCGCGGCCCCTGGCGGTCGGCGACGTCGTCGACGGCTGGTGCGTCGAGGCCGTCGAGCCCGGGGTGCTGCTGCGGTTGCGCTCCGAGATGCGCGCGCCCGGCCGCCTGACCCTCGAGCTCGCCGCCGACCCCGACGTCTCCGGCCACGGCTCGCACCTGCGCCTCGCCGTCCGCTTCGTGCCGACGGGCCTCGCCGGTCTGGTCTACGGCCGCGCGCTGCTCGCGGGCGCGCCGGCGGTGTTCGGCACCATGGCCCGCGGCATCGCCGCCCACGCCGCCGTGGTGCCGCTGCGGCCCTGACCCCCGCGCGACCGGCGCGGTGCGCGTGATCGACCGAGGTCGTGGCCTGCGGGACGTGCCGCTCGCGGGGTGCTCGCCGTACCGACCCGTGGCGACCGGCGCCTCTCACAGGCGCCGTTCGCAGGATGACTCCTCAGCGCGCGAAGCGCTCCCGGGCGTCGCGCACGACCGCGGCGAGGTCGCCCTCGGCGGCCCGGGCGGCGGCGCGCTGGCGGTCGGCGCCCGTGCCGTCGGCGAGCAGGCGCGCCAGCCCGTCGCGGGCGCAGTCGGTGTCGCCGGCGTCGGCGAGCGCCTCGCCCACGTGGGCGCGGAGGGCGTCGAGCACCTCGGAGGCGGGCGCGGGGCGTCCGGAGCGCGGGTCGACGAGGTCGCCCGACAGCCCCCACCGCGCCGCGCGCCAGTGCGCCAGGCGCAGGGCCTCGACCGGGGGCTCGGGCACGTCGTCACCGCGGCGGTGCGCGCGGGCCGCCGTGGTCACCAGCGCCCGGGAGAGCACGGCGACGAGCACGGCGTCGTCGACCTCGAGCCCGACGTCGGCCACCCGCACCTCGACCGTGCCGAGCTCGCGGGAGAGGCGGGCGTCGAAGTAGACCATCGCGTCGTCGAGCAGCGTGTCGGTCGCGAGCATCGCCTCGACCGCCGCGTCGTACGCCGCCAGGGAGCCGAACACCCGCGTCGGCCCCGCCGAGGGCCAGCGCGACCACACCACGCTGCGGTAGCTGGCGTAGCCGGTGTCCTCGCCGCGCCAGAACGGGGAGTTCGCCGCCAGCGCGCGCAGCACCGGCAGCCACGGGCCGATCCGGTCGAGCACGCCGACGCCCTCCTCCGGGGAGGCGACCTCGACGTGCACGTGCTGCCCGTTGGTCAGCTGGGCGGTGGCGACCGACCCGAAGCGGTCGGCGATGCGCCCGTAGCGCCCGCCGGGCACCGGGCCCGCCTCGCTGCCGTCGTCGGGGGCGATCGGCGACGTGGCGAGCCCAGCGACGTCGACCCCGGCGTCGCCGGCCGCCTTCTGCGCGACGTCGCGGTGGCGCCGCAGGTCGGCGGCCAGGGCGGTCGCGTCGCGGTGCGGGGCCGACGCCGTCTCGACCTGCTCGCTGCGCAGTTCGCCGTCGAGCTCCTCGTCGGCCGCGTCGCGCACGCGTCCGGCGAGCCCGCGCGGGACCCCCGTCACGGGGTCGACGAGCAGCAGCTCCTCCTCGGCCCCGAACGGGGGCACCTCACTCATGACGCACGAGCTTCCCACCTTGCCCGGCGCGCACACCGCGGGCGGCCTACCGTGATCGCCGTGCGGGGAGACGAAGCAGAGCGGAGCTCGACCCCTCGACGCGGTGATGGTGACGGCTGGGTGGTCTGCGACGCCGGGCACCGGCACTGGGGCCGGTTCGGCGCGGCGGGGCTCCTGCTGCGCCACGGCGACTGCGTGCTGCTCGCGCACCGCGTCTGGTGGAGTCACCACGGCGAGACGTGGGGCATCCCCGGCGGCGCGCGCAACAGCGACGAGACCGCGCGGCAGGCCGCGCTGCGGGAGGCGGCCGAGGAGACCGGCGTCGACGCCGCCCGCGTCCGCCTCACCGACGAGACCGTCGACGACCACGGCGGCTGGTCCTACGTCACCGTCCACGCCCGGCTCGATACCGAGCAGGCGCCGGCGCTCGAGCCCACCGACGGCGAGGCCACCGAGCTGCGCTGGACGCCGGTGGCCCAGGTGTCGGACCTGCCACTGCATCCGGGGTTCGCCCAGTTCTGGGCCGGTCCGGACGCCGTCGACCGCCTACCGTGAGGGCATGGCCCCCGCACTTCCCGATCCCAGCGACTTCCTCGCCGTCGACGCCGACCTGAGCGCCGAGGAGCGCGACATCCGCGACGCGGTGCGCGACTACGCCGCCGCGGAGCTCGCCCCCCGCATCGCGGAGTGGTACGAGTTGAACTCCCTGCCCCGCGACATCGCCAAGGGCCTGGGCTCGCTGGGCCTGCTCGGCATGCACCTCGAGGGCTACGGCTGCGCCGGTACCAACGCCACGAGCTACGGCCTGGCCTGCCGCGAGCTGGAGGCCGTCGACTCGGGGCTGCGCAGCTTCGTGTCGGTGCAGGGCTCGCTCGCGATGTTCGCGATCCACCGCTGGGGCTCCGAGGAGCACAAGCAGCAGTGGCTCCCGCGCATGGCCACGGGCGACGCGCTCGGCTGCTTCGGGCTCACCGAGGCCGACGCGGGCTCGGACCCGGGATCGATGCGCACGCGCGCCCGTCGTGACGGCGACGACTGGGTGCTCGACGGCTCCAAGATGTGGATCACCAACGGCACGCTCGCCGACGTCGCCGTCGTCTGGGCGCAGACCGACCCGGACGCGGGCAGCAAGGGCATCCGCGGGTTCGTCGTGCCCACCGACACGCCGGGGTTCACCGCCAACGAGATCAAGCACAAGCTCTCGCTGCGCGCCTCGCTCACCGCCGAGCTGGTGCTCGAGGGCGTGCGGTTGCCCGCGGACGCCGTGTTCCCCGAGGTGGCGGGCCTCAAGGGCCCGCTGTCCTGCCTCAACGAGGCGCGCTACGGGATCCTCTGGGGCGCGGTCGGCGCGGCGCGCAACTGCTACGAGGCGGCCCTGTCGTACGCCAAGGACCGCGAGCAGTTCGGCCAGCCGATCGCCGGGTTCCAGCTGACGCAGCGCAAGCTCGCCGACATGGTCGTCGCGGTCAACCAGGCCGGGCTCACGGCGTCACGGATCGGGCGGCTCAAGGACGCCGAGCAGCTGCACCCGGCCCAGGTCAGCTTCGGGAAGATGGCCAACGTCCGGGCCGCGCTCGACGTCGCCCGCACGGCGCGCACGGTGCTCGGCGGCAACGGGATCACGCTCGAGTACCCGGTGTTCCGGCACATGACCAACCTCGAGACCGTCCTGACCTACGAGGGCACCGAGGAGATGCACGCCCTGTCGATCGGGCAGGCGGTCACGGGGATCGCCGCGTTCCGCTGAGGCTCAGCGTGGGGGGGCGCACTCCACGCGGTTGCGCCCCCCGTGCTTCGCCGCGTAGAGCGCCGTGTCGGCGCTGACCATGAGGCCGTCGAGGTCGTGCGACGCCTCGGGGTACGACGCCGTGCCGATCGACGCGGTGAGCCCGCGGACGGTGCCGCCGCCGAGCGTGGGGGAGACGGTGACCTCGCACTCGCTGATCCGCCGGCGCAGGCGCTCGGCGGTGGTGCCGACCTGCTCGGGGCCGGCCTCGGCGACCAGCACCACGAACTCCTCGCCCCCGAAGCGTCCGACGGCGTCGTAGGGGCGGACCTCGGAGCGCAGGGTGTCGGCGACCGCGCGCAGGACGGCGTCGCCCACGAGGTGCCCGTAGCGGTCGTTGATGCCCTTGAAGGCGTCGATGTCGACCATGATGACGCCGAGCTCGCCGCCGCGGCGCCGCAGGCGGGCGAGCTCGCGGTCGGCCTGGTCGCGCCAGGCGGAGGCGTTGGCGAGCCCGGTCTTGGGGTCGGTGCGCGCGGCGCGGGCGAACTGCTGGATGAGGAACCCGCGGTGCATGCCCATCACGGGGACGAGCAGCACCGGCAGCAGCCACGGCGTCGTCAGCGCCACCACGGCGAGCGCGGCGCCGAGGGCCAGCGCGCCGAGGCCGATGAGCGTGTCGGTGGGCGCGCCGAGCCGTTTCCACCAGGGCGTGCCCGGCGCGTTGAGGCAGATCATGAACACGACGAGGCCGTGGTTGACGACCCAGCGCGTGAGGCCGGCGGCGACCAGCACGGCGAGCCCGACCGGGCCCGCGACCTTGACCAGCAGGCCGCCGGGCACCAGCTCGAGCACGCCCCACGCGGCGACCGACGCGATGAGCACCGTCGCCGCGGAGTACGTCCACCGGTGCACGACGGGCCGTTGGGAGACCCGCATCCACCAGTAGGCGAACGTGATGACGACCAGGGCGAGCGCGAGCCCGAGGGGGAGCAGCAGGAGGCCGGCGAAGCTCCACACCGACTTCAGCTCGATGTAGGGCTGGCCGTCGGCGACGACCTCGCGGCGCCGTTCGATGCCGCGCGCGGTCTCGACGTGGACGACCAGCCCGAGGACGAGCAGCCCCAGCGCGCGCCAGTCGGCGGTGCCGACCGGCTCGATCCCGGCGACGGCGAGCGAGAGCGCGACCGCCAGGACGTCGATGACGAGCACGGCGACGACCACCCGGCGCGGCGCCTGCCACAGGCTCCAGCGGCGCGGGTCGCACCGGCGGGGGTCGAAGCGCCGTTGCGGTGTGGCCTGCGCCACATCGGGCGTTCCGGACGCGGTGGCCGATCCGGAGGCGCCGTGACGGTTCCGGCGAGCGGGACGCCAGGGACGCACGGCACCGCCCGAACCGTCCGGTAGGTCCGCGCCGGTGACTGCGCGTACCGAACGATCGGGCGGGACTGCTCCGGGCGCGGGAGTGAGCGCGGACCCGGGGTCGGAAGGACCCCTCCAGGGTTCACGCGCCGTCACGATGAGTGACCCCCTCCAGCTCAGGCGGCACTCGCAACGGGCGGCGACCGCGTGCGGAACACGGTACCGACGACCTGTGGATCTCGGCAGCAGGCGTCACCCATTGGGAAGAGATCACCCCGTTGGTTGACGCCCAGTCGCCGTCTGGTCACACAGAGCGTCATTGACCAGCATCGAGGGGCGGATGTGACGCGGAGTGCGGCCGGATGTGACAGTGCGGTCGCTCTCCGTCAACGCTGTGCAACTCAAGATCAGTGTTCGGACAGTGGACTCGGGTTCACCACACAGCGTGTGCGTTGCACCACGTCCGTGTCGGCGGGACGCCCCGTCCCGCTGACGCCCCGCTCTCGGCGAAAGGACCCCCCGTGGCCGACTCGAACTGGCACCGCGACTCCCACCGGCACCTCGCGGACGCCGACCGGCACCGCGACTCCAACTGGCACTTCGCGGACTCGAACTGGCACCGGGACTCGAACTGGCACTACGCCGACTCCAACTGGCACCGCGACTCCAACTGGCACTGAGCCGGTAGCGACCCGGCGGCCGGCGTCGCACGCCCCTCGGGCGACGCCGGCCGCCGCGGTGGTGGGGGGGGGGCCCGCCCGGGCCCCCCCCCGGCGCGGGCGGGCCGCCCCCCCCCCCCCCCCCCCCCCCCCCCCCCCCCCCCCCCCCCCCGCGCGGCCCCCCCCCCCCCCGGGCCGCCCCGGCCCGCCGCGGTGGTGCGTGGGACGCCCTCG
>NZ_JBBEGM010000022.1:0-65397 GCF_037400335.1 Actinomycetospora flava
CCCCTCCGAGGTGCCTGACGGCCTGCTGATCTTCGTGGCACCCGGGCGTCACCCCAACCGGTGATCTTCCTACTCCGACACCCCCCACCACGCGACGGAAGGGACGCCCGTGACTCCTGTGACGAGCCCGGATCCGGGCGACACGCCGGGTCGCCGGAGGTGAGCAGCGACGACGGGCGAGGCCCTCGGGGAGGGGCGGCGCTGTCGGGGGGCGCGATTAGGCTGGGGTGGTTCCCGCCGACCACGTCCCGCACGCCCGGGCCGGTCGGCGGCACCCCGATCCCGGCGCTCCAGGGAGGTCCCGCGACGTGACCGGCGACTCGTTCGTCCACCTGCACACGCACACCGAGTTCTCGATGCTCGACGGTGCCGCGCGGCTGGACGACCTGTTCGCCGAGGCCGCGCGGATGGGCATGCCGGCCCTGGCGATGACCGACCACGGCAACACCTTCGGCGCCTACGAGTTCTGGAAGAAGTCGAAGGCCCACGGGGTCAAGCCGATCATCGGCATGGAGGGCTACCTCGCGCCCGGCAGCCGCCACGAGCGCAAGCGCGCCACGCTCGGCGGCCAGGTCATCAGCGATGACAACCCGGGCCAGATGTACACCCACATGACGCTGCTGGCGGAGAACACGGAGGGGATGCACAACCTCTTCCGGCTCTCGAGCCTCGCCAGCCTCGAGGGCTACTACTACAAGCCGCGCATGGACCGCGAGCTGCTCGAGACCTACGGCAAGGGCATCATCGCCACCACGGGCTGCCCGTCGGGCGAGGTCGCGCGCTACCTGCAGCAGGGCGACTTCGACGGCGCCTGCCAGGCCGCGAGCGACTACCGCGACATCTTCGGCGCGGACAACTTCTTCTGCGAGCTGATGGACCACGGCATCGAGATCGAGCGCCGGGTCCGCGACGACCTCTACGACCTCAAGAAGAAGCTCGACCTGCCCGGTCTCGCCACCAACGACCTGCACTACACGTACGCCAAGGACGCGAAACCGCACGAGGTCCTGCTGTGCGTGCAGACCGGCAAGACGATGAACGACCCGAACCGCTTCCGGTTCGACGCGCAGGACTTCTACCTCAAGAGCGCGCAGGAGATGCGCGCCCAGTGGGACGGCGTGTTCCCCGAGGCCTGCGACAACACCCTGGCGATCGCGGAGCGGGTGAACGTCGAGTTCACCGAGGGTCGCGACCTGCAGCCCGTGGCCCCGGTGCCCGAGGGCGAGACCGAGGGCAGCTGGCTGGTCAAGGAGGTCGAGCGCGGCCTGCACTGGCGGTTCCCGAACGGCTTCTCCGAGCAGTACCGCAAGCAGGCCGACTACGAGGTGTCGGTCATCATGCAGATGGGCTACCCGGGCTACTTCCTGGTGACGGCCGACCTGCTGAACTACGCGCGCTCGGTCAACCTGCGCGTCGGACCGGGCCGCGGGTCGGCGGCGGGGAGCCTCGTCGCCTACGTCCTCGGCATCACGGATCTCGACCCGATCCACCACAAGCTGATCTTCGAGCGGTTCCTCAACCCCGAGCGCGTCTCCATGCCCGACATCGACATGGACTTCGACGAGCGCCGGCGCGGCGAGATGATCCGGTACGTCACCGAGAAGTACGGCGAAGAGAAGATCGCGCAGATCATTACGTACTCCACGATCAAGGCGAAGGCCGCGATCAAGGACTCGGCGCGCGTGCTCTACGGGCAGCCCGGCTACGCGGTGGCCGACCGGATCACGAAGTCGATGCCGCCCGCGGTGATGGGCAAGGACATCCCGCTGTCCGGGGTGTTCGACCCCAGCCACAAGCGCTACTCCGAGGCCGCCGAGATGCGGGCGCTCTACGAGTCGGACGCCCAGGTCAAGGAGATCGTCGACACCGCCAAGGACCTCGAGGGGCTCAAGCGGCAGTGGGGCGTGCACGCGGCCGGCGTGATCATGTCCAAGGAACCGCTGATCGACGTCATCCCGATCCAGCGGCGCGAGGCCGACGGCGCGATCATCACGCAGTTCGACATGGGGGTCTGCGAGACCCTCGGGCTGCTGAAGATGGACTTCCTGGGCCTGCGCAACCTCACGATCATCGACGACGCGCTCAACAACATCCCGCTCAACGGCAAGCCGTCGCTCGACCTCGACAAGCTCGGGCTCGACGACAAGGCGACCTACGAGCTCCTGTCACGCGGCGAGACGCTCGGGGTGTTCCAGCTCGACGGCGGCCCGATGCGCGACCTGCTGCGACGCATGGCGCCCACCGAGTTCGACGACATCTCCGCCGTCGGCGCGCTCTACCGGCCGGGCCCGATGGGCGCCAACGCGCACAACGACTACGCCGACCGCAAGAACGGGCGCCAAGAGGTCACCCCGATCCACCCGGAGCTCGAGGAGCCCCTCAAGGAGGTCCTCGGCGAGACCTACGGCCTGATCGTCTACCAGGAACAGGTCATGGCGATCGCCCAGGTGCTCGCGGGCTACTCGCTGGGCAAGGCCGACCTGCTCCGTCGCGCCATGGGCAAGAAGAAGAAGGAGATCCTCGACAAGGAGTACGAGGGTTTCGCCCAGGGCATGAAGGACAACGGCTACTCGGCCGCGGCGATCAAGACGCTGTGGGACATCCTGCTGCCGTTCTCCGACTACGCGTTCAACCGCGCGCACTCCGCGGCCTACGGCGTCGTGTCGTACTGGACGGCCTACCTCAAGGCGAACTACCCCGCCGAGTACATGGCGGCGGTGCTCACCAGCGTCCGCGACGACAAGGACAAGGCGGCGATCTACCTCGCCGAGTGCCGCAAGATGGGCATCACGGTGCTGCCGCCGGACGTCAACGAGTCGGTGCTCAACTTCGCCCCGGTCGGCGCCGACATCCGGTTCGGCCTCGGCGCCATCCGCAACGTCGGCTCCGGAGTCGTCGACGCGATCGTCGAGACCCGGCGCGAGAAGGGCGGGTTCACCGACTTCTCGGACTTCCTGCGCAAGGTCCCGCAGCAGGTCTGCAACAAGAAGACGGTCGAGTCGCTGATCAAGGCCGGCGCCTTCGACTCGCTGGGCCACCCCCGCAAGGGCCTCGCGCTGGTGCACGCCGAGGCCGTCGACGCGGTGATGACCACGAAGAAGGCCGAGGCGGACGGGCAGTTCGATCTGTTCGGCAGCTTCGACGGGCCGGACGAGGACTCCGGCGACACCACCGGCATGTTCGACGTCAAGGTGCCCGAGGGGGAGTGGGAGTCCAAGCACCGCCTCGCGCTCGAGCGGGAGATGCTCGGGCTCTACGTCTCCGGCCACCCGCTCAACGGCATCGAGCAGGTCCTCGCGAGCCGGGCCGACACCCAGATCACCAGGATCCTCGAGGGTGACGTCGCCGAGGGCGCGCAGGTCACGGTCGGCGGCATCCTCGCCAGCGTCACCCGGCGGGTGAACAAGAAGGGCGAGCCCTGGGCGTCGGCGCAGATCGAGGACCTCGCCGGCGGCATCGAGGTGCTGTTCTTCCCGCGCACCTACGCCGCGGTGTCGATCGACGTCGCCGAGGACGCGATCGTGCTGGTCAAGGGCAAGGTCAACAAGCGGGACGACCGCGTCAGCCTGTTCGTCGAGGACCTCGCGGTGCCCGACCTGTCCGGGGGCGTCGGCGGCGCGCCGGTCAAGGTCGTCATCGAGAGCGCGCGGTGCACGCCCGAGCGGGTCGGCAAGCTCAAGGAGGTCCTCGTCGCCCACCCGGGCCCCAGCGAGGTCCACCTGACGCTGCTGGCCGCCAACGGGGCGAGCCACGTGCTGCGGCTCGACGACGGGCTCAAGGTCACCAACTCGGGCGCGCTGATGGGCGACCTCAAGGCGCTGCTCGGCCCGCGCTGCCTCGGCTGACTCTCGCGCGCCTCACGGCCGACCTGGGACGCTCGACGCCCGACGTCAGTTCCAGGAGGACGGCCATGACCGGTCGTGTGGTGCACTTCGAGCTCCCCTACTCCGACGGCGACCGCGCCCGCGCGTTCTACCGCGACGCCTTCGGGTGGCACACCATGGTGATCCCGGAGCTCGACTACACCGGGGTCGTCACCGGCCCGACCGGCGAGGACGGCACGGGCAAGGAGCCGGGGTTCATCAACGGCGGTATGTTCGCCCGCGGCGAGGGCGAGCCGCGCGGTCCCGTCGTGGTCATCGACGTGCCCGACCTCGACGCCGCCCTCGCGCGCGTCGAGGAGCTCGGCGCCACCGTCGTCACGCCGAAGATCCCCGTCGGCGAGATGGGGTTCGCCGCCTACTTCCGCGACCCGGAGGGCAGCGTCGTCGGCGTCTGGCAGACCGCGGGTGGCTGATCCGGCGAGCCCGGGCGTCTACGTCGCCCTCGGGAGCTCGTTCGCGGCGGGACCCGGGATCCCGCCCCAGGTCGATCGCGGGGCGCTGCGCTCCGGGCGCAACTACCCGAGCCTGCTCGCCGAGGAGATCGGCCTGCCGCTGGTCGACGTGACCTGCTCCGGGGCGACGACCGCGCAGCTGCGCCACGACCGCCGGCCGACCCTCACCGGCCCGGTCCCGCCGCAGGTCGCGGCGGTGACCGCCGAGACCGCGCTCGTCACGGTCACCGCAGGCGGCAACGACGTCGGCTACCTCGGCATGCTCGTCTCGGCCGGCCTGCGCGGCACCCTCACGGCCCGGCTGCCCTGGCTGCCGGCGCCGGTCCGGCGGCGCCTGGGCTACACGGTCGAGGTGCCGCCGCCCGAGGCGTTCGCCGAGGTCCGGGCCTCCCTGACCGCCCTGGTCGACGACGTGCGACGCCGCGCACCCGGCGCGCGCGTCGTCCTCGTCGACTACCTCACCGTGCTCGGCACCCACGCGACGCCGGACACCGTGCCGCTGACCGCCGAGCAGATCGGGGAGGGCCGGCGGGTCGCGGCCGGCCTCGCCGCGAGCTTCGCGGCCGCGGCCACCGACGCCGGCGCGGACCTCGTCGCGGTGTCCGCGGTGAGCGAGGACCACGGCGCGGGCGCGCCGGACCCGTGGGTCGGCGGCTTCGTGATGGGTGTCCCCGGGTTCGGCGGCCCGCGGCCGTTCCACCCGACCGCGGCCGGGATGGCCGCCGTCGCCGACCTCGTCGCCAAGAGGCTGCGGACCGAGCCCGGGGCTTGACCCGGGCCCGTGACCCGGCGCACGGTCGAGGCATGGCCGCCCCCACGCAGGACACCCGCACCTCCGACGACGGCATGCCCGCCTTCCGGCCCTCCCAGGAGGGCATCGTCATGCCCCAGCCGCCGACGTTCGCGACGAGCGCGGAGGAGCGGCTGCACCGCAAGCAGCAGCTCGCCGGCGCGTTCCGCATCTTCGGGCGCTTCGGGTTCGGCGAGGGGATCGCGGGCCACATCACGGTGCGCGACCCCGAGGACCCGCACATGTTCTGGGTCAACCCGTTCGGCATGAGCTTCCGGCACATCCGTGTGTCGGATCTGATCGCGGTGAACCACGACGGCGACGTCGTGCACGGGAACAAGCCGGTGAACCAGGCCGGGTTCGTCATCCACTCCGCGGTGCACCACGCGCACCCCGACGTCGTGGCGGCCGCGCACGCGCACTCGGTGTACGGCAAGGCGTGGTCGTCGCTGGCCCGCCCGCTCGACCCGATCACCCAGGACGCCTGCACCCTCTACGAGAACCACGGCGTCGTCACCGAGGGGCGCGGGGCCGTCGTGCTCGACCCCGAGGTCGGGCGCGCCCTGGCCACCGGGCTGACCGGGCGCAAGATGGTCTTCCACCAGAACCACGGCATCTTCACCGTCGGCGACACGGTGGCCGAGGCCGCGTGGTGGTTCATCAACACCGAGCGCAACTGCCAGGCCCAGCTCATGGCCGAGGCCGCGGGCACGCCCACCCAGATCGACCACGTGAACGCGAAGTTCACCGCCGAGCAGACCGGCACCGCCTACGCCGGCTGGTTCTCGTTCCAGCCGCTGTGGGACGAGGTCGTCCGGACCGACCCGGATCTGTTCGACTAGGGCAGACGGGCGAGGATGGCCGGGTGATCGTCGACGCCCACGTCCACGTCGCCCACCTCGCGCGGCTCAAGGTGCCGTGGGAGCAGTGGATCGGGCCCGCGGGCACCGGTGAGGCGTGGTCGGCCTGCTACGACAGCGACGGCGCGGCCATCCCGGAGAAGGTCTCGGCCCTGTTCGCCGGTGCCGGGGTGGACCGCGTCCTGCTGTTCTGCGAGTACAGCCCGAAGGCCACCGGGTGGCAGACGATCGAGGACATGCTGCCGCTCGTCGACGCCGACGCCGAGCGCTTCCGCATCGTCGCCAACGTCAACCCGCACGTGCACCACCCGGTGGCCGCCGAGGTCGACCGCCAGCTCGACCTCGGGGCCGTCGCGCTCAAGGTGCACCCGGTCCACGCCGGCATCGCGCCCAACGACGCCCAGCTCTACCCGGCGTACGCCCGCTGCCTCGAGCGCGGGATCCCGGTGATCGTGCACACCGGGCCGTCGGTGTTCCCGGGCGCCACCGGCAAGTACGGCGACCCCGTCATGCTCGACGACGTCCTGCGCGACTTCCCGGGGCTGACCCTGGTGCTCGCCCACGGCGGGCGTGGCTGGAGCTACGAGGCCGCCGCCTCGCTCGCCCTGACCCGCGAGGACGTCTGGCTCGACCTCGCGGGGCTGCCGCCCCACAAGCTGCCCGTCTACTACGAGCGGTTCGGCTTCGAGCGGGTCGCCGCGAAGTCGGTGTTCGGCACCGACGCGCCGTCCGCCGACCCGGCCCGCAACATCGCCGCGATCCGCGAGCTCGGGCTCGGCGACGCCCTCACCGACGGGCTGCTCGGCGACCACGCCCTGCGGGTCTACCCGGGGCTGCTGGAGCCGCCGACCCGGCTCTGACGGTGTACTGTGCCGATGAGGGACCGATCGGTCCGGGACCACACGGTCCTTTTCGGCACGAGAGGAGCCGTGGTGGCACGGACGCCCGCACCCGGCACCCGGGACCGCATCCTCACGACCGCGTCGCGGTTGTTCTACTCCCGCGGGGTCCGTGCCGTGGGCATGAACCAGGTGATCACCGAGGCCGGGACCGGCAAGAACCTCCTGTACTCGCACTTCCCGACGAAGAACGACCTCGTCGCCGCCTACCTGGAACGCGCGCGGGACATCCGCGACGCCCAGACCCGCCGTGCGCGTGACGCCGCCGCCGACGACCCGCGCGCGCAGCTGCTCGCGGTCGTCGAGGAGATCGCCGAGCGGACCGCCCGCCCCGACTTCCGCGGGTGTGCCTTCCGCAACTACCTCGCGGAGTTCCCCGACGACGCCGACCTCGGACACGACGACGCGCCGACCCCCGCCGGCGTGGCCCACCACGTCCTCGCCGACTCCCACCGCGTGCTCGCCGAGCTCGTCGCCGCGCTCGGCGTCGCCGACCCGGACCGCCTGACCGAGGAGCTGTGGCTGCTCGTCGACGGCCTCTACCTCCAGGCCGCCTACCGCGACCGCGTCGACGCCCGCGTCGGCTCCGACACCGCGATCGATCTCGCCCGCCGCCTGGTCGACGAGCGGGTCGCGTCGTGAGCGCCCCGGCGAGCCCGCGCACGGTCCTGCTGATCACGTCGGCCGCGGCGTTCCTGTCGAGCCTCGACCTGTTCATCGTCAACCTGGCCTTCCCCGACATCCGCGCCGACTTCCCGGGCAGCGACCTCGGAGCGATCTCGTGGGTGCTCAACGGCTACACGGTCGTCTTCGCCGCGTTCCTCGCCCTCGCCGGGCGCCTGGCCGACCGGGTCGGGCACCGGCGCGTGTTCCTCGTCGGGCTGGCGGTGTTCACGCTCGCGTCCGCCGCGTGCGCGGCCGCCCCGTCGGTGGGGCTGCTCGTCGCCGCCCGCGCCGTGCAGGCCCTCGGGGCTGCGCTCGTGACGCCGACGTCGCTGTCGCTGCTGCTCGCCGCCTTCCCGGCCGAGCGGCGCGCCCACGCCGTCGGCGCGTGGGCGTCGATCGGCGCGGTCGCCGCCGCGCTCGGTCCGCCGCTCGGCGGGCTGCTGGTCGAGGCGTCGTGGCACTGGGTGTTCCTGGTCAACGTGCCGGTCGGGGTGGTCGCGTTCGTGGCGGGCCTGCGGGCGCTGCCGGCCGGCGCGACCCAGCGCGACGCGGGCCTGCCCGACATCCTCGGCGCGGTGGGGCTGGTCGTCGGGGTCGGGGCGCTCGCGTTCGCCCTGGTCCGCGCGCCCGACCTCGGGTGGGCGTCGGCGCCGGTGCTCGCGGGCCTCGCCGTCGCGGTGCTCGCGCTGGCCGGGGTGGTCCTGCGCTCGCGCCGCCACCCCGTGCCGGCGCTGGACCTCGCCGTCCTGCGCACCCCGGTCGTCGGGCTCGCGGCGCTCGCCATGATCGCCTTCACCACGGGCTTCGCCGGCATGCTCGTCGCGAACGTCCTGTTCCTCACCGGGACCTGGGGCTGGTCGGCGCCGGTCGCGGGGCTCGCGCTCGCGGTCGGTCCGGCGGTGGTCGTCGGGGTGGCGCGGCTGTCGGGCCGCCTCACGGGGCGGTTCGGGATCGGGCGGGTCGTGGTCGTGGGCGGGCTGGTGTTCGCCGCGGGGCCGGCGTGGTGGGCGCTGTGGCTCGACGCGACGCCCCGCTACGCCGTCGGCATGCTCCCCGGGCAGATCGCCACGGGGCTCGGGGTCGGCCTGATCCTGCCCGCGCTCTCGTCGGTGGTCGGCGTGGCGCTCCCGGCGCACCGGTGGGGCACCGGCTCCTCGTTGATCACCACGGCCCGGCAGGTCGGGTCGGTGCTCGGGGTGGCGCTGCTCGTGTCGGTGATCGGCACGCACACCACCGGCCGGCCCGAGGAGCTCGGGCTGCTGCGGGCGGGGTGGGTGATGCTGGCGCTGGCGGGGGTCGCCGCGGCGGTCGTCGCGGTCGCGCTGGCCCGGGCGGAGCAGGCGGCCGCGCGTTCGGCCCGCGAGCCGGAACCCACCCCCGACCCGACAGCGGATTGCCCGGCCCGGCAGGCGGGGTAGACAACTCTCATGGCCATCGCAACGACGAACCCCGCCACGGGGGAGACCGTCAAGGAGTTCGACGCCCTCACCGACGCGCAGCTCGAGGAGAAGCTCCAGCGCGCGTGGGACGCGTTCCAGACCTACCGCGACACGACGTTCGAGCAGCGCGCCGGCTGGCTGCGCGCGGCGGCGGACATCTTCGACGCCGAGAACGAGCGGCTGGCCGAGCTCGCGACCCTCGAGATGGGCAAGACCTTCGTCGCGGCCAAGGCCGAGGTGACGAAGTGCGCCCTGGGCTGCCGCTGGTACGCCGACCACGCCGCCGAGGACCTCGCCGACGTCGAGTGGCCGAAGCCGAAGTCGGCGCCCGAGCACGCGCGCATCTTCACGCGCTACCAGCCGCTGGGCCCCGTGCTCGCCGTGATGCCGTGGAACTTCCCGTACTGGCAGGTGCTGCGCTTCGCCGCGCCGGCGCTCATGGCCGGCAACGTCGGCCTGCTCAAGCACGCGTCGAACGTGCCCCAGGTGGCCCTGGCGATCGAGGACGTCCTGCGCCGGGCCGGCTTCCCCGACGGCGCGTTCCAGACGCTGCTCGTGGGCTCGTCGGTGATCGAGGGGATCATCGACGACGACCGCGTGCGCGCCGTGACGCTGACCGGCAGCGAGCCCGCGGGCCGCGAGGTCGGCGCCCGCGCCGGCCACAACGTCAAGACGAGCGTGCTGGAGCTGGGCGGCAGCGACCCGTTCATCGTCATGCCCTCGGCCGACCTCGACGCCACGGTCGAGGCCGGGGTGTCGAGCCGCCTGCTCAACAACGGCCAGTCCTGCATCAACGCCAAGCGGTTCATCCTCCACACCGACATCGCGGACGAGTTCACGCAGAAGCTGGTCGCGAAGTTCGAGTCGCTGACCGTCGGCGACCCGATGGACGAGAACACCGACGTCGGGCCGCTCTCCGGGTCGCAGTCGCTCGAGGAGCTCGACCAGCAGGTGCAGGACTCGGTCGCGGCCGGCGCGAAGCTGCTGACCGGCGGCAAGCCGTCGGGCGGTGCCGGCAACTACTACCCGCCGACGATCCTCGCGGAGATCCCGAAGGAGGCCCGCGCCTACTACGAGGAGCTCTTCGGGCCGGTGGCGCTGGTGCACCGGGCGACGGACGTCGACGACGCGATCCGGATCGCCAACGACTCGGACTTCGGGCTGGGCGGCAGCGCCTGGACGAACGACGAGGCCGAGAAGGAGCGGTTCGCCACCGAGGTCGAGTCCGGCATGGTCTACGTCAACAAGATCACCGAGTCGACGCCCGAGGTGCCGTTCGGCGGCGCGAAGAACTCCGGCTACGGCCGTGAGCTCGCGAGCTTCGGCCCGCAGTCGTTCGTCAACGCGAAGACGATCTGGATCCAGTAGCTAGAGACCCAGCCCGGCCACGGCCCGGCGCGTCGCCTCCGTCCAGGCGGTGTGCCGGCCGTGGAACACCTCGGCGGCGCGGTGCCCGACCCACGGGGACGGCAGCAGCGCGTCGGGGAGCCCCGGGTCGAGGAACGGGAAGCGCCGCCAGGCGTCGACGAGCCGGATCTGGGCCGCGAGCGTGGCGGCGTCGTCCCCGGGCTCGAGGTCGGCGAAGGCGGCGACGAACTCCTCGTAGCGCGCCTCGAGGTCGCCGAGGTCCCAGGCTCGGGCGGCGAGCTCGGTCGCGGTGAGCCCGCCGTGGTACTCGCCGGTGACGACGTGCGCGTCGGCGGGGCCGTTCTCGGCGAGGACCTCGCGGACCTCGTCGAGGCGCCCGGTGTCGGGGGAGACCCACATGCCGGCCGCGGGGGAGCCGAGGCCGGCCCACGCCAGGCGGGTGCGCAGGCGGTGGCGCCGCGCCCGCTGCTGCTCGGGGACGCTGGCGACGACGACGAGCCAGTGCCCGTCCCACGCCGCCCGCGCGCGCCCGTGCGCGTAGATGCGCGCCGCGCCGACCGTGAGCAGGTCGCGGCCCCACGGCGTCAGGTCCCAGCGCACGCGCCGCCCGACCCGCTCCGAGACGAGCATGCCGTCGGCGGCGGTGCGGGCCAGCGCCTGGCGCGCGGACTTCTCCTCGACGCCGACCAGCCCGAGCACGTCCACCACCGTCTGGGTCCACACCGGCTCGCCGGCGGGCAGGACGACCTCGCCGAGCACCGTGACCAGCAGCGACCGCGCGCTGGTGGCCGCGACCTCGCGACGCCGCGAGAACGGGTCCGGCCGCGCGTCGGCGGGGCTCTCGTCGGCGGTGGACATCACCGGTGATCCTAGGGCCCGGGCTCACCAGCGCCGTTACGGTGCGCGGGTGACTGCGCCGAGGACGACGAGCCGTTCGTTGCCGGAGGTCGACCGGGCCCACGTCTGGCACCCCTACGGCCCGATGCCCGGGCGCACGGACCCGCTGGTCGTGCGCTCGGCGCAGGGGGTGCGGCTCACGCTCGACGACGGCCGTGAGCTGGTGGACGGCATGTCGTCGTGGTGGGCGGCGGTGCACGGCTACCGGCACCCGGCGCTCGACGACGCCGTCGTGCGCGCCACCGGCGCGATGAGCCACGTGATGTTCGGCGGGCTCACCCACGACCCGGCGGTGGCGCTGGCGGAACGGCTCGTCGCGCTGACCCCGGAGCCGCTGCAGCACGTGTTCCTCGCCGACTCGGGGTCGGTGTCGATCGAGGTCGCGCTGAAGATGTGCCTGCAGTACCAGCGGGCGCGGGGGAGGCCCGGCCGCACGCGGATGATGACGTGGCGGGGCGGCTACCACGGCGACACGTTCGGCGCGATGAGCGTCTGCGACCCCGAGGGCGGGATGCACGCGGCGTGGACTGGGTTCCTGCCGCAGCAGGTGTTCGCCGACCGGCCCCCGTCTGCCCACGACCCCGCCTACGACGAGCACCTGCGCGCGGTGGCCGAGGCGCACGCCGGGGAGATCGCCGGCATCGTCGTCGAGCCCGTCGTGCAGGGGGCGGGCGGGATGCGCTTCCACGACCCGCGCCACCTGCGGGTCCTGCGGGAGATCGCCGACCGGCACGACCTCGTGCTGGTCTTCGACGAGATCGCCACCGGCTTCGGGCGTACCGGGACGCTCTTCGCCGCCGAGCAGGCGGGCGTGTCGCCGGACGTGATGTGCCTGGGCAAGGCCCTGACCGGCGGCTACCTGACCGCGGCGGCGGCCCTGTGCACGCCCGCGGTGGCGACGGCGATCAGCGAGGGCGAGGCCGGGGGCCTCATGCACGGGCCGACGTTCATGGCCAACCCGCTCGCGGCGACGGTGGCGGCGGCGAGCATCGACGAGCTGCTGCGCCGCGACTGGGCCGGGGAGGTCGCGGCGCTCGGCGCGGGGCTGCGGGAGGGGCTGGCCCCGGCCCGGGACGTCGAGGGCGTGGTGGACGTGCGCGTGCTCGGCGGCATCGGCGTGATCCAGCTCGACCACTCCGTCGACGTGCCCGCGGCGCAGGCCGCCGCCGAGGCGCACGGGGTGTGGCTGCGCCCGTTCCGCGACCTCGTCTACGCCATGCCGCCCTACGTCACCCCGGCCGACGACGTCCTCCGCATCGGGGAGGCGATGGTCGCCGCCGCCGGCGCCGGGTGAACGCTGCGTAACGACCGTGTGAGACGGCGATGAGACCGACATGAGCCGATGTGACGTGTCCGTCCGAATCGCCGGATTCGTTCCAGTTCACCCGTCCGGCCCAGCAAGACCGGCGGTCAGGCACGGACCGAGCGTGGTCGGGCCGACGGAGATGTCCAGCTCCGGGCCACGTCACACCCGTATGTGGGACCGTCGGTACCGCCTGGCCCGGTGTGATCCGAACGGAGCGTAACGATCAACTTCGTCGTGTGCGGGTGGGTCCCCCGGCGGTAGGGCACAGTGATCACAGCGCCTTCGGCACGCGGCACTGCGGCCCTGTCGGTGACGCCGGGTGACCGGCGACGCGGCGCCCCCCGAGCCCCCCGGTGATCGCCCCCGATCACCCCCCGCCGGGCCGGTCCACGGCCCCCGACGGAGGACCCATGACCACCGGAGCGACCACCGTCCCGTCCTCGGACCGGGACACCCCGAGCTGGCGCGAGAAGCTGCGCGCCGACATCCCCGCTTCACTCGTCGTCTTCCTCGTCGCCGTGCCCCTCTCGCTGGGCATCGCGGTGGCCTCGGACGCGCCGCTCACCGCCGGCCTGATCGCCGCTGCGGTCGGCGGCCTCGTCGCCGGGGCCCTCGGCGGCTCGCCGCTGCAGGTCAGCGGCCCCGCCGCCGGCCTCACCGTCGTCGTCGCCGACCTCGTCGGCCGCTTCGGCTGGGGCGTCACCTGCGCGATCACCGTGGCCGCGGGCGTCCTGCAGATCCTGTTCGGTCTCACGAAGACCGGGCGCGCCGCGCTGGCCATCTCCCCGGCCGTCGTGCACGGGATGCTCGCCGGCATCGGCGTGACGATCGTGCTCGGCCAGCTGCACGTCGTCCTCGGCGGCGAGCAGCAGGACGACGCGATCGCCAACATCCTCGCCCTGCCCGGGCAGCTGCTCTCGCTGCACGGCGCGGCGACCGCGCTCGGCCTCGCCGTCATCGCGATCCTGCTCGCCTGGCCCCGCCTGCCGCAGGGCACGCCCGGCTGGGTCCGCGGCATCCCGGCGCCGCTGCTCGCGGTCGCGCTGGTCACCGTGATCGCCTCGGTGTTCGCGCTGCCCGTGGAGCGCGTCGAGATCGGCGGGTCCGTCCTCGAGGCCATCACCCCGCCCGTGCTGCCCGACGGGCAGTGGGGCGCGTTCGCCGTCGGCGTGCTGACGATCGCGATCATCGCGAGCGTCGAGAGCCTGCTGTCGGCCGTGGCCGTCGACCGTATGCACGGCGGCCAGAAGTCGAACCTCGACCGCGAACTCGTCGGGCAGGGCGCCGGCAACACGCTGTCGGGCCTGCTCGGCGGTCTGCCGATCACCGGCGTCATCGTGCGCAGCTCCACCAACGTCGCCGCCGGCGCGAAGAGCCGCGTCTCGGCGATCCTGCACGGCGTCTGGATCGTCGTGTTCTCGGTGGCCCTGCTGGGCCTGGTGCAGCAGATCCCGATGGCCGTCCTCGCCGGGCTGCTCGTGGTGATCGGCGCGCGGCTGGTGAAGCTCGCCCACATGCGCGAGCTGCACCGCCACGGCGAGCTGCCGGTGTACGTCGTGACGATCCTCGGCGTGGTGTTCACCGACCTGCTGACCGGCGTCATCGCCGGGCTCGTGCTGGCGCTGCTGCTGGTGCTGCGGCGCGTGGTGTGGGCGTCGATCGAGGTCCAGGAGCCGTCGGCCACCCCCGAGGGCGACTGGCACGTCGTCGTCGAGGGCGCCCTGTGCTTCCCGTCGATCCCGCGGCTGGCCCGGCGTCTCGGGCAGGTCCCCGCCGGCGCGCCGGTGGTGATCGACCTGGTCACCGACTACCTCGACCACGCCGCCTACGACCACCTGCAGGAGTGGATCGAGCGCCACGAGCAGGGCGGCGGGCACGTCCGCGTCGACGAGGTGGGCACGATGGGCCTGCTCGACCGGCGCACGACCACCAACGGCGGGCCCGGTGACCGCCGGCCCGGCCCGGTGCCGCGGTTCCTGTCGCCGTGGTCGGTGTGGCAGGCCGGACACGAAGCTCGGCGGGGCTGGACCATGGAGAGCGGCCACGACGCGCAGTTCGGCGTCGGGGCCGGTCACGGCCACGCCCTCGACGCCGGCGAGGACGCCGACGACCCGATCCTCACCGGGCTGCGCGAGTACCACCGGCGCGCCGCCGGCCTGGTCGCGCCGTACCTGTCCGACCTCGCCGACGGCCAGTCGCCGTACGCCTTCTTCCTGACCTGCTCGGACTCGCGGGTGGTCCCGAACGTGCTCACCTCGAGCGGCCCGGGCGACCTGTTCACCGTGCGGAACGTCGGCAACCTCGCGCCGGTCGAGAGCACCGACGACTCGGTCGGCGCGTCGGTGGAGTACGCCCTCGACGTGCTCGAGGTCCCGACGCTCGTGGTCTGCGGGCACTCCGGGTGCGGCGCGATGACCGCGGCGCTGCGGGGGACCGGCGGCGAGGGCGTCCTCGGGCGCTGGCTCGGCGGGGCCCGCGAGAGCGTGTCGCGGTGGCGCTCCGGGCATGCGGTGGCCGCCGAGGCGGCGACCCGCGGCGCGTCGGACGTCGACCAGCTCGCGATGGTCAACGTCGCCGTCCAGCTCGAGCGCCTGGCCCGCCACCCGGCGGTCGCCCGGGCGATCGAGGAGGGCCGGGTGCGCCTGGTCGGGCTGTACTTCGACATCGCGACGGCCCGCATGTCGGTGCTCGAGGGCGACCGGTTCATCCCGGCCTCGCGCGACCGGCTCGGCGCCGGCGCGTCCGGCACCCCCGGCGACCCGGCCACCTCGGCCATCCCGATCCCGGCCGTCGACCCCGTCTGACCCCCTGACGTGCATGATCTTCTGAGCTATCGCTCAGAAGATCACGCACGTCAGCCGGTGATGGTCGCCCGGGCTGCGCTGTCGTCGGCGGACTGGATGGTCGCGGCCAGCCCGGCGAGCGTCTCCCGGTCGGCGTCGTCGCGGACGGCGATCGAGAACTCGACGTCGGTGACCACGTCGCCGAAGCGCTCCAGCAGCCGCTCGCCGATCACGTCGTACGTCCCGATGACGGCGAACCGGTCGAGGGTCTCGTCGTCGATCATCGCGGGGAGCTCCTCCCAGCGCTGGGCCTTCGACAGCTCCTTGGCCTCGCTCGCGAGGTCGGACAGGCCCAGGTGGTCGAAGGCGGCGCGGTAGCCCGGCGTCGAGGCGTAGAAGGCGATCCGGGCCCGGGCGTCGCCGACCTTCCCCTCCAGCTCGGATTCCGTGCGCGCCGAGGCCACCAGCGGCTTCATCGCCACCCGGAAGCCGTCGAGCGGGCGACCGCTGCGGGCGGCGCCGCGCCGGACCGCGGGCAGCATGACCTCGCGGATATAGGAGGGCGTGCACACCGGGTGCGGACGGACCCCGTCGGCGACCTCGCCGGCGACCGCGCACATGTTCGTGTTCACCGCCGCGAGGTGCACCGGGATCTCCGGGTGCTCGATCGGCCCGGCGTCGAACAGCGGCACCATGAGGTCGAGGTCGTACTGCTCGCCGTGGTGGTCCAGCGGCGCGCCGGTCTGCCAGGTCGTCCACACCGCGCGCATCGCCTGCACGTACTCCCGCATCCAGGGCGCCGGCGCCGACCACGCCATCCCGTAGCGGCGGCGGATGTGCCCGCGCACCTGCGTGCCCATCCCGAGCGTGAACCGCCCGGCCGAGAGCTTCTGCAGCGTCCAGGCCTGCAGCGCCATCACCGTGGGGCTGCGGGGGAACGCGATCGCCACCGCGGTGCCCAGCCGCAGGGTCCGCGTCGAAGCCGCCGCGAGCGTGAGGACGGCGAACGGGTCGTCCTTGGTCTCCTCGACCGCCATCCCGCCGTACCCGATCTCCTCGAGCAGCGCGGCGTTCGCGGCGACGGCGTGGATGTCCAGCGGCGTGTCCGGCGTCCGCAGGCCCGGGTCGACCTTCCCCAGCGGCAGGAGCGTCTCGAGGCGCATGAGGCACACCACCATGTGCGTACTTTCCGGCGCTATAGCGCCGGAAACCACGCACGTAGGGTGGCCGCCGTGAGCTGGCTGGGTGCGTGGCTGGAGGAGACGGCGGCGGCGCGCGCGGAGGCGGGGCTGCGGCGGACGCTGCGTCCGCGCGAGGTGGGCGACCCGGTGGTCGACCTCGCCTCCAACGACTACCTCGGCCTCGCCCGCGACCCGCGCGTCGTCGGGGCCGGCGCCGCCGCGCTGCGCGCCTGGGGCGCCGGCTCCACCGGATCGCGGCTGGTCACGGGCTCGACGCGGCTGCACCACGAGCTCGAGGACGCCCTCGCCGACTTCACCGGCAGCCCCGCGGCGCTGGTGTTCTCGTCGGGCTACACCGCGAACCTCGGCGCGGTCACCGCGCTGACCGGGCGCGGCGCGCTCGTCGTCTCCGACGTCGCCGCGCACGCCTCGCTCGTCGACGCCGCCCGCCTCTCGCGCGCCCGCGTCGAGGTCGCCCGCGCCACCGACCCCGAGACCGTCGACCGGGTGCTCGCCGCCCGCGAGGAGACCCGCGCGGTGGTGGTCGTGGACGGCGTCGACAGCGTCGACGGGGGCGTCGCGCCGCTCGCCGAGCTGCACGCCGTCTGCCGGGCGCGCGGCGCCGTGCTGCTGGTCGACGACGCGCACGGTCTCGGCGTCCGCGGCGACGGCGGGCGCGGGACGCTCGCCGAGGCGGGGCTCGCCGGCGCGCCCGACGTCGTGCTCACCGCGACGCTGTCGAAGTCGCTCGGGTCCCAGGGCGGGGTGGTGCTCGCCGACCGCGCCGTCGTCGAGCACCTCGTCGACACCGCGCGCCCGTTCATCTTCGACACCGGGCTCGCCCCGGCCGCGGCGGGCGCCGCGCTGGCCGCGCTGGAGATCGTGCGCGCCGAGCCCGAGCGGGTCGCCGCGCTGCACACCGCCGCGGCGACGGTGGCCGCCTCCGCGCGGGCCGCCGCGCCCGGGATCGACGTGCCGGCGCCGACCGCGGCGATGGTCCCCGTGGTCCTGGGCGACCCGGCGGTCGCGGTCGCCGCCGCCGCCGCGTGCGCCGAGCACGGCCTGCGCGCCGGCTGCTTCCGCCCGCCGTCGGTGCCGCCGGGCACGTCACGCCTGCGGCTCACCGCGCGCGCCGACCTCACCGCCGACGAGCTCGCGCTCGTCGACCAGGTGCTCCACAAGGTCCTCGGGGCGGCGCTGGCCCGATAGGCGGCGCCGCGCTGGGCCGAATCACCCACCGTGGAACACCCGATCACGCAACGTGTCACCGCGGTACCGTTCGGGTACTGAGCCTGGTGCACCGACCGCGCGACCGGGGAGGGACGGGTGACCTCGCTGCTGCCCGCGCGTCCCGACCGCGACGCGGCGCCCTCGCACCACACGCTGCTCGTCACCGACGCCGTCGACCAGGGCCGGCGCGGGGCGGCGTCGTGGGTCGAGCAGGAGCTGTCCCTGGGCTCGAAGGTCTTCTACAAGGGCTGGCTGCCCGAGGGCGGGCGCGCCGACCAGCACTGGCTCACCGGCCCGGCCGGCCCGCGCGGCGCGCGCGACGCCCTGAGCACCGGGCAGCTCGAGTTCCTCGACTTCCCGACCCTCGTCGAGCGCTCCGGGGCCACCGCGAACGGTGTGCTCGCCGTCTACAAGGGCGAGGTCGAGCGGGCCCTCGACGACCTGTGGCCGACGGTCGCGATGACGCAGGAGAGCCCCGAGCTCCCGATGGCCGACGACGCGGGCCTGGTGTCGGAGTACGCCACCTGGGAGGCGGGGTTCGACGACCTCACCCACCGGTGGCCGGTCCGCATGCTCTGCCAGCTCTGCGTCGCGTCCGAGAGCGAGCGCGCGGTGTGGGAGACCGTCGCGGTCCACCACCGCGACGTCGTCGACGGGTTCTGGTCGGCCACCGCGGACGACGGCCACTGGCAGCCGCGCGGTGACCTCGACGCGCACGTCGCGCGCCGCTTCGGCGCCGCCGTGCACGGTGCCCTGCGCACCGCCCGCGAGGCCGAGCACGGCCCCGACCTGCACCTGGACCTCTCCGGCGTCGACTTCATGGACGTCGCCTGCGCCGACATCCTCATGCTCGCCGCCCGCTCCGCGCCGGCCGGCCAGCACGTCGTGCTGCACGGCGGGCCGCGGTTCCTGCGGCGCCTGTTCGACGCGGTCGGGCGACCGGCGTCGGTGCGCGAGGGCGGGGATCCGCCGTGACCGGCGGCCTCGTCCGGCGTGGTCTCCTCCATCTGGGGCTGCTCTTCGACGGCCCCGACGACCTCGTCGCGAGCGCGCTCCCCACGCTGCGGCAGGCCCTCGACGACGGGGACGAGGTCGTCGTCGCCGCCGACCGCGGCACCGTGCGGCGCCTGCGCGACGCCCTCGGCGCCGACGCGCGGCGCATCGCGTTCCCCCCGCCGGCGGCAATGGTCCGGCCCTCGGCACCGGACTTCCTCACCGCCGTCGGTCGCTGGGCCCGCCCGGACCGCCGGACGACGGTGCTCGGCCAGTACCCCGCGACGATGCCCGCGCGCGACTGCGGGTTCGGGGAGGACGCGCTCGGCGTCGTCCTCGGCGACCTCCCCCTGACGCTGATCTGCTGCTGCCGCCGCGACCTCGACCCGGAGCTGCTCGCGGTGCTCCGGCGCACCCACCCGCAGATGGCCACGCCCACCGGCCCCGTGGCCAACCCCGACCACCGCGCCCCGGCGACGGCGAGCCCCACGCCGGCGGCGCTGTGGGGCGAGGTCGCCGGCCGCGTCGGCGTCCAGAACCTCGCCGACCTCGCGCACCTGCGCCGCTGCGTCGCCGAGGTCGCCGCGCGCGCCGGGCTCGAGGGCGACGCCGTGCGCGCCGCGGTGCTCGCGGTGCACGAGGCCGCGGTGGACGCCGTGCGCCGCGGCGAGCCGGACCACGCGCACCTCACCCTCGAGGTCCGCACGCTCGGCCACACGCTGCTCTCCGAGCTGACCGGGCCCCACGGCATCCCCGCCCAGCAGGGGCCGGGCGACCCCCTCGCGCGCGTGCGGCCGTTCTGCGCCCGCGCCGTCGTGCACGACGAGCCCGAGCGGCACGCGGTCCGGGTGCTGAACACGGTCTGACCCGGGTTAGCGTCGCGTCCGTGCGGACCCTGATCGTCACCGGCACCGGGACCGACGTCGGCAAGACGGTGGTGGTCGCCGCCGTCGCCGCGCTGGCCCGGGACGCGGGCGAGCGCGTCACCGTCGTCAAGCCGGCGCAGACCGGCGTCGCCCCCGGCGAGGACGGCGACCTCGCCGACGTCCTGCGCCTGGCCGGCGAGGTGGGGACCCTCGAGCTCGCCCGCTTCCCCGAGCCGCTGGCGCCCGCGACGGCCGCCCGCCGGGCGGGGGCGATGCCGGTGACGGCCGCGCAGGTGGTGGACGCGGTGCGGCAGGTGGACGCGGACCTCGTGATCGTCGAGGGCGCCGGCGGCCTGCTCGTGCGCCTCAACGACGGCGACGACACCCACCCGCCCCAGACCCTCGCCGACGTCGCCGCCGGCCTCGGCGCGCCGGTCCTGCTCGTCGCGAGCGCCGGACTCGGCGTGCTCAACACCGCCGCGCTGACGGCCGAGGCGCTGACCCGGCGCGGACTGACACTGGCCGGCACCGTCGTCGGCGCCTACCCGGAGCACCCGGACCTCGCCGAGCGGACCAACCTCGACGACCTGCCGGCGGTCACCGGGGCCCCGCTGCTCGGCGTGCTGCCCGCCGGGCTCGGGGGCGCGACGCCGGAGCGTGTCCTCGACGCCGCGAGGTGTGGCCTCGGTCCCGTCGTCGGCGGTCGGTGGTCCCCGGATCGCACACCGTGAGGCACACTGCGGCGCGAGAGCGCGCCCGACGAACAGTGCCAGACGAACAGCGCCAGACGAACGAGCCCGACGAAGGGAGCCGTGCGTGACGGCCGTCGATCCCAGCACCACCGCCGAGGACACTGCCCCCGACGCCGGCGGGGACATCCTCGCCGTCGCCCGCGAGCAGGTGCTCGAGCGCGGGGAGGGCCTGTCGCAGGAGCAGGTCCTGGCCGTCCTGCAGCTGCCCACCGACCGCCTGAACGAGGCGCTGGCCCTGGCCCACGACGTGCGCATGCGCTGGTGCGGGCCCGAGGTCGAGGTCGAGGGCATCGTCTCGCTGAAGACCGGCGGGTGCCCCGAGGACTGCCACTTCTGCTCGCAGTCCGGCCTGTTCGACTCCCCGGTGCGCGCCGCATGGCTCGACGTCGACCGGCTGGTCGAGGCGGCCAAGCAGACCGCGAAGACCGGGGCCACCGAGTTCTGCATCGTCGCCGCCGTGCGCGGCCCGGACGCCAAGCTCATGGAGCAGGTGCGCGCGGGCATCGCCGCGATCCGCGCCGAGGTCGACATCAACGTCGCGTGCTCCCTGGGGATGCTGACCCAGGACCAGGTGAACGAGCTCGCCGGCATGGGCGTGCACCGCTACAACCACAACCTCGAGACCGCCCGCTCGCACTTCCCCGAGGTCGTCACCACGCACTCCTGGGAGGAGCGCTGGGAGACCCTGCAGATGGTGCGCGCGGCCGGCATGGAGGTGTGCTGCGGCGGCATCGTCGGCATGGGCGAGACCCTCGAGCAGCGCGCCGAGTTCGCGGTGCAGCTCGCCGAGCTGGAGCCCGACGAGGTCCCGCTCAACTTCCTCATCCCGAACCCGGGCACGCCGTTCGCGCACCTCGAGGTGCCCCAGGGTGCCGACGCGCTGATGACCGTCGCCGCGTTCCGCCTCGCGCTGCCGCGCACCGTGCTGCGCTTCGCCGGCGGGCGCGAGCTGACCCTCGGTGACCTCGGTGCCGAGCAGGGCATGCTCGGCGGCGTCAACGCGATCATCGTCGGCAACTACCTCACCAACCTGGGGCGCCCGGCCGAGCAGGACCTCGACATGCTCGAGACCCTCAAGATGCCGATCAAGGCCCTGAACGACACGTTGTGAGCGCCGTCGTGGAGCCGCCCGCCGACGTGGCCGAGCGCCCCTTCTGCGCGTGGTGCGGCGGCGCCCGCACCGAGGGCGACCACGCCGCGTGCGAGCGCCGGCTCGCCACGGTCGACCCGCCGCGCCACTGCCCGGTCTGCGCGCGGCGGATGGTCGTGCAGGTCGACCCGGTGGGCTGGACGGCGCGCTGCAGCCGCCACGGCGAGTCGGCCGGGGCGAACGGGTTCGGGTGATGTCGTGAGTGCGCCCACCGTCGACGACGACTTCCTGCCCACCGAGCCGGAGGGCCGGCTCACGCGCGCCGAGCTGCGCGGCGACGTCCCCACCGCGCTGCGCCTCGCGGCGATCCTCGCGGTGGTCGGGCTCCCGCTCGGCGCGCTGTGGGCGCTGCTCGCGCCCACCGTGCACACCGTCGCCCTGCCCGGCACGGGCACCGGCTCGCCGGCGGGGGAGGCGGACCACGCGTTCGACGCCGTGGCGATCTTCGTGCTGATGATCACCGCGTTCGGCGTGATCGCCGGGGCGCTGGCCTGGCGCCGCCGGCACCGCCGCGGCCCCGTGGTGCTCGTCGCGCTGGTCCTGGGCTCGCTGGTCGGCGCGTGGCTGGCGGGACGGGTCGGCGCGCTGTTCGCCTGGTCGGCGTCGCCGGTGCCGGTGCTCGTCGACCCGGCCGCGCTGGGGACGGCGGGGATGCCGGGTGCGCCGGTGCCCGCGGTCCTGACCAGCGTGCCCGCGTCGCCGGGGCCGTGGTGGATCGCGATCGTCGCCGGCCTCGGCGCGGCGCTGACCTACGTGCTCGCCGCGATCGTCGACGGGCACGAGGACATGGGACGGGACGACCCGTGACCGCCCTCGACCTGGCGCGCGAGCTGGTCCGCCTCGACACGCGCGGCGCGGGGGAGCGGGTCGCCGCGGACCTCCTGGCGGGCCGCCTCGAGGACGCCGGCCTGGTCGTGGAGGTCCACGAGACCCGCCCGGGGCGCGCCAACGTCGTCGCGCGTCACGGCGAGCAGACGCCGGTGACGCTGACCGGCCACCTCGACACCGTGCCCGCCGACCCGGCGGTGTGGTCGTTCGACCCGCTCGCGGGCGACGTCGTCGACGGGCGGCTGCGCGGGCGGGGGAGCAGCGACATGAAGGCCGGGGTCGCCGCCGCCGTGGTCGCGGCCGAGGAGCACGTCCGCGCCGGCGGGACCGGCGTGCAGGTCGTGCTGACCTTCGGCGAGGAGACCGGCTGCGAGGGCGCCCGCGAGATCCCGGCCGGCGCGCTGCGTCCGTCGGGCACCCTGCTGGTGGCCGAGCCGACGAACAACCGCGTCGTGCTCGGGCACAAGGGTGTGCTCTGGCTCGAGCTGCGGGCGCGCGGAGTGCCGGCGCACGGGTCGCGGCCGGACCTCGGGCACAACGCGCTCGTCGACCTCGCCCGCGCCGCGGTCCGCATCCACGAGCACGACGGCTGGCCGGGCAGCGCGACGCACGGCCGGACCACCGCGAACGTCGGGATGATGCGCGCGGGCGTCCAGCCCAACGTCGTCCCGGACCTCGCCGCGCTGACGGTCGACGTGCGCCTGGTGCCCGGCGACACCGCGGACGCCGCCGAGACCACCGTGGTCGACCTCGCGGGGGTCGCGGTCGAGACCGAACGCCTCGTCGAGCTGCCGCTCATCGACACCGACCCGGCACGGGTGGCGCGGGCGGTCGAGCTCCTCGGAGGCGGGGAGCCGCTGTACGCCACGTACTTCACCGACGCGAGCGTGCTCGCCGGCGCCCTCGGCGGCGCCGACACGATCGTCTGCGGCCCCGGCGAGCCCGAGCAGTGCCACGTCACGGACGAGTGGGCGCCGGCCGACCTGATCGAGCCGGCTGCCGAGGCCTACCGGCGGGTGCTGGCCGAGCTCACCTCGTCCTAGTCGTTTCCCGCACCGGAGGTCGCAGGGCAGCGCGACGGAGGAGCGCGGACATGCGCATCTCCTCGGTGCGACGAGCTAGTTGAGGCTGTGCTCGACGGCGAACTTGGCACTCGGCGCCCACACCGCGCGCAGCTCGTCGAGCAGGACGGCCTCGCGGGTCATCGACTGGCGCACGAGCCGCAGGCGCTCGACGGGGCAGGTCTGCTCGAGCAGCTCCTGGCGGTCGGCGAGGGGCAGCAGGCAGTCGCCGGCGAGGATGTGGGCGAGCTCGGGGTCGGCGACGTCGGGCGCCGGCTCCTCGGCGAGCTCGGCGGGCAGCTCCCCGTCGCCGCCGCCCTGCTGGCGCCAGGCCGTGGTGCAGTAGCGGCGGTGCGCGGCGCGGGCGGCCATGGCCAGCGGCGCGAGGTCCTTCGCGTCGTCGTCCTCGTCGTCGGGCAGCCACTCGACGTTGGCGACGAGGTAGGGCGCCGTCGTGTCGTCGACGTCGACGAGGCGGAAGCGCCGGTCGCCGGTGGTCTGGATGTCGAAGCGCCCGTCGGGCAGGCGCCGGACCTCGCGCAGCGTCGCGGTGCACCCGACGTCGTGCAGGCCCTCGCGGCCGTCGTCGGGGCTCCAGCCCTCGCGCACCGCCACCACGCCGAACTGCTTGCCGGGCAGCGTGCCCGTGACCAGGTCGATCGTCAGCTGGCGGTAGCGCGGCTCGAAGATGTGCAGTGGCAGCGAGGCGCCCGGGAGCAGCACGGTCCCCAGCGGGAACAGGGGCAGCGTCTCGACCACGACGCCCACGCTACGACCCCGGGCGCGTCGCCGCCGGGTGGGTTTCGCCCGCGGGCTCACCGGGTGGGCGCAGCGCGGCGAACGGATCGGTCACGCGCAGTCCGTGTTCCGAGAACCGGAAGACCGCGGCCGGGCGACCCCCGGCCGGGCCCGGAGCGGCGGTCTCGCCGGTGGGGACGAGCACGCCGCGACGGGTGAGGACGCGCTGGAGGTTGGTCGCCGAGACCCGGTGCCCGAGCGCGGCGGCGTAGAGATCCCGCAGCTCGGAGACGGTGAACGCGGCCGGCGCGAGCGCGAAACCGATGTTCGTGTAGGAGAGCTTCGCGCGCAGCCGGTCCAGGCCGTCGCGGGTGATGGCGCCGTGGTCGAAGGCGGTCTCGGGGAGCCGGTCGACGCGGTGCCAGGCGGTGTCGTCGGGGACGGCCGGGTCGGCATCGGTCGGCACGAGCCCGAGGAACGCGGTCGCGATGCGGCGCGGCGGCGGCCCGCGGTGGGGGTCGGAGAAGACGCCGAGCTGCTCGACGTGCGCGACCTCGGCGAGGTCGACCTTCTCGGCGAGGTGGCGGCGCACCGACGCCTCGACGTCCTCGTCGCGCCCCAGCCGCCCGCCCGGGAGCGCCCAGCGCCCCGGCTGCGGCTCGCGGGCGCGCTGCCAGAGCAGGACGCTCGGGACCGACCCGGTGATCCGCAGGACGACGGCGAGCACGTCGTGCGCGTACGTCCCGGGCTCGCCTGCCTCCACGGAGCGTGATCGTAGGCCGTGTCAGCGACGTGGCGCCGCAGACACTCGACGTCCGTATCGCCACGCGCTCGCCGCCGACCGGGGTGGTGCACGCCACTCGGCGTGACCGGAAGCTGGCGCGCGCTCGGGGCCTGGGGGTACGGTCGGCCATGTTTTCGACCAAGAGGCGAAAACCACCGAGACCGGCCGCCCTCGACGCCGAGGGGCCGCCGGGGGAGGAGACGGCGATGACCGTCACCGCTGCCACGGACCTCGTCGAGCCGCTCGTGGCCGGTCCGGACTGGGCCGAGGAGGTCCGTCGGCTCGCCCGGGAGCACGACGCCGTGGTCCTCGCGCACAACTACCAGCGCCCGGAGATCCAGGACGTCGCCGACCACACCGGCGACTCGCTCGCGCTCTCCCGGATCGCCGCCGCCAGCGACGCGAGCACGATCGTCTTCTGCGGCGTGCACTTCATGGCCGAGACCGCGAAGATCCTCGCGCCGGAGAAGACCGTCCTCATCCCGGACGCGCGCGCCGGCTGCAGCCTCGCCGACTCGATCACCGCCGACGAGCTGCGCGCCTGGAAGGCCGAGCACCCGGGCGCGGTCGTCGTCAGCTACGTCAACACCACCGCCGCGGTGAAGGCCGAGACCGACGTCTGCTGCACGTCCTCGAACGCGGTCGAGGTGGTCGAGAGCATCGACGCCGACCGCGACGTCCTCTTCCTCCCCGACCAGTTCCTCGGCGCGCACGTCAAGCGCGTGACGGGGCGGGAGAACCTGCACATCTGGGCGGGCGAGTGCCACGTGCACGCCGGCATCAACGGTGCCGAGCTCACCGCCCAGGCGCAGGCCGACCCCGACGCCGACCTGTTCGTCCACCCCGAGTGCGGCTGCGCGACGAGCGCGCTCTACCTCGCGGGCGCGGGCGCCGTGCCCGCCGACCAGGTCCACATCCTCTCGACCGGCGGGATGCTCGACGCCGCGAAGAACACGACGAAGAGCAGCGTGCTGGTCGCCACCGAGGTCGGGATGCTCCACCAGCTGCGCCGCGCCAACCCCGACGTCGACTTCCGCGCCGTGAACGACCGCGCCTCCTGCGGCTACATGAAGATGATCACCGCGGGCGCGCTGACCCGGGCGCTGCGCGAGGGCCGGGACGAGGTCCACGTGGACGCGGCGACGGCACAGAAGGCCCGCGGGGCCGTCCAGCGCATGATCGAGATCGGGCAGCCCGGGGGCGGGGAGTGAGCCGCCCGGACTGGGAGACCGCGGCCGACCTGGTCGTCGTCGGCTCCGGCGTCGCCGGCCTCACCGCCGCGCTCACCGCCCAGCGTGCCGGCCTGCGGGTCGTCGTCGTCACCAAGGACACCCCCGACGCCGGCAGCACCCGCTGGGCCCAGGGCGGCATCGCGGTCGTGCTCGGCGACGTCCCCGGCGACTCGGTCGCGGCGCACCTCGCGGACACCGTCGCCGCGGGCGGCGGTCTGGTGGACGAGCACGCCGCCCGCGCGATCCTCGGCGCCGGCCCCGCCGCGGTCGCCGCCCTGCGCGGCGAGGGCGCGGTGTTCGACGGCCACCCCGACCGCCTGGCCCGCACCCGCGAGGGCGGCCACGCGGCGCTGCGCGTCGTGCACGCGGGCGGCGACGCCACCGGCGCGGAGGTCGAGCGCGCCCTGCTCGCCGCCACCCGCCGCGAGGAGCTGACCGTGCTCGCCGGACACGCCGCCTCGACGGTGGTCACCGGTCCGGACGGCGGCGTCGAGGGCCTGGAGGTCCGCGACGACGAGGGCCGCGCCGGACTGCTCGCCGCGCCCGCCGTCCTGCTCGCGACCGGCGGCGTCGGCGGCCTCTACGAGACGACCACCAACCCGACCGTCGCGACCGCCGACGGCTGGGCGCTCGCCCTGCGCGCCGGGGCGGCGCTCGCCGACGTGGAGTTCGTGCAGTTCCACCCGACGGCGCTCTACACCGGGGCCGCCACCCGAGGCCGCGCGCCGCTGGTGACCGAGGCCCTGCGCGGCGAGGGCGCGGTGCTGCGCGACACCACCTGGGCGTCCGTGACCGCGGGCGTCCACCCCCTCGGCGACCTCGCGCCCCGCGACGTCGTCGCCGCGGCCATCACCCGGCGGATCGGCGACCTCGGCGCCGAGCACGTCTGGCTCGACGCCACCGGCATCCCCGACGTCGCCGCGCGCTTCCCGACCGTCGCCGCCGCGTGCGCCGCGATCGGCGTCGACCTGGCCCGCGACCCCGTCCCGGTCCGCCCCGCCGCGCACTACTCCTGCGGCGGCGTCGTCACCGACAGCCGCGGTCGCACCGGGGTGCCCGGGCTCTGGGCGGCCGGCGAGGTGGCCCGCACCGGGCTGCACGGCGCCAACCGTCTCGCCTCGAACAGCCTGCTCGAGGGCCTGGTGACGGGCCGGCAGGCCGCCGAGGACGTCGTCGCCGCCCTGGCCGGGCCGCGTCGGCTCGCCGAGCCGCGGGACCCGGAACCGCCGGCGACCCCCGTCGCCGACCGCGCCCTCCTCCAGGCCGCCATGACCCGCGGCGCGGCGATCGGGCGCGACGCCGCCGGGCTCGCGGCCGCGTCCGACGCGGTCGAGGCCGCGAGCACCGAGCGGGTCGTGACCACCCGCGCCGACGTCGAGGACGCCGCCCTGACCCTGGCCGCGCACGCCCTGCTCGCCGCGGCGGGCTCGCGCACCGAGACCCGCGGCTGCCACGTCCGCACCGACCACCCCGCCACCGACGACCACTGGCAGCGCGCCTCGGCCACCGTCGTCCTGAGCGGCGGTCGCCTGCACGTCGGCACCACCGACGCCCGCCACGGAGGTGTCGCATGACCGCCGTCCTCCCGGAGACCCTCGACCCGGCCGAGGTCGACGCTGTCGTCACCCGCGCCCTCGACGAGGACCTGCGCGACGGCCCGGACGCCACCACGGCGGCCTGCGTGCCGGAGGGCACGGTCGCGGTCGGCGAGTTCCGCACCCGGCCCGCCGGGATGCTCGCCGGGCTCGGGGTCGCCGTCCGCGTCCTGGAGCGGGTGTGCGGGCCGGACCTCGAGGTCCTCGATGCCCGCGCCGACGGCGACCGCCTCGCGCCGGGCGACGTCGCCCTCGCCGTCCGCGCGCCCCTGCGCACCCTGCTGACCGCCGAGCGGACCGCGCTCAACCTGCTCGGCCAGCTCTCCGGCGTCGCGACGGCCACCTCGACATGGGTCGACGCCGTCGCCGGCACCCGCGCGCGCATCCGCGACACCCGCAAGACCGTCCCCGGGATGCGGGCGCTGCAGAAGTACGCGGTGCGCTGCGGGGGCGGGGTGAACCACCGGATGTCGCTCGGCGACGCGATCCTGATCAAGGACAACCACGTCGCCGCGGCCGGCTCGGTGACCGCGGCGCTCGCCGCCGCCCGCGCGCACGCCCCGCACCTGTCCGTCGAGGTCGAGGTCGACTCGCTGGCCCAGCTCGACGAGGTGCTGGAGCTCGCGGTCGAGCTCGTCCTGCTCGACAACTTCACCCCCGACCAGGCGGCGGAGGCGGTCGTCCGGCGCGACGCCCGCGCACCCGGCACGGGGCTCGAGGTCTCCGGCGGCCTGACCCTCGACACGGCCGCCGCCCACGCCGCGGCCGGCGTCGACTTCCTCGCCGTCGGCGCCCTCACCCACTCCGCCCCGGTCCTCGACCTCGGGCTCGACCTCCGTACGTGAGTGATTTTCCCGGCCGTAGCCGGGAAGATCACTCACATGGTGGTGGTCGTGGGCGGCGGCATCGCCGGGGTCTCCGTGGCCGCGGAGCTCGCGCGCGACGGGCCCGTGGTGCTCGTCGAGGGCGAGCACGAGCTCGCGAGGCACACCACCGGGCGCTCCGCGGCGAGCTACATCCCCGGCCACGGGCCGCCGCCGGCCCGCGCGCTCGTCGCCGCCTCGCGGGACCGGTTCGACGCCCTCGCCGACGAGGCCGGCCACCCGTTCCTGCGCCGGCGCCCGGTCCTCCACCTCGCCCACGACGCCGACGAGGAGCGGGTGCTGCGCGAGGAGGTGCTGCCCCTCGACGCCGTCGACCCCCTGACCCCGGACGAGGCGGTCGCCCGCTGGCCCGCCCTGCGCCGCGACGTCCTGCGCGCCGCCGCGGTCGTCGAGGACGCCCAGGACGCCGACCCGCTCGGCCTGCACCAGCACTACCGCCGCACCCTGCGCGCCCGCGGCGGGGAGATCCGGACGGGCACCCCGGTCACCGGCATCGCACGGCACGGGGCGTCCTGGCGGGTCGGCCTCGGCGACGACCACCTCGACACCGACACCGTCGTCCTCGCCGCCGGCGCCTGGACCGACCGCCTGCTCACCCTCGCCGGCGCCGACCCGGTCGGCCTGCGCCCGCTGCGCCGCACCATCGCGATCGTCCGCGTCCCCGACGGCGCGCCGGTCCGGCGCGACGACCCGTTCGCCGTCTCCGCCGGCGAGCGCTGGTACGCCAAGCCCGAGGGCGAGCACCTGCTCGTCTCCCCGTCCGAGGAGACCCCGGCCGAGCCCGGCGACCCCCGGCCCGACGAGCTCGACATCGCCCGCGCGCTCGAGAGCGTCAACGCCGTCACCACCCTGGGCCTGCGCTCGGTCGCGACGAGCTGGACGGGCCTGCGCACCTTCGCCCCCGACCGCGCCCTCGTCGTCGGCGACCGCCCCGAGCACCCCGGCCTGCACCTCTTCGCCGGCCAGGGCGGTTCGGGCATCGAGACCGCGCCGGCCGCCGCCGCCCTCGCCGCCGCCGTGATCCGCGGCGACGGACCCCCGGAGGACGTCGTCCGGGCTCTCGGAGCCGAGGGCGCGACGCTCGACGCCCTCCTCGCCACCCGCCTCGGGGCCGCCGGAACGCCCCGCTAGCCTCGCCCGTATGGGGGACACACCGCGGGTGCGGCGCGTGATCGCCGTGCTCCTCACCGGTCTCGCGCTCGCCGTCGCCGGGTGCTCGACGGGCGAGGACGTCGCACCCCCGGAGCCGGCCCCCTCCGCGCCCGCCGGCACCGGCGACCCCGCCCGCGGCGTCCTCGCGCCCCTGCCCCCGGAGGGTTCGCGCGAGGGGCCCCGCATCTGCGGGAAGACCGAGTCCGTCCCGGTCGCGGGCGGGCGCTACGAGGTGCAGAACAACGCCTGGGGTGCGGACACGCCGCAGTGCACCACGGCGTTCGACACCGGCTTCAGCGTCGAGGCGACCCACGCCAAGGACTCCGGGCCCGCCGCCTACCCGTCGATCGTCGTCGGCTGCAACTACGGCACCTGCACGCGCGACTCGCCGTACCCGCTGCCGCTGCGCGACATGGGTGACGTGCGCTCCAGCTGGGCGGTGACCGTGCCCGACGACGGCGACTTCAACGTCGCCTACGACGTGTGGCTCGACCCGACCCCGCGCCGCGAGGGCGCCAACACCGGCGCCGAGCTGATGATCTGGCTCGACCGCACCGACCGGGTGCAGCCGATCGGCTCCGAGCGCGCGACCGTCGAGATCGCCGGTGCCCGCTGGGAGGTCTGGACCGGCGAGAACCACGGCACCCCGGTGATCTCCTACGTCCGCGAGCGGCCGACCGACACCGTCATCGACCTCCCGATCAGCGACTTCGTCACCGAGGCCACCCGCCGCGGCGTCGTCGAACCGACCTGGTTCCTCACCAACATCCAGGCCGGCTTCGAGCCCTGGATCGGCGGCGAGGGCCTGACCACCGACGCCTTCTCCCTCACCCGGAACGGGGTCTGATCGTCCCGATCGAGGGAGACCGCCTCGCGTCACCCACACGCCCACCGTACGTTTCAGCGCGACGAACGGTCGAGTGACGAGGATGGCGCGGATGAACGGTCGACGACGGGCGACGAGCGGACTGGTCGTGGCGATCTTCGCCGTGCTCGCGATGCTGGTGGGCGTCAACCCCGCACTCGGGACGCCCCGCGGTGACGGGGGCACGCGGGTGTGTGGCAAGACCGAGTCCACGCCGGTGCAGGGCGGTCGCTACGAGGCCCAGAACAACCTCTGGGGCGCGGACACACCGCAGTGCATCACGGCCTTCGACACCGGGTTCGTCGTCGACCCCGCCGACCACCGCAACGAGGACGGGCCGGCCTCGTACCCGTCGATGGTCTGGGGCTGCAACTACGGCAACTGCACCAAGGACACCCCGTTCCCCAAGAAGGTCTCCGAGCTCGCCGGGCTGCGCTCGTCGTGGACGGTGGAGGTGCCGCCGACCGGCGACTACAACGTCTCCTACGACCTCTGGATGGACCCGACGCCCCGGCGCACCGGCCGTCCGACCGGTCTCGAGCTGATGGTGTGGCTGAAGAACACCCCGCGCGTCCAGCCGATCGGCGAGAAGAAGGCCGAGGTCGAGATCGGCGGCACGAGGTGGGACGTGTGGCTCGGCGCGATCGACCTGCCGACCATCAGCTACGTGCGCCAGGAGCCGACGCTCGAGGTCAAGGACCTGCCCCTCGACCAGTTCGTCGCCGACGCGCAACGCCGCGGCGTCGCGAAGCCCGAGTGGTGGATGACGAGCGTGCAGGCCGGCTTCGAGCCGTGGATCGGTGGCCGGGGGCTGGCGACGCGGTCGTTCTCCGCGGACATCGGGACCCCCGCCCCGGCGCCCTGATCAGGTCTCGTCGACGGCGTGCTCCCGCAGGGCGTCGATGAGCCGGCGGTCCCGCTTCGTCGGGCGGCCCGCGCCCCGGTCGCGCACGGCGACCGGGGCCGGCCGCTCCTCCGGCGGCGGGGGCGGCGGGGTGTGGTCGACGTAGCAGGTCACGGCGACGGGCGCCCCGACCCGCTTCTCGATGATCTTCGTGACCTCGACGATCCGGGCGATCTCGTAGACGCGCGTGCGCACCGTGTCGCCCGGCTTGACCGGCGTCGCGGGCTTGGCCGGGGTGTCGTTGACGCGCACGTGACCGCCCCGGCAGGCGTCGGCGGCGTCGGCGCGGGTCTTGGTCAGCCGCACCGCCCAGAGCCAGCGGTCGACGCGGGTGGAGTCCATCGCCCACCAGTGTGCCGCCCCCCGCGACGGGATAAGACTCCGGCGTGGACCACGGCATCATGATGTTCCCGACCGACTACGCCATCGACCCGGCCGACCTGGCCAAGGAGGTGGAGGACCGCGGGTTCGACTCGCTCTGGTTCCCGGAGCACAGCCACATCCCGACGAAGCGGGAGTCGCCGTACCCCGGTGGTGGCGACCTGCCGCGGATGTACATCCACACCTACGACCCCTTCGTCGCCCTCACCGCCGCGGCGGCCGCGACGACGACGCTGAAGGTCGCGACGGGCATCTGCCTGGTCATCCAGCGCGACCCGATCCACACCGCCAAGCAGGTCGCGAGCCTCGACCGCCTCTCGGGCGGGCGTTTCCTCTTCGGCATCGGCGCCGGCTGGAACCGGGAGGAGATGGCCCACCACGGCGCGAACCCGAAGACGCGGATGCGGCTCATGGCCGAGCAGGTCAAGGCCATGAAGGAGCTGTGGACGAAGGACGAGGCCGAGTTCCACGGCGAGTTCGTCGACTTCGAGACCAGCTGGGCGTGGCCCAAGCCGACCCAGCAGCCCCACCCGCCGGTCTACGTCGGCGGCATGGGGCCGGGCGTGGAGGACCGGATCCTCGACTACGGCGACGCGTGGCTGCCGCAGCGCGTCGGGCCCGACAACATCGGCGAGTTCGAGCAGCGGGCGAACACCCTGCAGCAGCGGGCCGCCGACGCCGGCCGCGGCCCGATCCCGATGTCGCTGTTCGGCGCGGAGTCCTCCGCGGAGGCCCTCGACGGCTACCGCCGCATCGGTCTCGAGCGCGCGATCCACGGCGTCAGCTCGGCCGACCGCGACACGGTGCTCAAGGAGCTCGACGAGCTCGCGAAGGTGACGGGCTAGTCCGTGCCCGCCCTCGACGTCGACGACGCGCGCCGCCGGTTCGCCGCGGCGCGCGTCGCGCGGCTGGCGACGGTGTCGGCGGACGGGCAGCCGCACCTCGTGCCCGTCGTGTTCGCCGTCGAGGGCGACCGGGTGCTCATGGCCGTCGACCAGAAGCCCAAGCGCCACCGCGCGCTCAAGCGCCTGCGCAACATCGACGACAACCCCGCCGTGTCGCTGCTCGTCGACCGCTACGACGACGACTGGAGCGCCCTGTGGTGGGTGCGCGCCGACGGCGTCGCGACCGTCTCCGACGCCGACGACGACGTCGCGCGGGCCCGCGCGGCGCTGGGGGAGCGCTACCCCCAGCACCGCGCGGACCCTCCGGAGGGTCCGGCGTTCACCGTCGAGGTCACCCGCTGGACGGGGTGGTCGGCGTCATGAGGGCTACTTGCCGACGCGCAGGTGCTCGACGAACCAGTCGCGGGCGGCGGCGGAGCTGACCTCGAAGCCCGGGCCGGTGTAGGCGTCGAAGTGCCCGCCGGGCACGAGCACGATCCTCTTCGGGTGGACCGCCGTCTCGTACGCCGCGGCCGCGAGCTCGCCGGCGATGAGCCGGTCGTTCGGCGTCACGACCATCTGCACGGGCGTCGGCGAGATCAGGGGCAGGAACGCGCGCGGCTCGTAGCCCTGCAGCAGCTCCACCGACCGCAGGGTCACCTCGTTGCGCCACGACGGCGCGCGCTCCTTCTGCGTGCGGGTGAACCACTCGTAGGAGTCCGGGGTCGGCAGCGCCGCCGGCGCCGTCGGGTCGTCGGTGACCACCGGCATCATCGCCGGTTCGCCGCCGCGGGCGCGCTCGAGACGGTCGGCGGCGAACGCCTCCCACGTCGGCGCCCACGCGTCGATGCGCACCAGCGACTCGAACCCCCGGCGCCCCGACACCAGGGGCGCCTGCCCGGACACGGCCTTCACACGCCGGTCGATCGCGCCGAGCACGTAGACGTGCCCGCCCGAGTAGCTCGACCCCCAGGCGCCGATCCGGTCGGCGTCGACGTCGTCGCGGCCCTGCGCATAGGTGACCGCGTGCTGGTAGTCGCGGATCTGCTCCCAGGGGTCGATCTCCTGGCGTGGCCGCCCGGGCGCGGCGTCCGAGGCGCCGAACCCGCGGTGGTCGTAGACCACGCACGCCAGCCCCGCGGCCGCGAACACCTCGGCGTAGTCGTCGAGATGCTGCTCCTTCACCGCCGAGAAGCCGTGGGCCATGACCACACAGGGATGCCCGCCGTTCGCGTCACCGTCGGGTGCGTAGAACCACCCGCGCAGCGTCGCGCCCTCGGCGTCGAAAGAGATGTCCTCGCGCATCGTCGCGCTCCCGTCGTCATCCGATCAGACGACGCCCGAGCGTGGCGCAGATGGCGTTCCCGCGGGATAACGGTCCGGGCACGGGCTCAACGGGCGGCCAGGTCGATCCGGCACTCGGGGGCGTTCCGGGGCAGCGGCCGCCCACCCCGCCGCTACTACCGCCTCACCCGCGACGGGGTCGCCTTCGCGACGGCGGCGCTCAAGCCCCGCCACCGGCCGTCGCGGGTCACGGGGGAGGTGGCTCGGTGAGCGCGGTCGAGGAGCGGTACGCGCCGACGGTGCGGCGGCTCGCCGACGAGCTGGGCCGTCGTCCCGGAGCCCACCGCGCCGGCTGCCCTGGTCGTCGTGGCCGGGATAGACCCTGTGATCGCCCCAGGCGCTCCCGCCGGGCGACCACATCGCCCGCGAGGAGCACCCGCAGCGATCATGGGTCGCTCCGGCCGAGGTCTCCGGCTCTTCCACGAGAATGCTTCGGAAATCGAAGCGTTCTCACGAAAGAGAAGACACCCTTGGCCGCCCGGGCTCACCAGCCCCGCTCGCGCCATTCCCCGAGCTTCGGGCGCTCGGTGCCGAGGGTCGTGTCGTCGCCGTGGCCGGGGTAGACGTGCGTGTCGTCGTCCAGCTGCCCGAAGACCTTGGACTCCAGGTCGTCCATCAGCGACGAGAACTCCGCCGGGCCCGCCGTCTTGCCGGGCCCGCCGGGGAAGAGCGAGTCGCCCGTGAAGAGGTGCCCCGAGCCGGCGGGGTCGCGGTAGAGGAGCGCGATCGAGCCGGGGGTGTGGCCGTCGAGGTGGATGATCTCGACGCGCGAGCCGCCGAACTCGACGGTGTCGCCGTCGCCGACGGTGTGGTCGGGCGCGACCGGGAGCTCGGGGGCGTCCTGCGCGCCGGCGTAGGTGGTGGGGGAGAGGGCCTTCACGGCGTCCTCGAGGGACTGCACGTGGTCCCAGTGCTTGTGCGTGGTCGCCAGCCGCTTCACGTGGCCGCGGTCGGCGACGGTGTCGACGGTGTCGAGCAGACGGTCGATCTCGTTGGCGGCGTCGATGAGCAGCGCCTCGCCGGACGATCGGTCGACCAGCAGGTAGGCGTTGTTGTCCATCGGCCCGACCGACACCTTGGTGATCGAGACGTCCTGGAGGTCGCGCCGCGCGGCGGGGCCGCCGGGCTCGACATGGCCGGTGTACTGGTCGAGGAGGTCCACGCGCGGCAGCCTAGCGCCGGACGGGCTTGTGGCCCGCCCTCCGCAGGGCGTCCGGGCTCAGCGTCTCGCCGCAGTCCTCGCACCGCGGGATCTCGTCCTCGCTCATCACCACGGCGCGGTGCCGGCACGCTGCGCCCGCGTCGCCGCTCCAGCCCTTCCGCGCCCGCAACCGCGCCAGGTCCGCGGGGTCGACCTCACTCATGCCCTCCATCCTGCCCGCGGATCCATCGGGATTGACGATGCATGCCCCCCACACGACGGTGAGGCCGTGAGCGATGCGAGGGAGGACGCGCAGCGGTACGAGGAGCTGTTCCAGGCCGTCTACCTGCTCTTCCACCGCCGCGACGGCAAGCGCAGCGAGCTGCCGAACGCCTCGCGCGCGGTCCTGACACACCTCGAGCGGACCGGTCCGCTCACCGTCACCGAGGCGGCGCGGCACCTCGACCGGGCGCAGTCGGTGGTCAGCGAGATCGTCGACGGCCTCGAGCGCCGGGGCCTGCTCGAACGCGAGCGCGACCCCGCCGACCGGCGCCGCACGCTCGTCTGGCTCACCGACGACGGGCTCGCGTGCCTGCGCCGCGACCGCGACGTCCTCGGCATCGACGCGCTCGCCGACGCGCTCGCGCGCCTCGACCCCGCCGACCGCGCGGGGCTGCTCACCACCACGGCCGCGCTGGTCGCGGCCGTCGACACCCGAGACCGGGAGGACCGACCATGACCGTCTCCTGCGAGAGCTGCAGCATGCCCATCGAGTCGGGGCCGTACTGCGAGCACTGCGTCGACGCCGAGGGCAACCTGCAGAGCTTCGACGAGCGCTTCGAGCGCATGGTCGGCTGGCAGGCCCGCCGCCACCCGGAGCAGAGCCGCGACGAGATCGAGGCCGCGACGCTGCGCTACATGGCGACGATGCCGGCCTGGCGGGAGCACCCGCGCGTCACCGCCCAGGCCTGAGCCTCAGGGCGTCCAGCCCGGGTCCCGACCCGCGACGGCGACGACCCGGTCGAGCAGCGGCGCGTCGGCGGGGACCTCCACGGCCGGTCCGAAGGCTCCCATCTGACGACCCAGCGGCGTGAGCTGTGACAGCGCCGCGTGGACCTCCTCGAGGAGCGCGTCGTCCCAGCTCACCGGCTCGCCGAGCCCGCGACCGAGGTCCCAGGCGTGCAGCACCAGCTCGCACAGGGACATCGTGCCGACGACCGGGGACGGGATCTCCGAGCTGGTCATCGTCGTGGTGCCCTCCCAGCTCGCCGGGTCGCTCCACACGGCGACGAGGTCCTCGCGCTCGGCCCCGAGCACGGCCGGCCAGTCGCCCCCGAGGGCGCGCGAGGCGGGCTCGGGCGGCGCGCCGCGTCCCGCGCCGGCGAGCACGGGCGTCCAGGTCATCATGTGCTCGGCGAGGTCGCGGACGGTCCAGCCCTCGCAGGGCACGAGGGCGTCGAGCTGGTCGGCGGCCGCGGCGAGGAGCATCTCGTGCGGGGCCGCGGCGGCCGCGACGAGGTGGGGCCGGGGCGTGAAGTCGGGGAACACGGGGCAGGACGGTAGCCAGCGCCGACGGCCCCGGTCATGGAGGAACGCGACAGATGGGCGACCGGAGGCGCGACCCCCGCGAGCTGGGCGGGCACTGGCGCACCGCGCAGCGGATCGCCGTGCACGAGCCGGACGAGCGCCTGGCGCCGTGGGTCGCGCGGATCTGGACGGCGTCCTGGGAGTACGCGAAGCCCTACCGCCAGAAGATCGTGCCGCTGCCGCAGGTGCACGTCTCGGCCATCGGCCAGGCGGCACGCAGCGGAGCGGAGCTGCCGCGCCGGAGGCCGGACACGGCGCAGCCCCAGGTCGTCGGACCCCGGAGCCGGCACATGGTGCGGGTGCTGGAGGGCCGCAGCTCCGTGGTCGGCGCCGCCTTCCGGCCCGGGGTGTTCCGGGCACTCGCCGGCGGGCCGGTCAGCGCGCTCGTCGACCGGGAGCTCGCCGCCGCCGAGGTCCTCGGCGACGGGCCGCCGTGGACCGGCGACATGAGCGCGTGGCTCCACGCCCGCCTGCCCGACGGCGAGCCGTCCCGCCCCGCGCGGCAGGCCGGCGAGCTCGTCGCGCAGATCGCCGACGACCCCACGATCGCGCGCGTCGACCGGCTCGCGGCATCGGCCGGGCTCGGGGTGCGCACCGTGCAGCGGCTGTTCGCCGAGCACGTCGGGCTCGGGCCGAAGTGGGTCATCCGGCGCTACCGGCTGGAGGAGGTCGTCGGGCGCCTCGAGGCCGGCGGACGGGTCGACTGGGCGGACCTGGCCGCGACGCTCGGCTACGCCGACCAGGGCCATCTCTCCCGCGACTTCGCGGATCTGTTCGGTGAACCGCCCACCTGGTACGCCCGGCGCTACCCGGCGGACCGACCACTCTGACGGCGCAACCGGTCGTCGCCCCGGAGGCCCGACCGGTCGCGCGGGACGGAGGCCGGACGGCCGTTGTCGGGGGTCGCTCCTAGCATGGAGTGGACCGGGGGAAGAGACACACAGTGCGGCGTGTTGTCACCCCGGCACGTCTCGCCCCGAGCCTGGAGGCCCCGCACGTGGTCGATCGTCTCGTCGTCCAGGGCGCCCGTGAGCACAACCTCACGGGCGTCGATCTCGACCTGCCCCGCGACAGCCTGGTCGTCTTCACCGGCCTGTCGGGCTCCGGCAAGTCGAGCCTGGCGTTCGACACGATCTTCGCGGAGGGCCAGCGCCGGTACGTCGAGTCGCTGTCGGCCTACGCGCGCCAGTTCCTCGGGCAGATGGACAAGCCCGACGTCGACTTCATCGAGGGCCTCTCGCCCGCGGTGTCGATCGACCAGAAGTCCACGAGCCGCAACCCGCGGTCCACGGTCGGCACCATCACCGAGGTCTACGACTACCTGCGCCTGCTCTACGCCCGCGCCGGGACGCCCCACTGCCCGACCTGCGGCGAGATCATCTCGAAGCAGACGCCGCAGCAGATCGTCGACCAGGTGCTCGAGATGGAGCCGGGCCGCCGGTTCCAGGTCCTCGCGCCGGTCATCCGCGGCCGCAAGGGCGAGTACGTCGACCTGTTCAGCCAGCTCCAGGGCCAGGGCTACTCGCGCGTGCTGGTCGACGGCACGGTCTATCCGCTCTCCGAGCCGCCGACGCTGAAGAAGCAGGAGAAGCACGACATCGCGGTGGTGGTCGACCGCCTGTCGGTGAAGTCGAGCGCCAAGCAGCGCCTCACCGACTCGGTGGAGACCGCGCTGCGCCTGGCCGAGGGCATCCTCGTGCTCGACTTCGTCGACCTCGAGGAGGACGACCCGGACCGCGAGCGCCGCTTCTCCGAGCGCATGGCCTGCCCCAACGGCCACCAGCTGCAGGTGGACGACCTCGAGCCGCGCGCCTTCTCCTTCAACTCGCCCTACGGCGCCTGCCCGACGTGCACCGGCCTGGGCATCAAGAAAGAGGTCGACCCGGAGCTGCTGGTGCCCGACGACGAGCTCTCGCTCGCCGACGGCGCCATCGCGCCCTGGGCGATCGGCCAGTCCGCGGAGTACTTCACGCGCCTGCTCACGGCGCTGTCCGAGCAGGTCGGCTTCCGCATGGACGCTCCGTGGCGCAAGCTCCCGGCGCGGGTGCAGAAGGCGGTGCTGCACGGCTCCGACGAGCAGGTGCACGTGCGCTACCGCAACCGCTACGGCCGCGAGCGCTCGTACTACGCCTCGTTCGAGGGCGTCGTGCCGTTCCTCGAGCGCCGCCTCGACCAGGCCGAGTCCGAGAGCGCCCGCGAGCGCTACGAGGGCTACATGCGCGACGTCCCGTGCCCCGCCTGCAGCGGCACGCGCCTCAAGCCCGAGATCCTCGCGGTCACCCTGCGCCACGAGTCGCTGGGCGACCGCTCGATCGCCGAGGTCTGCGCGCTCTCGGTGGCCGACTGCGCGGAGTTCATGAAGGGCCTGGTCCTCGGCCACCGCGAGCAGGTCATCGCCGGCGCGGTGCTCAAGGAGATCGACGCCCGCCTGGGCTTCCTGCTCGACGTCGGGCTCGACTACCTGTCGCTGGCCCGCGCGGCCGCGACGCTCTCCGGCGGCGAGGCCCAGCGCATCCGCCTGGCGACCCAGATCGGGTCGGGCCTGGTCGGGGTGCTCTACGTCCTCGACGAGCCGTCGATCGGGCTGCACCAGCGCGACAACCGCCGGCTGATCGACACGCTGTCCCGGCTGCGCGACCTCGGCAACACGCTCATCGTCGTCGAGCACGACGAGGACACGGTCCGCGCGTCGGACTGGGTGGTCGACATCGGCCCCGGCGCGGGCGAGCACGGCGGCCGCGTCGTGTACTCCGGGCCGGTCGCCGGCCTCGAGCAGAGCGACGAGTCCCTCACCGGGGCCTACCTCTCCGGGCGCGAGCAGATCCCGGTGCCGCAGATCCGCCGGCCGATCGACAAGAAGCGGATGGTCGGCGTGGTCGGCGCCCGCGAGCACAACCTGCACGACGTCAGCGTCGACTTCCCGCTCGGCTGCCTGGTGTCGATCACCGGGGTGTCCGGGTCGGGCAAGTCGACGCTGGTCAACGACATCCTCGCGACGGTGCTGGCCAACAAGCTCAACAAGGCCCGCCAGGTCCCGGGCCGGCACACGCGTGTCACCGGCATCGAGCACCTCGACAAGCTGGTGCGGGTCGACCAGTCGCCGATCGGGCGCACGCCGCGGTCCAACCCGGCGACCTACACCGGCGTGTGGGACCACATGCGCAAGCTCTTCGCCGCCACCAACGAGGCGAAGGTGCGCGGCTACGGGCCCGGACGGTTCTCGTTCAACGTCAAGGGCGGGCGCTGCGAGGCGTGCGCCGGCGACGGCACCATCAAGATCGAGATGAACTTCCTGCCCGACGTCTACGTGCCCTGCGAGGTCTGCAAGGGCGCGCGGTACAACCGCGAGACGCTCGAGGTGCACTACAAGGGCAAGAACGTGGCCGAGGTCCTCGACATGCCGATCGAGGAGGCCGCCGAGTTCTTCAAGCCGATCGGCGCGATCCACCGCCACCTGCAGACGCTGACCGAGGTCGGCCTGGGCTACGTGCGCCTGGGCCAGCCCGCGCCGACGCTGTCCGGCGGCGAGGCCCAGCGCGTCAAGCTCGCCTCGGAGCTGCAGAAGCGCTCCGCGGGCCGGACGATCTACATCCTCGACGAGCCGACCACCGGCCTGCACTTCGAGGACATCCGCAAGCTGCTCGGCGTCATCAACGGCCTGGTCGACAAGGGCAACACGGTCCTCGTCATCGAGCACAACCTCGACGTCATCAAGATGTCCGACTGGGTCGTGGACATGGGTCCCGAGGGCGGCAACAACGGCGGCACCGTCGTCGCGCAGGGCACGCCGGAGCAGGTCGCGGCGGTGCCGGAGAGCTACACCGGCCAGTTCCTCAGCAAGCTGGTCGAGCCCGACGCCGGTCCGGTCCGCAAGAGCCGCGCGAAGAAGGCGGGCTGAGTCCACGTTTCCCGCTCCGCTGGGGCCCCGCTACCAGGGAACACCGCAGCGCAGTGGTACGTTATGCGGTGAGCGACCAGCTCGGTGGATGTTCCGCGTCCGTCGAGCGGCAAGTGGAGCCCCGGCTCCCACCCGTCCGCCGCACAGGTGAGCGGGTTCCGGTCCAGGAGTCGAGGCACGCGAGTGCGTCGGCGACGCCGTCTCCCGTCGGGGGACGTGGATCGGTCGACCGGTGGGCCCTGCCGCCACCTCCGTGGCGCGGGGCCCGACGTTCATCGGGGCTGCTCACGCCGGGTCGCAGAGACAGTGTCACGGACCCGAGGAGAGCTCATCAGCACAGAGACCCGCATCAACGAGCGCATCCGCGTTCCCGAGGTGCGACTGGTCGGCCCCAACGGCGAGCAGGTCGGGATCGTCCGCATCGAGGACGCCCTGCGCCTGGCCCGCGAGGCCGACCTCGACCTGGTCGAGGTGGCCGCCCAGGCCCGCCCGCCGGTCTGCAAGCTCATGGACTACGGCAAGTTCAAGTACGAGAGCGCGCAGAAGGCCCGCGAGTCGCGGCGCAACCAGCAGCAGACGGTGATCAAGGAGCAGAAGCTCCGACCGAAGATCGACCCTCACGACTACGAGACGAAGAAGGGTCACGTGACCCGCTTCCTCGGGCAGGGTCACAAGGTCAAGGTCACCATCATGTTCCGTGGCCGCGAGCAGTCGCGCCCGGAGCTGGGCTTCCGCCTGCTGCAGCGCCTCGCGGAGGACGTCGGTGAGCTGGGCTACGTCGAGGCCACGCCGAAGCAGGACGGCCGCAACATGACGATGGTCCTCGCGCCGAACAAGAAGCCGCAGAAGGCGCCCCGCGCCGCGCAGGAGCAGGCCGAGCCGGCCCCCGAGCCGGCGGGCTGACCTCCCCGCACGACCGGCCGCACCCACCCCGGGGTGGGCGCGGCCGGGTTCCCGGGCGCCCGTACCGTCGCCGTGAGCGTCGGTCCGGACGTCGACACCCCCGGCGGAGACGGAGCGGTCAGGGGGAGCACGCCGATACGGGAGCTCGACCATCGACTCCGCGGAGACCCCGATCCGCTCGAGGAGCAAGGACAGGACATGCCGAAGAACAAGTCGCACAGCGGCACCAAGAAGCGCATCAAGGTGACCGGCACCGGCAAGCTGCTGCGCGAGAAGGCCGGCAAGCGCCACCTGCTGGAGAAGAAGTCCAGCCACAAGACGCGCCAGCTCTCCGGCAACGAGGCCGTCGCGCCGCAGGACACCGGCCGCGTCAAGCGCCTGCTCGGCGGGCTCTGAGCACCACCCCGCACCCGCCGAACCCCCTCGGGCGGACCCACCCCCGCCCCTGATTCGATCGAAGGCAGGACCACGTGGCACGCGTGAAGCGCGCGGTCAACGCGCAGAAGAAGCGGCGCACCACCCTGGAGATGGCCAGCGGCTACCGCGGCCAGCGCTCCCGGCTCTACCGCAAGGCCAAGGAGCAGACGCTCCACTCGCTGACGTACGCCTACCGCGACCGCAAGCAGCGCAAGGGCGACTTCCGCCAGCTGTGGATCACGCGCATCAACGCGGCGGCGCGCTCCAACGACATGACCTACAACCGGTTCATGCAGGGCCTCAAGCTCGCCGGCGTCGAGGTCGACCGCAAGAACCTCGCGGAGATCGCCGTGTCCGACCCGGCGGCGTTCACCGCGCTCGTCGAGGTCGCCCGCGCGGCCGTCCCCGCGGACAAGAACGCGAAGAACGAGGACGCCGCCTGAGCGACGTCCTCACCGAGCGCACGCCGCGCGTCGCCGCAGCCCGCAAGCTGCTGCGGCGCGCGGCGCGTCTCGAGGCCGGGCGGTTCCTCGTCGAGGGCGTCCGTCCGGTGCACGAAGCGCTGACCTGGGCCGAGGAGACGCCCGGCAGTGACACGCACCGCAGGGTGCACGACCTCTTCCTCACCGACGCCGTCGCCGACCGGGACCCCACGCTGGAGGACCGGGCGCGGTCGCTCGGGATCCGCACCGCCCGCGTCAGCGAGAAGGCCGCGGCCGGCCTCTCGGACACCGTCACCCCGCAGGGCGTCGCCGCCGTCTGCTCCACGGTCACCGTCGACCTCGACGCCGCGCTGGGGGAGACGCCCCGCCTCGTCACCGTGCTCGTCGGCGTCGCCGACCCCGGCAACGCCGGCACGGTCATCCGCACGAGCGACGCCGCCGGTGCCGACGCCGTGGTGCTGGCCGGGGACGCGGTCGATCCGCACAACGGCAAGTGCGTGCGCTCGACGATGGGCAGCCTGTTCCACCTCCCGCTCGCGGCCTCTCGGGACGTCGACGCGGTGGTGGATGCGCTGCGCGGGCGGGGCCTCACCCTGCTCGCGGCCGCCGGCGACGGCGAGACCGTGCTCGACGTGACGGCGGACACCCTGCTCGCCGCCCCGTCGGCGTGGCTGCTGGGCAGCGAGGCACACGGGCTCGACGACCGCACCGCGGGCCTCGCCGACCACCGCGTCCGCGTCCCGATCCACGGACGCGCCGAGAGCCTCAACCTCGCGACCGCCGCCGCGGTGTGCCTCTACGCCTCGGCCCGCGCCCAGCACTGAGGTCCCTCAGAGCTCGCCCGGCGTGGCGACGCGGTAGTACAGACCGCCGGGCGGCGTGGCGCCGAGGAGCAGCCAGGTGGCGCCCTCGAGGTCGCGGGCGCGCGACAGGTCGCCGACCCGCACCGGGTCGTAGCCCGCGTCGCGGATCAGGGTCTCGGTGACCTCGACGGCGCCGTCGTCGGCGACGTACCAGTTGCTCGGCCGCACCCGCTGCTCGTGCACCCGGTCGAACAGCCCGGCGAAGTTCATGTTGAAGCTCTTGGCCACCGGCGCGCCGGTGACGGCCTTGACCTCCTCGGCGTTCGACGGCGCGCCCGCGGGCCGCTCGCCGAAGACGTTCGTCGCGTCGATCGCGATCTTCCCGGCGAGGCCGCTGACCTTCCCGAGCGCCGGGGTGACCTGGTCGCCGGGCACCGCGACGAGCACGACGTCGGCGTCGGAGACGTCCCCGCCGTCCCGGCCGAGCTCCTCGACGTCGTGGCCCGCCTCGCGCCAGAGGCGGGCGAGCCCGCCACCGATGTTCCCCCGCCCGATCGTCACGATCTTCATCTCGGTCTCCTCCCGAGGTCGGCACCCCGCTGGTTGAGGTGTGAACCAGAAGCTAGGCCGAGCTGGTTCACACGTCAACCAGTCGCTACGCTGCCCGACGTGGACGAGCCGCGGTGGCTGGACGAGCGCGAGGAACGGGCCTGGCGCGGACTCATGGCGATGCAGGTCGACCTCGCCGAGTTCCTCGACCGCCGTCTCCGGACCCGGTCCGGGCTGTCGGGCGCGGACTACGAGGTGCTGGCCCACCTCTCGGAGGCGCCCGAGGGGTGCGTGCGGCCGTTCGTGCTCGGGCGCCACCTGCGCTGGGAGAAGGGCCGCCTGTCCCAGCACCTGGGCCGCATGGAACGGCGCGGCCTGGTGACCCGCGATCCGTGCCCGACCGACCAGCGCGGGGCGATCGTGGCCATCACCCCGCGCGGCCGCGGTCTCATCGAGGCGGCCGCCCCGCAGCACGTCGCGGACGCCCGCGAGGCCGTCGTCGACCACCTCACACCCGACCAGCTGGAGGCGCTCGCGGCCATCGGCGAGACGGTGCGCGCGCGCCTGGCGGCGCTCGACGAGCGGCGCGCGGAGCCCTGAGCCGGGTCCAGGTCGGCAACGCGTTCGACCTGCTCCGATAGGATCGTCCGGCACCCGAGAAGCCCAGAGCAGCGCAGGAGCGAGACGACCTCGATGTCCGGCACCAACGACCTCTACGACCCCAAGCAGGTCGCGGCGCTCGACCCCGAGACGCTCGACGCCGCGCGCGCGGACGCCTCGTCGGCGTTCGCGAGCGCCGGCACGCTCGAGGCACTCACCGCGCTCAAGCCCGCGCACCTCGGCGACCGGTCGCCGGTGCTCACCGCGCGCCGCGAGATCGGGGCGCTGCCGCCGCAGGCGCGCTCGGAGTCGGGCAAGCGGGTCAACGAGGTCCGCGTGGCGATTCAGGCGGCGTACGACGAGCGCCACGAGGTGCTCTCCGCGGAGCGCGACGAGCGGATGCTGGCCGAGGAGGCCGTCGACGTCACGCTGCCCGGCGACCGGCACCCGCGCGGCAGCCGCCACCCGCTCACCCAGCTCTCGGAGCGGATCGCCGACATCTTCGTCGCGATGGGCTACGAGGTCGCCGAGGGTCCCGAGGTCGAGTCGGAGTGGTTCAACTTCGACGCGCTGAACTTCCTGCCCGACCACCCCGCGCGCACGATGCAGGACACCTTCCACGTCGAGCCCGCCGAGGCCCGCCAGGTGCTGCGCACGCACACCTCGCCGGTGCAGATCCGCGCGCTGCTCGAGCGCGACCTGCCCGTCTACGTCGTGTGCCCGGGCCGGACGTTCCGCACCGATGAGCTCGACGCGACGCACACCCCGGTCTTCCACCAGGTCGAGGGCCTGGCGATCGACAAGGGCCTGACGATGGCCCACCTCAAGGGCACGCTCGACGCGTTCGCCCGCGCCATGTTCGGCGAGGAGTCGACGATCCGCCTGCGGCCGTCGTACTTCCCGTTCACCGAGCCCTCCGCCGAGCCGGACGTCTGGTTCCCGCAGAAGAAGGGCGGCGCCGGCTGGGTCGAGTGGGGCGGCTGCGGCATGGTCGACCCCAACGTCCTGCGCGCCTGCGGCGTCGACCCCGACGTCTACTCGGGCTTCGCCTTCGGGATGGGTCTCGAGCGCACGCTGATGTTCCGCAACGGCCTGCCCGACATGCGCGACATGGTCGAGGGCGACGTGCGGTTCACGTCGGCGTTCGCCGTCGAGCCCTAGTTCCACCTCGACCCCTCCTCCGCAGCTCCAGAAAGGCCCCCCGCCGTGCGCGTCCCCGTCTCGTGGCTCCTCGAGCACGTCGACCTGTCCTCGCAGGACGACGGCCCCGCGCCGACGGCCGAGGCCGTCGCCGAGGCGCTGATCCGGGTCGGGCTCGAGGTCGAGGACGTCCTCCCGGTCCCGGCGACCACCGGCCCGCTCGTGGTCGGCCGCGTCGCGAGCATCGAGGAGCTCACCGAGTTCAAGAAGCCGATCCGGTACTGCCGGGTCGACGTGGGGCCGGAGCACAACGAGGCCGACGGGGACCACGCCGGCACCCGCGGCATCGTCTGCGGCGCCACCAACTTCGTCGAGGGCGACCTCGTCGTGGTCGCCCTGCCCGGCGTGGTGCTCCCCGGCGACTTCGCGATCGCCGCGCGGAAGACCTACGGGCACGTCTCCGACGGCATGATCTGCGCGCTCGACGAGCTGGGCCTCGGTGACGACCACAGCGGCATCCTCGTGCTGCCGCCCGGCACCGCCGACCCCGGCGACGACGGCGCGGCGCTGCTGGGCCTGGACGACGCGGTGCTCGACATCGCCGTGACGCCCGACCGCGGCTACTGCCTCTCGGTGCGCGGCCTGGCCCGCGAGCTCGCGTGCGCGCTGGACGCGCCCTACGGCGACCCGGCGCTGCTCGGCCACGACCTGCCCGCGCAGGACGGCGAGGCGTGGCCCGTGCGGCTGGACCAGTCCTCGCAGTGCCGGCGCTTCGTGGCCCGCCGGGTCACCGACCTCGACCCGACGGCCCCGTCGCCGTGGTGGCTGCGCCGGCGCCTGCTGCTCTGCGGGGTGCGCCCGATCTCGCTGGCCGTCGACGTCACCAACTACGTGATGCTCGAGCTGGGCCAGCCGATGCACGCCTACGACGCGGCCACCGTGACCGGCGACGTCGTCGTCCGGCGGGCCACCGCCGACGAGAAGATCACCACGCTGGACGACGCCCAGCGCGCGCTCGACGTCGACGACGTCGTGGTGGCCGACGACTCCGGGCCGATCGGCCTCGCGGGGATCATGGGCGGGGCGAGCACCGAGGTCGGCCCCGGCACCTCGGACGTCCTGCTCGAGGCCGCCACCTGGGACGCGCCGTCGGTGGCCCGCGCGGCCCGCCGTCACCGGCTGCCCAGCGAGGCCGCCCGCCGCTTCGAGCGCGAGGTCGACCCGGGCGTCGCCCGCGCCGCCACCGACCGCGCCGCCTGGCTGCTCGCCAACTACGGCGGCGCGACCGTCGCCCCCGGCGTCACCGACGAGGGCGGCGTGACCGCCCCCGACCCCGTTGTCATGGCGCTCGACCTGCCCGACCGCGTCGCCGGCACCCGCTACGAGCGCGGCGCGGTGGTGCGGCGGCTCTCGCAGATCGGCTGCGCCGTCGAGGTCGCCGGCGCCGACCCCGGCAACAGTGGCGGCGCGGGCCTGCGCGCGGTGCCCCCGACCTGGCGCCCCGACCTGACGCGTCCCGCCGACCTCGTCGAGGAGGTCCTGCGGCTCGAGGGCTACGCCGGCATCCCGTCGGAGCTGCCCGCCGCGCAGCCGGGCACCGGTCTCACGCTCGCGCAGCGCCGCCGCCGGCAGGTCTCGCGGGCGCTGGCCGACGCCGGGTACGACGAGGTGCTGCCCTCGCCGTTCGTCGCGCCCGCGGTGTTCGACGCGTTCGGGCTGGAGGCCGACGACGACCGCCGCAACGCCTTGCGCCTGGCGAACCCGCTCGACGCCGACCGCTCGCTGATGGCGACGACGCTGCTGCCCGGCCTGCTCGACGCCGTGGTCCGCAACGTGTCGCGCGGCCTGCGGGACCTCGCGCTCTACCAGGTCGGCCAGGTGGTGCGGCCGGGTCCGGGCGACCCGCCCGCGGCGCCGGTGCTGCCCGTCGACGCCCGCCCGGACGACGCGGCGATCGCCTCGGTGCTCGAGGGGCTGCCGGCCCAGCCGGTGCGGGTCGGCGCGGTGCTCGCCGGCGCGTGGGAGCGCGCCGGGTGGTGGGGCCCGGGACGGCCCGCCGACTGGGCCGACGCGATCGAGGCCGCCCGCCTCGTGGGCCGCGTCCACGGCGCCGAGCTGACCGTGACCGCCGACGTCCACGCGCCCTGGCACCCGGGGCGCTGCGCCGCGCTGCACCTCGATGACGTGCTCGTCGGGCACGCCGGCGAGCTGCACCCGAAGGTCCTCGAGGCGCTCGGCCTGCCCGCCCGGACCTGCGCGATGGAGGTCGAGCTCGACCGGCTCCCGCTCGTCGAGGACCGCCCGGTGCCCGCGGTGTCGTCGTTTCCGCCCGTGCTGCTCGACGTGGCGCTGGTCCTCGACCAGGCGGTGCCCGCCGCGTCGGTGGTCTCGGCCCTGCGCGACGGCGGCGGTGACCTCGTCGAGGACGTGCGCCTGTTCGACGTCTACACCGGCCCGCAGGTCGGCGAGGGCAAGCGCTCGCTCGCCTTCGCCCTGCGCCTGCGCGCCCCCGACCGGACGCTCACCCTCGAGGAGGCGTCCGCCCGGCGCGACGCGGCGGTCGAGACGGCGTCCGAGCGGGTCGGGGCGCGCCTGCGCTAGGCGGCGGCTCCTCGGACGATCCAGTCCAGCGTGGCCTCGAGGTCCGCGCGCAGCTCGGCGTTCCCCAGCGGCGCGTCGGCGGCGGCGAGGGCGGCGAAGCCCAGCGTGCTGACGATCAGCGCGCGCACCACCCGTGCCGAGGCGGCCTCGTCGACGCCGAGGCGTGCGAGCAGCACGACCATCGCGGCGCCCAGCGCGCGGGCGTGCGGCCCGCGGGCGCCCTGGCGGGCGAGGTAGAGCGGCACGAGGTCGGCGTGCCGCCCGAGCAGGTCGAACGTCGCGAGCATGACCGCGCGCAGCCCGGCGACCGGGTCGGCGTCCGGTGATGGGGGAGCGAGCGCCGCGAGCTGGTCGTCGAGGAGCGCGTCCACCAGCGCGTCCTTGTCGGCGACGTGGCTGTACAGCGCGTTGGGCGCGACGCCCAGCTCCCCGGCGACCGAGCGCATCGAGAGCCCGGGCAGTCCGCGCTCGGCGAACACCGTCTTGGCCGCGGCGAGCACGGCCTCGCGGCTGAGTCCGGCACGCTGACCCGGGGTCCTCGGCATGGACGAACTGTACACTGTCCAGTACGCTGGACACCGTACAGTTCGACGGATTCGAGGAGCTCACCGTGGCCGAGACCGGAACCGCAGCCGGAGTGCCGTTCATCGCCGTGGCGCCGGACCGCGGACCGCGTGCCGACGCGCCCGTCGTCGTCGGTTGGCACCTCATGGACGCGCCGCGCAGCGAGGCGGCGTTCGCGGCGGCGCTGCCGCTCGCCGGTCTCGACGCGTGGCGGATCTACCTCGGCCTGCCGAAGATGGGCGCGCGGCTGCCCGCGGGCGGCATGGACGAGCTGATGAGCCTCGGCTACGAGGACGCGGTCATGCTCATGCACGGGCCGGTCAACGCCGAGGCCGCCGACGAGTTCGACGCGGCGCTGGGCGCGCTGCGCGAGTGCTTCGGGATCGGCGGCCCGCTGGGCCTCTTCGGCGGGTCGGCGGGTGCGGGCGTCGCGCTCGAGGTCACCACGCGGCGCGACGACGTCACCGCGCTCGTGGGCGTCAGCCCGCTCCTGGCGCTGCGCCCGGTCGTCGCGACGCTCGGGAAGCTCTTCGGGGTGGACTACCGGTGGTCACCGGAGTCCGACGCCGTCGCCGACCGGATGGACTACGTCGCGCGGGTCGGCGAGCTCGGCAGCACGCCGACGCTGCTCGTCGTCGGCGCCGAGGACGAGCCCACCGCGTTCCTCGAGCCGGCGCAGGAGCTCGTCGCCGGCGCGCGCGGGCCGGCCGACCTGGTCGTCATCGACGGCATGGGCCACGCGCTGGCCGAGGAGCCGGGTCTCGAGCCGACGCCGCAGACGCCGCACGCCGCGGAGGTCGACGCGCACGCCGTCGCGTGGTTCCGGCAGCATCTCGGCGCATGAGCGCGCGCCGGGTCTCGGAGGTCGGCCTGCTGCGGCTGGTCGCCCTGGGGCTGGTGGCGCCGCCCGACGACGACGTGGCGGGGGTCGTCCGCCGGCTCGGCGCCGTCCAGGCCCAGGACCTCCCGGGCGTGCTGACCTCGCTGGCGCTGCGGACGGCGAGCCGGTCGCGCGAGGCCGTCGTGGCCGCGTGCGACGCCGGCGAGATCGTCCGCAGCTGGCCGATGCGCGGGACCCTGCACCTCGTGCCGGCCGAGGACCTGGGCTGGATGCTCCGGCTCGGCACGCCGCGTCCCCGCGTGCAGGCCGCCCGGCGGCGCGTCGAGCTCGGGCTGACCGACGCGGACGTCGAGCGCGCCGGCGAGCTGGCCCTCGGCGCCGTGCCGGCCACGCGGGACGAGCTGTTCGCGGTCTGGGAGGACGCGGGCCTCGCGCCGGCGAAGGGCCGCGGTTACCACCTGCTCGGCGCGCTGGCGGAGTCCGGCGTGCTGTGCTTCGGGCCGCTGCGCGACGGCGAGCCGGTGATCGTCGACGTGGCCCGCTGGATCCCGTCGCCGCGGCGCCTCGAGCGCGAGGAGGCGCTGGGGGAGTGGGCGAAGCGCTACTTCCGCTCGCACGGCCCTGCCACGCGCGCAGACTTCCTGCGCTGGACGAACATCCCCGCCGCCGACGTCGACGCCGGCCTGGCGGTGGCGCGTCCGGGGCTGGCGACCCTGGACGTGGACGGCACCGAGTACCTCATGGACCCCGCCGTGCCCGACCTCCTCGCGGCGCACCGACGCCGGGCCCTCGGCGTCCACCTGCTCCCGGGCTTCGACGAGTTCGTGCTCGGCTACGGCCGTCGCGACGACGTGCTCGAGCCCGCGCACTTCGACCGGATCGTCCCCGGCGGCAACGGGGTGTTCCGGGCGACCGTCGTCCACCGCGGCCGGATCGTGGGGACGTGGGCGGCACCCCGCCGTCGCCTGGAGGTCGCGCCGTTCGGCACCCTCGACGACCGGACCGAGGCCGCCGTCGCCCGGGCGCACGCCCGGCTTCCCTGAGACCGCTCGTCGCCCTTCCTGAGAGCCCAGCGGTCCGTTTCTCGCCCGTTCGGGCGATCACCCGACCGGTGACCGCGCGGCACGGGGTGATGACCGGATCACGGCGCGTCGCGTTCTCAGGTCCGGGCGTGACCATGATCCGTCCCCCTAGCGTGACCTGGCCGTGACCCGGGGGCTCCCCCTTCGCCCGGGCCGGCTGCCTCGACCCCGATCAGCGAGGAGTACGTGCATGTCCAGCGCGCCCGACGACCCGCTCCGTCCCGAGGCCGCGGAGGGCTCCGACAGCTCCGACAGCTCCGGTGGCGCCTGGGCGACCGCGGACTTCGTGGTCGGGCGCGGCGTGCTGCTGGTCATCGGGCCGATCATCGTGGCCCTGTTCTGGGTGTTCGGCGCGCTGCCCAACTGGGGCGCCGCGGCGCTCGGCGGCTTCCTGTGCGTCGTCGCGGTGGTGTTCCTGGCCCGGCTCCGGTCCCGCGAGACGGGTGAGGGCGCCGAGGGTGCCCGCGTGCTCGTCGTCGGCGGCGGCTACGCCGGCCTCGTCGCCGCGCGGGCGCTGCAGGCCCGGCTCCCCGGCGGCACCCGCGGTGGGCGCCACCTCGGCGCCGGCACCGCCACGACCGGCATCGCCGGCATCACCGTGGTCGACCCGCAGGCGCACATGACCTACCAGCCGTTCCTCCCCGAGGCCTCGGCCGGCGCCATCGAGCCGCGCCACCTGACCGTCCCACTGCGGCGGGCGCTGCGCCGCTGCGACGTCATCACCGGCTCGGTCGCGGCCGTCGACGACGCCTCGCGCCGCGCGGTCGTCAGCCTCCCCGACGGCGGGACCCGCGAGATCTCCTACGACGTCCTGGTCGTGGCGCCCGGCACCGCGCCCCGGCGCCTGCCGATCCCGGGCCTCGAGGAGCGCGCGCTGCCGTTCCGCTCGGTCACCGACGCGCTCGCCCTGCGCGAGCACGTCCTGTCCCGGCTGGACGCGGCCGCGTCGACGACCGACCCGAGCGAGCGCCGCCGCCTGCTGACCTTCACCGTGATCGGCGGCGGGTTCGCGGGCCTGGAGGTGCTCGGCGAGCTCGAGGACATGACGCGGCGCGCCGCGAAGCACCAGCCCGGCTACGTCGCCGAGGAGATCCAGTGGGTGCTCCTCGAGGCCGCCGGTCGGATCATGCCCGAGGTCAGCCCGGCGCTCGCCGCCCGCGTGCACGCCCAGCTGCTGCGCCGCGGGATCGAGGTGCGGGTCGGCGCCACGATCACCTCGGCGCACGGCGGCACCGTCGTGCTCGCCGGCGGGCCGACGTTCACCACGGACACGATCGTCGTCGCGGCCGGCTCCGTGCCGAACCCGCTGCTCGAGCGCACCGACCTGCCCCTGGACTCGCGGGGCCGCGTGCGCTGCGCGACGACCCTGCAGGTCCGCGACCGCGCCCACGTCTTCACCGCGGGCGACTGCGCCGCCGTCCCCGACGTCACCGTGCCCGTCCCGCGCGAGGGCGACCCGGTCACCACCGCCCCGACGGCCCAGCACGCCGTGCGCCAGGCGCGCCTGCTCGCCCGCAACGTCGACGCGTTCCTCGCCGGGCGGCTGCTGCGCGGCTACCGCCACAAGAACTCGGGGGCCGTGGCCGGTCTGGGCCGCCGGCGCGGTGCGGCCCAGATCGGCCCGCTGCGCATGACGGGCTGGCCGGCGTTCCTGCTGCACCGCAGCTACCACCTGTGGGCGATGCCGACCGCGGACCGCACCGTGCGGATCGCCCTCGACTGGCTCGTGTCCGGGCTGCTGGGCCGCGACCTCGTCGCCGTCGGTCGCCGCGACGCCGCCCCGCTGCCCGACACCGACGCCCCGCCGACGGTCGTGCCCCCGGCCGAGGTCGAGGAGCCGGTGGCCGGTCCGCAGGTGCCCGCGTCGTCCGGGCCGTCCGAGCCCTCCACCGGAGCCATCCCGACCTGGGGTGCCGACCCGACCGCGACGGGATCCCAGCGCACCGCCACCCCGACCCCGGACGTCACGCCGGCGCGGGCCAGTGCGACCGACTCGCAGGGCATCCCCGCCCTGCAGATCGCGATGACGCAGTCCGGTGGCTTCGAGACGATCCGGGAGCCGCACCCCTCGCTCCCGCCGTTCGCGGAGCCGTTCCCGGCGGGGTCGTTCTCGTCGGACTTCTCCTCGTTCGGCGCGGCGTCGGGCCCGGACTCGGGGTCGTTCCGCGAGCCGCACCCGTCGTTCCCGTCGACCCCGCGCGGCGACGACGGCCCGCGGGCCCCTTATCCCTCGACGTCCCGCCCGCGCCACTCCCTGCGCGACGACCACCGGTCCCGCTCGAACTGAGCAGGCCCCGTCCGCCGGGAGATCAGGGGCGACGTGGTGCACCCGCCGAGCGCGGCGAGGTGCATGACGTCGCCCTTGATCACCCGAGCGCGCGGCAAACCGGATGCGGCCCGGCGCCGCGGGGTGGTCGCATGACCGTGTGCACGTCGAGTTCTCGAGACGTCCCGACGGCGGGTCGCTGGCGCTGATCGACCGCGACGACGGCGTCCGGCTGCGCCTGCGTTCCTACGAGCGCACCGGGGACGTCCCGCACGACGCCGTGCACCTCATCGGCGAGCGGGCGTTGGGCCTCGCCGACGGCCTCTGGGGCTCGATCGCGGCCGGCGCGCTGTTCGAGAGCCTCGAGATCGTCGCCGGCACGACGCGCCACGACCGCCGGCAGCGTTCCGACGCGGTGCGCAAGGCCAACGCCGCGCAGCTGATGCTCGCCGAGACCCTGGTCGGCGTCCTGCAGCAGAGCGTCGACCGCAGCGCGCCCGCGACCCGCGCGGGGCTCGCGACGGCCTGGGGCATCACGAGGACCGGGCCGAGCCCGTTCACCACCGAGCAGGCGGAGGTCGCGGTCCGCGAGCTGCGGGATCTCCGGCAGCGCTGGCGCCGCCTCGGCCGTGACGAGACGATCCCGTTCACCTGGCACCGTCCCCGGAAGCGGCGTTGATCACGCTCGTTGCATGGATTTTCGAGGACATGCATACTCATTCGTATGCGCGTCGCGGTCGCCGGAGCCAGCGGGTACGTCGGGGGTGAGGTCCTGCGCCTCGCCCTGGGCCACCCCGAGGTCGAGATCGGGGCGGTGACGGCGGGCGAGTCCGCGGGCACCGCCCTCGGAGCCCATCAGCCCCACCTGCCCACCCTCGCCGACCGCACGATCGTCGAGACGACGCCCGAGCAGCTCGCCGGGCACGACGTCGTCTTCCTCGCGCTGCCGCACGGGCGCTCGGCGGAGCTGGCGGCCCAGCTGCCCGACGACACGCTCGTCGTCGACTGCGGCGCCGACCACCGGCTCACCGACGCCAACGCCTGGGCGCGCTGGTACGGCGGCGAGCACGCGGGCTCCTGGCCCTACGGCCTGCCCGAGCTGCCGGGTGCCCGCGAGCAGCTGCGCGCCAGCACGCGCATCGCCGTCCCCGGCTGCTACCCGACGGCCAGCACGCTCGCGGCGTTCCCCGCGGTCGCGGCCGGCCTCGTCGAGCGCGACGTCAGCATCGTCGCCTTCTCCGGCACGTCCGGGGCCGGCAAGGCCGCCAAGGCGCACCTGCTGGGCTCCGAGGTCATGGGCTCGGCCACCGCGTACGGCGTCGGCGGCGGCCACCGGCACACCCCGGAGATCGTCCAGAACCTCGCCACGGTGAGCCCGGAGCCGGTGCGGGTCTCGTTCACCCCGGTCCTCGCCCCGATGCCGCGCGGCATCCTCGCGGTCGCGAGCGCCCCGCTCGCCGACGCCGCGATCACCGAGGACCAGGCCCGCGAGGTCTACGTCAAGGCCTTCGACGCCGAGCCGTTCGTGCACCTGCTGCCCGCCGGCGTCCAGCCGCAGACCAAGTCGGTGGTCGGGTCGAACACCGCGCAGGTCCAGGTCGCGGTCGACCCCGACGCCGGGCGCCTCGTCGTCACCGCCGTCATCGACAACCTCACCAAGGGCACGGCCGGCGGCGCGTTCCAGTCGGTCAACCTGGCGCTCGGTCTCGACGAGACCCTCGGACTCCCGACCACCGGAGTGGCCCCGTGAGCGTCACCGCCCCCCAGGGCTTCCGGGCGGCCGGCGTCCGCGCGGGCATCCGCGCCCACGGCGAGCGCCCGGACGTCGCCCTCGTCGTCAACGACGGCCCGCAGCAGGTCGCGGCGGGCGTCTTCACGCGCAACCAGGTCAAGGCCGCGCCGGTGCTGTGGTCGCAGCAGGTGCTCCGGGAGCAGAGCCTGCGCGCGGTCGTCCTCAACGCGGGCGGCGCCAACGCCTGCACCGGGCCCGACGGGTTCGGCGACACCCACCGCACCGCCGAGAAGGTCGCCGACGTCCTGGGCTGCGGCGCGATCGAGGTCGGCGTCTGCTCCACCGGGCTCATCGGGGAGCGCCTGCCGATCGCGAAGCTCCTGGCCGGGGTCGAGGACGCCGCCGGCGCGCTCACCGACGGCGAGGACGCCGGCACCCGCGCCGCTACCGCGGTGCTGACCACCGACACCGTCGACAAGCAGTCCGCGATCACCCGCCACGGGTGGACGGTCGGCGGTTTCGCCAAGGGCGCCGGGATGATGGCGCCGAGCCTCGCGACGATGCTGGTCGTGGTCACGACCGACGCTGTGGTGGACGCCGCCACCGCCGATGCGGCGCTCCGGGCGGCCACCGCGCAGACCTTCGACCGCCTCGACATCGACGGCTCCATGAGCACCAACGACACCGTGCTGCTGCTCGCCTCGGGCGCCTCCGGGATCGAGGCCGGCGCGGACGCGTTCACCGAGGTCGTCACCGAGGTCTGCGCCGAGCTCGCGCGGGGCCTGCAGGCCGACGCCGAGGGCGTCACCAAGCGGATCGCGGTCACCGTCACCGGCGCGCGCGACGACCGCGAGGCCCTCGTCGGCGCCCGCGCGATCACCCGGGACAGCCTGGTCAAGACCGCGCTGTTCGGCTCCGACCCGAACTGGGGCCGGATCGCCGCCGCGGTCGGGGCGAGCGAGGCGACGGTCGAGCCCGAGACGCTCTCGGTCACCGTCAACGGCGTCCTGCTCTGCGAGGCCGCCGCGGCCACCGGCGACCGCACGAAGGCCGACCTGTCGGGCCCCGAGATCACCGTCGAGGTCGACCTCGGGCTCGGCGACGGGCAGGCGACGGTCCTCACGACGGACCTCTCGCACGCCTACGTCGAGGAGAACAGCGCGTACTCATCATGAATCTGGCTTCGTCATGACGACCGAAACGAGCATCCCCGTCCCCGCGGACGTCCCCGACCGCTACCAGTCGGCGGCGGCCAAGGCCGGCGTCCTCGCCGAGGCCCTGCCCTGGCTGCAGCGCTTCCAGGACGCCGTCGTCGTCGTCAAGTACGGCGGCAACGCCATGACCGACGACGCCCTGCGGCGCGCGTTCGCCGAGGACATGGTCTTCCTGCGCCTCGCCGGCATCCGCCCGGTCGTCGTCCACGGCGGCGGCCCGCAGATCACCAGCATGCTCGGGCGCCTGGGCATGGAGGGCGAGTTCCGCGGCGGCCTGCGCGTCACCACCCCCGAGACGATGGACGTCGTCCGGATGGTGCTCGTCGGCCAGGTCGGGCGCGAGCTCGTCGGGCTCATCAACGCCCACGGCCCCTACGCCGTCGGGCTCTCCGGCGAGGACGCGCGCCTGTTCACCGCCGCGCGGCGCACCGCGACCGTCGAGGGCGAGCAGGTCGACGTCGGCCTCGTCGGCGACGTCGTCGAGGTCAACCCCGCGGCCGTGCTCGACCTCGTCGCCGGCGGGCGCATCCCCGTCGTGTCGACGGTGGCGCCGGACGCCGACGGGGTCGTGCACAACGTCAACGCCGACACGGCGGCCGCCGCGCTGGCCGAGGCGCTCGGCGCGCGCAAGCTCGTCGTCCTCACCGACGTCGAGGGGCTGTACACCGACTGGCCGGACCGCTCGAGCCTGCGCTCGCAGATCGACGACGCCGAGCTCGCGGCGCTCCTGCCGTCCCTGTCCAGCGGGATGATCCCGAAGATGGAGGCCTGCCTGCGGGCCGTGCAGGGCGGCGTGCCGCGGGCGCACGTCATCGACGGGCGGGTGGCGCACTCGGTGCTGCTCGAGGTGTTCACCAGCGCAGGGGTCGGGACGATGGTCGTCCCGGCCGACGGGAAGGAGGCCTAGACATGACCGTCACCAGCAGCCAGAACGGTGCCGACCTCCGCTCCCGATGGGTCGGCTCCGTCATGGACAACTACGGCACCCCACCGATCAGCATCGTGCGCGGCGAGGGCGCGCGGGTGTGGGACGCCGACGGCCGCGAGTACCTCGACCTGCTCGGCGGCATCGCCGTCAACTTCCTCGGCCACGCCCACCCGAGGATCGTCGAGGCCGTGTCCACGCAGGTCGCGACCCTGGGGCACACGTCGAACCTCGTCATCAACCCGGTCGCCGTCGAGCTCGCCGAGCGCCTGCTCGGGCTGCTCGGTCACGAGGGCCGCGTGCTCCTGTGCAACTCGGGCGCCGAGGCCAACGAGGCCGCCCTGAAGATCACACGCCGCACCGGGCGGACCAAGGTCATCGCGACCGAGGGCGGCTTCCACGGCCGCACGATGGGCGCGCTCGCGCTCACCGGCCAGCCCGCCAAGCGCGAGCCGTTCGAGCCGCTCGTGCCGGGCGTCGAGTTCGTGCCCTACGGCGACGCCGACGCCCTGCGCGCGGCCGTCGACGACGAGACCGCCGCCGTGTTCCTCGAGCCGATCCAGGGCGAGGCCGGCGTGATCGTCCCGCCCGAGGGCTACCTGCAGGCCGCCCGCGAGATCACCACCGAGCACGGCGCGCTGCTCGTGCTCGACGAGGTGCAGAGCGGCACCGGGCGCACCGGCGTCTGGTTCGCCCACCAGCGCAGCGGGATCACCCCGGACGTCGTCACCCTGGCCAAGGGGCTCGGCGGCGGCCTGCCGATCGGCGCCTGCATCGGGCTCGGCCAGGCCGGCGACCTGCTCGGCCCCGGCCAGCACGGCACGACGTTCGGCGGCAACCCGATCGCCTGCGCCGCCGCGCTCGCCGTCCTCGACACCATCACCGCCGACGGACTGCTCGACCGCGCCGAGGAGATCGGCAAGGACCTCGGCCGGCGGATCGGCGAGCTCGACCACCCGCTGGTCGAGGGCGTCGACGCCGCCGGGCTGCTCATCGGCGTCGCGCTGCGCGAGCCCGTGTCCGCGCAGGTCACGGCGGCCGCGCGCGACGCCGGCTACCTGATCAACAACGCGGTGCCGGGCCGGCTGCGGCTCGCCCCGCCCGCCGTCGTCACCGACGCCCAGCTCGACGGCTTCGTCGCCGCGCTGCCCGAGGTGCTCGACCAGGGGGCCGCCGCGGCCGAGGCGGCGGGCTCGTGACCAGCGTCGACACCCGCGTGCGGCACCTCCTGCGCGACGACGACCTCACCCCGGCCGAGCAGGCCGAGGTCCTCGAGCTCGCCGCGACGATGAAGGCCGACCCCTTCGGTCAGCGCCCGCTGGCCGGCCCGCGTGCCGTCGCGGTGATCTTCGACAAGAGCTCCACCCGCACGCGCGTCTCGTTCGAGGTCGGCATCGCGGCCCTCGGCGGCACGCCGGTCATGATCGACGGACGGGACGCCCAGCTCGGGCGCGGCGAGACCATCGGCGACACCGCGCGGGTGCTCTCGCGCTACGTCGACGCGATCGTCTGGCGCACGAGCAGCGAGGAGCGCATCCAGGAGATGGCCGCGCACGCGACCGTCCCGGTGATCAACGCGCTGACCGACGGCTTCCACCCCTGCCAGGTGCTCGCCGACCTGCAGACGATCGCCGAGCGCCGCGGCCGCACCGCGGGGCTGACCCTGACCTACCTCGGCGACGGCGCCAACAACATGGCGCACTCGCTGCTGCTGGGCGGGGCCACGGCCGGCCTGCACGTGCGGGTCGCGTCGCCGACCGGGTTCACCCCGGACGCCGCGGTCGTCGAGGCCGCCCGGTCGCGGGCCGCCGGGACCGGGGGATCGGTCGCCGTCACCGACGACCCGGCCGCGTCCGAGGGCGCCGACGTGCTGGTCACCGACACCTGGACCTCGATGGGCCAGGAGTCCGACGGCCGCGACCGCGCCGTGCTCGCCCCGTTCCGGCTGGACCGGGCGGCGGTCGCCCGCGCGCGCCCGGACGTCACGGTCCTGCACTGCCTGCCCGCGCACCGCGGCGACGAGATCACCGCCGAAGTCATCGACGGGCCCGCGTCGGCGGTGTGGGACGAGGCCGAGAACCGCCTGCACGCCCAGAAGGCCGTGCTGACGTGGCTGATGGAGCGGTCGCGATGACCGAGACGGCCAAGGGCATCCAGGGGAGCACACCGATAGGCAGCCGGGCGGCGCGCCAGGCGCGCATCGTCGCCCTGCTCACCGACCGCGAGGTGCACAGCCAGTCCGAGCTGGCGGCGCTGCTCGCGTCCGAGGGCGTCGAGGTCACCCAGGCGACGCTGTCGCGCGACCTCGACGAGCTGGGCGCGGTGAAGCTGCGCGGCGTCGACGGCGGCGTCGGGCGCTACGTGGTGCCCGACGACGGGAGCCCCGTGCGCGGGGTCGTCGGCGGCACCGACAGACTGACCCGGCTGCTCGGCGAGCTGCTGGTCTCCACCGACCACTCCGGCAACCTTGCGGTGCTGCGCACCCCGCCCGGAGCCGCGCACTACCTGGCCAGCGCGCTGGACCGTGCGGCCCTGGCCGAGGTGGTCGGTTGCATCGCCGGCGACGACACGGTGTTCGTCGTCGCCCGCGAGCCCCTCGACGGGGCGGACCTCGCAGCACGGCTGCGGACCCTGAGCACCCGGACGACGGCGCGGTCGTCCACACCGATCTCGAACGAGCACGAGCAGGAAGAGGGACAGCAGTGAGCGAGCGGATCGTGCTGGCGTACTCCGGGGGTCTCGACACCTCGGTCGCCATCGGCTGGATCGCCGAGGAGACCGGGCGCGAGGTCGTCGCGGTCGCCGTCGACGTGGGGCAGGGCGGAGAGGACCTGGAGGTCATCCGCAAGCGGGCCCTGGACTGCGGCGCGGTCGAGGCCGCGGTCGCCGACGCCCGCGACGAGTTCGCCGAGGGCTTCTGCCTGCCGGCGCTGCGGGCCAACGCGCTCTACATGGACCGCTACCCGCTGGTCTCGGCCCTGTCGCGCCCGCTGATCGTCAAGCACCTCGCGGAGGCCGCCCGCGCCCACGGCGCCTCGACGGTCGCCCACGGCTGCACCGGCAAGGGCAACGACCAGGTCCGCTTCGAGGTCGGCGTCGGCGCGCTCGCCCCGGACCTCGACGTCATCGCGCCCGTCCGCGACTTCGCGTGGACCCGCGAGAAGGCGATCGCCTGGGCCGAGGAGCGCTCGCTGCCGATCGACGTCAACAAGCGCTCGCCGTACTCGATCGACCAGAACGTCTGGGGCCGCGCGGTCGAGACCGGCTTCCTCGAGGACATCTGGAACGGCCCGATCGAGGACGTCTACTCCTACACCGCGAACCCCGCCGAGCCCCGCGACGCCGACGAGGTCGTCGTCGGCTTCGAGGCCGGCGTCCCGGTGACGATCGACGGCCAGAAGGTCACCGTGCTGCAGGCGATCGAGCAGCTCAACCAGCGCGCCGGCGCGCAGGGGATCGGGCGGCTCGACATGGTCGAGGACCGCCTGGTCGGCATCAAGAGCCGCGAGGTCTACGAGGCGCCGGGCGCCATCGCGCTGATCACCGCGCACCAGGAGCTGGAGAACGTGACGCTCGAGCGCGAGCAGTCGCGGTTCAAGCGCCAGGTCGAGCAGCGCTGGGGCGAGCTGGTCTACGACGGCCTCTGGTTCTCGCCGCTGCGGCGCAGCCTCGACGCCTTCGTCGACTCGACCCAGGAGCACGTCACCGGCGAGGTCCGGATGACGCTGCACGGCGGCCGCGCGGTGCCCACGGGCCGGCGCAGCGCCCAGTCGCTCTACGACTTCAACCTCGCCACCTACGACGAGGGCGACCTGTTCGACCAGTCGCTGGCCAAGGGCTTCGTCCAGCTCTGGGGTCTGCCGTCGAAGATCGCCGCCAAGCGGGACCAGGACGGTCGCTGATGCCGGAAGGGTCTGCCCTCTGGGGCGGGCGGTTCGCGTCGGGCCCGGACGCGGTGATGGCGGCGCTGTCGAAGTCGACGCAGTTCGACTGGGTGCTCGCGCCGTACGACATCGCCGGGTCCCGGGCCCACGCGCGCGTGCTCCACGGCGCCGGGCTGCTCACCGACGAGCAGCTCGAGGCCATGCTCGACGGGCTGCGCCGGCTCGAGGCCGACGTCGAGTCCGGGGCGTTCGAGCCCGCCGACGACGACGAGGACGTGCACACGGCCCTCGAGCGCGGGCTGATCGAGCGGGCGGGGGAGGACGTCGGCGGGCGCCTGCGTGCCGGGCGCTCCCGCAACGACCAGATCGCCACGCAGCTGCGGATGTGGCTGCGCGACGAGCTGCGCGACGTGGTGCGCGGGGTGGCGGGAGTGGTCGACGCACTGCTCATCCAGGCCCGCGCGCACCCGGACGCCGCGATGCCGGGGCGCACGCACCTGCAGCACGCCCAGCCGGTGCTGCTCGCCCACCACCTCGGGGCGCACGCCCAGGCCCTGCTGCGCGACGTCGGCCGGTGCCGCGACCTCGACCGCCGGCTGGCGTACTCGCCCTACGGGTCGGGCGCGCTGGCCGGGACGTCGCTGGGCCTCGACCCGGCGGCCGTGGCCCGCGATCTCGGCTTCGTCGACGCCGTCGACAACTCCATCGACGGCACCGCGTCGCGCGACCTCGCCGCCGAGGGCGCGTACGTGCTGGCCCAGATCGCGGTGAACCTCTCGCGGATCGCCGAGGAGGTCATCCTCTGGGCGACCGCGGAGTTCGGGTACGTGACGCTCGCGGACGCCTGGTCGACCGGCTCGTCGATCATGCCGCAGAAGAAGAACCCGGACGTCGCGGAGCTCGCGCGCGGCAAGGCCGGCCGTCTCGTCGGCAACCTCTCCGGGCTGATGACGACGCTCAAGGCGCTCCCGCTGGCCTACAACCGGGACCTGCAGGAGGACAAGGAGCCGCTGTTCGACTCGGCGGCCCAGCTCGCGATGGTGCTCCCGGCGATGGCCGGCATGATCAGGACGCTGACCTTCCACACCGACCGCCTCGCCGAGCTCGCCCCGGCCGGCTTCACGCTGGCCACCGACCTCGCCGAGTGGCTGGTGCGCCAGGGCGTGCCGTTCCGCCGGGCCCACGCGGCGGCGGGCGCGTGCGTCCGCGCGGCCGAGGCCCGGGGTGTCGGGCTCGACGAGCTGACCGACGCCGAGCTCGCCGAGTGCGACCCGGCGCTGACCCCGGACGTCCGCGCGGTGCTCACGGTGGCGGGCTCCATCGCCTCGCGCGACGCCCACGGCGGCACGGCCCCGAAGCGCGTGTCCGAGCAGCTCGACCGCGTCTTCGCCGCCGCGATCGAGGCGCACGCCTGGGCCGGCCGCCCCATCGACCGCCGCTGACCCTCCGCAGTGTCAGCGACGTGGCGTCGCAGACACTGAACGTCCGTATCGCCACGCGCTCGATCGTGGGCGCGGCGGCGGGCGGGCGGCACGCCCACCGAGCGTTACCGTGGATCTCGTGGGCGTGGTGCGGGGGATCGGGGTCGTCCTCGTGCTGCTCGCCGTCCTGGCCGGCTGCGCGGACACGCCCGCCGCGCCTCCCGCGGTCCCCGCGCCCGCCGTCCCGCCACCCGCGGCGTCGGCACCGTTCCCCGACGCCATCGGTCCCCACGGACCCGCGGTGCCCGAGGAACCGGTGGCGCTGGCCCGCGTGATCGAGACCGCGCAGCGGACCGTCGCCGATCCGGCCCGCGCGCCCGAGGACGTCGCCGCCGCCGCGCGGACCGCGCAGGTGGGCTACGAGGAGCTCGCCTTCCGCCCCGAGCGGCTGGCCCCGGTGCTCGCCGCGATGGCCCCGGACCAGGGCTTCGTCACCGACCGCATCGTCACCGCCGGCCGCGACCTGCTGTCCATGGCGAAGCGTGGCCCGGGCGAGATGCTCCCGGCCTGGCGCATCGCCGCGCCGCTGTCGCCCGCGGAGCTCCGCGCGGCCTACGCCGAGGCCGAGGAGCGGTTCGGGGTGCCGTGGACCGTGCTCGCCGCGGTCAACCTCGTCGAGAGCCGCATGGGCCGCATCGCCTCGCACTCGGAGGCCGGCGCGCAGGGCCCGATGCAGTTCATGCCGAGCACGTGGGCGAGCTACGGGCTGGGCGGCGACATCGCCGACCCCCGCGACGCCGTCCTCGGCGCCGCCAACTACCTGCGCGCCAACGGCGGGGCCACCGAGGCCGGCCTGGACGGCGCGCTGAAGCGCTACAACAACGACGACCGCTACGTCCGCGCCGTCCGCGCCTACGCCGCGGTGATGGCGGCCGACGAGCGCGCCTACCTCGGCTTCCACGCGTGGGAGGTCTACTTCCGGACGACCGCACGACGCGTCCACCTGCCGGTCGGGTACGACGAGGCCGAGCCCGTCCGCGCCGTGGACCACCTGACGGGGGCTCCGCGCTGAGCCGCGCGCCCGCTGGTGGAGGATCAGCGGCGATGTCGGACCTGCTCGACCGCTCGGCGCTGGCCGACGACGTGCTCCCCGCCGCCCGGCGCCTGCTCGGGTGCGAGCTCGCCGCCGACACCCCGCAGGGCGAGGTGCGCGTGCGTCTCGTCGAGGTCGAGGCCTACCGGGGCGCCGACGACCCCGGCTCGCACTGCTACCGCGGGAAGACCGCCCGCAACGAGGTCATGTGGGGCCCCGCGGGGCACCTGTACGTCTACTTCGTCTACGGCATGCACTTCTGCGCGAACATCGTGTGCCTGCAGGACGGCGTCGCGGGCGCCGTCCTCGTGCGCGCGGGGGAGGTGCTCTCCGACCTCGGCGCCGCCCACGCCCGCCGGCCCACCGCCCGGGGCCGCGACGCCGAGCTCGCGAAGGGCCCGGCGCGGCTCTGTGCCCTGCTCGGGCTCGACAAGGAGGCCAACGGCGTCGACGTGCTCGACCCGTCGTCCCCCGTGCGCCTGTACGCCGGGACCCCGGTGCCCGACGCCGACGTCCGGACCGGCCCGCGCGTCGGCGTGGCCGCCGGGCAGGAGCGGCCGTGGCGCTTGTGGGTCGCCGGGTCGAAGACGGTCACGCCGTACAAGGCGGGACGCGCCCGGGCCGACGGTCCCGACTGGTGAGCGGGTTCGGCAGACTGGACGCGTGACCGCACCGCACCTCCTCGACGATCTCGCCTGGCGGGGCCTCATCGCCCAGAGCACGGACCTCGACGCCCTGCGCCGGGATCTCGACGCGGGGATGGTCACCCTCTATTCCGGCATCGACCCGACGGCGTCGAGCGCGCACATCGGGCACCTGCTCCAGTGGCTCACGCTCGCCCGCTTCCAGCAGGCGGGCCACCGGCCGATCGCGCTGGTGGGCGGCGCCACGGGTCTCATCGGCGACCCGAAGCCGACCTCGGAGCGCACGCTCAACGACCGCGACGTGGTCGCCGGGTGGGTCGACAATCTCGGGGCCCAGCTGCGGCCGTTCCTCGACTTCTCCGAGGACAAGCCGAACGCGGCGCTGCTGGTGAACAACCTCGACTGGACCGAGGGCCTGTCGACGCTGGACTTCCTCCGCGACGTCGGCAAGCACTTCCGCGTCGGCCGGATGCTGGCCAAGGAGGCCGTGAGCCGGCGTATGGAGTCCGACGAGGGCATCAGCTACGCCGAGTTCTCCTACCAGCTGCTGCAGTCCTACGACTTCCTCGAGCTCTACCGCCGCTACGGCTGCTCGCTGCAGACCGGCGGCAGCGACCAGTGGGGCAACCTCACCGCCGGCACCGACCTGGTGCACCGCGTCGAGGGCCGCTCGCTCCATGCGCTCGGGACCCCGTTGATCACGAAGGCCGACGGGACCAAGTTCGGCAAGACCGAGACGGGCACGGTGTGGCTCGACCGCGAGCTGACGAGCCCGTACGCCTTCTACCAGTTCTGGATCCAGGCCGAGGACGCGATGGTGGGCACCTACCTGCGGGCGTTCACCTGGCTCTCCCACGAGGAGATCACCGAGCTCGAGCGCCTGACGGAGGAGAAGCCCCAGGCGCGGGAGGCCCAGCGGGCGCTCGCGCGGGCGGTGACGGCGCTGGTGCACGGCGAGGAGGAGGTCGCACGGGCGGAGGCGGCGAGTCGCGCGCTGTTCGGCCGCGGGGAGCTCGCCGACCTCGACGCCGCCACCCTGGCCGCGGCGATCGCCGAGATCCCCTCGTACACCGCGAAGCGCTCGGACCGGCCGACGATCGTCGACCTGCTCGTCGGCAGCGGGCTGTCGACGGGCCGGGGCGCCGCCCGCCGGACCATCGCCGAGGGTGGCGCGTACGTGAACAACGCGAAGGTCGAGTCCGAGGACTGGGAGCCGGCCGACGCCGACCTCCTGCACGGGCGCTGGCTGGTCCTGCGCCGGGGCAAGCGCAACGCCGCCGGGGTGGAGCTCGCGAGCACCTGATCGGGCCTGGAGGGTTTCCGGCGCCTCAGGAGCCGGGAACTCCGTCTGACCAGCGCTGATGCGCTGATCGACCCCCCTGTGCGGGGCAGGTTTCCGGCGTGTGTAGAGTTCACGCCATCGCAAGGCAAGGGGTTGCCCCGGGCCTCGCGGACAACTAAGTTAGGAGCTTCGCCCTCCG
>NZ_JBBEGM010000023.1:0-46514 GCF_037400335.1 Actinomycetospora flava
TCAGGGTCAGCTCGCCGCTGTTGCGGTGGTTGGGAGCCTGGCTGCTGATGTTCTGGCTCGTAGCGTGCTTGCCGCCCTCGTGGCTGGCGATCACAAGTTGTGCCGAGCATCGGCGGCCTGGACCGGCCGGCGTGACTTGATAGGAGCGTGGCTGCGCCCCCACTGAGATGTGTCCGCCGACTGAGATGTGTCCGCCGACCGGCCCGGCCTGTCACCCCACAGGCTGATGAGAGGAGACCTCTCGATGGTGCTCACGGTCGGAGTCGATGTCCACAAGGACACCCACACCGCGGTCCTGGTCGACGAACTGGGCCGCGAACACGCCTCCCGCACGGTGCGAGCCACCGACGCCGGGCATCGGGCGCTGGTGGCCTGGGCCCGCGGCCAGGCGGCTCACTCCGACGATGAGCTGCGGTGGGCGGTGGAGGATGCCGGCACGTCTCCACCCGCCTGGAGCGGGCGCTGCTCGGCGCCGGGCAGCAAGTGGTGCGGGTACCGCCGAAGCTGATGGCCGGCGCCCGGCACAGCGCCCGGACCCGCGGTAAGTCAGACCCGATCGACGCCCTGGCGACCGCCCGGGCGGCGCTGCGCGAGCCCGACCTGCCGGTCGCCGAGCACGACCAGGCCTCCCGCGAGCTCAAGTTGCTGGTCGATCACCGCGAGGACCTCGTCGCCGAGCGCACCCGGATGCAGAACTGGCTGCGCTGGCATCTCCACGAGCTCGACCCCGAGATCGACCCGCCGGCGCGGCGGCTGGGCGAGGTCGGTCTGCTCGACGCGCTCGCGGCGCGGCTGGACGAGCACAGCGTGATGGTGGCTCGGCTGGCTGGTGAGCTCATCGCCGACGTCCGCGCGCGCACCCTGCGGATCCGGGAGCTCGACGCGAGATCACCGCGTTGACCCGGCAGGCCGCGCCCCCGGCTGCTCGAGCTGCCTGGCTGCGGTCCGTTGACCGCAGCGAAGATCGTCGGGGAGACCGCACGTCCGGGACGGTTCCGCTCCGAGGCCTGCTGTGCCATGCACGCCGGCGCCGCCCCGATCCCGGCGTCCTCAGGGCGCACTGACCGCCATCGCCTGGCCCGCGGGGGCAACCGGCAGCTCAACGTCGCCCTACATCGCATCGCGGTCACTCAGATCCGTCTGCCCGGCAGCCTCGGACAGGCCTACTACCAGCGACGACGCGCCGGAGGCGACACCACGATGGAAGCCCTGCGCGTCCTGAAACGGCGCCTGGCCCGTGTCGTGTTCAACCTCCTCCAGTCCCAGCCACCTCCCGCGGCTGCCCCGCAGCCCACTGCGGCTTGACATAGGAGCAACTTGTGGCGGTGCGCGAGTTGGCCTTGGTTGTGTTGACGGTGGGACGAGGCGCACCGACGAGATGAAGATCGCGACCTACAACGTGAACGGCGTCAACGGGCGGCTGCCGGTCCTGCTGGAGTGGCTTGCGGAGGCCGGGCCGGACGTCGTGTGCCTGCAAGAGCTGAAGGCGCCGCAGGAGAAGTTTCCCGCGGCCGCCCTTCGCGACGCCGGGTACGAGGCGGTCTGGCTGGGACAGAAAAGCTGGAACGGGGTCGCGATCCTCGCTCGCGGCGAGTCGCCGGCGGAGACCCGCCGCGGTCTGCCGGGCGAGCCCGATCCGGGGCAATCGCGCTACATTGAGGCCACCGTGAACGGCATTCTGATCGGCTGCCTCTACCTGCCCACCGGCAACCCGGCTCCCGGTCCCAAGTTCGACCACAAGCTGGCCTGGTTCGAGGCGTTCATCGGCTACGCCGCGAGCCTGCTCGCACGCGGCGTTCCGGTCGTCCTCGCCGGCGACTACAACGTGATGCCGACCGACCTCATTGGGCCCGCAGATGCGAGATGCCTCGGAGCAGGAGGCAGCCGCGGTGTTGCTGCCTCGACCGCCCCGCACGATGACGTCGAGGCCCCGGCCGGTTCCGGCGTACAGGGCGTCGTTGCTGCACAAGGTGTGAGCGCCCCAGCGCAGGGGGGAAGCTTGGCCGTGACCCTCGATTGCGGACAATAGTTCCAAGAGTATGCGCATCTGCGTCATCGAAGTGTTGATTCAATCCGTACTTGCGGAGACAGTAGTGGTGACCGCTCTCACCGACACCCAGGAGACGACACCGTGACCGTCACCGCCGACGCCCGGACCGAGCTGGACCGGACGCGCTTCTTCATCAACGGCGAGTGGGTGGAGCCGCGGGGCACCGAGACCCACCGCGCCCTCGAGGCCGCCACCGGCGAGCCCCTCGGCGAGGCAGCCCTCGGCTCCGACGCCGACATCGCCTCCGCGGTCCAGGCCGCGCGGCAGGCCCTCGACGAGGGCCCGTGGGGAAGGACGACCGTCGCCGAGCGCGTGGACTTCATGCTGCGGATGGCCGACGCCCTCGAGGCGCGCGCCGAGTCGACGAGCCGCCTGGTGAGCCAGGAGAACGGCATGCCGATCACGCTGTCGAACGCCTTCAACGGCGGCGCCCCGGCCGGCCTGCTGCGGATGTACGCGCAGGTGATCCAGGGCGTCGAGCTCGAGTCCGTGCGCCCGAGTACGGGGGTGGACGGGGCGACGATCGTGCGCCGCGAGCCCGTGGGCGTCGTCGGCGCCATCACGCCGTGGAACTACCCGCAGGCGCTGGCCATGTTCAAGCTCGCCCCGGCACTCGCCGCGGGCTGCACGATGGTGCTCAAGCCCTCGCCCGAGACCGCGCTCGACACCTACATCTTCGCCGATGTGGCCCAGGAGATCGGCCTCCCGCCTGGCGTGCTCAACATCGTCCTGGCCGGCCGCGAGGCGGGCGCGTCGCTCGTCACGGCCCCGGGCGTCGACAAGATCGCCTTCACCGGCTCGACGCGCGCCGGCCGCGAGATCGGCGCCGAGTGCGGGCGCCTCATCCGTCGCTGCACCCTCGAGCTCGGCGGCAAGTCCGCGTCGATCTTCCTCGAGGACGGCGACCTCGACACGTTCCTCGCTGCCATGCCGACGTCGTCGTTCATGAACAACGCCCAGACCTGCACCACGGCGTCGCGCATCTTGGCGCCGCGCTCGCGGTACCAGGAGGTCGTCGACGCGGTCGCGCAGTTCTCGCGCGAGCAGGTCGTCGGCAACCCGCTCGACCCGGCGACAACGGTCGGCCCGATGGCGTCGCAGACCCACCTCGAGCGGGTCCTGGGCTACATCGACGTGGGCCGCAACTCCTCGGCCCGCCTCGTCACCGGCGGCGGCCGGGGCGACCAGGATCGCGGCTGGTTCGTCGAGCCGACGGTGTTCGCCGACGTCGACAACAGCGACCAGCTCGCCCGCGAGGAGGTGTTCGGGCCAGTGTTCGCGGTCATCCCATTCGATTCGGACGACGACGCCGTGCGCATCGCGAACGACTCCGAGTACGGGCTCGGCGGCTCGGTGTACTCGGCCGACGAGGAACGAGGCCTTAACGTGGCCCGACGCGTCCGCACCGGCACCATCGGGGTCAACCGCTACGACATCGACCTCGGAGCACCCTTCGGCGGCATGAAGGACTCCGGCATCGGTCGCGAGCTCGGGCCCGAGGGCATCAACAACTACCTCGAGTACAAGTCGATCTACGCGCCAAAGAGCTACCTGCGGTGAGCGCCGTCCGAGCCGGGTCGCCGCGCCGACCCGGCCGGGCCCTCGACCCGGGGAGGAGCGGGTGCGTCGCGCCATGACGACAATCCGTGACGCGGTCCTGACGACGCCAAAGACCCACCGGCCCGACGTCTCGGTGGCGCTGCCCGCACGTTCTTCCTCACCGACCACGTGCACGCCCTGCTCCTGGTCCGCGGTGACGTCCTCGTCGCGGTCGTGGAGCGCGACGACCTGGCCGGCGTGGCCGGCACCGCGCGAGCCCGGTCGGCCGGCGGCCTGGCCGGCCGTGTTGTCGGTCCGGACGAGGACCTCGAGACGACCCGGCTCACGATGGCAGCACAGCATCGGCGCCGCCTCGCCGTGGTCGACCACTGCGGCGTGCTGCTCGGGCTGCTCTGCCTCAAGAAGCACGGCCGCGGGTTTTGCTCGAGCGACGACGTGGCCGCGCGGGAGGCCGAGCGATCAGCAAACCGGGCCGGTTGACGTCCGGGTCGGGGCCGGTCGTCGCGGGTGTGTGGCGCGCCATGGCGCAGGTGCACCGTCGGCGTCCCGGGCGGCGCAGCGGGATCAGGGCAGGGGCGGCGAGGGAGTCCGCGTGCCGCGCCGAGCGCGGACGGCGGCCCAGCCGAGCAGGCCGGCGCCCAGCCCGATGAGGAACTGGAGGACGACCATCCCGGTCATGTCAACAGGGCCGTACCAGGGTGACGCCGACCGCGAGGCTGCGCCCGAGCGGCACGACGAGGGCCACCAGGTGGATCGGCGCGGCGAGGAGGGCGAGGACCAGGGGGCGGCGCCGCACGGGGCGACCGCGCCGAGCGCGTCGAGTGCGACCCCGGCCGCCAGGTAGGGCACGACCCCGAGCGAACCGTGTGGGGCGAGGCCGAGAAGCAGTGCCGCGCCGAAGGCGACGGCGGCCGTGGCGGCGCCCGCCCGCCCGCGGCGTGGCGAGGCGGATGGCCAGGAGCAGCGCGAGAAGATCAGCCCTCGGTATCCGGGGGCGTGCAGGGCGAGGCGGAGGTCCGAGCCACCCGGTGCCCCGGCTGGTGAGGTTGTCGGTGTCCCCGCCGTGGTGCACGGTCACCGCGTACGGACCGGAGGCGGCCGCGCGATCCGTGCCCGGAGCCCAGGACGCGCACCGCTCCACAGCTCGGCCGCTGCCCGGCAGCCTCGAGCACACCGGAGAGGGCCGTACCGCGCTGAGTGGTGTCGGTGGCCGAGGGCGCCAACAGCTACTCAAGGCACGCTGGAAAGAATGCCGCAGGCGAAACCTCGTCGTCCTGGGGAGCGTGAGCACCGGTGGGATCTGCCCCGGCGCTTATCGACCGCGACAACGGGCGGCCCAGCTCCTATCCGCTGTGGTGTCGCTGAGTCGCGCTCGAGAAGCGTTCACGGAGTCGCATGCCACCGTTCGCGACGAACTCCGCCTCCGCCAACAGCGCCGCACCTGCACCATGGTGGCGCGCTACCTCCGCGAGGCAGCGTCGATGCATCACACGGTCTGCGGCCAGGGCGCCGAGCACGATTCCGGTGAAGACGGCGGCGGCGGCGAAAGCAACCGCAGCGACAATCAGCGCGCCCTGAACGACCATGGCGGAGAGCCTGGCACGGCAGGGCACTGACTCGGCAGAGCTGCCGGCCGACTCGAGGTCACCTCGTGGAGAAGCGTCGTAGCCTGCCAGGATGAGCTTCGAGGTCACGCGGGACGCCTTGGCCGCGACCGTCGAGGGATTCGCAGTGGCCTACCTGCTGACGCTCGGCGACCGACCTCGCCCGCATGTCGGTGCGGTCGGCACCACCGTCGTCGACGGCGTCGTGCAGGTCCGGGATGTCGGCCGCTCCGCCCTGCGAGACGTCGCCGGCCACGACGCCGTCACCCTGCTCTGGGCACCCCGACAGGCGGGCGACTACTCGCTGATCGTCGACGGCACCGCCACCGTCGTCGGTGATCGGCTCGACGTCCAGCCGGGGCGAGCGGTGCTGCACCGACCCGCGTCGTCGACGCAGCCCGACCCCGCCGACGGGGCGTGTGGCTCGGACTGCGTGGAGCTGCCCGTCGACCCGCCCCGAAGTGGCTGATCCCCGCGAGATCCAGCTCGCTCGCGCCGCCCTTCCCTTGCAATTTTCCGCATCTGCGGATGAGATCGCGGCAATAGTCCGCAGGTGCGGACACTGTGACCGTGAGGGCGGCCTGCATGGAGCTCGTGTACGAGTCGCTGTTCGTCGACGGCCGATGGATGGCACCGGCGTCGTCCCGCACCATCGACGTGGTCTCGGCGAGCACCGAGGAGTGGATCGGGCGGGTACCGGAGGCGGTGGAGGAGGACGTCGATGCCGCGGTCGGGGCTGCGTGGCGGGCGTTCGACGATCCGAAGGGATGGGCGCACTGGCCGGTCGAGGACCGGGCGCTCGCGATGGAACGGCTGGCCGACGCGCTCGAGCGCCGCGGAGAGGAGACGGCGCGGCGGGTGTCGGCGCAGAACGGGATGCCGATCACGACCGCGCGTCAGCGCGAGGGGGCCTTCCCTGCTGTGCTGCTCCGCTACTTCGCCCGCATGATCCGTTCGACGGTCCTCGAGGAGATCCGGGACGGCATGCTCGGCGGCCGGGTCAAGGTGACCCGCTCCCCGGTCGGCGTCGTCGGGGCGATCGTGCCCTGGAACTTCCCGCAGGTGCTCGCCGCGTTCAAGCTGGCGCCCGCCCTCGCGGCGGGGTGCACCGTGGTGCTCAAGCCCAGCCCGGAGACTGTGCTCGACGCCCAGCTCTTCGCCGAAGCTGTCGACGAGTCCGGCCTGCCGCCGGGCGTGGTGAACGTCATGCCGGGCGGGCGCGAGACCGGTGCCCACCTCGTCGCCCACCCGGCCGTCGACAAGGTGGCGTTCACCGGGTCGACGGCCACCGGCCGTGCCGTTGCCGAGACGTGCGGACGCCTGCTGCGACCGGCGACCCTCGAGCTCGGCGGCACGTCGGCCGCGATCATCCTCGACGACGTCGACCTGCCCTCACAACTCGAGGCCATGTTCTCCGCGACGCTGCTCAACAACGGTCAGACCTGCTTCCTCGGCACGCGCATCCTCGCCCCGTCGTCGCGCTACGACGAGGTCGTCGACACTCTCACCGACTGGGTCCGCGACCTGCCGGTGGGCGACGCCCTCGACGACACCACCCGGATCGGCCCTCTCGCGTCCGCACGCCAGCGCGACCGGGTGGAGGGCTACATCGCGAAGGGACGCAGCGAGGGGGCCCGGATGACCACCGGAGGGGGGCCGACCGGCCGGGTTCGACTGGGGCTGGTTCGTCGAGCCGACCCTCTTCGCCGACGTGGACAACGGGTCGACCATCGCCCAGGAGGAGATCTTCGGGCCGGTCCTCTCGGTCATCCGCTATCGGGATGTCGACGATGCGGTCCGGCTGGCCAACGACTCCGACCACGGTCTGGGCGGCACGGTGTGGACCTCCGATCCCCAGCGCGGCGAGGCCGTCGCCGCGCGGGTCCAGACCGGGTCGATCGGCGTCAACGCCTACCGCATCGACCCGGCCGCACCGTTCGGCGGCATCAAGGACTCCGGGCTGGGTCGCGAGCTCGGCCCGGAGGGCCTGGCGTCCTACCAGGCCCTGAAGTCCACCTACCTGGCGTCCGCCCCCTGCCCCCGCGCCCCGACCGACGAAGGAGTCGCCCCATGACTGCACCCGGCCTGACCAACATCCACCACTACAGCCCCACGGTCTCGGACGTCGAGACGAGCGCGGCCTGGTACGAGCGCGTCCTCGGGATGTCCCGCGTCCCCGCGCCGTTCCCGCACTGGGGCGACGAGGAGGGCGGCTACGCCGTCGTCCTGTTGCACCCGGCAGGGTTCCTCATCGGTCTCCACCACCACCACGCCCGCCTCGAGGGCGGCTTCGACGAGAGGAAAACCGGGCTCGACCACGTCGCTTTCGGGGTCGCCTCCCGTGCGGACCTCGACACCTGGGCAACCTGGCTCGACACATGCGGGGTGGCGCACGACGGGGTCCAGGACGCGAAGGACCCGATGCCGTACTCGACCCTGGTGTTCCGCGACCCGGACAACATCCAGCTCGAGCTCTTTCACATGGAAACCTGACAGCTGGGACTCCTGACCGGCCTCGACGGTCAGCCAGGGCCCGCCTCGCGCGCCGCGGCGGCGAACAGCAGCGCAAAGCGCAGCACGCGCTCCTCGTCGAGGTGCTCCGGCGAGCGGCCGTCCCCGTACAACCAGGCGGACGCCGCGGCGTGCCCGGCTGGGGTGAGACCGAGCCCGTCGGCGTCCCGACGGACCAGCCCCAGGCCGACGAGGCGATCGGACTCGTCGTCGAGCTCGTCCACGGTCGGGCCCTGCGACCCAGGCAGATGCTCGACGGCCAGCGAGCGCAGCGCCGCCGGGCTGCACGGTGCGTGCTCCGCGAGGAGCACGAGCAGGACGGAGGTCGACGTGGGCAACGGCGGAGTCACGACTCGGGCGCCCCTCCCGATCCGGGCCCCTGGTCGTCCGCGATCTCGGCCCAGAAGTCCCGGGCGGCGAGCTCGAGGTGAAGGGCCAGGCGACAGGGTAGGTCGTCGGCGCCCGGCGCAGCGGGCGCGAGGTGCTCGGCGATGCGCTCCTCGTGCCCGTCCCGGCGCTGCTTCGCCAGTCCCGGGACGAGCTCGGAGCGCCCGGCACCCGAGGCCAGGGCGAGCAGGACCAGATGGTCGTCGCGCACCTCCCAGCCCGGCCGGTGCTCGTCGACGAGCCACGCCCCGACCACTTCTCGGCCGGAGGCTGTGACCCGGAACAGCTTGCGGTGCCGCCCGCCCGTCTCGATGTCCCGGTGGAGCAGTCCGTGCTCGGCCAGGCGGTCGGGCTCGCTGTAGAGCTGAGCGTGCGGCACGGTCCATAGTCCGCCCAGGCGCTCGACGACCAGCGACTTGAGGTCGTAGGACGTGCAGAGCTCGTGCTCGGCGATGAGGCCGAGCACGAGGTAGGACGTCGTCGAGAGCCGAGCGGCCGTCAGGTCAGCCTCCTTTGCTGTACGAGTGCGCGCCCGCTCCCGCGAGCTTGCCTCCGTCGACGATGAGGTACTCGTCGCGAACCGGGGTCCCGCCGAAGAACGACTCGAGGATCTCGCGTGTCCCCGCGGCGTAGCGGGCTTGGGCGGAGAGCGTCGAGCCAGAAATGTGCGGGGTCATGCCGTGGTTCGGCATGGAACGCCACGGGTGGTCGGGCGGCGCGGGTTGGGGATACCAGACGTCCCCGGCGTAGCCGGCGAGCTGTCCACTCTCGAGGGCGCGCACGACGGCTTCGCGGTCGGCGATCAGCCCGCGGGCGGTATTGATGAGGTAGGCGCCGCGTCGCATGGTGGCGATGAGGTCGTCGTCGAACATCCCGCGGGTCTCGGAGTGCAGGGGCGCGTTGACAGTGACGACGTCGCAGTGCGGCACCATCGCCGCGGCGGACTCGTGGAAGGTCAGGTTGAGCTCCTGCTCGATCTCGGTCGGGAGGCGGTGTCGGTCGGTGTAGTGCAGCCGGACGTCGAACGGGGCGAGCCGGCGCAGCACCGCGAGCCCGATGCGGCCGGCGGCGACGGTGCCGACATCCATGCCCTCGAGGTCGAAGGCGCGCGACACACAGTCCGAGATGTCCCAGCCGCCCTCGCTGGCGATCCGGTTCGAGGGCAAATAGTTGCGCACCAGCGAGAGGATCATCATCACGACGTGCTCGGCGACCGAGATCGAGTTGCAGTAGGTCACCTCGGCCACGGTGACTCCGTGGGCGATCGCGGCATCGAGGTCGACGTGGTCCGACCCGATACCGGCGGTGAGGGCCAGCTTGAGGTTCGGCGCCTTCTCGATCCGCTCGGCGGTGAGGTAGGCGGGCCAGAACGGCTGGGAGATGACCACGTCGGCGTCGGCGAGGTGGCGGTCGAACTCGGAGTTGTCGCCATCCTTATCCGCGGTGACGACGAGCTCGTGACCGGCGTCCTCGAGGAACCGGCGCAGCCCCAGCTCGCCCGACACGCTCCCCAGCAGGGCGCCGGGGGTGAAGTCGATGGCGCTCGGGGAGGGGAGGGTCTGGCCGTCCGGGTAGTGCTCCAGCTGGGGCAGACCGTCGCGCACCAGGGGCGGCGGATAGCCACCGCTGGGATCCGGATAGAGCACGCAGAGCACCTTGGCCATGTGGAGCCTCCTCGACGGTGACGGGCGGGCCATAGCCAACGTCCCGTTTGCTCCGAATCCGCGGCAATAGTACGACCATCTGCGCCGCAGATGCGGTCATTCACGGAATGGATGATCAGCTCTAGGGTCCGTCGCATGTCCGGCGACGTACTCATGCGCCAGCTCGAGTACCTGGTGGCACTCGCGCGGGAGGAGCACTTCGGGCGCGCGGCCCTGGCGTGTCACGCGAGCCAGCCGGCTCTCTCCACGGGGCTGCACAAGCTCGAGCGCGAGCTTGGGGTCACCCTGATCCACCACGGCCGGCGCTTCGCGGGGTTCACCGAGGAGGGGCGGCGGGTCCTCGGGTGGGCGCACCGCATCCTCGCCGAGCGCGACGGGCTGCATGACGACCTGGCCCGCATGCATGGCGGCCTCGACGCCACGCTGCGCCTGGGGGCGATCCCAACGGCGATGCCCATGGTCGGCCGCCTCACGGGCCACTTCTGCGCCCGGCACCCGCGGGCGCGGGTCCGGATCGAGGAGCTGCCCTCGACCGAGATCGTCCGGAGGCTCGGCGACTACACCCTCGACGCCGGTCTGACCTACCTCGACCCCGAGCCGCCGTCGGGGACGCGGTCGGTCGAGCTCTACCGGGAGCGCTACCTCCTGCTCACCCCCGAGGGCCTCGCTCCGGACGGGGACGAGGTCGGGTGGGCCGAGGCCGTCGACCGCCCGCTGTGCGCGCTGGTCCGGCTGATGCGCAATCGGCGCATCCTCGAGGCGGGGGCACTCGCGGCCGGCGCACGGCTCGATCCCGTCATCGAGGCGAACTCCGTCGCCGCCCTCTACTCCCACGCGGCGCAGGGCTGGTCGACGGTCGTCGCGCACACCTGGCTCGACTCCTTCGGCGTGCCGCCCGGCATGCGAGCGGTGCCCCTGCCGCCGGTCCCCACGCCGCCGGTCGGCGTGCTCACGGCCGCGGACGAACCCCTGAGCCTCGTGGCCGCGGCGCTGCTCGAGGGGCTCGACGACTTCGGTGTCCCGTCGGCGCCCCCCTCTCCGCCTGAGGGCGGTCGTCGGTGATCAGGCCCTGTCGGGCCGGATGGCCATGACGACGGCCTGGGGCTCGGTGAAGAACTCGCGGCTGTAGTCGCCGCCCTCGCGCCCCACGCCCGAGTCGCCCATCCCGCCGAAGGGGGCGCGCAGGTCGCGGACGAAAAAGCAGTTCACCCACACCGTGCCCGCCCGCAGAGCGGCGCCGGCGCGGTGGGCGCGGGAGAGGTTCTCGGTGAACACCATCGCGTTGAGCCCGTAGCGGGTGTCGTTGGCCAGGTGCACCGCCTCGGCCTCGGTGTCGAACGGCGTGATCGACACGACCGGTCCGAAGATTTCGTCGCGCTGAACGGGCGCGTCCGGCGGGGCGTCGACGACGACGGTCGGTTCGACGGTCCAGCCCTCGCCCCCGCCGCCGGTGAGGATCTTGCCGCCGTGCTGCTCGATCCCGTCGAGGAAGGAGCCGACCTTGCGGAAATGGGTCTCCGAGGCGAGCGGGCCGATCTGCGTGCCGGACTGCTTCGGGTCGCCGACGACGAGCGCCTGCGCGGCGGCGGCGAAGCGTTCGACGAACTCGTCGTAGACCCCGCGCTGGACGTAGAGCCGCGAGCCGGCGAGGCACACCTGGCCGGCGTTGGTGAAGATCGCCTTGATCGACCAGTCGACAGCGCCGTTCAGCTCGGCGTCGTCGAAGACCAGATTGGCGCCCTTGCCGCCGAGCTCGAGGCTGACCGGGACGAGGTTGCGCGCGGCCGCCTCGGAGATCACCCGGCCGGTGTTCGACTCGCCGGTGAACGTGATCCGGTCGACGCGCGGGTTGGTGGTGAGCGCGGCGCCCGCCGAGTCCGGGCCGTAGCCGTGGAGCACGTTGAGCACCCCGGGCGGCATGCCGGCCTCGAGCGCGAGGCGGGCGAGGATCGTCGCCGAGCACGGGGTGTCCTCGGCTGGCTTGAGCACCACCGTGTTGCCCCACGCCAGGGCGGGCGCGATCTTCCAGGACTCCAGCATCAGCGGGAAGTTCCACGGCGCGATCGCCGCGACGACCCCGGCCGGGGGGAAGCGCGAGTAGGCGTGGTGACCGGTGTCCATCGGCAGGGCGTCGCCGTGGGCGAGACGGGCGTGGTCGGCGAAGAACCGGATGTTCTGCGCGGTGCGCGGGACGTCCTTGCTCCGCGAGTCGTCGATAGGCTTGCCCATGTCCGTGGTGTCGGCCAGGGCGAGCTCGTCGAGGTGCTCGGTGACGAGGTCCGCGAGCCGGTGCAGGATCGCCCCACGCTCGGCGAAGCCCATCCGCGGCCACGGGCCCTCGTCGAACGCCCGCCGAGCCGACGCGACGGCCCGGTCGGCGTCGGCGGCCGATCCGAGCGCCACCGTCGCGTGCTCCTCGCGGGTGGCCGGGTCGATCGACGGGAACGTCGCGCCGTCGAGCGAGGAGACCTCCTCGCCGTCGACGAGATGGGGGATGAACACCATCGCGAGAGACCTCCCCATCCGTCGCGGCCCAGGATCGATCCGCTGCCTCAACCACCTTCGCGCCGCATCTGCGGACCGAGCAACCGCGTTGTTGCGCACCTGCGAACATCACGAGGTAGTCCGCCTAGGCTGCCGGACGCCGAGACGCGAAGCGTCTTCAGAACGGATAGGCCGGCAAGCGGCTCTGAGCAGTGACCCACTGGGTCTCGGTGTAGGCATCCAGGTTGGCCTGAATGCCCCCGGTGCGTGACCCGTTGCCCGACGCGCCCAGCCCGCCGAACGGGATGACCGCCTCGTCGGCGACCGTCTGGTCGTTGATGTGGACCGCGCCGGCCGGGATGCGCTCGGAGAGCTCCAGGGCGCGCAGCCCGTCGGCGGCGAGGATTCCCAACGAGAGCCCGTACTCGCTGTCCGCGGCCAGGGCGACGGCCTCGTCCTCGCTCGAGTACGCGATGACGGGCGCGACCGGCCCGAAGACCTCCTCGGCCCACGCCGGGGCCTGGGGCGTGATCTGCGAGAGCACGGTCGGGCGGTAGAACAGGTCCTCGTAGGTTCCGCCGGCGTCGAGGCGGCCGCCGGCCTCCGTCGTCGCCGTGACGAGCTGGTGCACGTGGTCGCGCTGGGCCGCGTCGATGATCGGGCCGAGAGCGACCGCTCCCGAGGCAGGGTCACCGACTGGGAGCTTCTCGGCGTGCTGGGCGAGGGCGGCCACGTAGTCGTCGGCGATCGTCGCGTCGACGACGTGGCGTCCGGTGGTCATGCCGATCTGGCCCTGGTGCATGAAGGAGCCGAACGCGCCGATCGAGGCCGCCGCCTCGACGTCGACGTCGCCCATGACGATCAGCGCGGAGTTGCCGCCGAGCTCGAGGTGCGCGCGGGTGAGGTGCTGGGCGGCGAGCGCTCCGACCGCGCGGCCCGCGCGGGTCGAGCCGGTGAAGGCGACGACACGGACGTGCGGGTCCTTGATCACGGCCTCCCCGCAGCCGGCGTCGCCGGGCAGCATCGCGAGCAGGCCGGCCGGGAGTCCGGCCTCCTCGAACACCCGCGCCAGGCTGACGCCGCCGCACACCGCCGTACGCGGGTCAGGCTTGAGCACGACCGCGTTGCCGAGCGCCAGGGCGGGCGCCACAGCACGGATGGACAGGATCAGCGGGAAGTTGAACGGCGCGATCACGCCGACGACACCCGCCGGTCGGCGCCGGGCGAAGCTGAGCCGGGGCTGTTCCGAGCGCAGCACCTCCCCGACGGGGTGCGACGCGAGGGCGGCGGCCTCGTAGCACTCCTCGGAGGCGATGTGCGTCTCGAGCTGGGCCTTCGACGGGATGCCGCCGGATTCCCGCACGATCCAGTCCTGCACCTCGGCGGCGTGGGTCTCCCAGAGGGCGCCCGCGCGACGCAGCACCGCGGCGCGCTCGGTGTAGGGCCGCGCGGCCCACTCGCGCTGGGCCTCGGCGGCCCGGGCGCAGGCTGCGGCGATGTCCGACGGGTCGGCCGTCGCGACCCGCCCGAGCTCGGCGCCCGTGGCCGGCTCGACGACGTGCGGTCGGCACCGGAGCCAGGGCTCCAATCGCCGTTGAGGAGCTTGCCGGTCCAGAGAGCCTCGTCCATCAGTGCCATGTCGTCGCACCTTCGTCGCATCCGCGGCGCGCGGCAACTACGCAAATGCGGAACGACGGGTTGTGTCAGCCCGCACATGCGGGGGAACCTCCTGTGGGGCCGGAGGGTCCGCCGGGCGCAGGACGGGTCGGCGTGACGCGTCCCCCGGCCACGACGAGCCCCATCGGAGGAGCACGCGTGAGCATCGCCAGCGACAGGAAGGCCCCGATCACGGGCCTCGACAAGTTCTATATCGGCGGCGAATGGGTCGGCCCTTCGTCGTCGGACACGATCGATGTCATCGAGCCCGCCACCGAGCAGGTCTACTTCAGCGTCGCCGAGGCGAAGGACGCCGACGTCGCGCGGGCTGTGGGAGCGGCCCGGGAGGCGTTCGACGACGGCCCCTGGCCGAAGCTCACGCACGCGCAGCGCGCCGAGTACCTGCGCGCGATCAGCGCCGAGGTCCGGGAGCGGACCGACGACGTCATCCAGGTGTGGCCGCGCGAGTCGGGCATCCTCGCCGGCGTCGCGCAGGGGATGATGGGCGGGATCCCGGACGCGTACACCTACTACGCCGACCTCGCTGAGACGTACCACTGGGAGACGCCGGAGACCCCGACCGCGGGCGGCAACTACGGCATGATCGTCCGCGAGCCGGTCGGCGTGGTAGGCGCGATCATCCCGTGGAACGCGCCGATGACGCTCATCGCCTACAAGCTCGCCCCGGCGCTGCTGGCCGGCTGCACCGTGGTGCTCAAGGCCTCGCCCGAGGCCCCGGGAGCTCCGCTCATCATGGCGGAGATCGCCGCGAAGGTCGGGCTGCCCGGGGGTGTGCTGAACGTGCTCACCGCCGACCGGGAGGTGTCCGAGACCCTGGTGCGCGACCCGCGGGTGGACAAGATCGCCTTCACCGGCTCGACGGCCGCGGGCAAGAAGATCGCTGGGATCATGGCGGAGCGGGTCGGTCGCTACTCGCTCGAGCTGGGCGGCAAGTCCGCTGCGGTGATCCTCGACGACTACGACCTCGGGAAGGCGGCCGCGACCCTCTCGGGAGCCGAGTGCTTCATCTCCGGCCAGGTCTGCTCCTCGCTCACCCGGATCGTCGTCCCCCGCCGTCGGCACGACGAGATGGTCGAGTCGCTCGCAGGGACGTTCTCGCAGGTCAGACTCGGGGATCCGTTCGACCCGGACGTGCAGATGGGCCCGCTGGCCATGCAGCGCCAGCGCGACCGCGTCGAGTCGTACATCGAGATCGGGAAGAGCGAGGGCGCGACGTTGGCCACCGGCGGCGGCCGCCCGAGAGACCTCGAGCGCGGCTGGTTCATCGAGCCGACCGTCTTCGGCAACGTCGACAACTCCTGGCGCATCGCCCAGGAGGAGATCTTCGGGCCGGTGCTGTCGGTCATCCCCGCAGAGGACGAGGAGGACGCGATCCGGATCGCCAACGACACCGTCTTCGGCCTTAACGCCGCCGTGTTCACCAACGACCCGGACCGGGGCCGGGAGGTCGGCGGCCGGCTGCGGGCGGGCACCGTCGGGCACAACAACTTCCACACCGACTTCGGGATCGGATTCGGCGGGTTCAAGCAGTCCGGCATCGGCCGCGAGGGCGGCGTCGAGGGTCTGCACCACTACCTCGAGAACAAGACGATGATCTTCGAGGAGAAGCCGAGCAACTTCCCCTCGTAGGGGTGCCCAGCGTCGTCCCGCGGTGGTGGGTCATCCACCGCGGGACGACGCGGCTCGGTGCGGGTCAGTCGGCGGTGACAGTCACCCCGGCGCCGTCGAGCCCGCCAGTGAGCCCCCCGCGGGTGGTGCCGTCGACGAGGGTCAACGACCGGACGTGGCGCGCGAGGCCCAGCCGCTCGAGTGCGAGCCGGTCGATCGGGAGGTTGCCGTCGCGGTAGAGCAGTTCCTTGGCCGAGACCTCCTCCGGAAGCCCCTTGAGCGTCGCGGCATCCCGGACGTAGACCAGGCGCTGTGCACCGAAGGCGTCGGCGAGCAGCAGCGCACCGGTGTCGGTGCGGTGCACCGGGAGACGTCCGGCTGAAGGCGTCGGGAACTCGTGGACGCCGTAGGGCGGGTAGCCGTTGGACACCGCGGCGTTGGCCGCCGCGAGGTGCACCGGGAGCTGGCCCGCGACGGTCTGGTGCGGGAGGTAGGAGACGCCCTCGGCCGCGAGCAGCGACGCGACGAGGCGCCCATTCTGTTCGGCCTCGGTGGCGGCGAGCCCGGCGAGCGCGCCGGCGGGAAGCCCGAGGTCCAGCCCGACGCCGAGCACGTGGCGGGCGCGGACGCCGGCGCCGGTGAGCAGCAGCATCCGGTGGTCGCCGCCGGTGATCAGCCCGCGCAACTCCTCGACGAGCGGCACCAGTACGTCGCGGCCGCGGTCGACGATCGTCGATCCGCCGAGCACGACGACCTCGAGCCAGGGCAGCAGCCGGATCGGGGCGACGTCGTCGGGCTCCGCGGAGCGGACGAGGTTGCGGTCGAGGAGGGTCTGGCGCACGAAGGCAGACTCGACGTCTCGGCCCTTGCGGTCCTCGTGGTCGGGGCGGTTCATCGGTCTCCTCCGGCGGAGATGATCGTGCCGACGTGCTCGCCGGCGAGGGCGCGGGTGAGGTTGCCTGGCACGAGGCCGTTGACGACCTGGACCGAGCGGACGTGGCGCGCGTCGCGCAGCAGCTCGAGCATGCCGCGCTCGAGGACGAGGTCGGGCAGCTCTCGGGCCAGGAGCTCGTCGACGGTGATCTCGGGGATGAACGTTGCTGACGGGTCGTTCTTCGGGTTGGCGGTGTAGAGGCCGTCCTCGTCCTTGACGAAGATGATCTGCTGGCAGGCGTAGGTCTCGGCGACGAGGTAGCACCCGGCGTCGGTGCGGTACGGCGGGATCACACCTTCCTGGGGCACGCGCTGCCACATGCCGTAGGGCGGCATGCCCGGGAAGATCGCCGCGCCAGAGTCGGCCAGCTGCAGAGGGAGCGTCGCGAAGGCGTGGGGCTCGACGATGGGCACGCCGTGCTTGGCCAACAAGTAGCCGAGCATGGTGGCGTTCTGGCCGGCGACCGCGGAGCCGATCTCGGAGAGCACCCCGGTCGGCAGGCCGAGCCCGGCGGCGAGGGCGTAGGCGTGGCGGGCGCGGGTGCCGCCGCCGGTGCCGATCAGGAGCCGGTGCTGTGCCTTCGCGGCGACGATCTCCTCGACCAGCGGCAGCACGGCGCTACGGCCCCGGTCCATGAGGCTCTGCCCACCGATCTTGAGGACGGACACGTCGGGCAGGACCGGGGTCTCCGGGGCCTCGTCGCTCAGCAACGCCAGCTCGGCGTCGTCGAGTGAGCGGCTACTCAGGAGGTCGGCGAGTTCGGCAAGACCCACCGAACCGCCCGTGGGCACAGACACCACAAAGTCTCCTCTTCGATGCGCACAGTGGGACCAGAGCCGCGGCGCGCGCCGGGGGGTAGCGGCGCCGTCGGCCCTGGTCAGACCCACATTAGAGCGAGACGACGGCGACGCCGAGCCAACGACGGAGACGCCGAACCGCAGCCACGGGCACGCGCTCGGGGGAGGCGCCGTAGAAGCGGGCGGGCCCTTTCCGTCGTGGCGGCTTCGCGAATTTCCTACGATTGGGTGTGTCTTTGCTGACACCCTCAACGGCTGAGGCTGCCCTCGCGACGTGAGGTCACGGGGCCTTCGTAAAGACGAGAGCGCTGCGATCGCCGGCGCAGGGCCGAACCTCGACGCCGACGAAACCGACGCGTGCGGCGATCCCGGCGAGCTCGTCGACCGACCAGCACTTCCCGGGTGTGGAGTGCATCAGCAGGGCCGAGTACTCGGCGACCGGTAGGGGACCGGTGCGACGACCGTCGACGTGCGCGTCGAGATCAATCAGGAGCCCGCCTGGCGCGAGCGCCTTGTGGGACGCGGCCAGGAGCTGCTCGACGCGCTCGGCGTCCCAGTCGTGGAGCACCTGCGAGAACAGGTGCGTGTCACATCCATGCGGCCATGGGTCGGCGAACATGTCGGCGGTGACGACCTCGATGCGCTCGCCGGCTCCGCGGGAAGAGAGCAGCGTCCGGGCTGCGTCGTCGACCGGTGACCGTTCGAGCACGGTGGCCGCGGCGTCGGGCCGGTCCTCGAGGAGAGCCATCGCGTAGATCCCCGAGCTGCCGCCGATGTCGAGGAGTCTCCGGATCGGGAGGTCGCGGAGGACCTGCGCCGCCGTGGGGGCGAGGAAGGCGCCTCGTGCATCCATCGCGGCGGTGATCCCGGCCGCAAAGTGCGGGTCGGACAGGCGCCCGGACCAGTCCGATCCTGGGGCGCCGTTCGGTGCCGCACTCGCCCACGCAGCCGGACGGTCGGTTCTCAACACCGAGGCGAACTCGGCGACGCCCGGCCGTTCGGCGAGGGAGCCGTAGTAGGGCCGCAGGTCGAACGAGGTGTCCCCGCTCAGGTGCCAACGCCCGAACTCTGAGACGGCGACGAGATCGTCGGCCTCGACGAAGCGCTCAATGAGACCGTGCGCCGCGCACAGCGTCAGCAGCACGTCAGCGGGACGCGCCGCCCACCCCATCGCCTCGCACAGCTCCACGGCGGGGACGGGACCGTGGTGGACGAGCCAGTCGAACAGGTCGAACTTGCTCACCGCAGCGAGGACCAGATCGGCGGCGTAAGCGCCGTCGCGGAGCCGATAGAGCGCTGTCGGGTCCAGAGCCGAGGGGTTCCTGGCGTCGCTGAGCACAGCGACAGCATGGCTGACTCCGCATCTGCGGGGGGAATCCCTTGGAATCACCGCATCTCGCGTCGGGAGTCCGGCTCACGATGCACACCAGCACCGGCCGGTATGTCGCTGACCGGCTCGGAGCACGAGGTCGTGAAACGTGGGTCCGCGCAGCACGAGTTCCACCGTGCGCTGCTCGCGATCTGTGGCGGTGCCCGCCTCGAGCTGACCCGGACCAGCTAGCCGAGCGCCTTCCGCAGGCCGGCAATGCCACCGCCGTAGACGTCCTGGGCGAAGGTGCGGTTGAGCTCCTCCTCCTGGTCCGCCTCGGCGTCGTACTCCGCCCACCACTCGACGAAGGACTCGCCCGTATCCGTGACCGGGCTGACCCGGACCGTCGAGACGTACCGGCGGACGCCGAACGGGTTCGCCCCGGTGAAGGTGTAGGTGAGGCTGCGGCCCGGGTCGTCCAGGACGAGCAACCGCTCGTCGAAGGGGTCCCCGCCGTCTGCGAGCGTCAGTCTCCGCACGGCCCCGACCTGACCGTCGACACCCTCGACGAGCTCGCTGTGCCCGATCGCGGGCAGGAAGGCCGGCAGGTCATTGAAGGCGCGAAGCTGAGCCCACACCTTGTCGACGGGCGCGGCGACGACTCCACTGGCGTACGGACGCGGCATGATCACTCCCAAGAGGTCAGTTGCTGGTCTTCATCTCCGCGGACCCGCGTCGCTCGAGCACACCGGCCGACTCGAAGAGACGCGAGAGTTCGCCGTCCAAGATCGTGCCCGGTCCAGCGAGGCCGAGCAAGCAACGCGTCAGGCTCGAGGTCAGCCTTACGAGGTACGAGGCCGCGAAACTGTGCACATCGGCGCGACGTAGCTGACCGCCTGGTCGGTAGGGCTCCGATGCATACCCTTCATCGAACTCGCCACGGGGCATGCCGAGTCGGCTGCCACATTGGGGGCGAGGTCGGGTCGTAGGCGCAAGTACTTGGTGGCGTGCGCCATCGGCCTTGCTCGTACGCGGTGCCTGCTGCGCGGAGCGGGCTCTCGGATCGGGTCACCTACCAGGCGTTGCGCGCCGGCTGCACCACACGTACCTCCAGGACAGGAGGAGGCGTCCGAGGGGGAGCGCGGGCGACGGGCCCCAAGTGTGGTGGCGCGCCCCGACGACAAGAGCGCCCCGCGAACCCGACGTCGTTCGCGGGCGGCGCTGCCACCGGCGTCGAGCGAGGCCCGCCGGTCGGCCGGTACGCGCCCGGCCCGGGCGGTGCTCCTCAGGGCCGGGCGGCCGTGGCGCCCGCGGCGCTGATGTGGACGCCGCTTTGCGGCGGCCGGTGCCGGAGGACCCCGGGAGACACCCTCTGTCCAGCTCCACCGGCGAAGATCTCTGTCAGCGCTGTTTCGGGCTGCTCAGGCGACGGCTGATAGGTGCCGTTGGCGGTTCGCTTGGTGGAGGGCCTCGTCGTACTTCACGTTCTTGGTCAGGCAGTGCCAGAGCACTTCGAGCCACCGGTTCCCGAGAGCTCGCAGGGCGGCAGGCTCAGCGGCGATCCTGGCGCTTCAGGAAATGCTCAACCTATATGAGTACATTGTGAGTGCATACTGCCTTGCCGAGCATGCTCGGAGCCGAGAACCATGGGCCCGCGGGTAGCGCGGGCAGCCGGAAGTGCTGGAGAACTTCGTCCCAAGCCTTCGTTGTGTCGGTGTCCATCTCTCCCTCCCGAAGCGGGTAGCAGGTCTAAAGGTCGGCAGCGCCGCGCAGCTCTGCTCGTCGGCCCGTCTGGGCTACAAGCTCGGTCGACGAACTGCCAAGCGATGGCGTCTACGACTCGACGGGCTGAGTTCCCGGCTGAGGTCCTAGGCAGGTTGCGCGATGCACGACCGTCAGACACCTACCTCGAACCCCTCGTACCCAGTGTACCGAGCGTAAAGACGACGACCCCGACGCCTCGCTGATCAGCAGCGCAAGTTGGGAGCTGGGGAGCGTGTCCGAGCCGTCCAGCCAGGGCGGTGGAGTACGCGCTCGACGGGGTGACCTACGAGATCAACCTCGCCAGGGACAGTGTCGAGGCGCTTCGTGAGGTCTTCGCCCCTACATCGCTGCCGCCCGCCGCACCGGCGGTCGCGCTCGCGGGACGGGCAGCTGAGGCTGCTCCTCGGCCTCGAGCGGTGCGGTGTCGAAGGCTGCGGTCGCGATGCGATGAAGGCCATCCGTAACTGGGCGGGTTGAGCGTCGCCGGCCCACCGGCGTCGTGACACGGCTCGTGACGCGAAACGTGGTGTAGCGATGTTGCCTAGGAGCACGGAGTGACGCCCGGCGAGGACGTTGTTGCTGGTGGAGGCCCTGGGCAAGAGGATCGTCCATCTTTGCAAGGCGGGGGTTGAGGGTTCGATTCCCTTCGTCTCCACCCATCTGACCTGCGAGAACGCGCGCTTCGTTGATCGTCTGTGCCCGGACGTGGCACGAAATTGCGGCGGTGCTCGCCATCGACACCAGCCACATCCCTTCACAGGGTTGGCGCAGGTCGACCTTGGGTGGCCATCCAACCCCCGAATGGCAGTCCACCTGCCGAGGGCGTAGGAGATCTTGAAGGGCGGGGCGAGCGTTTCGAGGACGACGTGCACGGCGGCGCCGCCCGCGTGACCGGGGCGCCGAGCGGGCACGCGCCCATGATGGACGTGCCTCCGCCCTCGGCCGCCGAAGGGCTGCTCGAGGCGTTGTAGCTCTCGGCCTGCGCCCGGTTCCGGCAGCGGAAGCTTCCATATGCTGCGCGAAGGCTTCGCGCGCGCTGAGGTGGTGACCGTGTCGGACGTGGGCGTCCCAGGGTTCCGTGTTCTGGGTGCCGTCGAGGTCGAGCTCGGCGTCGGGGGTGCGGCGCGGTCGCCCGGTGGGGCGGTGCTGGGTCGGTTGTTGTCGCGTCTGCTGGTTGGAGTTGGCGAGCGGGTCGAGGTCGGCGAGCTGATGGAGGCCGTATGGGGCTCCCACGGCGCCCCGAGGTCGGTGTCGACTCTGGAGTCTCACCTGCACCGGTTGCGTCGGTTTCTGGAGCCGGAGCGGCGCAGGGGTGAGGCGCCGGCCCTGCTCGTCGCTGATGCCGGTGGCTACCGGCTGGCAGTGGGTCGGGACCGTCTCGATTCCGCGTCGTGTGCGAGCCTCGTTCGAGAGGCGTCGGAGCTGCTGGCGGCCGGCGAGGCGGGGCGGGCGGTCGAGCGCGCTGAGCAGGCCCGCGCGTTGTGGCGGGGGCGCCCGTTCGCGCCGTGGAGCGACGAGACCTGGGCGGCAGCCGTGGTCGCGGGCCTGGAGGAGATGCGCAGGCAGCTCACCGAGACCCTGGTGGACGGGTTGCTCGCCGGGGCCCGTCCGGAGCGGGCGTTGGTCGAGCTCGGCCCGGTCCTGGCCGAGCAACCGCTACGGGAGCGGCCGTGGGAGCAGTACCTGCTCGCGGCCGCACGCATGGGCCGGACCGAGGACGCCATGGTGGCCTACCGACAGTGCGACCGGTTGTTCCGTGACGAGCTGGGTGTGGCGCCGGGCGCAGAGCTGCAACGTCTGCACCGGCTCGTCCTGTCCGGCTCGCTGACGTTCACGACCACCCGGGACGTCGACGGGCCGATCGAGATCGCCGACGCTCGTACAGCAACCGAGATCCACCTGCCGACGCGCCGCCCACGGCTGATCGGGCGGGACATTGAGGTGGCCGACCTCGCGCGCCGTCTTGTCCATGCATCGACGGTCACGGTTGTTGGCGGCGCCGGCTGCGGGAAGACGACACTGGCGGTGGCGACGGCGGAACGGATGGCTGCGGAGTTCCCTGACGGCATCTGGTTCGTGGACCTCAGCCCGGCCCCCGACGGCGAGCAGGTCGGCGCCGCGGTCATATCCGCGCTCGGGTTGACCGGGGCCCACGGGTCGGCGCACGAGGTTGTGGGTGCCTTCGTTGGTGCCCGGCGGATGCTGGTGGTGCTCGACAACTGCGAGCACGTCCTTGACGCCGTGGCCGTGCTCGTCGAGCGACTGCACCGTGCGGGCAGCCGGCTCGCGGTGCTCGCCACGAGCCGCGAGCCCCTGGGGACGGAGGGGGAGGAGCTGGTCGAACTCTCCCCGTTGGCGCTCGGGGACTCGACGACGTCTCCGGCGGTCGAGCTGTTCCTGGAGCGTTATGCCGCGGCGGGACCGGACCGCAGGCTCGGCTCGAAGGATCTCAGAGTGGCCGCCGAGATCTGCACGTCGGTGGACGGGGTGCCGCTGGCCATCGAGCTGGCCGCGGCTCGCGGACGGGCGTTCAGCCTCGTGGAGATCGCTGAGCAGGTCCGCACGGATCCCGGTGCGCTGTCTGGACCCGGGCGCGGGCGGAGCGAGCGTCAGACCGTCCGCGCGGCCGTCGAACGCAGTGTCCGGCTGCTGTCCTCGGGCGAGCAGGAGCTGCACGCCGCGTTGTCCGCCGTCCCCGGTCCGATGACCGCTGCGATGGCGGCTGCCCTGATCGGTGGAGGGCCCGATACTGACGACCTGGTGGTCGGCCTCGTGCACCGCTCGCTGCTGGTGGCCGAGGGCCCACGACGGCCCGGCGGGCGGTCGCGCTTCGTCCAGCTGGCGATCGTGCGGGCCCACGGCGCCCGGATGCTCGACGACGCCGCGGCCGACCGGATCGCCGACCGTCGCGACGAGGCCGTGGTCGGCACCGTGCTCGGCAGGCCGCGGGTGGGAGCCCCCGAGCTGCTCGACTTCCGAGCGGCCATGGACGACGACCTCGCCGCCCTGCGGGCGTCGTTGCACCACTCGCTGGTCGAGAGCCCGTCGTGGCGGGGTCCGGCTCTGGTCGGGGGGCTGAGCGACTACTGGTACTACCGCGGCATGCAGTTGGAGGCCGGCCGATGGGTTCAGTTGGCCCTTGACCGGTGTCAGCGGGCCCGTCCGGTCGACGCCGCGCTCGTGGCGGCGGCCGTCGCCCGCCGGCACCTGTTCGCCGGTGACCTCCCCGGCGCGCGGGCGCACGTCGAGGCGTTGTGCTCGGCGATCGACGACCTGACCGAGCCGGACCTGCTCGACGTGGGCGACGTCCTGCCCTCGGTGATGTGGTCGGGACTGGAGCTGCTCACCGTGGAGCTGCACGGCCAGCTGGCCGCTCGTGCCCGCGAGGTCGCCGTGCGCACGGGGGACTCGTCCAGCGCGCTGCAGGCCGCGCTCGCGGGGCTCGTGGCTCATCCACTCGACCCGCGGAGGCAGCTCGCCGAGGTGGAAGCGGTGCACAGCGCGGCGACGGAGCGGGGAAATCGGGAGATCGGCTGGATGTCGACGATCCTCGGCGTGATCGCGGGCATGCGGGCCGGGGACGTCGCTGCGGCGTTGGCCTGGTCGGAACGGGGCCTCGAGCATCACCTCGCGCTCGGCAACCGCGAGGTCCAGCCGATCATGGAGATGCACGGGACGCTGCATGCCCGCGGTGGAGACGATGTCACCGCGGTTCAGGTCCTCGCCGCCGCCCGCGCCTACAACCGGCGCAACGCGACCCGCTGGCCGTACCGCTCCGCCACGACCGCGGTCCTCGAGGACGCCGCCCGCCGTCTCGGTCCCAGCGTCTACGAGCGGGCGTGGCGTGAGGGCAGCAGCCTCTCCTTGGCCGAGATCGCCCACGTGGGGAAGCCGCAGACGCCGGTGGCCGGCCCGGAGTCCGGAGCTGTCGGGACTACCGGCCGCCCGGTCTCAGGCGGGTAGCCAGTTGCCGTGCAGCCCGAGCGGGACCCGGACGGGGAGCCGCACGGTGGCAACCGGCCCGGAGGTGGGGTCGGCGGCCGGGAGCACGAACAGGGCGCTCTCTCCGGTGCCGAACCGGGTGCCGAGCACGAGCCACCAGCCCGCGTCCCGGGCGTGCGGGTCGGGGGATCGGGGGTCGGGGGCGAATACGGGCTCGCCGAGGGCGAGCTCACCGGGGCTCCAGCGTGTGAGGGTGCCCGCTGTGGTGTCGTACCAGGCGAGAGCGTCCCAGCAGCCCGGGTGCGGTAGATCGCGGCCGGTGCGGGCGACCGACGCCGACACGCTATGCGCTGTGCCGAGAAGCCGGTCGTCGATCCGGGGGAACTCGGCGGCGACATCGGCGAGCGTGCTGCGGCGCACCTTGCCGGTGGTCGGGCGAAGGACGGCTCGAGCGAGCCGGGGCTGCACCGGTGGGCCTGGGGCCAGGTCGTCCGGCCGGGACCATTCGACGTAGTCGAGCACGACCGTATCTCCGTGGTCGTGGGCGTTGATGGTGTGCCACAGCCAGAACGCGTCGTCGGCGCACCAGCGCACCGGGCCGCCGTCGCGGGGGATCAGCGCGATCCAGGTGCCGTGGTCGGGCTGCCAGGACAGCATCGACCCGCCGTTGACGGCCTTGGCGCCGTCGAAGTACAGCGGAGCCACGACCAGGATCAGGTAGCGGCCGGTGATCGCCATGTCGTGGATCATGCTGGGTCGCGCGATGCCCTCGACCGGGCGCGGCGGGGTGGCGGTGCCGTCGGGTCGGACGACGGTCCAGGTGAGAAACGGCGCGGAGAAGCTGTAGCAGAACGCGAACATCTCCCCGGTGGCCGGGTCGGTCTTCGGGTGGGCGCAGATGCCGGCCGGCAGGACGCCGCCGAAACTCTCCTGGCCGAGGGTCTCCAGCTCCGGACCGATCCGGTAGGGCCGGTCGCATTCGGCCAGGGCGAGCAGCGTGCCGTGGTGGCGGACCACGTTGATGTCGGGGAGCTGGCGTCTGGTGCCGGCCAGATCGGCACCGACCTCGTCGGGCCCCGGTTGCCGGCCCGATCCGAAACCGGGCCAGATGGCGTGGCCGGCACGCTCCTCGACAAGGACCATCGGGGTCCGGACGAAGCGGTTGTCGTAGCCGGCTCGGCCCTCCGACAGCCGGATACGGTGGAGCATCCCGTCGCCGTCGATCGGGAAGACATAGGAGCCGATCGGGGAGAAGCGCGGGTTCGGTCCGTTGCGGACATACGCGCCGTCGAGGTCGACGGGCAGCTCGCCGACGACCTCCAGTTCGGCGACGTCGACTTCCGCGATAACCGGGGCGAACGGTCCGGTCAGGTGCGGCCCCGGGACGACGGGGGCGGGCCGGCCATCCCCTCGCCGTGGCGCGCCCTGACGGGTGGCCGTCATCGGGTTACCAGCGCGGCGCTGTGGTGAACCCCGTCGAGGACGCGCCGCGTGTAGCGATACGCGGCGTAGAGCGCGAGGGCGGGGATAATCCAGTTGAGCAGAAGCTCGCCGGGCCGAACGATCAGGTAGCCCGCGTAGTCCGCGGCGTTGGCGTCCAGCGCGCCGGAGATCACGTGCCCGACGCCCATCACCGCGACCGCACCCGCCCAGGCGGCGCTGATGCGGCGGTTGGTGGCGTGGAACTGCGGGGAGTCCCAGAACTGCGCAGGCACCGAAGCCCGGGCGAACTGCTCGGTGAACGGGCGGGTCACGAGACTGACGGCCATGACCGCGGCGAGAACAAGCCCGATCACACCGCGACCATAGAGGGCCAAGAAAGCGTCGGAGGCCGGGAAAGCGATCGCCCACGCGCCCATCGCGGCGAACGACACCCCAGCGGTGACCGGGATCAGCTTCGGGCTCTGGCCGCGAACCAGGGAGCCCACGACGACGGCCGCAGCCACGCCCATGGCGAGCAGCGCGGCCATCCCCACCGCGCCGGGCCCCACCCGGGTGGAGACCAGGCTGAACACGATCCAGGGCAGGAAACCCGGCAGAAACTGTTTGATCGACACGGAACGGTCCTTCCGGTGCTGGCCACCCCTGGTGGGCGACCCGTCGGCACCACCCTCGCTCCCCCCTTTCCAACCTCGTTCCAAACGCCGGCACGGACCGTTGGAAGGTCGGTCCCGGTGTGGAATCACCACGCCTACGGTCCACTGGACACCGTGGAGCGGAGGGGCCGACATGGACGAGATCGGCAGCCGGGACGTCGAGCCGGCGGGGGAATCAGACAACTCCCTCGGGCGATTGTTGGCGCTTTCCGACGGAGTCTTCGCCATCTCGATGACCCTGCTCGCGCTGGATCTGCGGGTGCCTGACCTGGCAACGCCCGACAACGCGAGCCTCGCCCAGGCCCTGGTGACGTTGGTCCCGAACTTCCTGTCCTACGCGGTCAGTTTCTACGTCATCGCCAGCTACTGGCTCTGCCACCGGCAGCTCATGCGGTCGGTCACCTCGAGCCACCCTCAGTTGCTGAGCCGGACGCTTCCACTGCTGTTGATGGTGGCCGTGCTGCCGTTCCCCGCGAGCCTGCTCGGCCACTACGGACGCGAGCCGATCGCGCTCGCTGTCTACGGAGTCGTCAACGCTGTGATCGTCGTGCTGCTCCTGCGTCTGCGCCACCTGATCGACACCCGCGGACTCGTCACGTCGACCCCGAAGGATCGGGACAGGATGGTGTGGCCCCTCGTGGGGAACCTCGTGGTCTTCCTCCTGTGCATCCCCGCAGGATGGGTGTTGGGCTCGCAGGGCCCATGGGTCCTGGCCCTCCTGGTCGTCAGCGACCGACTCGGTGCGATGCGGCTGTGGTGGCTCGGTCGCCGCCCGCAGGCGGCCCCATGATCATGCTCATGGCGGACCATGAGCGCGACGGCGCGGCCGCCGGTGCTTCGAACGCATCGCTCGCACGGTCGTGGCACGCCCCGTGGCACGAAATAGGGGCTACCAGCGATGCCGAAGAGCACCGAGCGACAGCTCGCGAGAACATCGTTGCTGGTAGAGGCCTTGGTTAACGTTGTCACCCATCTTTGCAAGGTGGTGCCCGCCGCCTCGATGTGGCAACGATGTGGGCGACAGGTCCGGTGCTTTGCGAGTCCACCTCGACACCTGACAACTGCTTCTACCTCGATCCGTCTCGATGGTTCGAGCTCACGGGTGTGCGGCACGGGCTGCATACTCGCGGCCCGAGGGCCGCGGCGAGGTAGCTTCACCGACTTGTTAGCCCATCTGCGCGCATGACATGAGCTCAAGGTGGATAGGGTCGCGACGTGGCGACTGGCGGCGTGACTCGGGGGACGCAACAGGCGCAGGCCTCGAACGTCACGAGGACCTATTCGTCAAAGTCTGCGGCCGTGAAGGCCGGCCGGCTCAGCGCGGCTGCGGCGCGGTCAGTGGCGGACCCGTCCGGTCGCCTCGCCGCCAGGGAGGCCCGGCACGTCCGGTCGGTCCGCTCGACAAGGACGGGCCGCTACACCGCGGTTCGGTCTCCGCAGGCCTTACCTGCTCGCCAGGCCCGGCGCACGACGGTTGCCGGGATATGGCGGTCGGTCGGCGATACCCTGCGCGCAGTCATGAGTAGCGCGGATACAGGTGAGGAGATCGAGTCGTCCGGTGGAGCTGAACGCGCCCGGTCCGGAGGGCACCGACGGTGACCCATCGTCTTCACTGCCGTTGCAGCGCGGCGACGACTCGCCCGATGTTCGTGATGAGCTGATAGAGCCGCGGACTCAGCCGCCCGAGGGTGGTCAGTACGGATGGCGCCTGCGTCATGAGACGCACTCCGGTCCGTTACCGACGGCGGAGTCGTTCGCCCGCTACAACGACGGAACGCCAGACGCGGCGGACCGCATCTTGCGCATGGCTGAGGACGTGTCAGCTCACCAGATCGACATGGAGCGCCGGGAGGCCGACCGGCTGGACCGCATCGCGGAGCGCGACGCCGATCGGCTGGACGCTGCGCTGCAGGCCGAGCGGGACGACGCGCGGGCAGAGACCGCGTTCATGACGCGAGGACAATACCTGGCTGCGGGCCTGGTGGCCCTGATCGTCGTCGCAGCGCTCGTCGCTGCACTTGCGGGTGCACCGGAGGTGGCCGCGGGCTTCGGCGCTGCCGCGATCATAGGAGTGGCCACGGCGTTCTTGACCCAGCGCTATCGCGGCCGAGCTCAGCCTCGGGCCGTCGAGGGTGGAGGACCTGGGCAGGCAACGCCTGACGAGATCACGCCTACCGATTCAGACGGTCCACCGGATGAGCTGGAGCGGTAGACGCCCCGACAGTCGCGACGTTCGTGATCCTGCCTCGACCCAACAAGCTCACCGGCGCTCAGAAGGGCCGCCCGCCAGAGGGCCGGAGAAGACCGGCATGTCGAGACGGGAGCACCGGCGCCGATGCGGCTCTCGCCTCTCTCACTCGATCCGATAACGCCCAGGACCGTTCCGTGGGACTCGTCGGGAACTCTCGACGCGGGGTCGCCAGGCCGAGAGCGGCCGCCGTCCCCGGGGGGGACGGATCGCGCCCCGTTCCTTGAGCTGGCGACCGCGGCAAGGGTCCTATGGCTCGCGGCCGCCCTATGCGGTCCGAGAGACTACGGCTACTGAGCGAGCTCATCAGTAATCTGTCTACGTCCAGCTCAGTGCTTCGAAGATGCCCGCAAGGACCCCGGTACCTCCAGCGCGGCCGCGGTGAGCATCTCCTTCAACGTAGGTGAGGAAGAGATAGCCAGCTTCCGTTGTGTTGTGCTCTGCAACGGCCTCGTCCTTGAGCCACTCGTACACCCAGACGACCGCCCAGTCGGTCCTATTTCCTACTACGCCGCTGGCAACGGCTCCTGCGGCACCGGCAAGTATCCACCTCAGGGTCGATTTCGGTGGACTCTCGTTCTCCTCTCTGTCGGGGGCCTCCACTCCTCCGGCAAGGCACAAGGCCGCTAGGTGGGGGGCGGTCCCGCGTGGGTCACCCAGGTCGCGAAGCATGTTGAGGACTCCGGCGGCACACCTCCGGTCTGCGAGTTGTGCCTGGAATTCGGCTCTGTCGACGCGGCCGAACGTTTTCAGATCTTTGCGCGCGTCGAGGGACAGGATAGAGATGGCGGGCGACGCGATCTCGCTTAGTGCTGCCATCCAACCGTTCGGGGGATGTGGGGCATGTATCAGGGGCCAGAGGGCATCTGCAGCAAAGTCGAAGACGATTGCGTCAGGAAGCGTCTCGTTCTCAACTGGCGCTTGTAGTTCTTTGTAGCGCATGACCCCGGCGGCGAGCAGGGTTCGGACGTATCTTCGGGCTCCGCGCGGCTTTCCGTCGACGGCGCGCTCCAAGAGCTTGATCGTCTTCTTCTCGCGCTTCAGGTTGGTGTGCCTGATCGACGCTCTCTCCAGATCGAGCGCGAGGCGATGTACCCATGCCCGAAGTTGGACGAGTTCGATCGCGCCTTGACGGCTCTGGTTCATGCTCTCCCCCCGGGGCGACTCTAGGGCTCCGGGGGGTCGCCTGGCGATGGAGATGCGTTGGCCAGGGGTCCCCTGCCGCCTGAACGCGACGTGTGGGCGTGGAGGGCGCGAGGCTTCCATCTGGGGCCTTGGTCCTGGGCAGTCGATGCGGGCTCAGCGCGGCGCTTCGTCAAGACTCCACTGTCGTGGCTCGAGCGGTCCGTGGCCCCGGTGATGTTGATCGGGAGCGCCGCCGGCGCTGGGTGGTGCGCACTCCGTCCGGACGCCCCCCGGGGGGCTTCGGCTCGCGCTGGAGGACACCTTGCAACTATCGGCCTTCCGGGTGGTATTGCGTGGGTTGCCGAAACACTACTTCATGATGGTCTGTGGCCCGTGAGAGCGATCTGGCGATGGAGGGTATGTGGAGCGGGGAATGGTGGATTTCTGGCAGGAGCCGGATGGGCCCGGCGAGATCGCGCTGGCGAGCCCCTTCCGTCGGGTGTATGTCGATCGCCGAGGTCTTGCCCGAGGGGTCTCCACTCTTAGCCGAGGTCAGGAAGTGCAGGTGGAGGTCAGGGAGTACGGGCAAGGTCAAGTAGCGGTGAACGTCAGCCCACTGGGAGCGGTCTCGGGTGCGTCGTACCGCGATGAGCCGGCCCTCGAGACGGAGGCGCGAGCGGAGCGTTACCGGGCCGACGCGGCCCGCACATTTCGGTCAGGAGAAAGCGCTACTCGGATCGACGAAGCCGCGATGCACTATATGAAGGCTCAGTACCTGATGTCGTGTGCGATTCAGGTCGAGCTCAGAGAAATCGCATCATTGCTTCGCGGTGACGAGGGCCTCGATTCGTTGGATGAGCAGGGATGATCCCACTCAGGGGAAGCCGGGTGAGCAGTCACCACCCGCGAAACATCGACTCTCGGCTAGGTGTCCTGGCTTGTGCCCCGGAGGCGTCTCACTGAGTTGCGTTCGCCCGGGCGTCAGCGGTCTCGCATCGGCAGGAAACGGACGTAGAGGGAGTCTCCGTCTGGATGGTTGCGCGTGCTGCCCAGCTCGATGAGGTGGTCGGGCCGGTGCAGTCGAACATCTCCCGCTCCATCGGACTCATACCAGGTGAACCGCGCCCCGTCCGGTGCGGTGACCACCACATAATCTCGTTGGTTGCCGTTCGCGTCCGTCCGCCCTCGACCGGGCTTGACCTTCCACCCCGGCGGCAGCTCGGTGGTCATCCGCTGATCCCCTCCATCGGCACGAGGCGAGAGTATCGGCCGGTCTTCGGGTGCTGTGGGGCTCGTCGTTCGCGACGGCGCGACGACCGTGCAGATGACACGCCTTCACACGTAGTGCCGGTCGTCGTGCTCGGTGAGGGTCGACCGTCGAGCCCGCCGTGGATGCCGGGCGGCTCGCTGCATCGCACGGCCGCTACCGCTGGCGGGAGGTTCCCGGCCGCGCAGTTCTCGGGCTCGCCCTCTCGGCTTCGAGGATCGGTCACGGTGTCGACCGGCATCCGTGCTCGGCTGGCCACACGTTCCATCACAAGGAGCTGTAACGGTCTCGCCCGGTCGCGACGACGGGCAGTTGATCCGGTGAGAGGGGGCCCGTGACCAGTCCGATCTGCCCACGGTGCGGGGGAGCCGAGAGCCGAGAGTTCGAGCCAGGACAGTACCGGTGCGACGCGCTGTGCGTGGTCGACGTGGTCCTAGCTACGAATACACCCGTTCAAGGACGCTGCGGGCACCGCTTCCAAGCCATGCCGAGTGCGCCGATCATCGGAATCTGCTCATTGGAATGGGTGCGATAGCAGTCTGTAAAGGTTGTCGCGCCTCGTTATGTCACCGACACAAAGTCAAGTACGAGGATGTCTGGCACTGCGATGAATGCGTGGGTCGGATGCGAGTAGCGAAACGCGATCGGTTCGTCTCGCTGCCTGTGCTGTCGAACGAACTCGTCCCGGCCTACCTGTTGGGTGGGCTTCCCTCCTCGCTGTTCGTCGGGGACGATGCCGAGGACATGTTCGCCGAGAAATACACCCATCGTTTCGACTCAACGGTCACGTGCGCCCGGATGTATCGGCTAGCATCGCAGGACGGACGTTGGGAGACCGTGAGCATCGGTGGCGGCTTCGTCTTGAAACCGACAGGAATCTATAAGGCGACACTGCATGACGATGGCGATTCCCGGGCCTCCGCCCACACCACCTACCACAGACGTGTCGGCCCCGACGAGCCTTTCATCGCCGGGGCACGAAAAGTACACCCGACTTTCTCCATGATCGGACTCCGCCTCGACGTCAAAGACCGGCTGGCGAGGGAGAAAGAGTCCCGCCCGCTCACGGCTTCCAAGTCGACCTCTGCACGCTCCAGGCGGCCCGAATAGGCCGGTTTCGGGGGCTGCATCTGGCTGTTCTTGATCGTGATGGGCCTTCTTGTGGCAGTCTTCGTGGGCGGGATCGCGTGGGAAATCGTTGAATTGGCGCTCGGTATGTTCTAGATGGATCGCCGCCCCGCTGTGTCCGTTGCTTGGCCGCTCGGGCACCTTGCTCGATGCTGATGGTCAGGTCTGTCGCTCGGGCGGTCTATGCTGGTGCGCGACGGTGGCCATTTTGATCATCACCTTTGACACGACACGACTCTGAACCTTCCGAGCCGATGAGCTCCTGGGCCTGATGGCCCACACACGACACGAACTCACACCAAGCATCGAGAACACACACACTCTTCGTCTTCTCTGACACGGCCGCCGCGGTCCTCGCGCGCTTCGACGCCGACCCGTAGCCCCGCGCCTCTGGCGCGGGTGTCGACGTCTGGCTCGGGCGCGCTCGCCGTGTCCGAGGGGTTCGTGTGGACGACTGTGGTGTGGTCGGGCTCGATCTGAGCACTGGCCAAGAGATCAGGATCATCGACGAGGCCGACGTGCCGTTCTGGCGGCACCGGGGCTGGTCGGGTGACCAGACGCTGGTGTGTGTGCACTGCTACGCCGGGGTCGACGGGTCGGCGCGGCGGGTGGCGCTGATCCCGAAAGGCCGGGTCGGCGGCCGGCGCCGGGCGCATTTCGCGCACCCACCCGGCCAAGCGCCGTCCGGCGGGGTGCATCACCTGGAGTCGGTGTGGCACGCGGAGGGCAAGCAGGACCTCGCCGCCTGGGCCCGCACCCAGCCCGGGGTCGCCGAGGCGCGGGTCGAGGCGTTCACCGCCGACGGGCGCCGCCGCAGCGACGTCCAGATCAGGTTCAGCGACGGCTCGCGAGTGGCGTTGGAGCTGCAGTCGCGGTGGGTCACTGACGACGAGTGGCTCTGCCGGCACCGCGACTACCAGCGGGTCGGGGTGCGGGATGTGTGGTTGTGGCACCCACGGGTCGGGGTGCCGCCGATCGTGGCTGAGCACGGACAGCCCGGCTGGACCTACGCCACCGAACGCGACCGGCTCACCGCGCTGGTCGGGACGGGCGCCGCACGCGATGCGGGGTGGTGGGACACCGACGACCTCGCGCCTTACGGGCCCCGGTGGCCCGCCCCGCGGGGTATGCGCACCCGCGCCGTACCAGTCGGGTTCGACATGCTCACCCTGAGTCCCACCGGGCCAGCGCTGCCCGAGCCCGTGGTGTGCCGATGGCGTGACCAGGTCCAGGCGGCGGCCACCGCCGAGAAGACCGCCGCAGAAGCCGCGGAGGCGGCCCAGATGTACGCGCGGAGCGTGGCCGGCCACGCTGGTGGTGTCGCCTCCGGGCCGGACATAGCGCCTGCTGCGGACGCGATCGCGGCTCCGTCCTCCGATGCCGGGCTTGGCACGCGCCGCTACGTCGATCCGGCCGCGATGGGCCAACGGGCGGGTCTGGCGCGGATCGACGCGCGCCCACCCGACGCCGAACCGGATCGCCAGCTCTACGTGTGCCGCGCCTGCGATGTGTTCCTCCCCGGCGACAACCTCGACGACCATCTCGACTGCCGCTGGCCCTGACCGTCCTCGGTCGAGAGACCCACGCGGCACGGCGGACACGCCACGGCGACGGCTGGGGCTGGATGCTGCAAAGCACCGGCCTGCTGTCATCTGCAACCCGGCCTGCGCCGCTTCTTCGGCGAACCCTGCTCGTAGGTCAACACCGCTGAGCCAGCGCCAGGGCCCACGAGCAACCACCGCGGACTCGAGCGGGACCGCTCGACGTCGGCGTCGAGTATCGGCACGGCCGTCGGGGCTGCCACGATGATCGGGCCTGCCCCGGGCTTCGCCCCATCCCCCCGGGACGAGGTCCGGGGCCGGCCCGACCGGCTGGGGCGGCGTACGCGCCACCTGCCCGACCGCGACCGCGCGAATCCCGAACCGGGGGCCCGGCGCGGCGCAACGACCGAGGAAGGCCGCGGCGAGCTGGGCTTCTCTGCGTGCCGCCCGCGCGCGGGCGGCACGCGCCCGCAGATCTTAGTCGGCGAGCTTGGTGATGGCCTGGGCCCACAGGAAGTACTTGTTGGTGCCCAGGTCCCGCACGGTCTTGATGTTGAAGGCGTCCTTGAGCTTCTGCGCGTCGCCCTCACTGACCCCCTGCAGCGCCTCGACCGGCGCGTCGGCGAGATCGGCGACGGTCTTGTCCTCGTAGGCCTGGTCGACCTTCCCGGCGATGTCACCCATCGGTGCTTCCTTCCCTGAGAGCTCGGTCCGCCGTCCTCGGTCGGAGTGACGCCGCGACAACGGCGGACCTGATCGGTCACCTTGTCCGGCCCTGTGCCCGCCCGAGGGGCACGGCACGCGCGGAGACCTCGTCGGTCGCTCCGTCTGTCGCTCGGGCAGCGAGCCTTGCAGCGCAGGCCGGCGCAGACACCGGCGGTTCGAGGCCGGGTGTAGGGGGTGGCCTCAGGGCCGGCGGGCCGTGGGCGCCTGCGGCGCCGGGGTGGACGCCGCTGGCGCGGCTGCCGGCGCTGATGGGCCCCGGGAGCTTGAGCGGGCCGTTCCTCACCGTCAAGGGCGCTCCGCTGCGCTGCGCGTCGCTGCGCGACCGGGCCTGCGCAGGCTCCGGCCCGGCCCTTGACGGTGAGCCTCGACGGCCCGCTCGGCGCCCTTCGGGCGGTGGAGGCGCACGCGCCTCGCACCCACCGCCCCGGGGCCCACCAGCCCCGACCCTTCTGCCGGTCGGAGCCCACCATGAGCAGCGATCCCACCCACCTCCGCAGCCACCACCACAGTGCCGACCCGCAGAGCGATGCCCGCGACGACGCGGAGCTGCTCGCGGCCTACGTGGACGGGGACGTCGAGGCGATCGGGGTGCTGGTCTACCGCTACCAGCGGGTGCTGCTTCAGGTGGTGCGCCATCTGCCGTGGTTGGAGCCCGACCCGGAGGCCGTCGTGCAGGAGGTGTGGCTGCGGGTCCTCAAGAGCGCTGGCACGTTCAATGGTCGGGCGAAGGTGTCGACCTGGCTGCACCGGATCACCGTCAACGAGGCCATCACGGCCGCCCGGCGCCGACAGGCCCAGCGCGCGGTCCCGGTCGGCGAGCTGTACCGGGCCTACGACCGTCCGGAACGCACCGAGCCGGGCGATCCATCGGCGGCGGTGATCGACCGGGAGCACGCGATCGCGGTCCTGCCCGAACTGCTGGCCCTGCTGCCGCGTGATCAGCGGCTGGTGCTGGAGGTGCTGCACCTCGACGGGCTGACGATCGAGGAGGCCGCCGAGCTGTTCGGCGTCGCGGTCGGCACCATCAAGTCCCGCGCCTCCCGCGCCCAGGCCACCGTGCGCGCCTTCCTCGCGACTAAAGCGGCCCGGGCGACCTGAACTCCGCGGACTGTGGCCCACGACCGGGCCGTTCCCGCTGATGGTCGGGGGACGGTCCGGTCGGCTGCGCCCGGCGGGCGCGTCGTGCCTCGCTGCCGCTCGTAGTCGAGGCAGCACCGAGCCGACTCGGTGTGGAGCACAGCGGTACGGCTGATCGTCAGCAGCTGATCGATAGGCAGCCGCTGCTCCCGCGTCTCGAATCCTGGTTAGTCGGAGGGAAACCGCGAGTCGGTGGGCTGCGTCGAACCAGACATGACACCGACCGACCACCCCGGCAGCGACCCCGTCGACAGCGAACCCGCCGCCGGGCACGGCCCTCCCGGAGACCGCGGCGCGATCGGGCGGCTGTTCGCCGCCGCCCTCGACGGCGACACCCGAGCCGCCGCTGCCCTGCACCTGCTCGGCGGGCTCGGAGGGCCTGACGACCCCGACGACACCGCCCACCGCGCGTCCTTCGCCCTGCTCCCCGGCCACGATCGAGCCGCCGGCGGCGATGCGTCGTGGCAAGTTCCGCCGGACGTGCTCGCCGGCATCGACCGCGCCCTGGCCGCCGCCCGCGCCCACCACACCGACCGTATCCACCGCGTCCCGGCGTACCGACCTCGCTGACCCCAACCGACCAACCGCGAGGACCGGGCGGGAGCTCCTGACCGACTCGTGACGGGGCCGGCACGTACTCCCGCCTGTACTTCGGGGATGGACGACGTCGCTCGAGCGGGGCAGCGTGGCAGGTGTGACCGAACAGCAGCAGGCCCGAGCACAGGGCGAGCAGGACGCCGCGATCGCGCTCGCCGAGGAGGACCACTGGCAGATCGCCGGCGGCGGCATGCTCGCTGTGCGCCCGGTCGAGGACTGGGTTCCCCGCGCCCACCGCCGGGCCTACCTCGACGGCGCCGCCCCCGTGCTCGGCTACCGGCCCCTCGTCTCGGCCTGAAACAGCGAGTACTGCCGCAGCGCGGCCCGGGGCGAAGGCCAGGTGACCTGGCCCATCAGGGCCGCGCGTCGTCGTCGGGGAGGCTTGCGAATGTCGGGGTCGGGGCCGGAGGTAAGCCGCACTATGCGGCGCCCTACTACGCGGCGCCGTACCCCGGGGTGGGCTGGCCAGCCCGCCGCTATGGCCGGGGAATCTCGGCCGAGCCACGCGACAGTCGACGGCGCTTGCGCTCGCACCGCCGTTGACTCCGCTCGGCAAGCTTGATCCTTCGCACTATCCCTTGGCGTAACTTCTCGGCGTGTGGGCCCGACTTGTACGTGTGAGCCAGCAGACAGGGGGCGCAAACGTGTGCGGTTGGGCGGTGCAGGCAATGGTACTTGCCGACCAGACGAGCCGTATGTGGAAGCTCGATCTTTTCAATACCTGTCCTGTCTATGAGATCGCAGGGCATGCCTCATGAGTGGGGGTAGAGGGAAGTCAAAGCGAAAGCCGCGGTCTTCAAGAGCTTCGGAGGTTGGCGGGCAGGCCAACGGCTCGGCTCCCGTCGCGAGTCAGCCTAGCCGAAACCGCCACAGCAGTCGTCAAGTGACTGTGGCGACAGAGTCGACAGGCAGCAAGTTTCGAGAAGCTTGGCTCACAGCATTCGCCTTCCTTGCGGTCATTCTTCTGCTCATACGGATAAATCCAAGCTTACCCCGCGAGATCGCAAGTGCGGTCGCCATCTGGCGCACAGGCAGTTCGGCGAGCTCCAGCACGATCTTGGGCCTAACCGTGCTCTGGTGGGCCCGGATTGGTAAGTTGCTGCAGTTTACTGCAGGCTTGGTAGTACTATTAGACTTGACTGGTCCGGATAGATTGCGTGCCGTTGGAACTCGACTTAGCGAACGTTACAAGGAGATCGTGCAGGTGAGTGTCAGGCGCTCGACCCCAGACGAGCGCACAGTGGCATCGGCGGCCGCTACTGGTATGGGACTGGCCTTACTAATCATCTCAACCTTCTGTTGCGTCCTATTTGTTCTTAGTCTGCCTCGCTCGCTGGAGGATGGGGGACTCTTCCTCCTCGTTCCTCCTGTCTTCGCCACCCTACTCTACTTGGCAGTCGGCGGCCGACGGGCTCGGTACGGTGTTCGCCTCCCGTTCATTGGCGCCGCGCTCGTCGTTACAACAATTACCTTGCGTCCCTTGGCGTACACGCTCGACAGCGCAAGGCCGGGTCACGCAGTGCGATGGGCCGCCTTCTTCCTGTTCGTAGTTGGCTTCTCGTTCGATTTGCTTGGATCGTGAGTTGTCAACAGGTCTGCTGACTAGACCAAATATTGGGCGCTCTTGCTCTCGATACCCAAGAGGCCGCGTCTTCGGACCGCATGTGTTTGGATGCCATCCGCAACACGACCGTCGATCGGCGGCCGACCACTCGGGTGCGACACTGTCTGTCAATCTCCGCGGCGGAGAACTCCTGCGAAGGCTGCGAGGAGGATAGTGGCGAAGACCCAGCCAACTACGACTAGCAAGACCGAGGCTACTTGTCCGAGCCCATGCGGTGTCCATCTATTGTAGCCAAAGTCAATGAATGGAAGTAGTGTATCCGTGGCATAAAGGAACGAGTTGAAGTCAGGTGCGCTAGCGGCGGGAACGAAGTCTTGACTAGATCGCTTATGGAGGATCTCAACTGCGACTGAGCCGCAGCTGAGAATGGCGGCGAGCCACACAACTGCGAGCCAGGGCTGATAACCATAACCTACGGTCGCACGCAAGACGAGACTCCATGCAGGCACAACAAGTCCACGAATTCCAGAGTGCCTGCTACGCTCGATCTTCTGCGCTTCGATCAAGGTGCGGCGCCGCGCTACCCCGTAACCCTTCTTCTGGTACTCCGAAGCTAAGTGACTGTAGGGCTGAGATGAGTATCCCTCTGGGTCCAGGCGGAGCCAATCGAGTCGTTCACGCACCCCAACGCGTGGCGGCTCAGGTATAAGGGACTCATATCGACAGCCTCGGAGGAGCGTCCGAGTTTTTCGGCTCAACCCGCTATCGACTATTACGTTCACTTGCGCTGATCTCAAGTCAACCAGCCCCTCAAGGGAGGCTGGCAGGATTCGCAACGCTCCCTTGATATCAGACTGCTCAAGAATGATTGCCGCGGTGTCGGCGGCGCTCACGGTAGAACCGTTGAACTCTACCGAACCGGCAATTTGACATCCCCACAATCTAATCCGACCTTCGGCACGAGCTTCAGATCGAAAATGGAAAGAGCCATCCACAGAAAGGTGATCCGCCGTGAGTGCATTATTGCCGACATTCTTGAGATGGCCACCATCGAAGGAGAGCAGCTTCCCGATTGATGCACTTAAGAGTCGGACCTCGCCTTCTGCGGTGAAGCCAGAACGAAGGAAAGCTCCTCTGTCCACTTCAATATTGTCTGCATCTACTGCACACATGCCGGGGTGAACAATCTTCGCTCCGTTCAGGTTTAGGCTTCCACGTATAGAGCACGACCGAGCGACCAAACCTCCCCAGAGTTCGACTCCAGTCCGCAACATCATATCGCCGCCCACGGTGGCGCCCTCGAAACTTACTGCCGTTCCCCCCTCATTCCAGACTTCGCTGTCGCTAGAGTTTACGATGCCGGCGATCTTCGCTAGGTCAAAGTTCAAGGTTCCCTCTGCTTGTAGTCCCCTGCGGGCAAAGACACCACCCTCAATCAGGATCCTGTCCGCATTCAAAGCGTTTCCACCTGCATTTAGGAACTGGCCCCCTGATAGCTCGAGAGATTGCCCAAGCTGCGCTCCGAGGAGTCGAACCTCGCCGACTGAAGAGAATCCCGAATCAAGGAACATACTTCCGTTGATGGCGGCCTCGGCAGCACTGAGGGTCACATCATCACGACCCAGAAGCTTCGCGCCAGTGAAGTACAGGGAGCCTCCGACCTGGGCCTGATCGAGGTTGACCTTCTTGAACGCCTCGCATCCACTAAGATCGAGGTCGCCGCGGATGTTCAGATGGCGAGCTTCCAAACCTCGAGGGAGACGGCACTTAGTTAGACGGAGGTAGGGGCCCGAAGCTTGGCGGAAGTCGCACGGATTCTCTGAATCTTCAATACTACAGGCGACAAGCTCCAGCGGACATCTCATGTTCGAACCACGAAGATCTAGGTGGCCTACTATAGTCGCTGACATGAGCCGCACGGCTCTGACGGAGACAACCTCATCCTGTGCATTGCGACTTAGCTCGCCGTGCCCAGTGAGAAGCTGATAAATGACCTGAGCACGCACCGCGCGTTCAGCGGTTAATGGACCACGTGAAGGAGGTCCGAAGGTCTGGTTGGGTCCGCTCCACCAAGAGCCGGTCTGGGCGTTGTTCACCAGCTCGCGCTCGTTGGCTCGCAGGTCTTCGAAATCCAAGAGTGTATCTCTGGTGCTCACCCTTCATGGCCCTTCCTGAATCTGCCTGGCCAGCGAGGCGTTAAGCGGACGCTACTCTGGGGTGGCCGGGCGCTGCGGCTCATCGGAACGTTCGGTCGGGAGGCTGTCGCACCCAAACTGGTTTACACCAGCTATCGCAGAAGTTGGGCGAATGGTTACAACGCGTTCTCGTCCGCCGAGCTCACCGGCGCCGGTCTTCGCCCGAGTCGCTCATCGCTCCATCGCGTTGAGCTCGACGGCGTCCCGGCGCGAGGAAGGCGCTCGGTCGACTTCGCGACACTGCCGCGGGACACCCGAGCTATAGGGCGATGCTGGTCTGGGACCAGCTGGCCCGATGATGCTCACGCAGCTGGCGATCATCGCGTGGAGCATGTCGTGGAGAACAATGGTGTCAGCTGGTGCGCGTGGAGGAGGTCCAGGAGACCCGCTCAGCGACTAAAGTTGCTGGTAGCGGCTGTGTGAGCCAAAGCACGGGAATCTTTAATCCGTGGCCTGACGGTTTGAGGCTCTGTGGAGTTAGCGGCGGTTATGGACGGATCGATAGTTGCCGATCAGGTCCTTGCTGAGCCGGCCTCGGGCCTTGACCTCGATGCCTTCCTCAAGGGCCCATGTCCGGATGCGTTCGCGCTCCTCACTGGTCAGCCCGTCGGGGCCCACAGGAGAAGGCGAGTCGCCGGCCGCCGCGGCGGGCGCCGCGTCGCGCTGGTCGCTACCAGGCGATAGCACGTCGGCGGTGGTCGTGGCGCCGGGGGTGCTGGTGGTGGGAAGCGCGGCGGGGTCGCCGCGGTGGAACGCGTCGCTGACCGCGGTGGGGATGCGACCGCGCGCGGACAGCTGGTGTCCGTGGCGGGCTGCCCAGTCGCGGATGGCCTGGTTCTGCTCACGTCCTCCCGCATTGGTCGACGACCTCGATGCCGTCGTCGACGCCGAGGTCGAGGCCGGGGTGGGGCGGCGGCGGGCCGGGGTGGCAGGCTCGCGCCGGGTGCGTCGGGCGTGGCCGATATAGGGGGCGAGCTCGTCGCGCAGGGCTGAGGCGTGGGCGGCGGTGAGGTCGATCTCGTAGCCGATGCCGTCGAGGCCGAACTCGAGGCTCTCGTCGGCGTCCGAGCCGTCGAGGTCATCGACCAGCATCACCGTCGTTCGCTGTGCCACCCAGGCGCTCCTTGCTTCAGGCTGATCGTTCCCAGGAGGGTAGGGCTCAGGCCTGGGCAGGTGCTGGACGGCACGACGAGCAGTCGGAGGTCGAGCGTTCCGTGCTGTAGTGACACGTGGTGTGACGCGAACCAGGGTTGACCGTCGGTGCCAGCGAGCACTGAGTGACACTCGATGTGAACATCGGTGCTGGTAGAGGCCCTGGGCAACGCGGTCGGCCATCTTTGCAAGGTGGTGCCTGGCAGCTCGACCCGAGCAAGCAAGCCCACTCGGCTTCGGCCGAGACCGAGCTGAGTCGATTCCGCGGCGACGTCGCCGGCGGGCCCGGGCCTCCGACCTACGCCTTGTCGGCGGACTCGCGCTGCAGGTGGAGCCAGGCCTTGGCCTGACCGAGTGCCCACGGCAGCTCGCCGAACGTGCCGCCGACGAAATGGTCGTCGACTCCGCTGCTGGCTGGGTCGAGGTAGTAGAGAACCCATCCCTCACCGTGCTTGGGGTGTTCGGTATGCATCGATCCCTCGCCGAAGACGAGGATCGGTGTTTGGTCCGAGTCGAATATCTCGAGTCCAGGGTCGTGCTCGTAGACGACTCGAACTGCCGGCTCGGCGTAGTGGGTCGGCGATGACGGGCCTGCGGGGCTTGGCTGGACGCCTGGTCCGCCGTCTTTGTCGGGCGGTCCGAGGTAGGTTCCCCACCCGTCAAAGGAGACGCCGCAGTGGTCGGCTATCCCGTCGAGAGTAGCCAGGTCCTCATCGCTTAGCTCGGACGCCGCTGAGTACGCCTGGAGCGACCAGGTGCCGTCGAGGTCGGTCGGCTGTCCCTTCGCCAGGAAGCCGGCCCGCCTTAGTTCCGCAGCCGCATCGTGCAGCGGGGTGAACCGCCCCGGCGTGTCCGGAGAGCTACAGGCTTGACTGCTCGGGTTTCGGTTGGGGCTGGTGGTGACGGTAGTGCGCGCGCTCGAGTTCGGCGGGTGGGATGTCGCCGCAGGTGCTGTGTAGGCGGCGGTGGTTGAACCAGTCGACCCATTCGAGGGTGGCGATCTCGACCTGTTCGACGGTGCGCCACGGTGCCCGCGGGCTGATCAGCTCGGTCTTGAACAGCCCGATGGTGGATTCGGCCAGGGCGTTGTCGTAGGCGTCGCCGACCGAGCCGACCGAGGGGGCGGCGCCGGCTTCGGCGAGGCGTTCGGTGAAGGCGATCGAGGTGTACTGCTCGGGTTCAAGGGGTCGTCGCAACACCCTGGTCGAGGAGGGTGTTGTGGCAGCACGACGAGCACGAGGACGGGTTTCGGATCGGGCAGGACGGGCTCCGATGCAGTCGCCGGGTCGGCCGCCGGCGAATCGGAGCGATGTGCAGCGACGGTTCTGGCGGCTGATCGCTGAGGGCCTGTCCAGCGAGGACGCCGCACTGGGGTGCGGTGTGTCGGTCCCGGTGGGTTCCCGGTGGTTTCGTGACGGTGGCGGGATGTCGCCGATCACCCTCGACGAGCCCACCGGCCGGTATCTCTCGTTCGCCGAGCGCGAGGAGATCGCCCTGCTGCGGGCCCAGGAGCTCGGGGTGCGCGAGATCGCCCGCCGGACCGGCCGCGACGCCTCGACGATCTCCCGAGAGCTGCGCCGCAACGCGGCCACCCGCGGCGGCCAGCTGGACTACCGGGCCTCGGTGGCGCAGTGGCACGCCGAGCGGCAGGCCCGCCGCCCCAAGACCGCCAAACTCGCCGCGAATCCGCGGCTGCGCGAGTACGTGACCGAACGGCTCGCCGGAGAAGTCACCACCCCTGACGGACGCCCGATCGCCGGTCCGCAGGTGCCGTGGCGCACGCGTCGCCACGGACCGCGCCAGGACCGGCGGTGGGCCAGGGCATGGAGCCCTGAGCAGATCGCCCACCGGCTGCCGGTCGACTACCCCGACGATGAGTCGATGCGGGTCTCCCACGAGGCGATCTACCAGTCGATCTACGTGCAGGGACGAGGGGCGCTGCGCCGCGAGCTGGCCGCCTGTCTGCGCACCGGGCGGGTGCTGCGGGTGCCCCGGGCCCGGGTGCGCGGGCGGGGCAAGAAGTTCGTCACCCCGGAGGTGATGATCAGCGAGCGTCCGGCCGAGGTCGAGGACCGGGCGGTGCCCGGGCACTGGGAGGGCGACCTCATCCTCGGGGTGGGCAGCTCCGCGATCGGCACCTTGGTCGAACGCGCCACCCGGTTCACGATGCTGCTCGAGCTGCCCCCGATGCCCAGGCACGACGGGCCGAAGACCAAGAACGGGCCGGCGCTGGCCGGGCACGGCGCCGAAGCCGTCCGCGACGCGATCGCCGGGCAGATCACCTCGCTGCCCGAGGCGCTGCGCCGGACGCTGACCTGGGATCAGGGCGCGGAGATGGCCCAGCACGCCGCGCTGCGCATCGACACCGGGATGGAGATCTACTTCTGCGACCCGCACAGCCCCTGGCAGCGCGGCACCAACGAGAACACCAACGGGCTGCTGCGCCAGTACTTCCCCAAGGGCACCGACCTGTCCCGGCACGGCCGCGACGACCTCGACGCCGTCGCCGCCGCGCTCAACACCCGACCCCGCAAGACCCTCGGCTGGCGCACCCCTGGCGAAGCACTCCAAGATCACCTACGGTCGGTCGAGTAGCTGGTGTTGCGTCGGCCGATTGAATCTGCGCAGTACACCGCGATCCGCTACGGCAACCGGCTCGCCGAAGCCGGCGCCGTGGCCTCCATCGGCTCGGTCGGCGACAACTTCGACAACGCCATGGCCGAGTCGGTGATCGGGCTCTACAAGACCGAGTGCGTGCGCCGCGACGGCCCATGGCGCACCGTCGACGACCTCGAGCTCGCGACCCTGTCCTGGGTGCACTGGTTCAACACTCAGCGGCTGCACACCGGGATCGGCAACATCCCGCCCGTCGAGCACGAACAGAGCTACTACCGTCAACACACAACCCGAGAAGATCCGATCTCGGGAGAACCCAGCCTCCACTGAACCCGGTGCGCTTCACCGTCTCCGGGGCCGACCCACCCCAACAGCAACGTCGTCGCGCGCGGACCGCCAGGTACCGGTAACCGGCTTCTATGTCGCCACCTTTGTGGCGTTCGCTTCGCACATCAGCTTGACATCAGAAGTCACCATGGGCCGTCGGGGTGACGGAAGCCAAGCCCTCCTCGCCTTACGTCTTCTCGGAGATCGCTTGGCCTACCGACGGCGCGTAACCCTGTTGGACTCTGGCGGCGACGGCCGTGAGGGTCGACGCTCGACGTCGTTGTGTCGCTGAGGGGTAGTTGTCAGTGGGGGAACCTTTGGTACCCGAGATTCGGCATCTTCGGTCGAAGCGACTGGCCTTCCGGGCTGGGCTCCGCCTCCTCGACGCTTACCAGAGGTCTGCGCAGTACTCCGGCTCCGCTCCGCGGACCCTGTGGCAGACCGCCCGAGCGGCAGCGTCGTGGGTCACAGCGCTACGGGGACCGAGTCGACGTACAGAGGTGGAACCCGGGGTTCTGGTCACGCAGAAGGACGCGTGGGCGGAGTCGGTCCTGCTGTGGGTCGGCGCCTTCGTCGAGCGCGACACGGACACCATCCGGGCTGGGGTGAGCGTAGCGGACATCGAGCATCCTCTGACGCTGTCGCGCTATCGCTTCGACAGTGAGCGTCGAATCACGGGCTTCTCGACGACCCACAACTTCTACCATTCCCACGTCGTGGTCCCGGTTCCCGGCGGGGCACGTGACCTGCCGGTCACCGCCAGTGTTCTCGGTGGCCCGACGTCCGCACCTGCGACCGTGAGCACGCTGCCCCGAGCCGTCGAACAAACCGGAGAGCCGCTCGACCTGGTCACCGCGTCTTGCTACGACCTCGGCACTGACTACGGCAACTCCGTCGACACACTGTGGAACCGCACGATCGCCGAGGCGGGCCGCCGCCCGGACCTCACTTTACTGATCGGCGACCAGGTTTACCTCGATGCACCCTGGTGGTTCTTCGGCGCGCTCGCCCGCCACACCCCACGCACCTACTACCTGATGAAGTACTGGCGTAGCTGGGGTGGTGAGCAGGTGCGCGCGCTGCGGTCGGTAATGACCACAGGCCCGACCTGGTTCGTGCCGGACGACCACGAGTTCTGGAACAACTGGCCGCACTTCTCCGCGACGGCCTTCCACTCGTTCGGCAACATCGGCGAGTTCATCAAGGGTGCCCTTGTCCGTCATAACCCTACAAATTGGTGGCGTCCGGCTCAGGCAGCCGAACCGGAGAACGCGGCGCAGCAGCAGATTTACTCGCCGGTCCACCCCAACGAATGGGATGGGTGGAGTCGGGGCGCCTTCGACCTCTTCGGCTCCTTTCAGACACGCACGCGCGGGGAGCGGGTCGGAGGCACCATCCCCCTCGGCGAGACAGCCGAAGGCCACCAGCCGCCTGCCGGTCCCGAGCCGCTCAACGACCTCTTCCAACACGTCGACCTGGGGCCGGTGCAGGTCGCCCTGCTCGACACCCGCACACGCCGAAGCCGCAGCCACCGCAACGCCGTCTCCCAGTTCACCGACCCCGACGCCCTCGACGCGATGCTCGAGGTCGCGCGCCGCGCCGAGGTCTTCGTTCTGGCGGTGGCGCAGCCGATCCTGAGCCCGGCGATGTTCCCGCGTCAGCGGGGATGGCGGATGCTGCTCGACCACAGCCTCGATCGTGGGATCAACGACTACTGGACCCAGTACGAGCGGTTCTGGAGGGGACTGTTCAACGCACGCGCTGGCCGTCCGACGGTGGCGCTCGGCGGAGACGTCCATCACACGTATCTCGCCTACGCTCCTGCGCTCTCACTGGTCCAGGTCGTCGCCTCGCCCCTCTCGCTCGTCCGCGGTTTCGGGCCGCTCGACGCACTGTCCACGGCGTGGACGCAGCTCAAGCGCCGAGGCGATCGGCCGATCCTGCCGCGAGTGGAAGACCTGTTCGCCGGGCCCTCCTGCGAAGCGGCTCCCGCCGCCGGGCAGATCGACCTGCTCAGCTGGTTCAGACCCGGGCAGGCCGGTGTCGCGCACGTGCGGTTCGAGCATCAGCAGGACACGAATTCCTACACGCTGCGCGTCTCCCTCCGTCGACGAGACCCTGGGGAGGGCCCCGATCAGGTCACGTGCTTCCGCCTGCACACCACATCCGCGCCAGCTCTCATCATCGATGATCATCAACACGGCCCGGGCGGACGCGTTCAGCGACAATCGGATCCCTAGTGATCCCGACCCGGTAACGCCCAGGGCTGTCTGGTCCGCCGAGGCGACGTAGCCCTCCGATGCTCAGCTACATCTCCTTGATCGGCGTCGAGTGTTTGGCGCGGCGCCGTCGAGTAGCGCCGACGGCCTGTGCCCCGGAATCGGTGGACGGCGGTCGGGAAGTCAACGAAAACGCTCAGCAGGTCCTACGGAACTCTGGAACTTGGCGCGCGAGTTCGAGGCCCGGTCCGCGGGTGTGACGATCCGGGGCGGCGACTGCGGTGG
>NZ_JBBEGM010000024.1:0-43321 GCF_037400335.1 Actinomycetospora flava
TCCGCGACACGCCGGGGTGGGCGTGTCGCGGGGTATGTCAGCGTGGCGGCCACGCTCGCGTTGAACGTCAGGAAATCCCCCACGTCGACTCCAGCGCTAGCAGCAGCACCGCCGCGTCGGCCGGCACCGTGACGTCGCGACCGGTGAGCTCCGCGACGCGCCGCAGCCGGTTGAGCACCGTGTTGCGGTGACAGAACAGCGCCGCAGCGGTGTCGCGCACCGATCCGTCCGCGGCGAAGCGGCGCACGGTCGCGACCAGGCGCTCGCGCTCCGGCGGCGCCACCGCGTCGAGGCCGCCGAGCTCCGCGGCCACGAGGTCCGCCCGCACGTCCCCGAGCCGCGCCGCGGCCAGCGGGAGCCAGACCGACGCCAGCGTCCGCGGTGCGACCGGCCCGCCCGCGGTGACGTCGGCGAGCTCGGCGGCGAGCCGGGCGCTGCGCGGGACGTCGGCGAGCCCGCGCGCCGTCGGGCCCACCCCGCACCGCACCCCCTGGAGCGCCGCCCGCACCGGCGCGCCGTCGGCCCCCTCCCAGCGCGCGAGCAGCACGCTGTGCCGCCCGGCGGGCTGCACGTGGACCGGGCGCCCGTCGGCGGCGAGCTGGTCCGCCGCCCGCCGCAGCACCGCGGCGTCCTCGCCCGCCGCGGCGACCACGAGGACGTCGTCGTCCTCCGCCATCTGGAGCGCGATCGCCGCCCGCGTCACGTCCTCCGGCGCCGGGTCGTCGGCTGCGAGGAGGGCGGCGACGAGGGCCGTGCGCTCGCCGTGGCGTTCCCGCGCCAGGATCGCCTGCTCCTCCTCGTAGGCGACGCGGATCTGCGTGGAGTACTCCTCGACGACGGACCACACGGTCTGGACGTGCTCCACGAGCAGCGCCGCCTCGCCCGGTGCCGCGCGGGCGCGGAAGGCCTCCCACAGCACCTGGAAGTCCTGGCGGACCGCGGTGAGCAGGTCGTCGAGCGGCACGCCGCGCCGGGCCCGGTCCCGGCCGATCGCCGGCCCGATCTCGGCCGGCCGCTCCGGCACGGAGCGTCCGGCGAGACGCCCCAGCAGGTAGGCGAACGTGTCGTCGGCGTCGGCCTCGAGGCGCTCGGCGGGCACGAGCCCCCGCGCGTAGGCGGGCACGAGGCGCAGGCGGTGCAGGAACGCCGTGCGCAGCGCGTCGGCGTCGTCGCGGACGAGCTCCACCAGGTCCCGCCACCGACGGTTGTGCATCTGCCCAAGCTAGAGCGAGCAGGACGCGACGAACACGCCTTACGCCGACCGCATCGCACGAGGCACGGTGAAGGACTCACCCGGGAGGACACCGTGCACCTCACCCCCCGCGAGCAGGAGAGAGTGCTGCTGCACAGTGCGGCCGAGCTCGCCCGCCGCCGCCTCGCCCGCGGCGCGGCGCTCGGGGCGACGGAGGCGACCGCGCTGGTCTGCGACGAGATCTGCGAGCTCGCCTGGGACGGCCACGACCTCGACGACGTGGTGGCCCGGGCCCGCGAGCTCGTCCCGCCCGACCGGCTCGTCGCGGGCGTCGCCGCGGCCGTGCCGTCGCTGCAGGTCGAGGCGCTGTTCCCGCACGGCACGACGCTGGTGCACGTGGACCGCCCGTTCGGTACGCCCGACGGCCCGGGCGAGGTGCGGCCCGCGACGGGGACCATCGACCTCGCCCCCGGCCGCGCCCGCCACGACGTCGTCCTGCGCAACGACGGCGACCAGCCGGTCTGGGTGACCTCGCACGTCCCGCTCGACCGGCTCAACCGGCGCGTCCGGGTCGACGTCGACGACGGCACCGACCCCGCGCACCTGCGCCTCGACCTCGCCGCCGGCACGGCGCTGCGCGTCGACGCCCGGGGCACGCGGGACGTCACCGCCGTCCGCCTCGGAGGTGCCGCCCGATGACGACCGTGAACCGTTCCGACTACGCCCGCGTCTACGGCCCGACCACGGGTGACCGCGTCCGCCTCGGCGACACCGACCTCTGGGTGCAGGTGGACGCCGACGACACCGAGCCCGGCGAGGAGATGCTCGGCGGATGCGGCAAGACCGCCCGCCAGGGCGCGCTCGTCACCGACCGCGCGCCGCGCGACAGCGCCCTCGACCTCGTCGTCCTCGGGGTCCTGCTGCTCGACCCCGTCCTCGGGGTCCGCAAGACGTCGATCGGGGTCAAGGACGGGCGCGTCGTCGGCGTGGGTCGCGCCGGCAACCCCGACGTGCAGGACGGCGTCGAGCTCGTCGTCGACGCCCACACGGCGATGATCCCGGGCGAGGGCCTCGTCGCGACGCCCGGCGCCGTCGACTCCCACGTGCACCTGTCGAACGCCGACCTCGCGCCGGCCGCGCTGTCCGCCGGGGTGACGACGCTGGTCGGCATGGGCATCGGCGGGGTGTGGGACGTCGGCGCCAACCCCGCGCCCAACCTGCACACCCTCATGGCCTCCTGGACCGGCGCGCCGGTGAACGCGGCGTTCCTCGCGCGCGGGTCCTCCGGCTCGGCCGAGCTGCTGGAGCGCGCGGTGCTCGCCGGGGCGGGCGGGTTCAAGGTGCACGAGGACTGGGGCGCCGGCCCCGACGCCATCGACACCTGCCTGGGCGTCGCCGAGCAGGCCGACCTCCCCGTCGCCCTGCACACCGACACGCTGAACGAGTCGGGCTACCTGGACGACACGCTCGACGCGGTCGGCGGGCGCACCGTGCACGCGTACCACGTCGAGGGCGGCGGCGGGCATCCCGACCTGCTGCGGATCGTCGGCCTCGACTCCGTGCTGACGTCCTCCACGACGCCCACCCTCCCGCTGACGGCGGCAACCGTGCGCGAGCTGGGGCCCATGACGATGACCGTGCACCGCGGGCACCCCGACCTGCCCAGCGACCGCAGCATCGCGGCGAGCCGCATCCGCGAGCACGCCATCGCCGCGGAGAACCGGCTGCACGACGACGGCGCCATCGCCATCGTCAACTCCGACGCGCTCGGCATGGGGCGCATCGGCGAGACGGTGCGCCGCACCTGGCAGCTCGCCCACGTGCAGGCCCACCTCGCCGGCGAGACCGGCCCCGACGTCACCAACAACGCGCGGGTGCTGCGGTACCTGGCGAAGCTCACGCACAACCCGGCCCTCGCCCACGGCCTCGCCGGGCACGTGGGGTCGCTGCGCGCCGGGCGGATCGCCGACATCGTGCTGTGGTCGCCGGCCTGGTTCGGTGCGGTGCCCGACCTCGTGATCAAGTCCGGCTTCGTCGCGTGGGGCGCGGCCGGGTCGGGATCGGGGTCGACGCGGCTCACGCAGCCCCGCCGGATGCGCGGCTTCCACGGCGCCCGCGGCGGCGCGCCCGCGCGGCTGGCCCACCAGTTCGTCGCGGCCGCGTGCCTGGACGACCCCACCGCCCGCGCCGAGCTCCCGCCCGGGCCGCGCTACACCGCCATCGCCGGCAGCCGCGGCCTGCGCTCGGCGGACATGCTGTTCAACACCGCGACGCCGCGGGTCGAGATCCCCGGCGAGCCGTCGCCCGTGCGGATCGACGGCCGCGAGGTGCCGCTGCACCACGCCGACCGCCTGCCCCTGACCCGCCTGCACCACCTGGGGTGAGAAGTGGACATCGACCTGCTCCTGCGCGACGCCAACGTCCGGACCCTCGACGACGCGCGACCGAGGGGCCGGGCCGTGGCCGTGCACCACGGCCGCATCCTGGCCGTGCTCGACGGCGACGAGCTCCCGGCCGGGGTCCGCGCGCGCCGGGTCGTGGACGCCGGCGGCGCGACGGTGGTCCCCGGGTTCGACGACGCCCACCAGCACACCGCGTGGTTCGGGCAGTCGCTCGCCGAGATCCCGCTGGGCGGGCTGACCGACCTCGACGCGGTCTACGACGCCGTCGCGACCCGCGCCGCGCAGCTGCCGGACGGCGCCTTCGTCGTGGGCAGCGGCTACGACGACGTCGCCCTCGGCGGCTCCCCCGACCGGCGCGCGCTCGACCGCGCCGGCGGCGGACGCCCGGTGTGGCTCAAGCACCGCTCCGCCCACGTCTGCGCGGTGTCGACCGCGGTGCTCGAGCGCGCCGGGGTCCTCGACGGCACCGCGGACGTGCCCTCCGGCGGCGTCGTCGTCCGCGACCCCGCCGGCGACCCTGCCGGCGACCCCACCGGTGTCCTCCTCGAGGCCGCGCAGGCGCTGGCCGGCGACCTGCTGCGCCCGTACGCCGTCGAGGACCTCGCCGACGCGATCCGGGACGCGACCGCGGTGTTCGCCCGCCAGGGCATCACGCACGTCACCGAGGCCGGGATCGGCGGCGGGTGGATCGGCCGCTCCCCCCGCGAGCTCGCCGCCTACCAGCTCGCCCGCGAGCGCGGGGACCTCGCCGTCCGCGTCGACCTCATGCCCGAGGCCTCCGTCCTGCGCGACACCGACGGCGGCCCGGGGCGCGGCCTCGACCTGGGCCTGCGCCCGGGACTCGGCGACCTCGACCTGCGCATCGGCCCCATGAAGATCTTCTTCGACGGCGCGCTGAGCGCGCGCACCGCGGCGATGCGCGAGCCCTACGCGGACCGCGACCACGCCGGTTACCTCGGCGACGAGCCCGAGGTGCTGCACGCAGCCGTCGTCGACGCCGTCCGGGGCGGCTGGACGGTCGCCGCGCACGCCATCGGCGACCGCGCGGTGGACGCGGCGCTCGACGCCTTCGCGGCGGCGGCCGAGCAGCCCTGGCCCCGCGTCCGCCCGCCGCGCCACCGCCTCGAGCACGCCGGGGTCGTCGACGACGACGCGCTCGCGCGCATGGCGGCCCTCGGCGTCACCCCGGTCCCGCAGGCCCGGTTCCTGCACGAGATCGGCGACTCGATGGCCGCGGCCGTCGGCGACGACCGCGCCGACCTGCTCTACCGCCACGCGTCGTTCCTGCGCGCCGGGCTGCGCGTCCCGGCGAGCTCGGACCGGCCCTGCGTCGCCGACGGGCACCCGCTGCGCGGGATGGCCTCGATGATCCAGCGCCGCTCGGCGGCCGGACGGGTCCTCGGCGCCGACGAGGCCGTGGACGCCCAGACCGCGCTGCGCTCGTACACCCTCGACGCCGCCTGGGTCGCCGGCGCCGAGGACGTCCGCGGGCGCCTGACCCCGGGCTACGTCGCCGACCTCGTCGTCCTCGGCGACGACCCGATCCGCATCGACCCCGACCGACTCGGCGACATCGAGGTCGTCGCCACCCTCCGGGGCGGGCGCGCCACCCACGGCGCGGTCGTCCTGGGCCTGCCGCCCGACGGAGACACACCATGAGCACCCCAGCACCAGCACCGCAGCCCACCGAGGCCGACGCCCGCCGCGTCGCCGTCGGGGCGTTCGTCGGCACCGCCCTCGAGTGGTACGACTTCTTCCTCTACGGCACCGCCGCGTCCCTGGTGTTCAACCGCCTGTTCTTCACGACCGGCGACCCCGTCGTCGCGACCCTCGCCGCGTTCGCGTCGTTCGCCGTCGGCTTCGCCGCCCGCCCGCTGGGCGGCATCGTGTTCGGCCACCTCGGCGACCGCATCGGCCGGCGCGCGTGCCTGCTGATCACGGTGGTGATGATCGGCGCGGTCACCGGGCTCATCGGCGTGCTGCCCGCCTTCGCCGACATCGGCGTCGCGGCGCCGGTGCTGCTGACCCTGCTGCGGCTGCTGCAGGGCGTCGCGGTGGGCGGCGAGTGGGGCGGCGCGATCACCCTCGCCGTCGAGCACGCACCGCCGGGCAAGCGCGGGCGCTACGCGGCCATGCCGCAGATCGGCTCGCCGGTGGGCACGCTGCTGTCGTCCGGGGCATTCCTGCTGGTCGCGCTCCTGCCGCCCGAGGACTTCGACGCCTGGGGCTGGCGGCTGCCGTTCCTCGCGGCGTTCCCGCTGCTCGCCGTGGCGCTGTGGCTGCGCCGGCGCGTCGAGGAGTCGCCGCTGTTCGACCGGCTGCTCGCCGAGGACGCGCGCGCGTCCGCCCCGGTCCGCGACGTCGTCGCCCGCGCGTGGCCCGCGCTGCTCGTCGGCGCCGGCTCGGCGTTCCTCGGGGTGGGCGGCTTCTACCTCGCCACCACCTTCGTCATCAGCTACGCCACCGGCGACCTCGACCTCCCGCGCCCGCTGGCCCTGGGCGCGACGCTCGTCGCCGCGGTCGTGGAGATCGGCGTGCTCGTCCTCGGCGGCCGGCTCGCGGAACGCTTCGGGTCCGCGCGGGTGACGGTGGTCGGCGGTCTCGCGTCCGCGGTGGTCGCGCTGCCGATGTTCTGGCTGCTCGACACCCGCAACGCCGCCGCGGTCGTGTTCGGGGTGACGCTCGGCGTGGCGGCGCTGTCGATCCCCTACGCGGTCTCCGGGGACCTGCTCGCTCGCCTCTTCCCGGCCCGCGTGCGCTACAGCGGCATCGCGCTCGCCGCCAACCTCGCCGGGATCGCCTCCGGCTTCGTGCCCCTGGCCGCGACCGCGGTGCTCGCCGCGGCCGGCGGGGCGTCCTGGGCGCCGGGGCTCCTGCTGGTCGGGATCGCCCTGATCACCGTGGTCAGCGGGCTCCTGGCGCCGCGGCTCTACGTCCCGGACGCGGAACTGACCACCGAGGGCGTCGTCGGACGCACGGGGTGAGTCAGCGTGGCGGCCACGCTCGCGTTAGACGTCAGGAAAGCCCCCACGATCACGGGGACCCGGCGGCGATGACCGGCACCGGCGCCGGCACCTCGACGCGGTTGCGGCGGCCCGCGTAGCGCGGGAACCCGGGGATGCGCGCGAGCGTCGCCAGCGCCGTGGGCGGTCCCGCGTCCCCGGACGCGATCCGCTCCGCCGCCAGACGCTCCGTGCGCACCTGCGCCCGCTGCTCGCGCTCGACACCCGGCCGCCGCGCGGCTTCGAGGCCCGCGGCGGCGTCGTCCAGCTGCGCCGGGTCGGGCGGCGTGCGGCGCAGGGGTCCGACGAGCCGGTTGGCGAGGTCGGCGGCGTCGGCGAGCGCGAGGTTGATCCCGTTGCCGCCCACCGGCGAGACGACGTGCGCGGCGTCGCCCAGCAGCACGAGCCCGGGGCGCGTCCAGCGCTCGACCGTCGTGATCCGCACCGGCAGCAGGGTCAGGTCGGCGACGTCGCGCAGGTCGTCGAGCCGCCCCGCGAGCCACGGCAGCGCGCCGATCGCCGCGTCGCGCAGCGCGTCGATTCCGCGGGCCCTGACCTCGGCGAGCGAACCGGCCCGGATCGTCCACCCGAGCTGCCAGTCGCCGCGCTGGTCGAGCAGGGCGACGCTGCCGGTCGGGGTGCCGAACAGGTCCAGCCCGGAGTACGACGGGTCGTCGGCGCGGCGCGGGAAGGCGTGCCAGAGGATGTCGAGGCTCGCGCCGAGCTCGGTCGCCGCGAGCCCGGACGCGGCCCGGACCTTGGAGTTCCGCCCGTCCGCGCCGACGACGAGCGCGGCGTCGAGGTGGTGCTTCTCGGCGTCGACGGTGTACTCGACGCCGCACACGCGGCCGGCGTCGTCGTGCCGCAGCGCCGAGAACCGCGCCCCCATGAGGACGCGAGCGCCGTGCGCACGGGCCCGGTCGGCGAGCCACGGCAGGAACGCCGCCTGCGGGATCAGCGCGTAGAAGGGGAACCGCGAGCTCGCGCCGCGGTAGTCGACGAGGGTCCAGGTGCGCTCGGCGGTGTGCCAGCGGAAGGCGTCGGACCGGGTGTGCGGCACCTCGTCGAGCAGCGGTCGCGCGAGCCCGAGCGTGTCGAGGTACTCGAGGACGCCCGGCGCGAGCGTGTCGCCCCGGAAGCGGCGGGCGAAGTCGTGGCGCGACTCCAGCAGCGTCACCGACGCCCCGCCGCGCGCGAGCAGGTAGGTCAGGAGCACCCCGCCGGGGCCGCCGCCGACGATCACCACGTCACTCATTCCATCACCGTACCTCTCGATGATGGAGAGATACCGCCGTCGCTTGACCATGCCCCGACGGCACGGTGCGGAATGGGTCGGCCGGCACGGGGACGGCAGCGCACCGATCGGCTCCCGGCAGGAGGACGCCCATGAACACCATCGACGCGGAGATCGCCGCCGTCATCGATCGCCTCCGGCGCCTGCGCGCCGAGATCCAGGAGGCCCTGCGGGCCAGTGATCGTGGGGCCTTTCCTGACGTTCAACGCGAGCGTGGCCGCCACGCTGACAACCCTGCAGACGCTTAGAGCTTGCGGAGGCGCAGGAGGGCGTCGGCGAGGATCTCGTCGCGTTTGCAGCAGGCGAAGCGGACCTGGGTCTCCACGCCCACCGGGGAGGCGTGGAAGACCTGGTTCGGGACGGCCGCGACGCCGACGCGTTCGGGCAGCGAGCGGCAGAACTCCAGCGAGTCGGTGACCCCGAGCGGCGCCACGTCCGCGGTGACGAAGTAGGTCGCCTTGGAGTGGAACACCTCGAGGCCCAGCTCGCGGAGGCCGTCGGTGAGCAGGTCGCGCTTGCGGGCGAGGTCGTCGGCGAGGTGCGCGAGGCGGTCGTCGGGGAGCTCGAGACCGGTCGCGATGCCGTGCTGCAGCGGGGTGCCGGCGGCGAACGAGAACCACTGCTTGACGCCGAGCACCGTCGCGACGAGATCCGCCGGCCCCGTCGCCCAGCCGATCTTCCACCCGGTGACCGAGAACGTCTTGCCACCGGAGCCCACGGTGATCGTGCGCTCGAACATGCCGGGCAGCGTCGCGATGGGGACGTGCACGTTGTCGTCGAACACGAGGTGCTCGTAGACCTCGTCGGACAGCACGATCAGGTCGTGCTCGATCGCGATGTCGGCGATCGACTGCAGCTCGTCGCGCGAGAGCACCGCGCCGGTCGGGTTGTGCGGGGTGTTCAGGACGATCATCTTCGTCCGCTCGGTCACGGCCGCTCGCAGGGCGGACGCGTCCAGCGCGTAGTCGGGCGCGTGGATGCGCACCGGCACGAGCGTCGCGCCCAGCAGCGCGGCGGTCGCGCCGTAGAGGTCGTAGTACGGCTCGAGCGCGATCACCTCGTCGCCCGGCGAGAGCAGCCCAATCATCGCCGACGAGAGCGCCTCGGACGCGCCGGAGCACACGACGACCCCGCCGTCGGCGGCGACGTCGAGGCCGTACCAGCGGCGCTGGTGGTCGGCGATCGCGTGCCGCAGCGACGGGATGCCGACCGCGGGCGGGTACTGGTTCCAGCCCTTGTGCATCGCGGCGACGGCGGCGTCGACGACCTCGCGCGGCCCCGGGGTGTCCGGGAACCCCTGACCGAGGTTGATCGCGTCGTTCTCGGCCGCCAGCCGGGACATCTCGCTGAAGATCGTCTCAGCCATTCAGGACTTCACTCCCACTCGATCGTCCCCGGCGGTTTGCTCGTCACGTCCAGGACGACGCGGTTGATCTCGGCGCACTCGTTGGTGATCCGGGTGGAGATGCGTTCGAGCACGTCGTAGGGCAGGCGCGTCCAGTCCGCGGTCATCGCATCCTCGCTGGAGACCGGCCGCAGCACCACCGGGTGCCCGTAGGTGCGCCCGTCGCCCTGCACGCCGACCGACCGCACGTCGGCGAGCAGCACCACCGGGCACTGCCAGATCACGTCGTCGAGCCCGCCCGAGGTCAGCTCCTCGCGGGCGATCGCGTCGGCGCGGCGCAGGGTCGCGAGACGGTCGGCGTCGACGGCGCCGATGATCCGGATCGCGAGCCCCGGGCCGGGGAACGGCTGGCGGCGCACGATGGTCTCGGGCAGTCCGAGCTCGGCGCCGACGCGGCGCACCTCGTCCTTGAACAGCGCGCGCAGCGGCTCGACCAGCGAGAACTGCAGGTCGTCGGGGAGCCCGCCGACGTTGTGGTGCGACTTGATCGTCGCGGCGCCCGAGCCGCCGCCGGACTCGACGACGTCGGGGTAGAGCGTGCCCTGCACGAGGAAGTCGGCGCCCTTGCCCTCGGCGACGCCCCGCGCCGCCCCCTCGAAGGAGCGGATGAACTCGCGCCCGATGATCTTGCGCTTCTCCTCCGGGTCGACGACGCCGTCGAGCTCGCGCAGGAACGTCTCGGCGGCGTCGACGGTGACGAGGTCGACCCCGGTGGCGGCGACGAAGTCGCGCTCGACCTGCGCCCGCTCGCCCTCGCGCAGCAGGCCGTGGTCGACGAAGACGCAGGTCAGGCGGTCGCCGATCGCGCGCTGGACGAGCGCGGCGGCCACCGCGGAGTCGACGCCGCCGGACAGCCCGCAGATGGCTCGGCCGTCACCGACCTGCTCACGGATCTTCGTGACCGTCTCGTCGATGATGTTGGCGGTGTTCCAGTCGGCGGGCACGCCGGCGACGTCGCGCAGGAAGCGGCGCAGCACCTCCTGGCCGTGCGGCGAGTGCCCGACCTCCGGGTGGTACTGCACGCCAGCGAAGCGCCGCCCGACGTCCTCGAACGCGGCCACCGGCGCGCCGGGCGAGGACGCGGTGACCGTGAAGCCCTCGGGCGCCTTGGTCACGCCGTCGCCGTGGCTCATCCACACGGGGTGCGCGTCGGGCAGGTCGTCGTGGAGCCGGCCGGGCGTGGTCACGGCCAGCTCGGTGCGCCCGTACTCCCGCGCGCCGGTGTGCTCGACGACCCCGCCGAGCGCGCCCGCCATGAGCTGGAAGCCGTAGCAGATGCCGAACACCGGCACCCCGGCGTCGAACAGTGCGGGGTCGACGCTCGGCGCGCCCTCGGCGTACACGCTCGCCGGCCCGCCCGACAGCACGATCGCCGCCGGGTCCTTGGCGAGCATGTCGTCCACCGGCGTCGTGTGCGGCACGACCTCCGAGTAGACCTGCGCCTCGCGCACCCGGCGGGCGATGAGCTGCGCGTACTGCGCGCCGTAGTCGACGACGAGGACGGGGCGCTCACCACTGGCGGTCACGCCCCCATTGTGCCGAGGACGCACAGGACAGCACGCCCTTGCCTCTTAGTGTCGACGACACTAGTGTCCAGGGAACCATGACTCAGCGCTCCGGACTCGCCCTCGCCGTCCTCGCCCTCGCCGCGGAGGAGCCCATGCACCCGTACCGGATGCAGCGGCTCCTGCGGGAGCGCGGCAAGGACCAGGTCGTCAACGTCGGTCAGCGCTCGCAGCTCTACAAGACGATCGACCGCCTCGTGCGCGACGGGCTGCTCGTCGCCCAGGCCACCGAGCGGGAGTTCGCGCGCCCCGAGCGCACCGTCTACGCGGCCTCCGCCAGCGGCGTGGACCTGGCCGTCACCTGGACCCTCGACATGCTCACCGCCCCCCGCCACGAGTTCGCGGAGTTCACCGCGGGGCTCGCCTACCTGCCGCTCCTCGACCCCGAGGTCGCCGCCGACGCGCTGGCCCTGCGCCTGTCCGACCGGCGCGGCGAGCTCGAACGGGTCCGCCGCGACCTCGCGCTGGCGCCGGACTTCCTGCCGCGCATCGTCGTGATCGAGGCCGAGTACGCCGTCGCGCACCTCGAGACCGACGTCGCCTGGATCGCCGCCCTGCTCGACGACCTGCGCTCCGGCGCGCTGGCCTGGGACCGCGCCGCCCTGACCGACATCGCACGCCGGGCCGACCCCGGCGGAGGGGAACCGTCATGAAGGTGATCATCATCGGCGCCGGGACGGGCGGCATGTGCCTCGCGCACGGCCTGCGCCGCGCGGGCATCGACGTCGCCGTCCACGAGCGCGACCGCACCCGCACGAGCGGGCTGCACGGCTACCGCGTGGGCATCTCGCCCAACGGCGCCCGCGCGCTCAAGGCCTGCCTCGACCCGGAGCTCTTCGCGACGTTCGTGGCCACCACCGCGGCGCCGTACACGACGCTCGCGATGCTCACCGAGCGGTACCGCACGCTGATCAGCCTCGACTTCGCCGACCTCCCGCACACCTCCGGCGACCCCGAGGACGGCGAGCACAACGTCAGCCGCATGACGCTGCGCCAGGTGCTGTTCACGGGCATGGAGGACGTCATCACGTTCGACCACCGGTTCACGCACTACGAGCAGCACGCCGACGGGCAGGTCACCGCACACTTCGACGACGGCAGCGACGACACCGGCGACCTGCTGGTCGGCGCCGACGGCGCGAGCTCGCGGGTGCGGCGCCAGCACCTCCCGCACGCCACGCACACCGAGACCGGGCTCGTCGCGATCGGCGGCAAGACGCTGCTCACCGAGCGCTCCGAGCAGCTCGTGCCCGAGGGCGTGCGCCACGGCTTCGGCATGTACTTCGACCGCCGCGGCCAGTTCGGCATCACGCACATGGTGCGGATGCCGTGGGGAGCCGGCGGAACACGGAGCGCAGCGGAGCCGGACCCTTCGAGAAGCGACGAGGAGCTGCTCGCCCGTTGGCCCGGCCTGCGCTTCGACAACACCACCGACTACATCTCCTGGGCGATCACGACATCGCGCTCGATCGCGCCGCCCGACCTCCTCGAGCGCACCGGCGCCGACGCCCTCGCCCTGGCCGGCGAGCTCAGCGAGGGCTGGGACCCGCGCTGGCTCGACCTCATCGCGACCGCCGACCCCGGCTCCACGGTGGCCCTGGGCATCCGGACCGCCGATCCCGTGCCGGCGTGGGCGCCGAGCACGGTGACGATGGTCGGCGACGCCATCCACACCATGACCCCGGGCCGCGGCGCGGGCGCCAACACCGCGCTGCGCGACGCCCGCGAGCTGCGCGACCGGCTGGTGCGGGTCCGCGACGGGGAGCTCGGTCTCCTGGAGGCGGTCGGCGAGTACGAGGACCTCATGCGCCGCTACTCCTCGCTCGCCGTCCGCGAGTCGCTGGAGTTCATGAACGACAACGGCACGGCACGCCGCCCGGTGATCGGGCCGCTGTCGGTGATGGCGCAGCGCACGGGCATGCGGCTGATCGACCGCATCCCGCCGGCCAAGCGCCGCATGGCCCGCGGGATGCAGAAGGTGCGCGACTCCGAGCTGGTGTGAGGGGCGGAGCCCACGTGAGTGGAATGGGTCGCCCTGGCGACCCATTCCACTCACGTGCGGAGCATGAGCATCGTCGGGCCGGAGTCGACCTCGCCGTGGTGCCAGGGGATGTCCTCGACGGACCCGGCCAGGCGCAGCGTCGGGGCGCGGCGGGACAGCGCGGTCAGCGCCGCGGTCAGCTCGACGCGGGCCAGCGCCGCGCCGAGGCAGTGGTGCGGGCCGCGGCCGAAGCCGAGGTGCGGACCGGGGCGGCCCGGGACGAGTGCCGAGGGATCGGGGAAGCGCGCCGGGTCGTGGTTGGCGGCCTCGAGGCGCAGGAGCACCTTCTCGCCGGCCGCGATCGCCACGCCGCCCAGCACGAGGTCCTCGCCCGCCCACCGCGGGAACACCTCGACGCCCGCGCGCCGGACGATCTCGTCGACGAGGCCGGGGACATCCCCGGGGTCCTCCCACGAGCCGGCCCGCAGGAGGTGCACCGCCCCGACCGCGAGCGCGCCCCGCACGGTGATCACGCCCGCGGCCAGCAGGGCCGTGACCAGCGCGATCAGCTCGCCGTCGCCGAGACGCCCGTCGTCGGCGTCGCGGACCCCGACGAGCGCGGAGAGCAGGTCGTCGCCCGGGCGCTCGCGGGCCGCCGCGAGCAGCTCGGCGGTGAACCCCATCAGCGCGCCCCACGCCCGCTCCGCCTCGGCCAGCAGCGCGGGGTCGCTCGGGTCGGCTCGCAACGCGTCGTCGACGAGGACCCGGAAGCGCGGGTGGTCCTCCAGCGCGACGCCGAGCAGCAGGCCCAGCGATCCGATCGCGAGCGGCGCACCCAGGAGGTCGACGAGGTCCGCCGGCCCGTCGGCGGCCGCGTCGGCCAGCGCGGCCGCGTGCTCGTCGGCGAGCGCCTCGATGCGGGGTGCGAGCTCCGCGATCCGCCGCGGCGTGAACGCCCGCGCCACCAGGCGGCGCAGGCGGGCGTGCGCCGGGCCGTCCTGGAACAGCGACGCGCGCTCGTCGGCGGGGACGCCGGGCGGGGTCAGGCCCAGGCGCGGGTCGGCGAGACCGGCCGCGACCAGCTCGTAGGACGTGACGAGCCAGGCCGGAGTCCCGTCGGCGCCGACGACGCGGGCGACGGGCTCGTGCTCCTGCAGCCGCCGGTACTCGGACGGCGGCGTCGTCGGGTCGGGCCGCTCGAGCGGCAGCGTTGTCTCCACGGGGCCTCCTTCACGTTGCAGTCGCAATGTAACGGAGGTGGCAATACGAGCGCAATGTGACAGGGTGTTCCCGTGCCGAAGCAGGTCGACCACCACGAGCGCCGGACGCTCCTCGCCGACGCGCTGCTGCGCGTGGCCGCGCGCGACGGGCTGATGGACGTGAGCCTGCGCCACGTCGCGACCGAGGCCGGCGTCACCGCGGGGATGGTGCAGCACTACTTCCGCACCAAGGACGAGATGATGATCTTTGCGCTGGACGTGGTCGCGGCGCGCGTCCAGGCCCGGCTCGCGGACGACCCCGACCCCCGTCGCCTCGTCCGGTCCCTGCTCGTGCAGCTCCTGCCGCTCGACGCCGACCGCGAGCTCGAGGGCCGCGTCGCCGTCGCCTATCACGCCTACGCGGCCACCCGCCCCGACGTCGCGGCGCGCCTGGAGCAGGACACGCGCGGCATGCGCGCCGCGGTGGCCGACCGCATCCGCGCCGTCGGGCACGCCGGCCCGCTCGAGCCCGACATCGCCGCCACCGGCCTGCTCGCCCTGGTCGAGGGCCTCGCCGTGCACGTCCTGGGCGGCCACCTCGACGGGGACACCGCGCTCGCGACGCTCGACGGCCACCTCGACGTCGCGTTCGGTACCCCCGCTAGTACGCCGCCTCCAGCAGCGCCGTCAGGCTCTCGCGCGTGACCGGGGCGGGGTTGGCGTAGGGCTGGGCGAGCACCGCGTCGACCACCCGCGGCAACCCGTCGCGCGGCATCCCCAGCGCGGCCAGCGAGGTGGGCGCACCGAGGTCACGCGCCCGGTCGGCGAGGGCCTTCGCCGCCGTGTCGGGTCCGACCCCCAGCGCCCGCCCCAGCGCCGCGACCGCCGCGGGCGCCGACGGCCCGTTGTGGGCGACGACGTGCGGGAGCACGACCGCGTGGGTCTCGGCGTGCGGCAGGTCGAACGAGCCGCCGAGCACGTGGCAGAGCTTGTGGTGCAGCGACATCGTCGTGGCCCCGAGCACCGCGCCGCACAGCCACGCGCCCTGCAGCGCCCCGGCCCTCGCGTCGAGGTCGCCGGGGCGATCGACGATCGTCGGCAGCGCCGCCAGCAGCGAGCGCACGCCCTCCTCGGCCATCAGCGCGGTGATCGGCGTCCCGTCCGGCGCCCACAGGCCCTCGACGGCGTGCGCGACCGCGTTCAGCCCGCTGGTCACCGACAGGCCCGCGGGGAGCGTCAGGGTCAGCTCCGGGTCGTAGACGACGGTGCGCGGCAGCACCGCGCGGTCGCGCCCGGTGCGCTTCTCGCCGTCCTCGGTCAGGCCCCAGATGGGCGTCATCTCCGAGCCGGCGTAGGTCGTGGGCACGGCGACCACGGGCAGCCCGTGGCGCAGCGCGACGGCCTTGCCCAGCCCGACCGACGACCCGCCGCCGACCGCCACGCACCCGTCGGCGCCCAGCTCGCGCGCCCGGTCGGCCGCCGCGGCCGCGATCGCCGCCGGCACGTGCTGGCGCGCCTGCGCGAACACGCCGGCGGCGCGCCCGCCCAGCCCGTCGGCGGTGGCCCGCAGCGTCGCCTCCTGCTCGGGCGTCCCGAGCACGAGCACGCGGCGCAGGCCCAGCCGCTCGACCTCGTCGCCCAGCTCGGCGAGACGGCCGGGGCCGAAGACCACGCGCATCGGCAGCGCGTCGTGGACGAAGGAGAGGGTCATGGCGCCGACGGTACGACCGAGCTCAGAGCCGCAGCAGCCGCTCGGCGTTCCCGTGCGCGATCTTCGCGCGGTCGGCCTCGCTGATCGGGGCGGTGCGCAGGAACTCGGTGGCGACGTCCATCTCCTCGAAGGGGTAGTCGGTGCCGAAGAGGATGTGGTCGGACCCCAGCGCGAGCAGCGAGCACAGCAGCGGCGCGGCGGAGCAGACGCCGCTGGTCGTGATGTAGAGGTTGTGCCGCAGGTACTCCGACGGGCGGCCGCGGGCGAGCTCGATGCCGTGGTGGGCGTGGAAGTCCCACCGCGAGTCCAGCCGCCACAGGGTGAACGGCAGCGCCTCGCCCATGTGCCCGAGCAGGAGCTTCGCCTCGGGGAAGTCGTCGAAGACGCCCGAGAAGATCAGGCGCAGGGCGTGCGACGCGGTGTCGGTGCCCCAGCTCCACATCGGCCCGATGAGCTCGGGGTGCCCGGACAGCACGTGGGCGGCGTCGACGCCGTTGGCCGGGTGCAGGTAGAGCGGCACATCGAGGCCCTGCGCGTACTCCCAGACCACGCGCAGCTCGGGGTCGTCGAGGTAGCGGCCGTGGGTGTGGGCGTTGACGAGCGCGCCGCGCAGCCCCAGCTGGGTCACCGAGCGCTCGAGCTCCTTCGCCGCGGCCTGCGGGTCCTGCAGCGGCAGCGCGGCGAACCCGGCGAAGCGCGTCGGGTGCGCCTGGATCGTCGACGCCAGCAGGTCGTTGACCGCGGTCGCGCGGGAGACGGCGAGCGCGGCGTCCGGCTCGGCCTGCAGGCCCGGGGAGTTGAGCGACAGCACCTGCACGTCGAGCCCGGCGGCGTCCATGCGCTCGAGCCGGGCGCCGGTGAGGTCGAGCAGGCGGCGCGACATCTCCTCCCAGACGTGCGGCTCCGCGATCGTCGCCGTCCCCTTGCCGTACGGCGCGAGCTCCGGGGTCACGAAGTGCTCTTCCAGGCCGATCGTCCGCATCCTGCCCTCGATCCCGTTTCACCATCGTGCATTGACTTGCCTAATGATGAAACCTACGGTTCGGCGGTGTCAAACCTCACAGGGGGAGCGCGCATGGATGAGGCCGCCGGAGACGCAGCGGAGCGGAGCTCGACCATCGAGTTCGACGTGGCCGTCGTCGGCTACGGGCCGGTCGGGATGGTCACGGCCGCGCTGCTCGGCGCCGCCGGGCACCGCGTCGTCGTGCTGGAGCGCTACGCCGGGCTCTACAACCTCCCCCGCGCGGCGATCTTCGACGACGAGACGATGCGGACGTTCGCGCGCGTCGGGATCGCCGAGGAGCTGCTGCCGAAGATCCACGTGCAGCGCAACTACGAGTGGCGCAACGCCGCGGGCGAGCTGCTCATCGAGCACCACTTCGCCGAGCGCGGCCGCAGCGGCTGGGCCGAGTGGTACATGATGTACCAGCCCGAGCTCGAGTCGGCGCTCGACGAGCGCGTCCGCGCGGCCGAGGTCGAGGTCCGGCTCTCGAGCCCCGTGACGGGTCTGGTCCAGCACGCCGACCACGTCGAACTGCAGGTCGGCGGTGAGCAGACCGTCCGGGTGCGCTGGGTGATCGCCTGCGACGGCGGCAACAGTTTCGTCCGCGAGGCGCTCGGGCGGACCATGGACGACTACGGGTTCTCCGAGCCGTGGATGGTCTGCGACTTCCGGTTCCGCGACCCGTCCGCCCCGCCCGCCGTGCCCACCGCGCGCCAGGTCGGCGACCCCGCCGGCCCCACCTCGATCATCTCGCTCGGGCCCCGGCACCACCGGTTCAGCTACATGCTCGACTCGGTCGAGGACTTCGCCGTCGAACGGGCCCCGGAGAAGGTCTGGGCGCGCACGCGGCGCTGGCTCTCCCCCGACGACGCCGAGCTGATCCGCGTGGCCACCTACACGTTCCGCTCGCTGGTCACCGACCGCTGGCGGGTCGGGCGCGTGCTGCTCGCGGGCGACGCCGCGCACCAGATGCCGCCGTTCCTCGGCCAGGGCATGTGCTCCGGGGTCCGCGACGCCCAGAACATCGCCTTCAAGCTCGACGCCGTCCTGCGCGGGCGCCTCGGCGACGAGGTCCTCGACACCTACCAGCAGGAGCGCGAGCCGCACGTCCGCGCGGTGATCGAGAAGGGCATCGAGCTGGGCCGCCAGCAGACGGTGCGCGACCCCGCCCGCGCCGCCGAGCGCGACCGCGTCCTGCTCGGGCGCCGGGCCGCGGACCAGCACCCGGAGAAGATCCGGTTCCCGGGGCTGGTCGACGGCCTGCTCCGCCCGTCGCCCGGAGCCGGGGAGCTGATGGTGCAGGGCGTCGTCGACGACGGGACGCGGCGCGACCGTCTCGACCAGGTCGTCGGCCACCCCGCCCACCTGCTGCTCGACGCCCGGCGCGTGACCCTCGACGACGACCTCGTCGCCGCGCTCGCCGACGCCGGGGTGCGCGTGGTGCCGCTGCACGGGTCCGGGGCGGCACCCGACCACGTCGTCGACGCCGAGGGCACGCACCTGGCCTGGCTCGCCGACCACGACGCCGTCGCCGTTGCCGTCCGTCCCGACTTCTACGTCTACGGCACCACGCCCGACGCGGACGCCGTCGACACCCTCGCCCGCGCGCTGGCCGCCGCCCTCGGCGCGCCCGCCCGCGCACTCCTCCCTCGCCAGACCCCTCCCGTCGCCGCCGCCTGGAGCCCCTCGTGACCGCACCCCCGAGCCCACCTTCCCGTGCCACCGAGCGCCTCGTCCTGACCCTCTCGGCGGGGTTCGCCGCGCTCGAGGGCTACGACCTCGCCTGCTACGGCGTGACCGTCCCGTCCCTGCTCGCCGACCCCGGCATCGGCGCGGACAGGGGCTCCGCCGGCACCGTGGGCTCGCTGGTGGCGATCGGGATGCTGGTCGGCGCCGCGATCTGCGCGGCCACGATCCGGCGTGCCGGCAGCCGCCGGCTGCTCCTCGGCGGCGCCGCCCTGTTCTCGGCGGGCATGGTCGTCTGCGCCGTCGCGCCGGGCTTCGCGCTGTTCGGCGCCGCCCGGTTCGCCGTCGGCGTCGGGCTGGGGATCGTGCTCCCGACGGTGACCGCCTACGTCGCCGACCTCTCCGCCCCGGAACGCCGGGCGCGCAACGTCGGCATCATGATGTCCGGCTACGCGGCGGGCGCCCTGCTCGCGCCGCTGCTCGGGGCGGCCCTGCTCACCGGCGGGAGCTGGCGCTGGATCTACGTCATCGGCGCGGCCCCGGCCGTCGTGCTGCTGCCGCTCGCGCTGCGGATGCTCCCGGAGAGCCCGGTGCACGAGGAGTCCGGCGGCGCCGCGGCGCGCGGTGAGCTGCTCGGCCTGCGCCCGCTGCTCGCCCGCGGGGTGCGCGGCGCGACGCTGCTGTTCTGGGCGATGTCGTTCTGCGGGCTGCTGCTCGTGTTCGGCATCAGCACCTGGCTCCCGACGATCATGCAGACCGCCGGCTACTCGCTCGGCTCCTCGCTGCTGCAGACCGCGGCGATGTGGGTCGGCGCCGGCGTCGGCATGGTGCTCGGCGGGAAGGTCGCCGACCGCGTCGGCATCAAGCCCGTCGTCGCCGTCGCGTTCCTGGCCGGCGCCGCGAGCCTGCTGGTCATGAGCGCCCGCCCGGCCCTCGGGTTCCTCTTCCTGCTGATGTTCGTCAGCGGCCTCGGGCTGATCGGCTCGCAGGTGCTCACCAACGCCTTCATCGTCGGGCACCACCCGCCCGAGCTGCGCGGCCGCGCGATCGGCTGGGCGCTGTCGGTCGGCCGTCTCGGGGCGATCGCCGGGCCGCTGCTGGGCGCGGCGATCCTGTCCTCCGGGCTCGGCGTGGAGTGGAACTTCTACCTGTTCGCGATCCCGGGCGTCCTCGGCGCGCTGCTCGCCGCGGCCGTCCCGGCGATCCGGGCCCGTGCCGCCGACCCGGACGCCCCGCCGGTCGGTGCTCGCTAGGGTCGTGCGCGTGGCCTCCGGCGCGGACGACGACACCTCGTCGGGCAACCCCCGCCAGGGCATCCAGTCGGTCGAGATCGCGATGACCGTCCTCGACGCCCTCGAACGCGGCGGCGGACCCATGAGCCTCACCCAGATCGCGCAGGCCAGCGGCATGGGGGCGAGCAAGGCGCACCGCTACCTGGTGAGCCTCGGCCGGGCGGGGATGGTCGCGCAGTCGCGCAGCTCCGGGCTCTACGACATGGGCCCGGCGCTGCGCCGGCTCGGCGCGGAGTCGCTGCGGCGCATGGACGAGGTCGGCCTGGTCTCGGAGTACATCCCCGGGCTGCGCGACCGCACCGGGCACGCCGTCAACCTCGCGGTGTGGGGCGACCACGGCCCGGTGATCGTGCGCTGGGACTACGGCGCGTACGCCCTGCCGATCACCGTGCGGGTCGGGGCGACGATGCCGCTGCTGACGTCGTCGGTGGGGCGGGTGTACCTCGCGCACCTCCCCCGGTCGCTCACCGAGCCGGTGCTGCGCGCGCAGGGCGCGGAGCCGGCGGAGTCCGAGGTCGAGCGCATCACCGAGGACGTCCGCCGCCGGGGCAGCGCCCTGACCTCGGGCGGCGTCATCCCCGGCATCGCGTCGGTGGCCGCGCCGGTGTTCACCACGGGCGACTCGCTGCCGCTGGTCGTCGCCCTGGCCCTGCCCGAGCGCGCCGCGCCACCGGACGTCCTGGAGTCCGTCACCGCGGCGCTGCTCGAGACCACGGCGGCGATGTCGGCCGAGCTCGGGGCCGCGTAATTCGCGGGTGAACCGCGGGCCTCGTGGCTACCGTCACCTCCCGGACCGCAGGCACCCGAGCCGCGGAGGGGAGACGACCGGCCATGGAGAAGATCAACGAGCGCCTGCTGAACTGGGCCTCGATCCTCGACGACGGCACCCGCGAGCAGGCCGAGCGCACCGCGACGATGCCGTTCATCCACCCGCACCTCGCGCTGATGCCCGACGCGCACCTCGGCCGGGGCGCGACCGTCGGGTCGGTGATCCCGACCCTGCGGGCGATCATGCCGGCGGCGGTGGGCGTCGACATCGGCTGCGGCATGGCGGCGGTGCGGACGCAGTTCGACGTGTCCGAGATCCGCGCGAGGGGCTCGCTCGCCCCGCTGCGGGAGGCGATCGAGCGGGCGATCCCGCTCGGCGCGGGGCACCACAACCGCAAGGTGGTGGCGACCGCCGTGCCGCGGGTCGAGGAGCTGACGAAGCTCGCCGAGGAGGCCGGGTTCGACCCGTCGCACGACAAGAAGGGGTGGGAGGCGCAGCTCGGCACGCTGGGCAGCGGCAACCACTTCATCGAGGTCACCGTCGACGAGGCCGACCGGGTGTGGCTGTTCCTGCACTCCGGCTCGCGGGGCGTCGGCAACAAGATCGCGCAGCGGCACACCGCCGTGGCCCGCGAGGCCTGCGCCGGGGTCGACCTGCCCGACCACGACCTCGCCTACCTCACCGAGGACACCGACGAGTTCTGGACCTACATCCGCGAGCTGCGGTGGGCGCAGCACTACGCGCTGCTCAACCGCGAGGAGATGATGGACCGGGTCGTGCGGCAGACCGCGGAGTTCGTCGGCACCGACGTCGTGGAGCAGGAGCGGATCTCCTGCCACCACAACTACACGGAGTCCGAGGAGCACTTCGGCGAGCAGGTCTGGGTCTCGCGGAAGGGCGCCATCGACGCCGCCGCGGGCCGGGACGGCCTCATCCCCGGGTCGATGGGCACGGCGTCCTACGTCGTGACCGGCAAGGGCGAGCCGACCTCGCTGCACAGCTCGCCCCACGGGGCGGGCCGGGCGTACTCGCGGACCAAGGCCCGGAAGACCTTCACCCACGAGCAGCTGCGGGAGGCCATGGCGGGCATCGAGTTCCGGGACACCGACGCGTTCCTCGACGAGATCCCGGCGGCCTACAAGGACGTCGACGTGGTCATGGCCGACGCCGCCGACCTCGTCGAGGTCCGGCACACCTTGCGCCAGATCGTGAACGTGAAGGGCACCTGAGCAGGACCCGGCCGGGAGCCGGGGGACGCCCCTGGGTCGGCGGCGTCCCCCGGTGCTCAGCCCACTGACCCGCCGCCGTCGCTGAGCGAAGGGGCCCTTCGGTCGGAACCGGCGGGCGCGGCGCCGGGGGTGCTCCGCGCCTACACCACCGCGGTCTCGCCCCAGATGTCCTCGAGGTAGCGGTTGGACGCCCGCAGCCCCGCGAGCCAGGCCTCGCCGTCGGCCTCGCCGGTGCCGGTCTTCGCGCGGAACACCGAGACCAGGGCCGCGCGCACGCCCGGCGCCATGGTGGAGGCGTTGCCGCACACGTAGACGACGGCGTCCTGCTGCATCGCGGCCCACACGTCGTCGGCGGCGCCCTCGAGCGCGTGCTGGACGTAGCGGTACGGGTAGCCCGACACCCGCGAGTACGCCGGGTACAGCGTCGCCACGCCCGCCTTCTCGAACGCCGCGAGCTCGTCGGCGTAGAGCAGGTCGTCCTCGGGGTCGCGGCAGCCGAGGAACAGCAGCGACCGCGCGATCGGCACACCCTTGGCCCGCAGCGACTCGCGCTCCTGCAGGAACCCGCGGAACGGCGCCATCCCCGTCCCCGCCCCGACCATGATCATCGGGACGTGCGGGTTCTCCGGCGGGCGGAACGCGATGCTGGGGCTGCGCACGAACGTGAACACCGTGCCGCCCTCGGGGACCTGGTCGAGGTGCCCGGAGCACACGCCCCGGAACGTCGACCCGTCCCCCGCCCGCGCCGGGCCCTCGAGCACCCCGACCGTCAGCGCGACGTCCGAGGACACCTGCGGCGACGAGGAGATCGAGTAGAAGCGCGGGCGCAGGGGCGGCAGCAGGTCGAGGAAGTCCGCGAACGTGAGCGCGCAGTCCGGGTGCGCCTCGAGCAGCTCGAGCAGCGTCCGGCGCGGCTTCGCGATCTGCTCCCGGTACCGGGCCTTGGATTCGTCGTCGGTGCCCGCGAGCCCCGCGAGCTCGTCGCGCGGCGCGCCGGGGGGCATCGCCGCCGCCATCGCCGCGAGGCCGGCGCGGGGCGCCACGTCCTGCAGCTCGACGCAGCCGGCGAGGATCGCGAGCAGCGGGTAGGCCTCGCCGACGGGCAGGTGGGTCGGCGCGGCGCCGTTCGCGGTCAGCGTGACGAACTGGCCGCCGTCGAGCCCGAAGCGCGCGATGACCCGGTTGACCAGCCCGATCGGGTTGCGGGGCAGCACGCCGAGGTGGTCGCCGGTGCCGTAGGTGGCGCCCGTGGGCATGGCGATCTCGAGGTGGCGCACCGAGCGCCCGCCCGGCGTGCCCGCCCGGGCGGTGAGCTCCCGGTTGACGCGCACCGTCGCCGCCTGCCCCCGGTAGGACTGCAGCACCGGGCTCGCGGTCCGGCGCTGCTCGAGCGCCACGGTCAGCCGCGGGCCGCCCCCGCCGGTCGCGGTCGTCGACGCGTCGAGCCCCAGCGCCGACCCCAGGCCGTCCCACAGGCCGCGGTACCAGTCCTCGAACTGCGAGTCGAAGTCGCCGCGGGCGTCGCCCTCGCCGCGCGGGTAGACGCGGGTGCCGCCCTTCGCCTCGAGGCCGGCGTCGACACGCGTCGGCACGGCCTGGTAGGTCGCGGCCCAGTCGCGGTTGCCGCACCCGAACACGGTGTACCTCACGCCCGTCGCCGACGCGGCGTCGGAGTCCAGCCACGCGCAGAACTTCCCCGCGTTGTCCGGCGGCTCGCCGTTGTACGACGACGTCACGACCACCACGGCGCCCTCGGTCGGCAGCTCGCCGACGGCCTCGTCGAGCGCCGCGGTCCGGGCGGTGTAGCCGCGGTCGGTGCCGTCGCGGGCGACGCGGGTGGCGAGGTCCTCGGCCGCGCCGAGGTTGGAGCCGAACAGCACCAGGAGCGGCGTGCCGTGCCGGTCGGTGGGGGCGACGGGCAGGGTCGCGGGGCGGGGTTCCGCCGCGGCCACCGCCGCCGGGCGCGCGGCCGATCCCCAGGTGCGCCCGTCCCGGGGCCGCACGGTGATCGTGAGCCCCTCGGGCTTGATCGTCAGCGACTCCTTGATCTTCAACTCGTAGTTCGCGTGGTCGACGAGGTCGAAGCGCTGCAGGACCATCCCGAGCACCAGGACCGCCTCCTGCAGCGCGAACTGCCGCCCGATGCAGGCCCGCTGTCCGGACCCGAAGGGCCGGTAGGCGTTCGGCGGCAGCGCGTCGAGGCGCTCCGGGGCCATGTGGTCGGGGTTGAACTCCCGCGCGTCGGGGCCCCACACCTCGGTCAGCCGGTGCAGCATCGGGGTCAGCGCGACGATCCCCGTGCCCGGGTCGAACGGGCCGTACCCGCCGACCGACTCCCCCGGCGTCCGGGCCTGGCGCGTGAACGCGGGCGCCGTCGGCCAGAGCCGCAGTGTCTCGTCGAGGATCTGGCGGACGTAGCCGAGGCGGCCGATCTGGGCCACGGTCGGCGCCGCGCCCGGGTCGGTGCCCAGCACGCGGTCGACCTCGTCCTGGGCGCGGGCGACGACGTCGGGGTTCTTGAGCAGGTACGCGATCGCGAACGACAGGAGACCGCTCGTCGTCTCGTGGCCGGCGATGAGGAAGGTGCCGCACTGCGCCACGATGTTGTGGTCGGGCAGCGTGTTCCCCTGCTTGTCGGTGCCGACGAGCATGTGCCCGAGCAGGTCGGTCCCGGGCTCCCCCGACGCGCGCCGCTCCTTGACGATCTTGTCGATCGTGTCGTCCATGAACTTCGCGTTGGCGAGGAAGCGCCGCTGTGCCCCGCGGCGGAGCTTGACCTGGATCGGGAGCATCTGCTGGCGCTTGAGGCTCTCCGAGAGCGACTCCATCATCGCCTCGACGAAGGGGTGCTGGGTGTCGCGGTAGAAGGAGTTGAAGCGGTAGCCGAAGCCGCACAGCGCGATGGTGTCGAGCGTCAGCCGCGTCATGTCGCCGGCGACGTCGATCGGCTCGTCGGGGTTGAGCCGCTCCCACTTGAGCATCAGCTGCTGCGCGATGTCGACCATCGGGTCGACGTAGCCCTTCATCGCCCAGGTCGAGAAGCTCGGCAGCAGGATGTCGTGCGCGGACTTCCACAGCGGGTCGGCGGTGTCGGCCGTGAAGAGCCCGGCGCTGGTGTGGGTCTTGCGGATCTCCCGCTGACCGGTGCCGACGAGCTTGTCGAAGCGGCCGTCGTCGCAGAGGTCCTGGACCATCTCGAGGCCGGAGACGACGTACGTGGTGCCGCCGGGCGTGTGCAGCTGGAAGATCGGGCCGTACTCGTCCGCCAGCTCCATGATGCTCTGGATCAGCCGGTGCGTGTCGATGTCCCGGGCGTTGCCGATGACCGGCAGCGGCTTCGGCCCGGGGACGTCCGAGAGCGGGTGGGCGGTGGTGGTCATGACGGCTCGCTCCTCGGGGTCGGGACGGGGGTCGGGACGGGGGTGGGCGCCTCGGACGGCGGCGCGGCCGCGCGGCGCTGCCGGCGGTCGTGGCGCAGCAGCACGACGGCGATGAGCAGCACCCAGGCCGGCAGGACGAGCAGGCTCGCGGGGTGGTCGGTCGCGGTGAGCAGGAGCCAGGTCGCGAGGAGGTACGAGACGACCGCGGCGGCGCGCGGCATGACGCCCGCACCGGTCAGCAGCGTGGTCGTGGTCAGCGCGAACATGCCCGCGCCGCGCACCGAGAACAGGAAGACCAGGCCGTAGCCGAGCGCCGAGAGCCCCCGCGTGATCTCCGGGTCGAGCGGCGCGCCGCCCCCGATGGTGGTCAGCAGCACCGGCGTCGCCATCGCCGCGGTGCCGCCGAAGAGCAGCGCGACGAACACCACGCCGGAGAGCAGGTTGAGGCCGTGCGCCATCGCCGACGGGTGCGTCTCCAGCCCGTCGAGCACCGAGCGCAGCGCCACGGCGAACCAGAGGAACGCGATCCCGGCCAGCGGCACGAGGTAGATCGCGACGGCGGTGACCACGGTGTTGCCGGCACCGTCGTAGAACGCGCCGTAGTCGGTGACCGGGGCGCTGAGGTGCGGCACGTTGTTCACGGTCAGCATGGCCGCCACGAACAGCGCCGCGAACAGGACGCCCAGCACCGCGGCGAGGCGCGGTGTCGCCGGCTTCACGGCGTCCGCCAGTCGTCACCGGGCCGCTCGGGCTGCAGGTCCTCGAGGATCCGCAGCAGGTCGAGCGTGCCCGAGAAGGCCTGCTCGCGGCCGGTCTCGGTGATCACGATGCCCTCCAGTCGCCCGTCGGACGTGCGGAGGAGATCGACCGACAGGTGCATGGGGACCTCCTCCTCGACGCCGTCGAGCGTGCGCCGCGGGAGGGGTCGTGCGCCCCGTCCGGACCTTCCAGTCCGGTTTCCAGTCCGGTGCCGATGTGAGCACTTTCCGGGCCCATGGGCCCGGAAAGTGCTCACGTGGGGCGGAGGCGGACCAGCTCGCGCCGGGAGGCGACGCCGAGCTTCGCGTAGACGTTCGACAGGTGGTACGCGACGGTGCGCGGGGTGATGTAGAGGTCGCGGCCGATCTCGCGGTTGGTCAGGCCGCGCGCGACGAGGGCGACGACGGCCTCCTCGTGCGGGGTGAGGCCGAGGGCCTCGTCCGGCGCCGGTGTCAGCCCGGCGGTGTGCAGGAGCTCCTCGCAGCGCGCCCGCCACGGCGCGGCGCCGAGCCGGCCGAGGGTGTCGCGGGCGCCGCGGAGCAGGTCGACGCCCGCGCGCCGCTCGCCGGCCGCGAGCAGGCGCCGCCCGATCTCGGTCTCCAGGCGCGCGACCGCGTGCGGCGCGGCGATCCCGTCGGCGCCCGCCTCGGCCACCGAGCGCGGCCGGCCGCCGTGCACGCCCAGGCGCAGCCGGGCGGCGTCCACGCGGTGCCGCCCGGCCGCCCGCTCCTCCAGCGCGGCGAGGGACTCGGCCGCCTCGCCGGTGCGCCCCAGGGCCAGCAGCGCCTCGGTCTCGAGCACCCGCGGCGCGAGCATCCCGAGCCCGTCGGCGAGCGCCCGCACGCCCGGGTCGCGCGTCGGCGCCAGCGCCTCGAGGACGCCGGCGGGATCGTCGGCCACCTCGGCGAGGCGCGCCGCGGCGATCGCCGCGCAGACGTCGACCCCCCACCAGCGCGGCCCCGATGCCGCCGCGGCCGCGAGGTGCGTCCGGGCCTCGTCGGCGCGCCCGCGCACCGCCAGCGCCTCGGCGGCGAAGGCGTGGGCGAGCGCGCCGGGCAGCGCGGTGCCGCCGTCGCGGGCGAGGGTCACGGCGAGCTCGAAGCCCTCGACGACGCCGTCGGGCGCGCCGGTGCGGTCGGCGACCGCGGGCCGGAAGGCCAGCGCGAGCGCCAGGCCGCGCACCGGTTCGCCCGCGCGGGCCCGCTGCACGGCCTCGTCGAGGTCCGCGGCGGCGGCGGGGTCGTCGCCGGCGAGGGCCGCGAGCATGCCCCGCACGATGAGCGCGTCGACCAGGGGCGGCCGGCCCTCGCCGCCGGTGGCGCCTCCCAGCACGGCGCGGGCGTCGTCGCGGCGGCCCAGCGCGGCGAGCCCGAGCACCAGCGCCAGCCCGCCCGGCAGGCGCACGTCGTCGCCCCGCGCACCCTGGGACAGGGCGACCCCGGCGGTGGCCACGGCGCGCTCCGGGTCGCCGTGCAGCAGGTGCAGGATCGCGAGGTGGGCGGCGGCGCCGGCGCGCGCCCGGTCGCCGGGGCGTTCCTCGCCGGGGTCCGACGGCTCCGTCGCGAGCGCCGCCTCGAACCACTGCCGCGCCACGCCGAAGCGGCCGGTGAACAGCGCGAGCTGGCCGAGCACCGCCGAGCGCCAGGGTCCCGGCCGGCAGCCCTCGACGGCGTCGGCGAGGGCCACCGCCCGCGCGATCTCGCCGTCGCCGATGAGCCGCGACGTGGCCGCGAGGAGCCGGCGCTCGCGGTCGTCGGGCTCGGTGGACAGGTCCGCCGCCGCGCGCAGCAGGTCGGCGGCCTCGGCGCCGGCGAGGGCGGCGCCGGGGGCCGCGACCAGCTCCTCGATCTCGAGGGCGAGGCGCGGATCGGGGCCGGCGGCGGCCGCGATCCGGTGGTCCAGCGCGGCCCGGCCGGCCATCCGGGAGGCCGCGGCGGCGTGCAGGGCCCGGCGCCGCGCCGGGGGCAGGTCGCCGCGCACGGCCGCGCGCACCAGCGGGTGCACGAACCCGATCCGCACCGGCGGCCCGCCGGGCCGCTCCTCCACGAGACCGAGCCCGACGGCCTCGTCGAGCGCCTCGCCGGGGTCGTCGAGGCCCGCGACGGCCGCGGCGAGCGCGAGCGGGGTGCTCTCGCCCAGCACGGCCGCCGCGCAGACGAGGGCGGCGGTCGGGGCCGCGGCCCGGGACAGGCGCACCAGCAGCACCGAGGGCAGGCTGCGCGGGGCGGGCAGCACGTCGGCGGTCCCCGCGAGCACCTCGGCCGGCAGCTCCTCGAGCAGCGTGCGCGCGTGCAGCGGGTGGCCGCGCGTGTGCCGCCAGAGCCGCTCCGCCGCGCCCGTCGAGCCCAGCGGCTGGCCCAGCGCCGCCGCCAGCTCCGAGAGCTCGCCGGGGTCCAGGCCCTCGAGACGGACCCGCTCCCCGGTCACCGCCAGCCTCTCCCACCAGGCGTCCGCGCCGTCCGCCGCGTCGTCCCCGAGCCCGCCCGCGGGGCTGCGGAACCCCGCGAGGACGAGGACCCGGTCGTGGCGCAGGCGCCGCAGCGCGAACACCAGCGCCCGCACCGACGCCGGGTCGGCCCACTGCACGTCGTCGAGCACGACGAGCACCGGGTCGTCGTCCGGCAGCGCGCCGAGCGCCCCGAGCAGGTCCGCCCCGACGGCCAGCGGGTCGGCCCGCGGGGCGCGGTCGGGGCGCAGGAGCGGGAAGCGGTCGAGGAGCGCGGGCGGCAGGCCGGCGATGAGCTGGTCGAGCAGGCCGTGCGCGAGCGCGGACTCGGCGGAGTCACCCGTGGCGGTGAGCCCGGCGGCCGCGCGCCGCCCGGCGGCCGCACGCGCCAGGAACGCGGTCTTGCCCGCGCCCGCCTCGCCCTCGACCCACACCACGGCCGGACGGCCCGCGCGCGCGTCCTCCCACGCGCGGTCGACCACGGCGAGCGGACCCCGCCGGCCCACGAAGACCGGTGTCGCGACGGCGCGCCGCGACCACGCGGGCTCGCGGCGCGTCGTCATGATTCAGAACGAAGCGCACCCTTCGCGGTCTGTCCAGGAACACTTCCGTGGGAAACCGCCCGGTTGCCGAGCGTGCCCGCCCCGGTCAGCGACGGACCGACAGCCCCACCCGCTGGAACTCCTTGAGGTCGGAGTAGCCGGTCTTGGCCATCGCGCGACGCAGGGCGCCGAAGAGGTTCATCGTGCCGGCGCCCGAGCGGGCGGGGCCGGTGAGCACGGTCGCGAGGTCGGGCGCCACGGTGGGCACGCGGGTGATGCCGCTGCGGGGCAGCGACGGGTGCGCCGCCGACGGCGTCCAGTACCAGCCGCCGCCCGGGGCCTCCTCGGCCGCGGCGAGCTGCTCGCCGAGCATCACGGCGTCGGCGCCGCAGGCGATGGCCTTGGCGATGTCGCCGGACGTGCTCATCGCGCCGTCGGCGATGACGTGCACGTAGCGCCCGCCGGTCTCGTCGAGGTAGTCGCGGCGCGCGGCGGCCGCGTCGACGAGCGCCGTCGCCATCGGGACACCGATCCCGAGCACGTCGTCGGTGGTGGTCGCCGCCGCCTGCCCGTAGCCGACGATCACCCCGGCGGCGCCGGTACGCATGACGTGCATCGCCGTGCGGTAATCACCGACACCGCCCGCGACCACGGGGATGTCGAGGCCCTCGATGAAGTCCTCGAGGTCGAGCGGCGGCTCGCCACCGGCGCCGGGGCCGTCCTCCGAGGTCGAGCTCCGCTGCGCTCCGTCTCCCGGTACGTGCTCCGCCGAGATGATCGTGCCCTGCACGACCAGCACCTCGACGCCCGCCGCCAGCAGCGTCGGCGTGAGCTCGCGGGCGTGCTGGGGGCTGACGCGGGCGGCGACCGTGGCCCCCGCGGCACGGAGGCGGTCGAGCGCCTCGGTGAGCAGGGCGGGCTGGACGGGCGCGGCGTGCAGGCGCTGCAGCTCCGCGACGGCCTCGGCCGGGTCGGTGGCGGCGCGGGTGATGACCTCGCCGAGCACCTTCTCCGTCTCGGCGTGCCGGGCCCACAGCCCCTCGGCGTTGAGCACGCCGAGCCCGCCGAGCTCGCCGACCCGCGCCGCGGTGACCGGGCTGACGACCGCGTCGGTCGGGTGGGTCAGCAGCGGGAGCTCGAAGCGGTAGGCGTCGAGCTGCCAGGCCGTCGAGACCGCCGACGACGACCGGGTGCGCCGCGACGGGACGATGTCGAGGTCGTCGAAGACGTAGCTGCGCTGGGCGCTGCGGTTCCGCCCGATCTCGACCTGCTCGCGCACGCGGCGGCCCTCTCCCTGCTAACGCGCGCCGTAGTTCGGCGCCTCGGCGGTCATCGTGACGTGGTGCGGGTGCGACTCGGCGAGCCCGGCCGCGGTGATGCGGACGAGGTGCGCTCGCTGCAACTCGTCGATGGTCCGCGAGCCCGTGTAGCCCATCGCCGCCCGCAGTCCGCCGACGAGCTGGTGGGCCACCTGGGCCAGCGGCCCCCGGAAGGGTACGCGGCCCTCGACGCCCTCGGGCACCAGCTTGTCGTCGGAGAGCACGTCGTCCTGGAAGTAGCGGTCCTTGGAGTAGGAGCCCTGCTGCCCGCGGCTGCGCATGGCGCCGAGCGAGCCCATGCCGCGGTAGGTCTTGAACTGCTTGCCGTCGAGCAGCACCAGGTCGCCGGGCGTCTCGGCCGTGCCCGCGAGCAGCGAGCCCAGCATGACGGTGCCGGCGCCGGTCGCGAGGGCCTTCGCGATGTCGCCGGAGGACTGCAGGCCGCCGTCCCCGATGATCGGGACGCCGTGCGGCGCGGCGGCGGCCGCGGCCTCGTGGATCGCGGTGATCTGCGGGACGCCGACGCCGGCGATGACGCGCGTGGTGCAGATCGAGCCGGGGCCGACGCCGACCTTCACCGCGTCCGCGCCCGCGTCCACCAGCGCCTGGGCGCCGGCGCGCGTGGCGACGTTGCCGCCGACGACCTCGACCCGCTCGCCGAGCTCCTGCTTGAGCTTGGCCACCATCGCGGTGACCGCCCGCGAGTGGCCGTGCGCGGTGTCGACGACGAGCACGTCCACCCCGGCGTCGACCAGCGCCATGGCCCGCGACCACGCGTCGTCACCGACACCCACCGCGGCGCCGCAGAGCAGCCGGCCGTCGGGGTCCTTGGTCGCGAGGGGGTACTGCTCGGTCTTGACGAAGTCCTTGACGGTGATGAGGCCGCGCAGGATGCCCGCACCGTCGACCAGGGGCAGCTTCTCGATCTTGCGGCGGCGCAGCAGCCCGAGGGCGGCCTCGGCGGTGACGCCGACTTGCGCGGTGACGAGGTCCTCGGCGGTCATCACCTCGCGCACCCGGCGCGAGTGGTCGACCTCGAAGCGCATGTCCCGGTTGGTGATGATGCCGACCAGGCGCCCGCCCTCGTCGACGACGGGCAGCCCGGAGATCCGGAACTTGGCGCACAGCGCGTCGACGTCGGCGAGGGTGTCGTCCGGCGAGCACGTCACGGGGTCGGTCACCATGCCGGCCTCGGACCGCTTGACCACCTCGACCTGGGCCGCCTGCTCCTCGGCCGGGAGGTTGCGGTGCAGCACGCCCATGCCGCCCTGGCGCGCCATCGCGATCGCCATGCGGGACTCCGTGACGGTGTCCATCGCGGAGCTGACGAGCGGGACCCGCAGCGTGACCCGGCGCGTCAGGCGCGCCGACGTGTCCGCCTCGGAGGGCACCACGTCCGACTCGCCCGGCAGGAGCATGACGTCGTCGAAGGTGAGTCCGAGCAACGCGAACTTCTCGGGCAGACCGGGCTCCGTCAGCACCATGCCCCCGATCGTAGTCCGCACTCCGACGGGGTCCCCCGGGCGCGCACACCGCCGCTGGGTGACGCGAGCCGCAGGTTGGGTAAATTGCTGGTCGTGGGCTACGAAGCGCTGCCGCCCGATCCGTTCGCGGGAGACCCCGCGGACCCCGCTCGCGCGCTCGGGGGACAGGACGCCGACGCTCCCGACGACGCGCCCCTCGACGACGCCGAGCGCGACGAGGTGGTGGCCGACCTCGGCGACCTCGCGGTGTTCGAGGCCCTGCTCGCGCCCCGGGGCATCCGCGGCGTGGTGGTCGACTGCGAGGACTGCTCCGAGCAGCACTACCACGACTGGGACCTGCTGCGGGCGAGCCTGCAGCAGCTGCTCGACGAGGGCCACATGCGCCCGCACGAGCCCCCGTTCGACCCGGACCCGGCCGCCTACGTCACGTGGGAGTACTGCCGGGGCTTCGCGGACGCGACGCTCGCGGAGTAGCAGACCTCACACACGGAACGGCCCGGCCCCCCGAGGGGGACCGGGCCGTTTCGGCGTTCGGCGGGGTGTCAGCCCGTGGTGGGCGAGGTCGGCCCGGTGCTGGACGACATCCCGCTCGGGGTCGGCGTCGTGCCGGGAGGGTCCTCCGTGCCGCGCGTCGACGGGTCGACCGTCTGCGGCTCCGGGCTCGGGGAGTCCTCCGCGGGCGGCGCCGCCGGCTCGGCCGGCTCCGGAGCGGGGGTCTCCTCCGGCGACTGCGCCGCGCCGGAGGGCTCGGACGTGCGCTGCGACGAGCCGGACGAGGGCTCGCGGCTCGAGGGCGACGGGTCGCTCTCGATCGACGTCTGCACCCGGTCGCGCTCGGCCACCAGCGGGGCCCGCTGCTCGGGGGCGACCTGCGGGATGGCGATGTTGGCCTGGGCCAGCTCGCGGCGGGCGGTCTGGGTGTCGCCGCGGGCGAGGGCGCCGTTGGCGGCCTCGATGCGGTTGCGGACCTCCTCGACCCGCTCGACGCCCTGGGCGCGCTCGGAGAAGAAGACCTTGGAGACGCCCCAGAGGGTGTCGCCGGGCATGGCGCCGTGCACCGCGACCGTGAGGCCCGCGCAGGCGACCGCGGCGGCGACCGCGGCGATGGCGAACGGCATCCGCCGCCGGCCCCGCGAACGCAGCCGGTCGCGACTCTCGTGACCCGCGGCGACGGCCTCGGCGGCCTCGTCGAGCGTCACGAGCTCGGGCATCGGATCGGCCTCGATGTCGGCCCGCCACGCCGCGAGGATCGCCGCGAGGCGGTCGTCGTCGGTGCCGCCGAAGCCGTACGCGCCGGTGTCACCCGCTGCGCCGGCACCGCCGGCGAGCGCGTCGATCAGGGCGTCGTCCGCCCGGACCGCCGCGAGGTCGACGGGGCCGTCGACGAGGTCACCCTCGGACCCGCCCGACGCCCGGTGGCCGCCCACTCAACTCACCTCTTCCGAGATCGCGGACACCGCGGTCCGCAGTTTCGACAACGCCCGGTGCTGGGCCACCCGTACCGCCCCAGGGGTGGACTCGACCGCTTCCGCGGTTTCCTCCGCCGACAGTCCAACGACGACACGCAGCACGAGGATTTCCCTCTGTTTGGGCGGCAGCGTGTCGAGGAGTTGACCCATCTGGACGGACAACGCTCCATTGAGTGCTCGCTGCTCGGGTCCGTCCCGGGGATCGAGCTCCTCCGGGAGCTCCTCCACGGGTTCGGACCGGCTGCGGGCCACCGAACGGTGGGCGTCGACGACCTTGTGGGCCGCGATGCCGTAGACGAAGGCCAGGAACGGGCGGCCCTGATCGCGGTATCCCGGCAGTGCGGTGAGCACGGCCAAGCACACCTCCTGGGCCACGTCGTCGGCCGAGGCCGATGACCGTTCCTGCCGGCCGATGCGCGCGCGGCAGTACCGCACGACCAACGGCCGGATGATCGCGAGAACGCGGTTGAGGGCCGAGCGGTCGCCGTCGTTGGCGGCGGCGACCAGTCCCTCGAGGTCGTTCCCTGCGTCAGTCATCGCTGCACGTGGCCCCGGTGTTACGCGGGGCGGTGGCGCCGTGTGCATCGGGGTCGGTGCCACCGCCGGTCGGTCCGGCACACCGGCCGAGGTGAGAGGGCCGGGCGCCATGGTCGACTCAGCGTACCGGGCGGTCTGCGGCCCCGAACCAGGCCGCGGCGCGGCGTTCGCCCGATCCGGGCCACGCCACCGGTCCGCGGCACGGTGGACCGCCCGCGGGATGCCGATCACCGGCGTCGGGACGTCGTCGGCGTGGACCCCGCGGGGCGGGCCGACCGGACTTCCCGAACGACCGTCGTTCCGATACGCGGTCAGGAGACCAGGCCCCGTCGGAAGCCGTGCGCGACGGCCTGCGCACGGTCGCGGACACCCAGCTTGCGGAACAGGCGGCGGGCGTGGGTCTTCACCGTGTCCTCGGACAGGTAGAGCTCCCGGCCGATCTGGCCGTTGCTCTTGCCCTGCGCCATCCCGCGCAGCACCTGCAGCTCCCGCTCGGTGAGCTGGACGCCCGAGTCGGCGGGGGTGCGCGGCGCGGGCACCGAGGTACTGGCCAGCGTGTGGGCGAGCGCCGCGACCAGCTCGGGCCGGGACGCGTCCCACCGCAGGTAGCCCCGGGCGCCGCCGGCGATCGCCGCGGCGATGCTGCCCGAGTCGTCGGGGGCACCGAAGACGATGACGTTGGCCTGCGGGTGGGCGGCGACGAGGCGTCGGGTGGCCTCCACCCCGGTGGGCACCGCGCGTTGGGTACCGACCAGGACGACGTCGACCGTCTGCCGCGAGAAGCGGGTGAGCAGTTCGTCGCCGTGGGCGACGCAGTCGATGCGGTGGACACCCGGGACCGCGGACATCACCCTGGTGAGGCCTTCACGGACGCTGCGACGGTCGTCGCAGATCAGCACCGTGGTCACGGGAGCTCCTTTCTGCAGCGACCCTGCAGCCGATGAGCGAGCACTCTCCCCCATCGGCGCGCTCAGCGACGAGCTTGACCCGCCGCCCGGAGCGAATTCGGTCCGCCGTCCGGCCGGTTCACGTCCGCGGTCGGCTCCCCGCTCGGCGTGCCGGTCCATGCGCTCTCCTAATACGACGGGCGCAGGACGTGCCACGCCTCGATGGGGCTGAGGGTCCTCCACGGCTGATCGGCGCCGGTTGGTGGACCGACCGGCCGGTGTGGCGACCCTCCCCCTGTTCAACGTGCGGGCGACCCTACGGTGACGACCGGAGATCCGCCGGTGACGACCGTCCGGCGACACTCCCGTGTACTCCGCGTGCGGGGAATGATCACGGATCGGAGCCGGTTCGGCAAGCACCCCGACATGTAGGGGACCGCTCGGCGATGAATACATCGGGGAATGGCGCACGTCGCATGCCCTTGTCGGGTCGTGCACAACCGCCATAGGGTCCGTCATGGTCGTCGCGGTCCGCGCCGATGCGCGTACTCAGCGTGACGATCAGCAGCAGGACCCGCGGGTCCACGCGACGTGGAGGTGGCGCATGGCCGACGTCCGCCGGCTGCCCGGACCCAACGCTGATGTGTGGGACTGGCAGCGACTCGGGGCCTGCCGGGGCATGGACAGCACGTTCTTCTTCCACCCGGACGGCGAGCGCGGGCCCGCGCGGGCCCACCGTGAGCGGCGCGCCAAGGCGGTCTGCCGCGGGTGCCCGGTCATCGAGCCCTGCCGCCGGCACGCCATCGCCGCCGGCGAGCCCTACGGCATCTGGGGCGGGATGTCCGAGTCCGAGCGCGTCGCGGCCGCCACCGGCCGCCCCCGCCGCCTGGGCTGAGGCACGCACGAGAACGGGCCCCCAGCCGATGGCTGGGGGCCCGTCGCTCGTTCACGCACTCGGCGAGCGCCGGAGCGCGCCGGAGGTCGGTAGGCAGCGCGACGAAGGAGGGCTGACTGCCGTATCTCCTTGGCGCGACCGACTAGTGACCGTGGCCGTGCCCGTGGCCGTGGCCGCCCGCGGCGGCGGCCGGCTCCTCCTCCTCGGGCTTGTCCACGACGGCGCTCTCCGTGGTGAGCACCATGCGGGCGATGGAGGTGGCGTTCTCCAGGGCGGAGCGCGTCACCTTCACCGGGTCGATGATGCCGGCGGCCATGAGGTCGCCGTACTTCTCGGCCGCGGCGTCGTAGCCGCTGCCCCAGCCCGCCTCGGAGACGCGGGCGGTGACGACGGCACCCTCGAGCCCCGCGTTGCGGGCGATGGCCTTGAGCGGCGCCGAGAGCGCCCGGCGCACGAGGGCCACGCCGGTGGCCTCGTCGCCGGTGCGGCCGAGGCCGTCGGCGAGCTCGGCCGCGGCGTGCAGCAGCGCGCTGCCGCCCCCGGGGACGATGCCCTCCTCCACGGCCGCGCGGGTGGCGGCGATGGCGTCCTCGATGCGGTGCTTGCGCTCCTTCATCTCGGTCTCGGTGGCCGCGCCGACCTTGATGACGGCGACGCCGCCGGCGAGCTTCGCCAGCCGCTCCTGCAGCTTCTCGCGGTCCCAGTCGGAGTCGGTCTCCTCGATCTCACGCCGGATCAGGGCGACGCGGGCGTCGACCGTCTCGCGGCGGCCGCCGCCCTCGATGAGGGTCGTGGCGTCCTTGGTGACGACCGCGCGCCGCGCGGTGCCGAGCACCTCGGGGCCGACCTCGGACAGCTTGATGCCGACCTCGGGGTTGACGACCGTGGCGCCCGTGGCCGCCGCGAGGTCGTCCAGGAACGCCTTGCGTCGGTCGCCGAAGAACGGCGCCTTGACCGCGGCGACCTTGACGGTCTTGCGGATGGAGTTGACGACGAGGGTCGACAGGGCCTCGGCCTCGACGTCCTCGGCGATGATCAGCAGCGGCTTGCCGCCCTCGACGACCTTCTCCAGCAGCGGGAGCAGGTCCTGGATCGAGCTGATCTTCTCGCGGTGCAGGAGGATCTGGGCGTCCTCGAGCACGGCCTCCATCGAGTCGTTGTCGGTGACGAAGTAGGGCGAGATGTAGCCCTTGTCGAACTGCAGACCCTCGGTGATCTCCAGCTCGGTGGCGAGCGTCGAGGCCTCCTCGACGGTGATGACGCCGTCCTCGCCGACCTTCTCCATGGCCTCGCCGATGAGGTCGCCGATCGTCTGGTCGCGCGAGGCGACCGCGCCGACGGCGGCGATGCCCTGGCGGCCGTCGACCGGGGTGGCCCTGGCGCGCAGGACCTCGGTGACCTTCTCGGTGGCGGCGAGCATGCCGGCACCGAGCGCCGTCGGGTTGGCCCCGGCGGCCAGGTTGCGCAGGCCCTCGGAGACGAGCGCCTGCGCGAGGACGGTGGCCGTGGTCGTGCCGTCGCCCGCGACGTCGTTGGTCTTCGTCGCGACGTTCTTCGCCAGCTGCGCACCGAGGTTCTCGAACGGGTCGTCGAGCTCGATCTCACGGGCGATGGTGACGCCGTCGTTGGTGATCGTCGGACCACCGAACTTCTTCTCCAGGACGACGTGACGGCCCCGGGGTCCGAGGGTCACGGTGACCGCGTGCGCCAGCTGGTCGACACCGCGCTCGAGCGCGCGGCGAGCGGTCTCGTCGAAGGTGATCTGTTTCGGCACGTACTTCCTTCCTCGCGGGCTCGCCGGAAACGACGCCGCCCCGGCGCCCCGTCGGGGCCACCGGGGCGGCGTTCGTCATCCTGCGGAGCGCACGGGTCCTAGTTGACGACCGCGAGCACGTCGCGCGAGGAGAGGACCAGGTAGTCCTCACCGTTGTACTTGATCTCCGTGCCGCCGTACTTCGAGAAGATGACGACGTCACCCACGGCGACGTCGAGGGGGATGCGGTTCCCCTTGTCGTCCACGCGGCCCGGGCCGACGGCGAGGACCTTGCCCTCCTGGGGCTTCTCCTTCGCCGTGTCCGGGATGACGATGCCGGAAGCCGTCGTGGTCTCGGCCTCGCTGGCCTGCACCACGAGCTTGTCCTCGAGCGGCTTGATGTTCACGCTGGCCACGTCGGTGACCTCCACCTGTCTGGGGTCGGAGCGGATGCGTCCTGTTGTCTTCACGGCGCCGGGGGTCCGCCCCGTCGTCGCGGGTGCCGAGGCGGCTCCGACGCCGTGCTGATTGGCACTCTAGCGCCGAGAGTGCCAAGTCATCAACGAGGGTCGGCCGTGTGTGTCGGCGGGGGCGGGTCGCCGCCGGGGAGCCGTCGCATCGTGTAGGCGTCCGCACCCGAGGTGTAGTACCGGCGTCGGGTACCCAGCACGGTGAAACCGACGCCGCGGTAGAGCCCCAGCGCGGCCTCGTTGTCGACGCGGACCTCGAGGTACGTCGTCGCGCCGATCCCGTCGGCGGCGGCGAGCAGCCCGTCGAGCAGGGCGCGCCCGATGCCCCGGCCCTGGTGGGCGGGGTCGACCCCGATGGTGTGGATCTCGGCCTCGGCCTGCTGCCCGAGGCGGCCGGGCAGCAGGGCCACCCCGCCGTAGCCGATCAGCAGGCCCTCGTCGCGGGCCGCGAGGTAGCGGTGGCCTGCGCGCAGCTCGTCGCGGAAGGCCCGCGCGCTCCACGGGTCGTCGCCCGGGAAGAGGATCGCCTCGAGCTCGGCGCACCGGTCGGCGTCGTCCGGGGCGAGCGCGTCGAGGACGATCACGAGCGGGTGACCGCCTTCGGTGCCCCCGGCGGCACCGCGTCCGGGCGGCGCAGGTACAGCGGCACCAGGGGGCCGGGGTCGGCGCCGGCGCGCAGGGCGGGCGCGGCGACCGCGACGAGCCCGTCGGGCCGGGGGCCGGGGGTGTCGCCGGGCGCGCCCACCTTCTCCGCGGCGTCGCCCACGACCCGGTCGACGGGGCCGAGGTCGCCGTCGGGCCCGAGGCGCGCGGCGAGCTCGGCGGGCGCGACGACCTCGGGGCCGTGGGTCCGCACGCCGTCGGCGAACAGGCTCCAGTAGACCTCGCGGCGGCGGGCGTCGGTGACCACCAGCAGGCGCCCGGGCACCCCGACGGCCAGCGCGTCGTGCGTCGGGACGCCGTGCACCGGGACGCCGAGGCCGTCGCCCATCGCGGCGGCCGTCACGAGCCCGACGCGCAGGCCGGTGAACGGCCCGGGACCCAGGCCGGCGACGACGGCGTCGAGGTCGGCGCGCGTGCGCCCCGCCTCGGCGAGGGCGTCCGCGACGGCGGGCGCGAGGAGCTCGGCGTGCGCGCGGGCGCCCTCGGCGTCGCGGGCCGCGAGCGTCACGGGCGCGCCGTGGTCGGGCAGCTCGACGACCCCGGCGGTGATGCGGGCGGTGGCGGTGTCGAGGGCCAGGACGAGCACGGAGGAGAACCCTACGGACCGACCAGTCGCGCGGGTCCGCGGAGGTGCGCCTCGCGGGCCTCCGGATCGTCGACGGTGCCGGTCCGGTCGAGGCGCACGAGCAGGTGCTCGGCGACCAGGTGCTCGGCGACCCCCTCGCCCCACTCGATCACGACGGCGGCGCGGGTGAGGTCGGTGTCGAGGTCGAGGTCGTCGAGCTGCGCGGCGACCTCGCGCGGGTCCGGGGTGACGGCGGTGCCGACCCCGAGCCGGTACGCGTCGACGTGCACGAGGACGACCCCGCGCCCGCCCAGGGCCGCGGGCAGCGGCGGGTGCTCGCGGGCGATGACGAAGGTCGGCGACGTCACCGGGCCCTCGACGCCGAGGCCCTCGCCGACGCCCGCGGCGAGGCAGGTCTTGCCGGCACCGAGCGGGCCCGCGAGCACGACGAGGTCGCCGGGCCGCAGGCGCGCGCCGATCGCGCGTCCCAGGGCCGCCGTGTCCGCCGCGGTGGGGAGCTCGACGCGGCGGTCGGTGATCACCTCAGGCACGGCGGCGGGGCCGGCGCAGGCCGCGGCGCGGGCGGTCGGCGGAGCCGGGGCCGCCGGGGCGCAGGCGCCGCAGGACCTGGCTGCGGTGGGTGCAGCGGCGCAGCAGCTCGAGCAGCGCCGCGTCGAACTCCCCGGGCTGTTCGAGCATCGCCATGTGCCCGGCGCCCTCGAGCGGCAGGAGCTCGGCGTGCGGCATCTCCGCCGCGATGAGCTCGGAGTGCTCGTAGGGGATCATCCGGTCCAGCGTCCCGCCCGCGACGAGCACCTCGCACTGCGACAGGCCCGCCAGCGCCGCGCGCCGGTTGTGGGTGGAGAGCGTGTTGGCGAACGACGTCAGCGCGTCGAGCGGGGTGGCCGCGATCGTGCGGTCGACGAGGTCGACCAGCGCGGGGTCGGTGCTGCGGTCGCCGAACGAGAGCCCCTGCACGAACGCCCAGATGACGTTGCCCGCGGCGCGGCGCACCCGGTCGGCGAAGGCGGGCTGCCAGTGCGCGATGCGGCCGAGGACGTTCACCGTCGGGTTGCGGTGCGACAGCACGGCCTGCTTGAGCCCGCCGGCCATGACATCGCCCGCCGACGTGCACACCAGCGCGACGCCCGCGACCCGCTCGCGGAACAGCTTCGGGTTGCGCTCGGCCAGCGCCATGATCGTCATGCCGCCCATGGAGTGGCCGACGAGCACGATCGGCCCCTCGGGCACGACGGCGCGCAGGATGGCATCGAGGTCCGAGCCGAGCTGGGCGATGGTGCACGAGCGCGCGCCGGCCTGCCCGGAGCGGCCGTGGCGGCGCTGGTCGTAGAGGACCGTGCGCACGGCGGGCTCGGTGAGCTCGGAGAGCATGCGGCGCTGGAAGTGCCAGCACTTGCGGTCCAGGGCGAAGCCGTGCACGAGGACGACGGTCAGCTCGGGCTTCGCGCCCGGGGTGACCGGGTCGACCTCCTCCACCGAGAGCCGGACGCCGTCGTCGGCGGCCACCGAGGACTCCCGCCCCGGCGGCAGCAGGCCCAGCTGCGAGGGGTGGGCCTTCTCCTCCTCCGAGAGCCGCTCGCGCTGGCGCAGGATGCGGTGGCGGGCGCGCCCGGCACCGACGGCGCCCGCGGCGGCCGCGCCGCCGATCACCGCACCGGCGACCGCTCCGGCGACACCGCCGGGGGAGATCCGGTGGTCCCTGCTGTCAGCCATCCGCGGACGCCCCGTGCGTGCGCGTCACGCGCGGACGACAGCCGACGCCGGTGACGACCTCGTAGTGGATGGTGTCGAGCCACTGCGCCCACTCCGGGGCGGTCGGCTCGCCGGCGTCGCCGGGGCCGAACAGCAGGACCTCGTCGCCGGGGGTGACGTCGCCGGGGAAGGCGTCGGCGGGGCCGAGGTCGACCACGACCTGGTCCATGCACACGCGGCCCACGACCGGGCGGCGTCGCCCGGCGAGCTGCACCGTCATCGTCCCTCCGAGCCGTCGCGGCACCCCGTCGGCGTACCCCGTCGGCACCAGCGCCAGCACCCGGTCGTCGGGGGCCACCCACTCGTGACCGTAGGACACACCTTCCCCGGCGGCCACGCGTTTGACCAGCGCCACGCGCGTGCGGAACGTCATGACCGGACGCAGACCGTGACGGTCGGGGGCCTCCAGGGGGTCTAGGCCGTAGACGGCGATCCCGGGCCGGACGAGGTCGAGGTGCAGGTCCGGACGGGTGAGCGTGGCGGCGGAGTTCGCGAGGTGCCGCCACGGACGCTGACCGCCGAGACGCTCCCCCGCGGCGCGCCAGGCCTCGTCGAGCCGTTTCGCCTGGACGTCGATCGTGGGGTGGTCGGGCGCGTCGGCGTGCGCGAGGTGCGACCACACGGCGGCCACCTCGACCCCGCCCGCGGCGCGCGCGGCCTCGACGGCGTCGAGGAGGTCGCCCCAGGCCTCGGGCGGGCAGCCGTTGCGGCTGAGCCCGGTGTCGATCTTCAGGTGCACGCGCGCCGGGCGACCCGCCCGTCCGGCCCCGGCGACGACGCCCTCGAGCTCGGCGCGGGAGGAGACGCCGAGGTCGACCTCGTCGGCGACGGCGGGCGCGAAGTCGTCGTCGGGCAGGTGCAGCCACGACAGCACCGGAGCGCTGATGCCCGCGGCGCGCAGCTGCGCGGCCTCCTCGAGGGTGCAGACGCCGAGCCAGGTCGCCCCCGACGCGAGCGCGGTGCGCGCGGTCTCGACCGCCCCGTGCCCGTAGCCGTCGGCCTTGACCACGGCCATCGTCGCGGCGCCCGAGGCGCGGGCGAGGCCGGCGAGCAGGCCGACGTTGTGGGCGAGGGCGTCGTGGTCGATGCGGGCCTCGACGCGGGGTCTCGTCACTCTCGGACCTCCCGGATCGCGCGGGGCAGGGCCTGCTGGATGGACGACGCCGGTACGGGCGAGCCCGGTCCGTCCGCCGCGCCGGCGCCGATGTCGGCCGCCCGTGCGTGCACGAACGCCGCGCAGCCGCCGGCCCACCAGGGGTCGAGGCCGGCGGCGAGCAGCGCGCCGGCGACGCCGGAGAGCACGTCGCCCGACCCCGCGGTGGCGAGCCAGGCGCTGCCCGCGGGGTGCACCAGCACGCGGCCGTCGGGGGCGGCGACGATCGTGGCGTTGCCCTTGAGCAGCACGGTGACGCCGAGGTCGGCGGCGGCGCGCCGGGCGGAGTCGACGCGGTCGTCGGTGAGCTCCGCGACGCGGGCGAACTCGCCGGCGTGCGGGGTGATGAGCACGGGGTTGCCGGCGGCCTTCTCCCGCAGCTCGGCGTGCTGCCCGAGCAGCGTCACCGCGTCGGCGTCGGCGAGCACGGGCAGGCCGGCGTCGAGGACGTGGGCGAGGGTGCGCGCGCCGGCGTCGTCGGTGCCCAGACCGGGTCCGACCACCCAGGCCTGCACGCGCCCGGCGTCCTCGACGGTGGCGGTGGCGACGATCTCGGGCCAGGCGGCGCGCACCTCGTCGGCGGCGCTGCCCGCGTAGCGGACCATCCCGCTGGTCGCGAGCGCCGCCGCGCCGCTCGCGAGGACCGCGGCGCCCGGGTAGGTGGCGCTGCCGGCGGCGATGCCGACGACGCCCTGGGTGTACTTGTCGTCGCCGGGACCGGGCACGGGCCAACGAGCGCCGACGTCGCCGGCCTCGAGCACGTGCACCGGGGCGGGCGGCAGCTCCGGGCCGATGCCGATGTCGATCAGCGTGACGGGGCCGCAGCGGGGCGCGGCGAGCACGTGGACCGGCTTGCGGGCGCCGAAGGTGACGGTGGCGGCGGCCGTGACGGCTGTGCCGTCGGGGTCGCCGGGCACCCCGGTGAGCGGGTCGACGCCGCTGGGGGTGTCGACGGCGAGGACCGGGATCCCCGCGGTGGCGGCGGCCCGCGCGAGCGTGGCGGCCTCGGGCCGCAGGCCGCCCCGCGCGCCGGTGCCGACGATCGCGTCGAGGACGAGGTCCGCCCGCTCGACGGCGAGCACGCCGGACTCGACTCGGGTGAGGGTGCGGCCCTTCTGCCTGCGCAGCGCGGCGAGGCCCTCGGGGTGCGCGCGGTCCGGGCTGAGCAGCACGGCGGTGACGGCGACCCCGCGCCGGCGCAGCTCGTAGCCGGCCCAGAGCCCGTCGCCGCCGTTGTTGCCCGCGCCGGCGAGCACGACGACGCGGCGCCCGCTGATGCCGCCGGTGCGCCGCTCGAGCTCGGCGAGCGCGACCTGGGCGACGCCCCGCGCCGCGCGGCGCATGAGCGCGCCCTCCGGGGTCCGCGCCAGCACCGGCTCCTCGGCCGCGCGCACCTGCTCGGGCGTCCAGACGCCGTACACCCCGGCTGCCTCCTCCGCCGTATGTGAGTGGTTTGCTGCCCGATATGGCGGGAAAACCCACACAATGCCCGCGAA
>NZ_JBBEGM010000025.1:0-42010 GCF_037400335.1 Actinomycetospora flava
TAAAACGCCCTGCTCCCCTCGACTCCCTTGACGGGATATCCCGCCCGCCATGGGCAGCGCACCGGAGAGTTGAGCGGGCCGCGAGGACGCGCTCAGAGGCCCTCGGGCGATGCGCCCTAGCCCATGACCCCACCCAGTCCTGGTTCGGCCGTCAGCGGGCGACTGAGAGCCTCAAGATCATCTCAGTCGCGCGGGGTCGCTGCTCGATCCCAGCCGTGATCGACAGCCGGACGGATCGATCTGCTCGAGGGCCAATCCCTGACGAGTCGCCTCTCCCTCCCTCGCGCGGCATGTTGCGGGAATCACCGAGAGTCCACGAACGTCGACTCGAAGAGGTCGGATCGTCGCTGCGGTGGTCCACTGCAAAGCTGGCACGTGCGACCGGGCAGGCGGGCCACCGCTCAGGAGGTGCCAAGCGGGGCGGTCCAGGCGACGGTGCGAGCGACCACCGGCAGCCACTACGACGACGAGCCGCTGTTCTGGGCGGGACGGGTGGCGACGTCGGCCTCAACGGCCGCACAAAGGTGCGGTTGCCAGCGCTCCGGCGTCGCCGGCTCGGCAGCGCTGCGGTCGCGCTCGGAGGTGGTGACGCGCCGGGTGCGGTCGCGCGGGTCGATGAGGTGCCGGCCGGCCGGGCAGTGTTCGGGGTCGATCGCAGCGGCGACGCCAGCAAGCGCGGCGGGCAGCCAGCGGCCATGCCACTCGGCGGCGAGGTGCCCGGGGGCGTGGCGGGCGTGAGCGTCGACGTGGGTCTGACGCAACCAGGTCAGCTCGAGCACGGCGCGGCGGTGCAGGGGCCAGCAGTCGGGTAGCTCCCCGCGGGTCGGGGCGTACCAGGCGCAGAAGACTTCGCCGACCCAGCGAGCGAGGCTGTCCCACGCGGCGGTGGCGGTGTCGTGATCGAGGATTGGCCAGGCCCACGGGCCGGGCGGTTCGGGTGCCATCCCGACGGCGCGGCGAGCGGCAAGGTCGGCGGCCTGGCGCTCGTCCTCCTCCTCGGCCTCGGCGGTGAGCGCGGCGACGGTGCCGCGCAGCTTCGCGACGTCGCTGGTGAGGGTGTCCAGACGCGGCAGGGCCTCAGCCAGCAGGCCGCCGTGCTCGCGGACCAGCCCCGAGGTGCGGTCGACGTCGCGACGCAGGGCGCCGAGTTCGCCGGCAACCTGCCGGAGGATGTCCCCACGACGGGAACCCTCCGGCGGCCGCGCTCCGGTGTTAGTCATTCCCGCTCCTGGTCCTCCAGCTCGGCCTCGCGGGCCCGGTAGACCTCAAGGTCGAACAGGCCGAAGCTGGCCAAAGCGGTGATCAGGTTGGCGACCTCCTCCTCGAAGGTCCGCTGGCGCATCACGTCGTAGGGCATGGTCAGCGACCCCCTGCCGCGACGATCTGGCCACGCTGCCCGGGCACGTCCACCGACGATGTGTCCTCGTCGGCAAACACGTCGCGGATCGACGGCACCGCAAGCGGGGTGGCCGCGGCGCGCACGTCGGCGCGCTCCCAGGCCGGGAAGATGCGCACGATGGTCGCCGGGGTGGCCCGGTGCACCAGCAGCGCGTGCCACTGCGGCAGCGTGCGGACCCGATCGGGCGGGCAGACCGGGACACGCTCGTAGCGGGCGTGGCCGGCCCCGTCGTCGTCGGGGTCGGGCACCAGCTCGAGGCGGGTGCCGCAGAGCTTGCTGACCGCGTCGAGGTCGGCGTCGAGCTTGAGCCCGCCGTAGAACAGCGTCGCGTTGGTGGCGTTGAGGATGGTCTGCGCGCCCCGCTCGCCCCAGCGCTGCGCGAGCTGCGAGGGACTCTGGATGCTCCAGACGATGTGGATGCCGCGGCCGCCGGCGTCGGCCACCCAGCGGTCGAGCGGGACGGGCACGATCAGCGCCGCCTCGTCGAGGTTGAGCATCATGGGCGGGTCGAGCCGCTCGCGCGGGTACGTGGCGGCCAGCGCCTTGGCGCTGTCGAAGATGTGCCCGGTCAGCGCGGCGAGCAGCGGCGCGATCGTGGAGTGCTGCCGCTCCGAGCCGAGCATGTACAGGGTGCCGCGGTCGGCGACGAAGGCAGCCACGTCGAACACCGGCTCGTCGGGCGCCACGCAGCAGGTGTCGGCGACGGCCGGGTCGGCCATGAACGCCACCGACTGGCTCAGCGTCAGGAAGATGCTCTCCCGCGTGCGCTGCGCAGGGGTCTTGAGGACCTGCCGCAGTTCGCCGGCCCACCCGGGCGGCACGTGGTCGCGATAGGTGTCCTCGAGCAGCTGCAAGGCGTCGTCGGCCTCGTCGGTCGGGGAGGTGACCCAGCTGGCGACGTCGCGCATCGAGCGGTCGTCGAGAGCTGCCGCCATCAGGAAGCAACGCAGTACCTTCGCGGCGCTGTCTAGCCAGAACGTCCCGTCCTCCCCGCCCGCGGCGCTGGTGGCGCCCACGAGGGCAGCGGCGCGCTCGGCGGCGACGGACGGGGACCAGCAGCCGTGCACCGGCGCCCAGCGGAACGTGGAGCCGAGCCCACCCAGGTCCTCAGGGTTGAACAGCTCAACGCGACCGCTGCGGGCGACCTTGGCGCGAAGCGCGGCGGTGGAGCGGTAGAGCTCGGCCTTCGTCGAGGTCGAGACCACGGCGCCGGGGTGGTCGAGGATGTGGTGGCCCATGAGCGCGCTCTTGCCGGTCTGCGGCGGGGCGACGAGCCCCACGACGTCGCGGTGCGCCGCGTAGCACTCCAGACCCACCACGGGCCCGACTGAGGACCGGCCGAGCCAAGTGCCGCATTCGGTGATCGGAAGGCGCTCGACGAGCCGGGCGCGGCGGGCCAGCACGGCCGCGGCGCACCCGGGCCCTCCGGCGTCGTCGACGTCCTCCGGGGTGTCGATGCGGGCGGGCAGCGTCTTGGTGACGCTGACGCGCATCGTCGCCGTGGTCTGGCGGACGGCGTGTGCGGACAGGTGGCGGTACAGATCCCAGAAGCCGGCCCAGCCGTCGAGGCCGTAGCGGGTGCGGACGCGGCCGCGGGCCGTGTGCGGGTAGACGCCGACTCCGGCGAGGACGCCGGCCCACGCGAGGGCGGGCACGGCAAGGATGAGCCCGAGCCCGCTGGTGGGTCCAACCAGCCAGGCCAGCAGGCCGGCGAGGAGGGCACAGAGGACGACGCGACGGGCGCGGGCCCTCTCGGCGATCCAGATAGCCACGCGCGCCCAGCGGGTGCTGGCGAGCATCGCGGCCACCAGGGGCCGCGCCCAAAGTCGGACCCTTAAGAGCAGCGCCCTGCAGGCGCCCGTGATGTTGAGCCAGACCACGACGGTCAGCCGCAGGGCGCGAGGTCCGTGGCGCTGAGCATCGGAGGTGACCCTGGACTGCCATGCCTCGAAGTTCGTTCGGGCCGACATCATTCACGCTCCTGGTCGTCGAGCTGGGCTGCCTTGGCGCGCAGGTCGTTGTAGGTGGCGATCAGCTCTTCCTCGGAGCCGCAGAAGCAGCCGATCGGGCTGCCGTGGACGCGCTCCCAGAGCACCGACACGGCGTGGAAGAGGTCGGAGTGCTCCTTGTTGGTGAGCGGCCGCGGCTGCTGCTCATGGGCGATGTCGGTCATCACTCGCGCTCCTGGTCGTCGAGGCTGGCCTGCCAGTCGGTGAACACGGCGTCGGCGTCCTCCCCGGGCTCGAGGGCGATGAGGTCGTGCACGATGAGGTGGCCCTCGCCGTCGCGGCCGCGGGCGGTGAGTCGGTCGGCCATCTACTCGCGCTCCTGGTCATCGGTGGCGGGCTGGGGCTGCTCGGGCTCGACGGCCCCGAGGTAGTTGCGGTCCAGCGCGGACTGCTGGGCGTCGATCTCGTCGAGCCACGACCGATCCATCTGCTGCTCGGCTTGGGTGCGCTCGTCGGCGAGGTCGCGGCGCGCGTCGAGGTACTCGAACGCCCGGGCCTCCTCCTCGGTGGCGCCGTCGTGGATGAGGCGGTCGTAAGTGGCGTCGAGCTCGGCGCGACTGGGGATGCGCGGGTCGGCGCGCTGGTCGCGTGCCTGCTCGTCGTCGAGGGCCTCAAGGTGCGCGGCAGCGGTGTCGCGGCCGCCCTGGTCGCCGACGCGCTCGGCGTCGACGAGCTCGCGGGCGAGGTGCTCGCGGTCGTCGCCGTGCCGCTGGTCGGGCAGCCGGATGGCGTCGACGAGGGCGGCGTCCTCCTCGGCTGTGAGGGCGCGCAGCCCTCCCGGGACGGAGGGGTCGAAGCGGACGGCTCGGGACGGGCCGGCGTTGGCGATGAACTCGTCCCACCGCTCCATGTCGAACTCGGTCATGCGGTGCCTCCTTCGCTGGTGCGGGTGATCAGGTGCAGTCCGTGGCGGGGTGGGGACTGGGGGTTCTCGTCGAGGCAGGTGCGGGCCTCGGCCAGCAGGCGGCGCCCGGTGCGGTCGGAGACCTCGAGCTCGGCGCCGATCGCGGGTCCGGTCAGGTCCTCGCCGCCGGCGAGGCGGCGGGCCAGTTCGACGACGCGCGGGTCGACGTCCGTGTCCGGAGCCGGGTCGGCCGCCGCGGGCTCGGCCGTCTCGTCGACGTGCTCGGTGACGGGCGCGGGAGCGAGTGCGGTCTGCGGTGCGGGTGCTGGCTGGGCCTGCTCGTCGAGGCGCGGCTTGAGCGGCTGCTCCGATGCCGCTGCGCGGGGCGCGTCTTCCTGTGGTACGTGGCGGGTGTTTGGCGCGGGCCTGTCGGCGGCGAGCAGGTGCAGCAGGTGGGCGACCAGGGCGATGGCCACCGCGGGCCAGGCGCCGACCCCGAAGCGCAGCACGGTGTGCGCCTGCAGGGTGTCGGTGGCGAGGTAGGCGGCCTGGGCGAGGCCGGACAGTGCCGCGGTGAGCACCACGACCGACCACGCGTAGCCGGCGGCGCGGCCCGAGAGCCGGGCGGCGGCGGCGTAGGCGACCATGGCCAACCCGTCGGTGATCAGCGGGTAGAGCCACGCGATGAGGTCGGGCACGCGGGCGGCGACAGCGACCTCGTAGAGGCCGTGGGCGGTGGCGACCGCGGCGCCGAGGGCGACCACGCCGGCGGGCACCCAGCGCAGCGCCCACGTGCTCCAGTCGTGCTCCCTGGCGGTGCTCATGAGGCGGCTGCCCGGCGCCGGGTGCGGGCGAGCTGGCGGCGGGAGTCCTCGGTCATGCCCCCACGCACTCCGCCGTGACCGCGCTCGATGGCCTCGGTGAGGCACTCCGCGCGGACCGGGCAGCGGCCGCAGTACGAGAGAGCGGGACTCGTCGACTGGCCCGGGAGCGGGAAGAACAGGTCAGGGTCAGGTGCGGCGGGCTGGTTGGGGCGGCAGGCGGCCTGGTCACGCCAGTCGGTCGGGGCGAGCTCGGGCATCACGATCAGCCCTCCTCGGCGCTGGCCGCGGCCACGCCGGCGCCCGTGTCGCCGACCCAGCCGGCGACGTCGGCGAGCGCACCGGGCAGCCCGGAGCCGAGCGGGGTGGTGCAGAACAGCACCAAGGCGAAGGCGCCGAAGATCAGCGCGGGAACGGCGGCGCGGGCCTTGACGCAGATCGCCGCACCAGCGGCGGAGAAGACGATCAGCGCTGCGATCGTGCTCATGTCAGTTCCTCTGCTCAGCGCCTCGCGGCGTCGGTTGGTGTTCCAATGACAGCCGCCTGAGCAGGACGTGAGCAGATGACAGCGCGGACACCGCGGACACCGGACCGTGTCCGCATAGGGCTTGTGCCACCGCTCCACATCAAGTTCGCTTAAAGCGTGGACCTAGTCGAGCGCGTCGGTACGAGCCGTGTCCTGCCGGACCCGAAGCAGCGGCGCGCCCTGCGCCGCGCGCTCGGGATCGGGCAGCGCGAGATGGCTACCGAGCTCGGTGTCAGCGTCCAGACGATCTCGGCGTGGGAGAACGGAAAGGCGGCCCCGACGGGGGCACGACGGGAGCGCTACGCGGCGCTGCTCGCGCGCATGAAGCACGAGGCCGGTGGGGGGTGATGGCGATGCGGACGAAGTCCGAGGCTCGGTCGAACGAAGCGTTCAAGGCCGCGATGCGCGGCTCGGTCAACCAGATGGCATCGAGGCTCTGCGCCGCGGCACGGCAAAAGGGCACCGCGCTCGGCGAGCCTGAGAGCGTCCGTCGCCACCTGCGGCGCATCCAGTCCGGCGCGGTCGCCGTGCCCAGCGAGCCCTACCTGTCGCTGATCTGCGAGGACACCGGTCACTCGGCGCTGCACCTGTTCGGTGTGCTCGACGACGCCCCGACCGGGCCAGGGCTGCGCAGCACCTTCGCGGTCACCAGCCACCAGTTCGTGACCACGTTCCTCGGCGCTGACGGCGCCGCCGCGGTCGCGGGGGCCTCCGAGGCCGAGCCGGCCGAGGTGGCCGGCGTCCCCTGCGCGCGCGTCCAGGTGCGGCCGGGCGCGGAGCTCTACCTGTTCGACGTGGGCACCGCGATCTTCCACGTCGTCGAGCAGGTCCAGTTCGCCTACATCGCCGAGCTCGCCCGCTGGCGGCGCCGCTCGTACACCGACGTCCTCGCCTGGGCTAGCGAGTGGCTCACTCGAGCCGCGGGCCACGACGTCGAAGCCGGCTACGTCTTCTCCGTCTACTGGCTCGACCGCTCCCGGTGGCCCGCCGAGCAGCTCCCCATCGCAGTGAAGCTGCTCTCGGTGCCCAAGATCGTGCTGGGCGAGGCCGGCGACCTGTGCGGCAACGCCGAGGCCGTCGAGGAGCGGCTGCTGCGCGAGGGCGACCTCGAGGACGACCGCATCAAGTCCTACGGGTTCCCCGGGGTGTCCTACGGGTTCGCGTCCTGGTCCGCGGTGGCCTACTGCCCGTTGCTGGACGCTCGCGCGCTCGATCCGCAGACCCACGTCGACACCGAGCTGCTCACGCAATCGGTCTGGGCCTTCTGCCGCCACGTCCTCGACCAGGTGGAAGCCGGCGACGACCCCGACATCGACGAGGCCGAGGCCCGCCGCTACCTGCGGGCGATGCGGTCGCGGGCGAGTTCGCCGCGGGCCCAGGAATCCGGGCAGAGTGTGGCTATGCGACGTGCCGTGTTCGCCACGTCTGACCTCGAAGCGATGATCACGGGAGCCCTGGATTGTCTACGTTGAGCGACACGCGGCCGCGCTACGGCGACGCCGCGATCGACATCCAGTCCGCCGTGCTCGTCGTCGTCGACGTCCAGAACGGGTTCGTCACCCCGAACAGCGACCCGGTCGTGGCGCCCATCGTCGAGCTGGTCGACCGGTGGCAGCGCGCCGGCGGCGCGACGGTCTTCACCCGGTACCTCAACTACGAGGGCTCGCCGTTCGAGCGGCTCATCCACTGGTCGAAGCTGCAGACCTCGCCGGAGACCGACTTCGACCCGCGCCTGGCGCCCTACACGGAGAAGTCCGGCGCCCACCGTGTCGACAAGACCATCTACAGCCTGTTCTCCGAGGAGGGCACCGCGCTGGTCGAGTCGCAGGGCTGGTCGGACCTGCTGATCTGCGGCATTGCCACCGAGTCGTGCGTGCTCAAGACCGCCGTGGACGCTTTCGAGCTCGGGCTGCGCCCGTGGGTGCTGAGCGACGCGGTCGCCAGCCACGCGGGGGAGTTCGCCCACGACGCGGGTCTGCTGGTCGCGTCCCGGTTCATCGGCCGCGACCAGGTCGTCACCTCCGCCGATGCCTTGGAGCGCCTGCAGCTGACCGTCGGGTGACGCGCGAGGCGCGCACCGTCGCCGCTCTGGACATCGACGGGGTGGTCGCCGACGTCCGGCACCGGCTGCACCTGGTCACCCCGGACACGTGGGCGGAGTTCTTCGCCGCCGCCACGACCGACCCGCTCCTCGAGCAGGGCGCCGCGCTGGCGCATCGCCTCGCTGCCCGCCACCGGCTGGTGTGGGTCACCGGGCGGCCCGAGCGCACGCGCGGCGCCACCCAGGCGTGGCTCGATCAGCACGGGCTGCCTCCCGGCCGGCTGTTGATGCACCCGGAGCGGTCGATGGACCCGCGCTCCTCGCGCGAGGTGAAGGCCGAGCAGCTCGGCGCGCTGCGCGACGCCGGCGAGCACATCGCTGTCGTGGTCGACGACGACGCCCGCACGGTGGCCACGCTGCGTGCGGACGGGTTTCACTGCCTGCTCGCGCAGTGGTCGCCCTACTCGCCGACCTACCAGGACGCGGAGCCGGTTACACGTCCAGGCCCGGCACCGTGATCGCCAGGGTGAGGAGACGGTCGGTCGGGGACCGCCACCACCTCAGCAGCGACCAGACCGCGCCGTGGAAGTGCATGTCCTCGTTCGGCGGCCGGACGTGACCGGAGCCCCAGTCCTCAGAGTTGTTGATCTCGACCTGCAGCGCTGACGTCTCGTATCCGCGTCGCCCGAGGACGACGCGGTCATCGGGTCGCCGGTACTCGCCGGTGGACGGTGCTGTCTCGCGCCGGCCCTCCACCCAGTCGAGCGCGGCGAGGGTGCCGCGCGCCATCTGGCGGTAGTCGCGGTGCCAGCTCTGACGCACCTCGCGGCCCAGAATCTCCTCGGCTGCCGCGCGTACGAGGTCCCGCTGCTCGGGTGCCGCCACGTCGCCCATGCGCGCGAGCGTAGAGACGGCCAGCGACAACGTCGCTGGTCTCGCCTGCACCGACTGCGGATCGTGACGGCGTGTCTGCGCTGTTCCTGTGCTCAGCAACGGCAGGATCGGCCGTTGTGGAGCGCAGGAAGCCAGGTAGGCCGAGCAAGGGTGAGCGCGAGCTGATCCGTGCGCGGGTGCCGGTACCCCTCCGCAAGGCGCTCGATGAGGAAGCCGAGCGCCGCGGCATGACCCTCAACGACCTCATCGGCGAGGCCCTCGCCGACCTCGTTGGGGTCCCCTACAGCCCTCAGGAGGCACTCAAGACCGCCTGACAACACGAAAGCCCCCCGGCGGGAACCGAGGGGCTTCGCGTCGAACTTCATACCGCTCCGCGCGACCCGGGCACCTGGACTGACGACCTAGAAGCCCCGGCGTCGTGCGGCACTCACGACGGAGCCGACTATAGCGCGGACCCCGCCGTCGAGCCCCCGCGCGCGCGTCAGCGACACGCCGCCATCTCGTGCTGCGCGGGCCACGACGGCCACCCCAGATCGCGCACCGCCCCGAACCCCGGGGCGGGAGCGCGCACACCGACGCGCCCAGGCGCGGTCACGGTCGTTGGCCTATGGGCGGCGACGGGCCGCGCACCGGGTCGGCGCCGGCGATTTCCTCCCGCACCCGGGCTGGCGGCACCGGGTCCCCACCGAGCTGGTCGTGCTGGTCGACCAGTCGGCCGCGCTGCGGCGCCTCGAGCGGCTCGTCGACGCCGAGCTCTGGCGCGCCGACCACCGGGCACGGGTGCTGGCGATTGGGCGCGCCCTCGTGCACGCCATGGCGTGGGACTCCGGGCTCATCGCTGGCGTGACCCGGGCGCACCTGGCCGCGGCCGCGGGCTGCTCACCGCGCACCGTGTCGCGGGTCCTGGTATGGGCCGCCGAGATCGAGCTGCTGGTATGCGTCGAGACCGGCGCCACCGCGGAGTTCCTCGGCACCGACACCAACCGGGCGCCCAGCTACGTCCTGACCGCCCCACGGGGCGAGCTTCTGGACCCTGCCGATGTTCCACTGCAACGGCTGGTGCACGCCGTGGGCAATCCCCGCGATAGGCGGCGCACGGACCTGCCTGGGGATGGAACTGGCAACCCCCCCGCTCCTGCGGTTGAGAAAGAAGCCCTTGGCGAGACCCGAGGGCTGAAACGACACCAGAACCACGGCCCGGCGCCCTCGTGGCCTCTGTGGGATCGACCGACAACCGCTGCGGACCGGCAAGCCGCGACCGCAACCCTGCTCGAGCGGGTCGGGCTGGGCGGACGAGTCGTCTGGTGGCGTGCGCACGCGGTCCTGGCCGTCTGGTGGCAGCATGAGGGCGCCTGTATCGCCGGGCTGCTGCATGCCCTCGACCACCACCCCGACCGACCCGACGAGCCCCGTGGCGACGCGCTGCGGGCCGCGCGGGACCCGCTGCGGGTGCTTGGACATCGCCTCTCGCCGTGGCGAGGCCGCGTCGCCGAGCTCCCGGGCACCCTGCACGCGGTCGACGGCCACGAGCGGCGCCGGCGGCGGCCGCCCGAACCACAGCCGGTGCGGACATCTGGGCCCATCGCGTCACCGGCCACCAGGGCGGCCGCGCGGGCGGCCGTGGCCGCTGCTCTCGCCCAGCGGCGATGACCGGTGGCCGGTCAGGGGTGAAGGGTGATCCTGGCCGGAGGCGCGGCCGGATCGCCGGGGTCGGAGACCGGCTCCCCGTTGACCCGGGCGCCGCCGTTGGCGATCCAGCTCCGGGCCCGGTCCTCGGACAGCCCGGCGGCCAGCAGCCGGTCGAGCACCGTGGGCGTGGCAGCCGGCGTCGTCTCAGGCTCCGGGTCGGTCACCGGCCGACGGTAGGTCGGCGCACCGACAGCGCCCCGGCACGGCGCGCGTGGCTCAACCCTCCGGGTCGTAGAGGCCGTTGGCCCGCATCCGCTCGATGATCGACTCCGGCGACGGGCCAGGGTTGGCGGCCGCGTCGCGGTCGAGCTCGCGGAGCACCGGGCCCAGGATCGGGGCCCACAGCTCATCGACCACCGGGCTCATCGCCTCGTCGACGTCCTCGCCCAGGCGCTCCAGCGCCTCGCTGCGCTCGTCGTCACCCGACACGTCACCCATGCTGACGTGTTCCCGATCCTGCGGACGCTCGTTCCGAGCAACTAAGACTAGTTCGCTGCCACTCACAAACTGCACCTCGCTGCGCTCAGCAGAGCATGTCGCTGCCGCTCCCCCAAGCACTTCGCTTCGCTCAGCACTGCACTTCGCTTCGCTCAGCCAAGACCGCGACTCCTTGCCGTTACAGCTGATGCAAGGCCGTTCCTGTTGATCTCCTACAAGTCCACACACCTATGCATGTGAATGATCAAGGTCTGGCCAAGATCACGGCCTAGCGTCGCTCGCATGCTCCGGATCACCGCTGTCGGCGCCGGAGCCGTCGACTACCTGCTGCGCGGCTCGGGCTGCGAGCACGCCAAGGAGCGGGCGCAGGAGGCCCCCGAGCTCGACGCCGACAAGGACCCGGACGCCGCTCGCTACTTCGCCGACGCGATCGAGCACGGCGAGCCCGCCGGCCGTTGGCTCGGGTCGGGCATGGAGGGCCTCGGCCTCGACGCCCGGCCCGGTGACGTCGCCGTGGACGACGACGTGCGCGCGGTGTTCGGGCAGCTGCGCCGCCCCGAGTCCAGCGAGGCCGACCCGGCGTGGATCGGGTCGAAGCCGCGCCGCTACCGCGACACCGCCGAGCGCCTCGCCGAGCTGGTCGCTAAGGAGCCCGGCGCCTCCGAGGAGCGGCTGCGCGAGCTCGAGGTGCAGGCTGCGGGCAGCGGACGGCGTCCGGTCGCGTACTACGACTGGACGTTCTCACCTGCGAAAAGCGTCAGCGTCTACTACGCCTCGTTGCTCGCGGCGGGGCTCACCAAGCAGGCGCAGGCCGTGCGCGAGGCCCACGACGAGGCCGTGCGGATCGCGATCGGCTACGCCGAGAAGCACGCCGCCTACGTGCGGCGCGGTGACCACGGCATCAACGCCGAGGGCGCCCGCGTCGGAGACTTCGCGCAGGCCACGGGCCTGACGGTGCTGACGTTCTCGCACTCCACCTCGCGGGAGGCCGAGCCGCAGCTGCACACCCACGCCGCCGTGCTGAACCGGGGTGGCACCGAGGACGGCCATATCGGCGCCCTGGACGGGCGCGGGTTCCGCCCGATCAAGGAGGCTGTGGCGACGGCCTACGAGCGTGCGTTGGAGCAGCTGCTCAACGAGGAGCTCGGGCTGGCGTTCGCCGAGCGTCCCGACGGGCTGGCCCGCGAGATCGTGGGCGTGGACCCCGAGCTGTGCACCGAAGCTTCCACCCGCCGCGGCCAGGTCACCGCGAAGGTCGACGAGCTCATGGCGGCCTACCGCGAGCGCCACGACGCCGAGCCCGACGCCGCTGCGCGCAAGGCGATGGCGCAGGCGGCGACGCTGTCGACCCGTCAGCCCAAGAGCGGCCTGGCCGGGCCGGCCGCTGTGGCCGCATGGGCCGAGCGGCGCCGCGACTGGTGCGAGGAGGTCCTCGACCAGGTCGACGCGGCCGCGCTGGCCGCTGCCCGGGTGGCCGCGGCGGACACCCCGGCCATGGCCGCCCCGATGGCCGATGTCCGCCTTCGTGACCGCGACGACCGTGCCGTTGAGGGCCCGGCCACGGTCACGGGTCCGACGGTCGACCGGGCGGCACAGCAACAGGCGTGGCTCGACAAGGCCGTGGCCGCCGGGGTCGCCGACATCCAGACCCGCTACGCCACCTGGACCCTCGGCAACCTGGTCGACGCGATCGACAACCACCTCGGCGACGCCGGCGCCCTCGGGGTCGCGGCCGCGGATCGCGCCCAGTTCCTTGAGGACCTCGCCCGCGCCGCCCTGGCACCTGACGGGGGCCACGGCGTGGTGCAGCTGACCGGGCACGAGCCCGTCGCCGTGCCCGACGCGCTGCGCCGCACCGGGCCCGGCGAGGACGGCCGGCCCCGGTTCCGTCCGCACATGGACGAGCGGTACGCCACCACCGCGCACCTCGCCGCCGAGGAGCGGCTCGTGGCCCTCGCCCAGGCCGAGCGTGGCGCGCGGATCGACGACCCTCAGCTCGACGCGCGCCTGGCCGCGCAGGGCCTCTCCGACGACCAGCGCGCCGCCGTGGTCGGGATCGCCGGATCCGGGCGCGGCGGCGACGTCCTGATCGGGCCTGCCGGCGCCGGGAAGTCCCGCACCGTCGGCGCGCTGTCCAGCGAGTGGGGCACCGCGACCGGCGGGCGCGTGTTCGGCGTGGCCACCAGCCAGAACGCCACCGCGAACCTCGCGTGTGACGGGCTCGAGGCCCTCAACGTGACCAAGTTCCTCGGTCAGTTCGGCATCGGCGACGACGGCGCCCCGCCGCGCGATCTTCTCGGGCCGGACGACCTGGTGATGGTCGACGAGGCCAGCATGTCGGCCACCGCCGACCTCGAGCGGATCGCCACCATCGCGGCTGACGCGGGCGCCAAGGTCGTCTACACCGGTGACCACCACCAGCTCGACGCCGTCGGGGCCGGCGGCATGTTCGCCCACCTCGCCGAGTCCCTCGATGCGGGCCAGCGCCACGAGCTCGTCGAGGTGCACCGCTTCCGCGAGGAGTGGGAGCGCGACGCCTCGCTGGGGCTGCGCGGCGCCGACCACGCCGCCATCCCCGAGTACGCCGATCGCGGCCGGCTGCACACCGGGTCGCTGGAGGAGATGGAGGACCAGGCCTCCCGCGCCTACCTCGCCGACACCTTGTCCGGGCGGGGCTCGCTGCTGGTCGTGGGCACCAACGACCACGCCGTGAAGCTGTCCGCGCGTGTCCGCGAGGACCTCATCGAGCTTGGCCGCGTGGCCGCCGAGCCGCTCGGGGTGTTGACCGGCGGTCAGGAGGTGTCGGCCGGTGACCGCATCCAGGCCCGCCGCAACGACTACACGCTGCGCGTCGACCCGGCCGTCGATGACCACGGCCGGCCCGGTCTGGCCCGGCCGGTAACCAACCGGGCCATGTACACGGTGCTGGCCGTCGACGACCGCGGTGACCTGCTGGCCCGCGACGAGGACGGCGCCGTGGCGCGCCTGCCCGAGGACTACGTGCGCGAGCACGTCGCGCTGGGCTACGCGACGACCGTGCACGGCGCCCAGGGCCTCACCGTCGACACTGCGCACCCGCTGCTCGACCGCGATGCCACCCGCGAGCACGCCTACGTCGGCTCCACCCGTGGTCGCGAGGCCAACCACCTGTGGCTGGTCACCGCGCGCGAGCCCGACGAGCACGACCAGCAGCGCGTGACCGAGCAGGCCGCCGAGCGCCTCGCCGCCGTGCTCGACAACCGCAGCGCCCAGGACGCCGCGACCGGCACCCGCGCCGCGGCGGAGACCGACCTGGAGAGCCTCGCGGCCGTCGTGGCCCGCTGGGACGTCGAGACCGCCCGCGCCGCCCGCGAACGCCACTACGACGTGCTCGCCGCCCGGCTTTCCGAGCCCGACGCGGCGCGCCTGCAGGACGATCCCGGCCATGACCGGCTGCTGCGCGCCCTGCGCGAGGCCGACCTGGCGGGCCACGACACCACCGAGCTGCTCGGCGAGGTCACCGAGGGGTCGCTGACCACCGCCGAGTCGGTGGCCGACGTCCTGCGCGCCCGGGTCCGGATCGCCCAGGGCCGCCGCACCCCCGAGCGAGACGTGGACCCGGCCGACTGGAACACACTCAGCGCCGCCGCGACCGGCGACGACGAGACCAGCCGCTACATCGGCGAAGCGGCCACGCTGGCCTCCGCCCGCCAAGCGCTGCTCGGTGAGCGGGTCGCCGAGCAGCCGCCCGCGTGGGCGCTCGAGGCGCTCGGCGAGGTCCCCGACGCCGCCGAGGCCGACCAGCGGGCGGCGTGGCAGCGCCGCGCTGGGATCAACGCGGCCTACCGCGAACTGGCCGGCATCCCCGACGAGCAGCGCTCGCTCGGTGAGCCGCCCTCACGGGAGCGCGAGCTGCACCGCGCGCTGTGGCGCGGCGCCCTCGACGCCCTCGGCTGCGACCAGCAGGACGGCGAGCGCGACCTGCGCGAGGCCGACGACGCCGAGCTGTATGGGCTGCGGGAGCGCTGGACCCGCGAGCTGGACGCCGCACCGCCGTGGGTCGCCGAGCAGCTCGCCGACACCCACGAACTCGCCCGCGAGTACGCCGCGGACGCCGCGTTTGGCCGGGCCCGGCTGGGCCGTCTCGACCCGGCCGACCCGCAGGCGCAGGAGCTGGCCGAGCGGGTCGAGCGCTCCGAGTGGTTCGCCGAGCAGCACGCCGCCGACGCCGCCGAGCTGGAGGCCGCGCACCAGCACCGCAGCGCGTGGTGGCAGGGGCAGACCGCCAACCGGGAGGCCGATGCCGCGGCCGCCGACGAACTCGCCCGTCGGGGACTGCAGCCGCAGCGCGGCCCCGAGTTCGTCGAGGAGCCCACCGTTGAGGACGAGTCCACCGAGCCGGGCTCGTCGCCCCTCCCCCAGCCGGCCCTCGAGCCGACCCCGGATCGAGAGCCTGGCGCCACCGAGAAGGAACGCGTCGCTGACGGTCCCGGGACAGCTGAACTGACGTACCGCGACCCCGAGACCGGCGACACGGACCGGGAGATCGCTCGGCTCTGGCTCGAGTCGGAGGGCGCGGACCTCTACCGCATCGAACGTGACCGGCTCGCCGCGCTCGAGGACCACGTCGCCACGCAGCGCTCGGCCGAGCGGGCCGACGAGGAACGCCGGGCCCGCGAGGAGGACGAGCGCGAGCCCACGTCCGCCGAGCGGGACTACCGCAACCCGGACGCCTCCGAGACCACTCGCGAGATCGCACGCGTCTGGCTTGAGCAGCAGGGCGCCGACATGCAGCGGGAAGAGGAACGGCGCCTCGCCGCGCTCGAGGAGCGCACCCGCGTCGATCGCGGTGCCGAGGAGTCGCGGCCGGCCAACCCGGAGTCGGCCGTGACGGAGCCCGAGTCCCGGACCGAACTCGACGACGCGTCCGACACCGACCAGCCCCCGGTGGAGCCGGCCGCGGAGCTCGACCGGGAGGACCCCCCGGCCCATGAACCCGCCGAGGAGCCTGCCCGGTTCGCAGAGGACAACCAGGCCGCCGCACGGGCCGACTTGGACGCCGTAGCCCGCGAACGGCGGGTAGCCGACGAGCGGCGCGTTGAAGCCGCCGCCGAGCAGGCCCAGCGCGCACGGGACGCCGACCGCCAGCACGAGGTCGAGCAGGCCGCCACTGCCGCGCGCGAGCGAGATGCGGCCGCAGAGGCCGCAGCAGCGGAGGCCGCGGTGCGCGAGCCCGAATCTGAGCCAGCGGCACCGGAGCCGCAGGTCGACGACGAGGAGCCCGACGCCTGACGGCGTGCCTCCGGCGGCCCTCCGGGGGCGCTCCGCGGGGACCTCGGATCAAGCAGGTGGCGGTGAAGAGCGACGGGACGACGGGTGATGGTGGTCAGCGGCGACGTGCCCTGCCCTCACCCCGGCCGGTCGAAGACCGCCACCGAACCCCCCGGGTCGCAACCCCCCGGGACTGGGCCCAGGATGGCCAGCGCGGCTATGGAGCGATGCAGGTAGGGGGTTGCAACCCGGGAGAACCGGCGGCCCGCGGAGCGCGGCCGAGGTGACGGCAGGACCCGCCGAGTCCGAGGGCTGCGAGGAGGAGCCGGACGGGCTACGACCAGCCGCGAGCCACGGCAAGCAGTGAGAGCCGGCGACCGTCGCGGCGCAGCGCACGCCAGGTCCTCCACAGACGCATGACGAGCACCCTGCCCTGGCAGGCCATGGCACACCATCGAACACGTGTGCGAACGTGTGCTGGTGCCAGGGGCGAGCGAGGTTCGCAAGCGGGAGCGACGAGCGCGCGACGCCAAGGTCATGACCCACGGCACCGACGTTCTGCGCCGCCGTGGTCCGGGGTTCGCCGGCCTGGTCGACGAGGAGAGCATCGACGCGGTGGCGGCGCTCCTCGAAGAGGTCGCCGCCGGGGGCTCGCAGGTCACGGGTCGGGTGTGGGAGCAGGCCACGAGGGCCGCCGTGACGATCTCGGACGCAAAGACCTCAACGTCTACGGACTGGTCGGGGCCGTCCGGACCCTCACCCGAGGGGCACCGACCACCGGAGGCGGACCGCTCCCGACTCATCTAGTCCGACTGCAGAAGCCGGATCAGCTCCGCGAGCTCGTCCCCGGAGTACAGCTCCCGGATCGACGCGGCGGCCGCCGCCGGGTCACCCTTCGGGAGGCTGCGGGACCGTCTCTTAACGTCGTTAAGCGGCTTCGGTGTCAGGCGGTACGGCGGGCCGGCGGCGGCGATCTGCTCCTGCTCGTCGTCGGGCAGCCGGCCGATCTCGCGGCCCTGCTCGACGGTGAGCGTCTTCGCGTCGAGGGCGGCGCGCAGAGCGGGGATCAGGCCCAGCAGCTGTAAGCGGTAGGTGACGTGCGCCCCGGTGCGGCCGATCCGCTTGGCGAGCGCGTCTTGGGTGATGCCCTCGTGGTCGAGTGCCCGCGCGATCGCCTCGGCTTCGCGAAGCGGAGAGAGCTCTCGGCGGTTCCCGTTCTCGACGAGCATGATCTCGTACATCGAGCCGAGCTGGCCGTCGTTGACGATCGCCGGCACCTGTCGAAGCTGTGCGCGTCGGGCCGCGACGAGGCGCCTGTTCCCGATGAGCGTCACCCACCGGGCGTCAGCGAGCGCGCCGGCCTGGTCTGGGTAGCTGGCGAGGAACGCTGACGTGGTAACGACGATCAGGGGCTGCAGCACGCCATGCGCGCGGATCGTCTCGGCCATGGCCTCGAGTTCGTCGGCGTCCTCGTCGCTGTCGGTGCGCTGGTTGAGCGGGTTGACCGCGAGCCGGTCGACGGGCAGTTCGGTGGCGCCGGCGGTGCGCGCCGTGCGCGGATCGCTGTCGGGTACGTCGGTGGAGGCGAGCGCAGCCAGGTTGACCTTGGCCATAGCTACGCCTCCCCGGCCTTAACGGCGTTAAGAGCGGCGTGCCGAGGGGAACGGCCGTCGCTGCCGAGGACTTCGAGCGCCAGGCGGAAGAAGTCCTGGCGGGCCTCCAGGGCCACGCGGTTCTTCGGGTACTGCACGACGGTCACGCCCTCCGCGGACGCGCGGGTGTGCAGCTTGTAGTGCCGGATGACGGTGTTGAAGACCGGCCAGCCCTTGGCAGTGACGTAGCCGCGGGTCTGCTCGAGGTCGGACTCGCCGTCACGGGGGTCCCAGTTGTTGAGCAGCACCCGCCAGGTAGCGCCGGACGGTGCGATGACCCGCTGGATCGAGCGGGCGGCCGGCGAGAACGCCATGGGTTCCGGCTCGAGCGGGACGATGACATCGTCGGCCTGGGTGAGCACTGTCTGCAGGATCGACTCGTCTTCGAGGCTGCCTGGGGTGTCGACGAAGATGTGCTCGTACTGCTCAAGCTGGCGCAGCTTGCTCAGCGCGGCCGGATCGTCGTGGCACTGGGTGAAGTCGAACGGGATGGCGTCGCCGACGCGCTCGGCCCATTCCAGCATCGAGGCCTGCGGGTCGGTCGACACCCCGAGGACCGGTGAGGCGGCTGGGTCGCCCCCGAGGGTGTCCGCGACGACCGCGGCGAGGTTGACGGTGACGGTGGTCTTCCCGACCCCGCCCTTCTGGTTGGCAATGACGTGGACGCGCGCCATGGAGAGCCCTCCGTATGCTTCCCGCCGTCGGTCGGCGGTACTTCGGATCGGCCGGGATGCTGCCAGAGCTCCCGGTGGGACCCGCGGCGCCGGCGGGCGACGCGCCGATCAATCCTCGCCGTCGCGGGCCTGCAGGTTCTCGATAGTGGTCTTCCACTCCTCGTTGCGGTCCCGGCCGTCGTCGACGCGGGGGAAGGCCGCGAAGTACTGCTCGCGGGAGACGGGGCGGAAGTTGGCGGCGTCGGCCCACCAGGCGAGGGCTTCGACGTTGGGCACGCCCCACACCTCGAGCGCGGAGCAGCCGGCGCTCATCACAACCACCGACGCGATGTCGGTGTCGCCCTCAGCGCGCGCATACCCACGTTTCACGGCTGCAGCGACGAGAGCCTGCACCGAGTCCGGACCGGTGCGTTCGAGGTGGGCGAGGACGAAGTCACCGTCCACGCGCACGAGCAGCGTGACCGGGACGTCCGCGGGCTCGCGCAGCTCCAGAACCAGCGTGAAGGCGGTGGTGCCCGCTCGGTCGCCAACGGAGTGCGGGCTCATCTGTCCCCGTCCTCGTCGAGCTGGGAGCGCACGTGCGCGTGCACGGCCGCCCGTACCTCGGGGTCGCGTTCGGTGACTGCGAGCATCGCCCGCAGCAGGTCGGCTCGGGATGGGTAGCGGCGACCTCGATGCGAGGGCACGCGCCCGACGTCGTCGGCGAGGCCCCGGACCAGCCGCTCGAAGCGGGTGTCGTCGTCGGCGTCCAGGTTGACGCTGAACCGAGTCGTCTCGCTCACGCGCTGAGTGTATCGCATCTCAAGCGTAGAGGCGCATTTACTCATTGGCGTAGATGCGTCGCTACGCTACTATGATTCTAGGCCGAGATCGCCCCTCAAGGAGGTCCCCGTGACAATCGCCGAGGCCATGGCCGTTGGTGGGTCGAGGTACGACGACGCGCTCGAAGAGCTGCGTCGCTTCGGGCGGTCGGAGTTCACCCAGACCGGCGGAATGTGTGCTGCCCTGCAGGTGACCCTGGAGCGTGGCTACTTGCTGATCACTGACGTCGACGACTCGCTGCCCTGGGACCGTGGTGAGCTGCGCGGCTGGGGTGTCGGCTTCTACTGGAGCGACGACGTCAGCGAAGGCCCCGAGCACTTCGTCGACACCGACGACACTTCGGTGCACGCGCTCGGCGCACTCGTCGAGAACTGCCTGGCCGGCGCCGCTGCTGCGATGAGGACCGTCAGCGGCCCCGGTGGAGTGACTGGTTAGACGGCCAGCCACGGGACCACTCGACGAACGACCACGGCCTCCAGCTGCGTCCCGCCAGGAGTACGCCGAGCGCGAACGTAGGTTGCACACACCAGACCCCGGAGCCTGCCGAGGGCAGCGGGGTCGATTGACACGGAGGAGAGCGATCGAGGTGGCCAACGGCAAGCTCGTCGGGCTCTTCGCAGGCATCGGCGGCCTCGAGGTCGGGCTCCATCCCTACGGCTGGGACACCGAGCTGTTCTGCGAGATCGACCCTGGCGCTCAGGCCGTACTCCGGACTCGCTTCCCCGACGTGCCGGTCTGGGACGACGTCGGCGACCTCGACGCGCTGCCCGACCACACCGACATGGTCACCGCTGGCTTCCCGTGCCAAGACCTCTCCCAAGCCGGCCGCACCGCGGGCATCGGCGGTAGCAAGTCCGGCCTGGTCGAGCACGTGTTCCGCCTCGTCGACCCGGAACCCGGACCGCGCTGGCTGCTCATCGAGAACGTGCCGTTCATGCTGCAGCTCGACCGCGGCCGGGCCATGCGCCACCTCACCGCGGAGCTCGAAGACCGCGGCTACGACTGGGCCTACAGGGTCGTCGATGCCCGCGCGTTCGGTCGCCCGCAACGCCGCTGGCGGGTGCTGATGCTCGCCTCGCGCACCGAGGACCCCCGCGAAGTCCTCTTCGGTCAGGACGCCGGCGAACCCCCGGCGGCCGACCCCGAGGAGCACGGTTGCGGTTTCTACTGGACCGAGGGCACTCGCGGACTCGGCTGGGCCGTCGACGCCGTGCCAACCCTCAAAGGTGGCTCCACGGTCGGGATCGCCAGCCCTCCGGCCGTCCGTCTCACGGGCGGGCGCGGCCTGGTCACCCCTGGCATCACCGACGCCGAGTGGCTCCAGGGCTTCGACCGCGACTGGACCAGACCCGCACTCGATGCCGGTCTCCGGCCCGGACATCGCTGGCGGCTGGTCGGCAACGCCGTCTCGGCGTTGATGTCGGACTGGATCGGCCATCGGCTCACCCACCCCAAGCCCTACGACGGCAGGAGCGACCAGCCCCTCCAGCCCGGTGACCCCTGGCCCACCGCGGCGTGGGGCCGCGACCGCGTCGCCCACCGTGTCGAGACCTCGATGTGGCCGATCCGCGCGCAGGACTATGTCCACATCCAAGACGCCCTCGACGAGTCCAAGGAGCTCTCGGCACGAGCCACCGCCGGCTTCTTGCGCCGCGCGAGGAACAGCAAGTTGCGCTTCGTCGACGGCTTCCTCGATGACGTCGCCGCGCACCTCGAACACATGGGCGGCGACCCCGCCGGTGTGGGTTGACGTCGTCCTCGCGAAGACTGTCCGCGTGCGCGGACCCAGGATCATCACCCGGACACTGTCTGCGGCCGTCATCGTGGACAAGCACGGCAACCCCTGGCAGTACCACTCCCGCTCCGACCACCACTCCAAGGTCGCGTGCTGGGCGATCGCGTTCGACCTGCTCGCCGCCTCGAGCAAGCTGCGCTACCACGTCGCTGCGGGCCGAGTCACATTCGGCATCAACCGTCAGCTCAACGATTACGAGACCGGCAAGAAGAAGGACCTCGACCTCGTCATCGCCCGCGCTCCCGGCCACGACCCCGCCGGCGATGCGCCAAGCAAGGGCAAGAACGCCGCCCGGGCCTTCGACCTCATCGAGCTCGCTGAGCGCTTCCAGGTCGCGCTCACCGACGACGACCGCGCCGCTCTCGACGCCCTCGACCTGCCGCCGGCGCCTGCCGGGAAGCCAGGGGCGACCGTGCTGGTCGCGCTCGAAGCCAAGGCGTGCATGACTGCGCACATCGCCGCCCTGCCCCGCCTGCACGACGAGCTCACCTCGAGCCACGCCATCGTCCACGGAGACACCCACAGTGCCCTCTCGGTGGGGTTCGTCATGATCAACACTGCTACCGAGTTCGCCAGCCCCGGCAAGAACGCCCGCCCGCTCGAACCCGGCGCGGCACTCGACAAGACCCAGCACAAGCAGCTCCACGCCACCGAACGCACCGTGGACATGCTTGAGGACGAAGTCCGACGGCGCTCCGGCCCACAGAGCAACCAGGCCGGCTTCGACGCGCTGGGTCTCATGCTCGTCAACATGGCCAACGACGGCTCCCCGGTCGAGCTCGTCACCGCACCTCCGGCGCCCAAGCCCAGCAGCGCATTCCACTACGACCAGATGATCGACCGCGTAGCCCAGCTCTACGAGAACACCTACGGCAACCTGACCTGAACGGGCATCCCGCACCCGTGTCCCACCACCAGCAGACGCCACCTGCGTCGAGCGTGGCCGCCCGCAATCGGATGCGCGCCACGCCGCAGCGGGACACCAAACCCGAGCTTGCTCTACGCCGCGAGCTCCATCGCCGCGGTCGCCGCTTCTTCGTCGACCGCGCGCCTCTCCCTGGGCTTCGCCGTCGCGCCGATCTCGTCTTCCCTCGCCGCCGGATCGCGGTCTATGTCGACGGATGCTTCTGGCACTCCTGCCCCCAGCACGCCACAACGCCCAAGACCAACACCGCATGGTGGCAGTCCAAGCTCGACGCCAATGAAGCCCGCGACCGCGACACGGACCAGCGGCTCCGCGAGCACGGATGGGTCGCTATACGGGTTTGGGAGCATGAGCAGGCGGCAGTCGCCGCGACGAAGGTCGAGGCGGCACTCGACAGCTAGGAGATGCGGCCTGGCTCCTCCCCACGAAGAGATGCTGCGGCTCCCACAGCGCTGAGGCGCGGCCGACCGGCCCGGGGAGACGACCGAGAGTGCCCGGGCGGTGTCGAAGACGAGGCAGATGTACCACCAACGGGTGGCGCTGAGAGTAGACAGTTGCGCTTCGTGGTGTTCCTGCTAACGTGATCTACGTCAATCCACCTGCTCGTGCCGCTCTTGGCCGGCTTGGTGTACCTGCGGTGAGTCCGTCGGTGCGCTGGAAGTGCCAGGACACGGTGTCGAACGGAGTGATGAGACGTCGGAGTCCGTCGTGTTCGGCGTGCCGATGTCGTGTCGCTACGTGCGCAACCAGGCACGGGCCTTCTTCAGAGGAGGTCCGCAATGCCCCCGACCGCCCGCCGGTCTACCAACTCGCTCTTCAAGATCTTCGAAGATCCTGACTACGCGCCCGAGACCAGCCAACTGCACGACCGTCCGCTGGCCCCGGAGCCCTTCACCCCCGAGAAGGGGCGAGGCAACGAGGTCGATGGCGCTCCGCTGAGCAAGTTCGGAGCCCAGTTCCGTGCCGTCTTCGCGCGGTACAACCGCGTGCCCGAGGACGACGTCCCGCTGGGTCTCCTCCGCTACGCCGAGGCTCTCAACGCCAGCACCGACGTCAACCTCCAGGGACTCGCCCACCCGGTTCCCAAGTACACCGAGTACGGAGAGCTCTGGACGGTCTCGCTGCTGGTCAACACGCCAATGCTGATGGCCTGGCTGATCAACGGCCGCGCCCTGCGGCGGCTGGCCAGCAAGCTCAAGGGTGAGGTCACGGTCATCACGACGACCTCCGACCACGCCAACTTCAGCCTGCCCACCATGTCGGTTCATGACAAGAACCAGGTCATGGACCTGCTGGACACCCAGCGGGAGCTGGTCATGGACACCTACTCCCACAACAAGGAGTTCCTCGACCCGCTGGCCAGGCAGGGTGTCCTCAACCCTCCTCAGGTCGTCTTCACCGAGCTCGTCGACTCCGGGGGACGCACCAGTTGGACCGCCGAGGCCATGGAGGGCGCGCGCCGTACGTTCGGCAGCCAGCTGTTGATGAACGAGCTCATGGGGCGCGGCGACGCGGCCAGCCTCGCCACCCGGCACTGGTTCGACGGCGATGGCCTCCGGGACCTGACCCCTGAGGATCTGCGCCAACTGGAGAAGGACCTCCTGTTCTCCAGCACCGACGCCGCCGGCTACTTCCCCGGCCGGGACGCCCGGGACTGGCTGGACAACGCTGCGCACAACGACCGTGCCGCGGTCACCTGGCAGCTACTGCGCACCATGCGCGTCGAGCTCGTCATCGCGGTCCGGCCCAACGAGCGCACCAAGCAGCGCTACCCCCACGCGGTCTCGGCGGTCGTGCAGGAGTTCATCCGCAGCCAGCACGTCCCGAACAAGACTAAGCGGCAGTGGGACCTCGCCGACGTCGCCGGCCAGGCCGCGATCACCATCATCGACCGCTTCGACCAGGAGGATCGGATCGACACCGCGTCTCGCGCGGTCTGGCTCGGCCAGGTCGAGACCAGCTGGGACGCCTCCTACCGCGACACCGCCAGTTCCAGCAATCGGCTGGTCGAGACCGTGCGTCTGATCGCCGCTCTCACCGTGCAGCACGGCGTGACGACGGCCACCGGCTATGACGGCCTGCGCTACGTCAACGAGACTCTGGGCGAGAACGCGCTGCCCAAGGGCCCCAAGGAGCGGGCGCGCATCGCAGCCTCTCAGGCCGTGATCGTGCTCAACCAGGCCAACTCGCCCTGGGAGAACGCGCTGGCCGCGATGCTGGAAGCCACCTTCCGCGACCCGATGTTCTGGAAGGGCCGCGAGCACTCCGGCGGCAACTGGACCACCATGTTGGGCACCCCGCTCGACGAGCTCGCCGTCCAGGCCTCCGCCGAGCTGGCCACCATGACTCGCGACGGTGGGGACCCATTCGGCCCGGCCCAGCGCGCCCTCGCCGCCCTCGGCGCGGTCGCGCTGGCGACCAACCCCAAGCTGCTCGTGAACAGCGACGCGCTCTCGCGTACCGGTCGCGGCGGTGGTGGGCGCCGGGCCGACGTCTCGGCGGCCGACCCGCCCCGACTCCTCGCGGAGATGCTGCGCAGCCAGCGCGGCCTCGACCAGCTCCACGACGCGATCTACGCCCTGATCGCGGTCCGCGAGCCCTTCATCCCGGTCGATCGTGAGTCGGGTGAGGAGCTCACGGACATCTGGCTCCGCGACACGTGGCTCACCGACGGTGACACCGACGGGGACGACGAGGACGCCCGCAGCGCATACATGCGCATGCTGCGGGAGATCGTCAAGAAGCAGCAGGAGAGCTGGGACGAGGCCAGCCGGCTGCGCGACGCTACGGACGAGACGATCCTCGACCCCGACCTGCCGCCGGACCAGCAGACCGACGGGGCCGAGGTCCTGTTCGAGACGATCGGAGTCCCCGACGACCTGGCCGACGAGGCCCGCACCCTCCTGCGCCAGCTCGAGGAGTTCTTCGTCGAAGGCCGAGCCTTCGGCAGGACCGCTGCCCGCTATGGCCGGAACCGATGACCGAGCTCGACCGCAGCCACGGTGCCCACCTGCAGGTGGGCACCGTGGCCCGGCGCGGTGACCACCTCGTCGTCGAGGCCCCCGCCGAGATGTCCGACCGACACTGGCGCCGGGTCGGCCTCCGGCTTGACGTCGACCCGTCGGGAGCATCGAAGGCCCGCGGTAGGGCGGTAGCCGTGCCGCTCGACGCCGCCGACCGCACCCGTCACGAGCTCATCGAGGCCTGGCCAGCCTCACAGTGGCTGTGGCAATGGGAGCCCGCAGCGCAAGACGCCGCCAACTCCGCGGCCCGACTGCGCGACGAGCTACGGGAAGCCCTGGCGGTCGATGTGGACGAGGCCGCCTCGGCGGCGCTGCTGGAGACGGGCGAGCGCATCGGGCTGCGGCGTCGGCTTCTGCCCGAGCAAGCACGCGCCGCGGCCAAGCTCGTCGCGACCCGAAGCGGAGCTAACTTCTCCGTGCCCGGCTCCGGGAAGACCACCATGACCTACGCGGTCTTCGCGCACCTGCGTGCTCAAGGGGTCGTCGACCGAATGCTGGTCGTTGCACCCCTCAGCGCTCACCAGGCGTGGGTCGGCGAAGCCCACGAGTGCTTCACCGATGAGGCTCGGCCGGTGGTGACGGTGCAGCCTCGTCGTTGGCCAAGAGGGTCTGACGTGGTGGTCGTCAACTACGAGCGGGCCGCCGGGAGCACGACGCCGGCTGCGGTGCATCGATGGGCCCAGGGCCACCGGCTGCTCGTTGTGTTCGACGAAGCACATCGCGCGAAGAGAGGCAAGGCGGGACTGCACGGTGCCGCGGCCGCTGAGCTCGCTTCTCTCGCTACATGCCGGCTCGCTCTGACCGGTACGCCGATGCCGAACGGTGAGCAGGACCTCGCGGTCATTCTCGACCTCGTTTGGCCTGGGGCCGGTGAACGTCTGGTCTACGGCGACCTCAAGCCGCGGGCCGACCGAACTTGGGTACGGGTCACCAAGGACCAGCTCCACCTCGAGCCGATGCGGTTGAGCACCGAGACCGTGCGCCTCGATCCCGCGCACCGACAGGTGTATGACCTAGTCACCGCCGAGGTCCGCAAGCTTGAGGAGTCTGGGCTGCTCGAGGAACGGCCCGACCTCGCGTATCGGGCCGTGATGCGCATGCTGGCTGTCGCGTCGAACCCCTCGCTGATCCTGAGCTCGCCGTCCGCGCTCGGCTGGGATGGTGACGCACGGGGCGTGGTCGAGACCGTCCGTACCGAGCAGGAACTTCAGGACCTTGTCCGAGCAGCGCGTCCAGCCAAGCTGCTCCGCGTGTCGGAGATCGCGCAGGACCACGCCCGTCGTGGCGAGAAGCTGCTGGTCTGGACGAACTTCCTCGGCAACGTCGTCGAGCTTGAGCGGGTTCTCGGCGAGCATCGGCCGGCGGTGATCACCGGTGGGACACCGGTCGAGGACGAGTCCGCACCGACTGATCGCGTGCGTGAGCTGCGTCGTTTCCGCGAGGACCCCGACTGTCAGGTGCTCATCGCAACGCCCCAAACGCTGGGGGAGGGCATCAGCCTGCACCGCACCAGTCAGTCTCAGGTCCATCTCGACCGCAGCTTCAACGCCGGTCTCTACCTCCAGGCCCTCGATCGCACCCATCGAGTCGGGATGCCGCCGGGCACACACGCTTCGGCACTCGCTCTGATCGCCGAGGGAACTATCGACGAGCGCGTCCAGCAGGTGCTCACCGAGAAGATCGAGGCGATGCGCCACGTGCTCGACGACCCAAGTCTGCGCACGTTCGCACTTCCTGACCCTGACGCTGAGGCCGACTCGGCGGCCCCTGCGGACGACGAGGCATCGGAGGAGTGGCAGCCGCCCGGCGGCGTGTTCTAACCAGCTGGTCCGCCCTCCGTGCCGGTCCTCGTCTCCGTCGAGGAGACCTTGTTGAGCATGGAATGCCGCTACGGGCGAAGTTGCCCCGGGGGGACCCCTGCGCCCGTAGCGGGACTCCCTACCCTCCTCGGCCCGCGTGAGCCTCAGGAGATGGGCGGAGCCCGTCCCAGTTCCTCTGCCAGCTATGGCTTCGGGCGCGGCGTCGTGAGTCGTTGAGGCTGGCGCTGAAGCTCCCTCCGACCAGTCCGCCGAGGATGAAGATCACGGCCGCCAGCAAGGTCACGATAATGATGCTCATTCCTTCTCCTTCTTCTCGTTTCCGTTTGAACCGCGGGCGGAACTACCCCCTCGATCGGGCCTCCACATTCCGATCCGTCGCCCGATGGATTCGACGTTGGTGAAGAGTTCGCCGGCCATCAAGAGCGTTTCAGGTAAAGACAATCCTGCCTTCAAATTCAGTGGGATCGAAGCGATTGCCGTTGCCGCGGCGGTAGTAGTGGCCGCTACGGCCACCACTCGAAGCCGTCGTTCCTTGCTTACCTGTGAGGAGTCGTCATTGGACATGTGCCCGGGCCCCTTCCCGCTGGAGCTCGCGAACCCCTCTCGTTCTGAAGAGGAGTTCGCTCGAAGAGCTCCTAGGGCCGCTCGGACACCTTGAGGCGTAGAAGTGACTCAGGTCATATTGACAGACGGCTGGGCGGGGCTCTGTTGGCCCCGCCCAGCCGTGCGGCAACGCCTCCGACTCTCGGGGGCGCGAGTTCTGTCAGGCGCTGGAGCCCCTTCCTCCAACAAGGTCTTCACCGGGGACCTCGTCGAGCGCGTCCTGAACCTCCGCGAAGAGAAGGTTCAGGGCTTCGGGGAGGCGCTGTTCTCCTGCTTGGCCGGCGTGGAGCCGCGCCATCGCATTCTGCAACGTCTGTGACGTCTTTCCCGCATCCTGCTCAACCACCTCCGAGACCGCGTCAGTGCTCATTCCGGCTAGCGTTAGTACGAAGGTTTCTAGTTCGTCGTCCGGCAGTCGCTGGAACTCCTTTCGGTATCTGATTACACCCCCAGAGCTTGGCTCGGGCTCGGTGTCCGGGTAGTCGAGCACCAGATCGCCTTCGATCGTGGGATCTAGGCGGCCGGCGAGCTCGGACCCTGCTCGCTCCCAGATGAAGCGAGCGAGTCGGACACTGTCGGGCTTGGATCGGATCTTTCGCTGAACCTCGGCGCCGACTTCGACGGACGCCTGGGTGAGCTTGGCGAACCCGTTTGGCGACCAATCCGAACAGCGGGCGTAACCCCGAAGTAGAGTGATGGTGCGTGCAAGATGAGTGATGCGTTCGACGGCCTCCGTCCTCGACTTGGAAGTGGTCCGGCATCGCGCCTCGGCGGTGAGTTCCTTAAAGGAGGACCCCTTCAGCGACCCTCGTAGTTCGTCGAATGGTCGGCGAAGGGATGCCGGTGGCCCCCATGTCGCCTGCTCCTTGAGGGTCAAGCTCAGATCGCGGTCGGCTCGACACAGGATTTGATCGAGCTGCGGGTTCCCGACAGTCTTCTGAGGCTCCGCCATGTCGATCAACGCCACCGCGGACGGTGTATGGCCACGTCCGACCGCGTGGCTGAAGGCGGTCCGCGCTAGGTCGGTCCGGTCTGCGAACACGTAGAGCATCGACCCCATCGCGAACGTCGCGGCCGTGGTCCCTAGTACTGGACCCGCTGCAGCTCGGTGTCGCGGTCGTTTGAAGGCGCGGGCGGCGACGAGGCCCTCGACGTTCTTGGCGAGGGCGGAGATCGTCGTCGGCGGGATGGTCGCGCTCGCTGACGACGCCAATCGGACGGCCCACTCCGTCTCGCCGCGCTGCTGGCAGATGACAGCGAGGCGAAAGAGGGCGGTCGGCTCGCGCAGCCGTGCGGCGTGTGCATAGAGCTCCCAGGCTTCGTTTGTGAACCCCTTTGCTTCCAGGAGCATGGCCAGTCGCGAGGCGGCACCCGGCATGTGAAGAAGCCTTCGGTACCGTAGTTCTGCCTCGAATGTGTAACCCCGGTGCTCGAGTTCGTCTGCGACGCGCTCGTCGATTTGGTCCTCTCTGGTCTGGTGTCCGTCGTTCTTGGATCTGAGACCGGCCGCATGTTCCTTGAAATTCTTGCTGATCTCCTTTCGTCCGACAAGGCGCTTTGCGATCGCTTCCTGGTCTCCGAGGGACGAATTGTTCAAGAGTCGGGCGATCTCGACTCCCTCGGCCACCTCGCCATCCAAGGTGTCGAGGGGGCTACTTATCACGTTCGCTTTGACCTCCACGTTGGACTTGGTGTTACTCTGATGAGTCATCTGCCGTGACCTTCCCCAGTCTCTTCTTGAGGTTGTTCTTGATGCTTCGCCATTCACGGTCGACGGTCTCGACGTCGGTGTCGAGCTCGTCAGCGATTTCAGCGTGCTTCATTCCACTCATGACGCAGCCGAATATCGCGACAGCGAACTCGTCGTGACCGACGAGCAGTCGATTGAGGAAGTCTCGCTGGGAAGCGAGCACGGCAGGGTCCGCGGCGAGCGGTGTGCGCGAGACTTGAACGGGCAAGGTTACGGGGTCTCCGAAGAGGAGCTCCTTTCCGGTCTCTTCCCGAAGGTAGATTCGGTACTCATCTGCGAACGAGTAGAGCCCGCGCCGGACAGCGGAGGTCTTGACGCTCGCGCCTTTGCGGTGATCCCACTTACCTCCGATGACGTAGCTGTCCATGAATCGGTCGACGCCTGTCCGCGCCGAGAAGAAGATCACCCGGCGTGAATGGTCTCCCCAGTCTCGCGGGGGCGAGGGAAGTGGGATTCTGCACTGCCTACGTACCTCCCTACGTAGGGTCTGGGTGGCGTTCAGGTTCATCAACGTGCCCATTACGTAGTCGAACAGCGTCTCGTCCATGTAGCGGAACGCCGTACTGTCGGGCCCCGTTGCTCGGACGGCCCTGACTAGTTCGATATCACCTTGAAGGCGGTGGGAATCGTCGTCTGGAAAAGTCGTCGAGAATGCCATAGTGTCCTCCTGTTCGAAATTTCGTGATCTTGAGAGGATCGACGAATGAGATGACTAGAGGCATGCGTATCCCCGATTCGATTAGTCGGATTCGCACTCACTGACATCGCCGCGGCGAGGGTCGCTCGCTCTTCGCTCGATTTCGGTCAGCGGTGATATCGGTACTAGGGAGACCCGGGGAAGCTCCGACTCAGGTGTGACCCAGATCACGTCTGTAGCGGCGGCTGCGCCGCAGGTCGTCGAGAAGATGCTGGTCGAGCGTCGGGACGTGGCCCGTTGTATCGGTGGTTAACGCGTTGGTCATGCGCGTCAAGTGCATCTCGGAGTACTTCACGAAGCCGAGGAGCTCAAGCGATGCGCGCAAGGTACGACGGTCCTCGGGTCGCCAAGACATGCCCAGAAGGTGCGAGTTCATGAAGAGGCACACGGAGAGGGCCGCTGCTTCCAGGGCGAGGGCGGCGTTCTCCGCGGTGACCGCCACGAAGCCGAGATCGATCCCGATGGCGCCGGCGATCGCCATACCGAGGCTCCCCGAGCGCAGCGGACCCAGTAGTGCGCCAACCAAATTCTCGTCGAGGACGTGAGCCACGGTGCGATACGTCGTGCTCTTGGGTCCGCTCGTGCGCACGAGGTGTGCAAGCTCGGCGTCGGCGACGAGCTGTCGCCGCAGGATCGCCTCTTCGGGTCGCTGGGGCCCGGGCAACGACCCCTCGTCGTCCGGGTCGGGCTCTGGTTCAAACGGGGGATGGGTCAACGTTGGCACCTCCGTCCGTAACGAGAAGTGCGAGCGGTAGCGATACTTCGATCAATGGCCGCTCGCACCTGCCTACCTGTCGGTAATCGACCGAGTGCCAAGCGTGGGCTAGCCCGCTTACAGGCACGCAAGGGGCAGTCCGGGCGTGGGGGGGAGCAGGTACCGGACTTCGGGGGCAGCGCAAGGGCAAAGTCCGGGCGCGACTGGGCAGACAGCAGGAACGTGGGGGGAAGTGCGCGGTAGTGGTTAAGAATCCGTCGGGGGACCCGGCTCGCTGCGAGTCAGCTCTCAAGGAGCTGGCAAGGCACGTCGGTCCCGTCAAGATCGGGCTCCGACGCCTCCTGGACTACACCGAAGACGTGGCCGAGGAGCATCGTGAACTGGCTCGTCTCGTGGCCCGCCCTCTGGGCTCGCTTGCCGTCCAGCGGCAAGCGGATTGCCTGTTGCGGGTCGTCCGCGAAGAGATAGACAACGTGGCCGACGAGCGCTGGAAGGAGGGCGTCGCACTTAGGACGGTCTTTCGTGCCAGTGAGCTCGACGAGCCGTCGCAAAGCAACCCCGAGGCCGGCATCTACGCGCGCCTCAAGCTCGCTAACGAGAGCGGCGAGTTTCGAAGGCCGGTTCACCCAGACACCTGCCTTCGGTATTGGCTTTTCGGCGTCCGCAACCTGGGCCGACGACTCGATCGACGGTTGGCTGAGCTTCAAGAACCCGACGCTTGGGCCCCGTACTTGGGCGCTCCAGACGACGCGGGCCCTATCGCGGTCGGCGAGGATTCCGCCGAGCCACCAGCGTCGGGGGCACAACGCGTGTTCGTGAAGCGGCTCGTCGCGACCTACGGGATGAAGGGTCGGGCGGTGAACTACGCGATCAGCGAGCGGACGGTCGTCGCTCTAGACGCAGGGGTCGACCGCTACAGGGTTCGGGCTCGGTCTCCCCGCAGGGAGGGGGGTGCGGACGCTCCGGTTATCAGGGCGCGCCTAAACTGCCGAGCTGGAGAGGTGCAGCTGCTCCCCTCCGCGGACGGTCCTCCGACTCACGAGGTCGCGATGATCTTCCCGCAGCCGTTGAAGGCGAACGACGAGATCTTCTTCGCGTCTGCGGTCAGTGGGCAGCAGGACACGACGCCCCTGGTCGAAGTGCAGGTGACGTCCCATGGCATCGCTGCCAACGGACTGACGCTCAGGGTCCAGTTCGATAGGGAGCAGCTGCCGGCGGCGGCGTGGTGGTTCGCAGAGTGTCTAGACGACTACAGGCTCGTTAAGCCACCTGAGGGTGATGTTCGACGGTTGACCTGGTCGTCGTTGGGCTATGTGGAGTACACCTTCACCCGAAAAGGCAAATACGGTCACCGGTACGGCATAGGCTGGGCGTGGAGCTGACCCCCACACGGGGGTATGTGCGGCCTATGCAAGAGAGGAGGGAAAGTGCGCGGCACCGAGGGAAACTGAGCTCACGCGGGAGGAACGCCTTCTGCGGCTCTCTCCTCAGGTACACACAGCGGCGAGCCCGCAGCGTTGGTGTCGGCCCAAGAGACACCAAGGCTGCGGGCTCGTTTGCGTGAGGGCGAGCAACACCCCCCGACCGTTCGATTGTGGGCACTGGGAGCGGGCAGGGCAACACACTCGAGCCACACCGTGATAACTCGCTGTATCACGGTGTCGCTGCTGCTCCTCCCCGCCTCGTCGCCGGCCTCGTTCCCCGCGCCGGCGCGGCGCGGCGTGCCCGGTGCCGTCGGGGGTCGGTCCTACCGTCGCGACCGTGACCGCCCCGCGCCCCGCCGAGCTCCCGGTCGAGCTGCCTGAAGCTCCCACCGGGTGCCGGGACACCCGACGAGGGCCCATGCCCTCACCCCGGGACGGGGTCGCGAGGCCGTCAGCGGCCCTCTCAGCGGCCCAAGATCTTCCGGTCGAGCCCGCCGAGCCGGTCTGCGGCGCCGATCGGGCTCTCGACACCTCGACCGGCAGGGACACTGGCGTGGACCACTTCTCCGTCGACGAGGTCTACTGCGAGGACGTCTACGGCGGTGACGTTCCCTGGGTCTCGCCGGGGCCCCGCGCCGGTGTCGCGCTTGTCGACGCCGGAACTGAGCTGCTTGCCCGGTTTGCCGGTGAGCAGCCCGCACTCGCTCGTCTCGGCGAGCACGACCCGTGGGTGGCGCTGCTGGCGGCCGGTTGGTTGGCCGGGTTCCGCTCGGTGCGCACGCGGCGCGCCTACGCCGGCGACCTCGCGGCCTTCACTGCCTGGTGCGCCGCGCGCGGGCTCGGGGTGCTCGCCGCGCGGCGGGTGCAGGTCGACCTGCACGTCACCGGGCTGCTCGACGCCGGCGCCGCGGCGTCCTCGGTGGCTCGGCGGCTCTCGGCGTTGAGCTCGTTCTACCGGTTCTGTCTGGCCCAGGACGAGCACACCGCACTTGGGTCCGGGGTCGGGGGAAGGGTCGGGGCGGGGCTCGGGGTGGCGGGCGACCCGACCGTCGGGGTGCGCCGGCCCGCGGTCGACGCCGACCACACCGCCACCGTCGGGTTGTCCGCCGACCAGGCCCGCGCGCTGATCACCGCCGCCGACACCGACCCCGGGCCGCAGCGGCTGCGCTCGGCCGCGCTGGTGCGCCTGCTGCTGCACACCGCGCTGCGCGTCGACGAGGCCCTCGCCGCCGACGTCACCGACTTGGGCGCCGCACCGGGCCGCGAACGCACCCATCACACCTTGGGTGTGGTGCGCAAGGGCGGACGCCGCGCGGTCGTCGTGCTCGCCCCCGACACCACCGCGGCGCTCGAGGCGCACCTCGAGCGCCGCGCCGCGCTCGCCGGCGTGCCCCGCGAACGGCTCGCCGGTCCGCTGCTGGCCACCCGCACCGGCGGGCGGCTCTGCCAGAAGGACGTGTGGGTGCTGATCCGCCGCCTCGCCCACGCCGGAGGCATCTCCAGCTGGTCGACACTCTCGCCGCACAGCCTGCGACACACCGCCATCACCCTGGCCCTCGACGCCGGCGCCAGCCTGCGCGACGTCCAGGACTACGCCGGGCACCGTGACCCCCGCACCACCCGACGCTACGACCACACCCGCGCCGCGCTCGATCGCAACGCCGCCTACGCCGTCGTCTCCCGGCTCGATGCGGCCGCCCGGTAGCTGCTCACCGTGGACGGGTCTGGTTGAGGTCGTCGAGGCGTGCGTCGCAGACCGCTCGCAGCTGGGAGCGATCCGCGATGCAGGCTTGGTAGAGACCGGAGATGACCTCGGCGACCCGGCGATTCTCCTGCGCAGTCGCCTCCGCGACGGTTGCCGGGGGTACGACCGGGTCGTCCGGAGCTGGCCCGCAGCCCGGCGGGAGCTCGACGTCTCGTTCGGTGTCGTCGATCGCGGCCTGGGCCTCGGCGCAGGCCTTCGCGGTGGCGACCAGGGCGTCGTTGCGGGCGGTGGACAGTAGGCCTGCGCCTGCCGTCAACGCGATCAAGCCGGCGAGGAACAGCGCCCCAGCGACGATCGTCGAGCCTCCCGTGATCGCCCGAGACGCGCGTTCCCGCACGACCAGCGCGCCGGCGCGTGCGTGGACCGCCCGGACCTCGGCGCGGATCATGTCGGCCTCTTGGAGGAGCTCCTTCTTCCGATCCTCGTCAGCGCGGCTCGCGATGCGCTGCAGGCGCCACCCGCGTGCCTCGTAGGCCAGCAGCGACCGCACGCCGTTGAGCCGGGCCATGTCGGTGTACGCGTTGGCGACGAGCTCCTCTTCCTCGTCCGTACCGAGACCCTCCTGGGTCTCGATCAGGTCCGAGGACGTGAAGACCGGTGCGCCGACCCGCCAGAGACGAGCCGAGAACCATGCGAGGGCGACCGCAACGAGGATGAAGCCCGCTACTGCCGCTGCCACCCCGGTGACGGTCTCCACAGACCAGTACTCGGGCGTGAGGTCCGTTGCCTTGGTGATCCCCAGCGCGGCGAGGGCGGCGCCACCGAAGGCGAGCAAGCCCTTCGCGGTGGTGTCAGCGCGCGTTCGGATCTTCCCGATGGCCTCGGTGAGACGAGTCGCTTGGTCCTTCGCGGCTTCGACGGCGGTACTTGCCGGCTTCTCGTCCGCCTTCTCGGCCGCCTTGCTGGGTGCGGCGGGTGCGGTGGGTGCGGCCACGACTCACTCCGACGAGAAGCGCTGAGCGAGGGTCGACGCCTGCATCGCTAGGTCCTCGATCTGCTCCTCGAGCAGCTGCAAATCCAGTCTCTGACGTCGACGCTCCTCGTTGTCTCGCTTCCGCGTCTTCTCGTTGCGCTCCGCCGCCTCGCCGACCTCCTTCAGGCTCTCGCTCGACCTGGCGCTATGCAGGGACCTCCGCTGCGCAAGGAGCGCCGTCGCCACGCCGTGGAGGAGGTTCTCGAGCTTCGACTTCTGGGGACCGATCTCCGGCTGCTGTTGGCCGTCGCCCGTTGGCGCGCCGCCCTCGGTGTCGTCGCCACTCCTGCACCGATCGTCCGGGCTCCCGCCTCTTACGGTCTCGCTGGGGCTCAAGGCTGGCCCGTGAGGCGGAGACTCTGGTGTCTTCGGTCCGTCAGTTGACGACATGATGCTCACCCCCAGGGGGGATGGTATTGCTCCGTGTGTCGACCAGTAGGGCCGATCGAGTATGTCGACTAGTTCTTTCGGGTTAGTATCTGAAAGGAAGCGCGAGACCGCCGCTCGTCATCTCTTGCGACGCCTTGCCTTCACCCTCTCCCGTGACCGTGCTCCCGGAACTGCTCGATGAGCCGGCAGCACCGGCGGGTGCGAGTCAGGCATCGCCGCGAGCGCCTCGGCGGGCGGCCACCAGCGCGACGCTGGGGACCTCGCGGGACGTCGCAGCGCCACGCCACCCTAGTCGTCCTTGCGCAACAGGTGCGATGACGAGCCGAGAGTGCGTCCTTATGTCGCTGGCGGGACGACCAGCTTGGCGTTTGCGGGGTCGACGTCGTAGGCGTGTGCGAGGTGGGCGATCTCGGTTCCACCCGGTGATCCCGCCAGTGCCACAGCTGTCTGGGACATCAGGTGGGATTCCCGTAGGGAGCTTCCATTGGCGATGGAGGCGTAGAAGCGGGCGGCGTACTCGATGGCGTCCTGGTCCTTAACTTCATCGGACATGCCGATGGCGAACGGCACGACGTCTTCGTCGACCAACGTGTCGGCCTGGCTAGCGGAGTGGCAGGAGTTCAGCATGACGAGAAGTGGGGGACTGTCGAGTGCGGACAACGCGCGCGCGAAAGTCTCCGCGGCGACGACTACGCCTTCGTGGTGCGCGTCGACATCGTCCTCGAACACGATGAGGTCCTCGTCGCTGTGCCCCGAGAAGTGCACGACGTGCGGACGGAAGGTGGTGAGCCCGTCCAGCAGGTCCGAGGGGGTGGCGGACATTCTCATGTCGATCTCGACCAAGTCGCGGTGCAGCGCTCCTTGTACCGCGAGCTTGACTCGGCGCTGCTCGCGGTCGACACGGAGGTCACCCTGACTGGACGCGGCCAGCATGAGCACCCGCAGACGCTCAGGCTTGGGCGGGCGCATGGTGCGGAGCTCCGCTACCTCCTGCTCGGCGGCTAACACGCGCCGCTCAATGCGGTCGTGGTCTCGAGTGATACGCCGCTGGGAGGCGAGTGCCTCGCTGCGTGCAGCCCGTTCGCGGGCCGAGCTCTCGGCTTGCTCGGCCCGGATCAGCCGCTTCTCGATGTTGGCGGCGTCCTTGAGGTAGCCGGCGGCCTTGCCGCTCCAGTAAGCAGCGTCCTTAGCTGCTTTGTTGGCGTTGTCCTCATGACGCTCGGCTTCCCGTAGTCGGCTACGGGCAGTGGTGGCGTTCTTAGTGCTAGTCGCGCTGGACCTGGACTTCGCGGCATCGGCGCGCTTCGCGGCCTCCTTCCTGCGGGCATCTCCAGCGTTCTTCTCGGCCGAGACCTGCTGCTCGCGCTTGCGCTGGAGCTGACGGCGATACTGGTCGCTGCTCATCGTCGTTGGCTCCTTTCGAGCGGCGGTTCCCTTCTGGCGTGACATGATCTCGCTGATATCGGACGGTGCGCTCAAGCGACGCACGGACCGAACCTGTTCTGCCCCTAGAGAGGATTGTTCGAGGTGCGAGAGGAATCCGAGGATGTCGTTCACCGCTGCTCGTGCCTCTTCGTCTAGGGCGACAGCAGACTCGGAGTGGCCGTGCACGATGCGGTTGCGGACGTGGCGCAGCGCGTCCACGGCGCGCGAGAACTCCGGGTCGGACACGTCCTCGCCGCGCAGCTGCATCGTCTCGACGAGCTGGTGGAGCAGCACCACGTCGTGACGAAGGAGTAGAGCGTCGAGGTCGCCGACGCGGTCGGGGGGAGGCTGCGTCACGTGATCCTCCTTCCTAGCTGGCGCTTGGCTGCGACCTTCCGATAGCGATAGAAGAGCGCTTCGACCGCGCGCTCGGTGATCCCGAGGTCGGCGCCGATCTCGGCATAGCTCGCGCCCAGCAGGAGCAGCCGACCGGCCGCTTCGCGGGTCCGCTCGGGCATCGCCTCGAGCTCGGCGGCAACGGCGAGCTGGCCGGCCACCGTCGCGGCCGGGTCGTGGTCCAGGGTCCGGTCGAGGGCGTCCCACTCGGTGGTGCAGTCCAGGAAGTCATCGAGGTCGGAGGGCGTCGTGGTGGCGAAGCTGCGGTGCTGGCGTTCGGTCGACCACGTGGAGAGGACGTTGGGGAACTGCAGCAGGCACGCACCGATGTAGTAGGTCTTGAGCGAGGCGCCGCCCTCGAACGACCAGGCGCCGGTCAGCAGCACCTGCTCGCGGAAGGCGTCGAGGGCGCGCGCGTTCGTCTCGAGCGCGAGCTCCCGGCGCTCGTCGGCGGCCTCGGTGTCGGGGCGAGGGTCGCTGAGGAACACCCGGTCGTGGTCGGTGGGGGTGGCGGGGCGACCGCGGCGTGCGCAGAACTCGTAGATCACGCCGCGGCGCAGCCAGGAGCGGATGACGGGGTAACCGTACGCGGCCAATGCGTTGACGAAGATGTCGTACTTTGGCCCCTCGAAGCTGCGCAGCGCGAGATCGTTGAGGGTCGCCAGGTCCGCCCAGCGCTGCATCTCCCGCTCACCCTGGTCGAGGTCGCCGGCCTCGTCGGGGTCGTTGACCTGCAGTGCATCGAGGTCGGCCTGCTCATCGCAGGAGAGACGGAGGCCCGGTTGTAGATGCGCGCCACCACGCGGCTGGCCGCCGCCCAGTGGTCCTGCGCCCATCTCGTCCCGCCTCCGCTGCGCTCGCTGTAAGCCGTCCCCTCGATCGGAGGGACCGTCCACGGGCGCTCACGCCCGCCCTCTCCTTCGTCGAGGCCCGGCAAGAGCATCCGTACACGATCCCTTCTAGATAGGCCGACCCCGCCGACCCCACGGAAATCTTCAAGGTTTTCTGCGGGGCGCTGAGCAGCAACTTTCCGTGGGGTGAGCGCCCTCGGCTCATCTATAGCCCCGACGGGAGCCGGGGCTAAAGCTCGGCCGTGACACACGACGAAGGGAGCGCATGGTGACGACGAACGGGGCGGGCGGCGCCGAGGGTCCAGGTCCGCTGCTGCCGCTGCGGACCGCGCTGATCCTGCTGCTGGCGACCCTGACCGCCGTGGCGGTGGTGGTGCTTCTGGCCCTGGCGCACCGCGGCGGCGCCGAGATCGCGCTCGCCGCGCTCGCGGCTTTGGCCGGCGCCGTGAAGTTCTTCCACTGGCTCATCGACTGATCTTCAGCCTGTCGACCCTCGGGGATCGCGGTCTGCCTCATGGCCGGCGGGCCGAGTCGAACCCGGCAGACACCGCTGCGCGGTGGGAGTCCCGGTTGGCCCGGAGCTTGACCGGGCCGCTCTCAGCATCAAGGGCGCCCACGGCGTCGCTGCGCGACCAGGCACGCCTGGCCCTTGACCCTGAGCCTCGGCGGCCCCGACGGCGCCCAGGCGAGGTGGAGGCACGAAGACGCCTCCACCCATCGCCGGGCCAACCGGGACTCGTCGTCCGAGGAGTACGCCATGCAGGACACCCTCATCACCGTCATCGGCAACTTGACCGCCGACCCCGAGCTGCGCTTCACCGCATCGGGAGTGGCCGTCGCCGGCTTCACCGTGGCCAGCACGCCGCGCACCTACGACAAGCAGGCAGGGGAGTGGAAGGACGGGGAGGCGCTGTTCCTTCGCTGCAACCTATGGCGCCAGCCGGCGGAGAACGTGACCGAGTCCCTGGCGCGCGGGTCGCGGGTCATCGTGCAAGGCCGGCTCAAGCAGCGGTCGTATGAGACGCGAGAGGGCGAGAAGCGCACGGTCATCGAGCTTGAGGTGGTCGAGATCGGCGCGTCTCTGCGGTGGTCGATGGCGAAGCTGACCAAGGTCACGAGCGGTCGCGGCGCGGCTTCGGAGGCGGGGGGCTCGGAGGAGCCTCCGTTCTGAGCGCGTCCCGTCAGCGTGGCCGCCCGGAGTATGTCGGTGCGGGTGCGACCCTCGGCTGCTGTGAACCCTTGCACGCACTGCGGCGGCACCGAGCTCATGGTCATTCAGGAGATCGAGCATCCGCCGCGGCGGACCCGGCAGGGCGGAAGCTTCGCTCGTCGGGAAGTCGTCGTTGAATGCCAGTCCTGCGAGAAGACCGAGCAGCGATCGGACATCAGCCAGTAGCGCCAGGCTGGCGCTGGGCGACGTCGGCATCGGCGGCTGCGCGCAGATGCTGGTGCCAGTGGTGAGGCCGTCGCCGACCTCCGATGGCTCTCGGTGCGAGGGTTGATAACGCGCTTTATCGCCCCCTCGCTACATCGCGTGCAGGCACGGCGGAGCCAGGGACACTGAGACCTGGTCGGTCCCGGTGGCTCGGCCCGGTGGTCCTCCCCCCGACCGCAGGGCCAACCCCGCCGCCGGGGCCGGCCCCGAGCTCTCATCTCATCGACCTCGAGAGCTCGGGGCCGTCCGTCGGTGTCTCAACCGGACCGGTTCGCCGCGTGGACAGCCCGGTCACCGCTGGGACAGGCTCCGCGGATCAGCCCATGCCGTCCCCGGCACCGGCCCGGCTATCTACGCAGAGACCGACGCAGAGGTTCGATCTCCGGGAGCAGATGGCCGAGGAAGAACCCCAGCGCGCCGGGAATGACGGTGAAGACGGTCACGGTGCTGTCGTACTGCGCGCCGAGCACGGCGAGCACCGCCCCGATGGGAAGAGCGGCCAGTAGCCCCGCGCTCCATGGGCGGTAATGGAGGTGGAGGTAGCCCAACGCCAAGGCGCCTAGGAAATAGGGAAGGTAGAACAAGCTCAGCATTAGGGCGAAGCCGCCGAAGAGAAACGCGTGCGCCCCGGGGCTGTGCGGAAATCGAATCATGGTCGTCGCTTCCGGTTTCGACGGGACGGATGAATCGGGGTGTCGGTCGGTGCTCACACCAGCGGGATCGGGGCTGGGCGGCGCGCACAGTCTTTGCGGCCGCCCAGCCGCCGACGGAGTTACTGCTCGGCAGGGATGACCCAGCCGGCGGAGGGATTGCGGTCGCCGGCCAGACCCGGTCCGCCCGCGCCACCGCGCACGCCGGCCAGGACGCGGCCGGTGTCGCCGACGTAGACCATCGGGGAGTAGTAGCTCCCGGCCGGGGTCGCCGAGCGCCGGTCGAACCAGCCGGGACGCAGATCGCGGCTCACCGCCGACGCACCGGCCTTGGTGATCGAGATACGGGTGATGGGACTCTCGCCCTCGGTCAGGATGCGGGCCCACGCGGTCCGACAGGTCGGGCTGTGACGGACCTCGAGGACACCGACGACGCTGCGCTCCTCGCCGCGCTCGACCCCCACCGACGCCTCGACCTGTGCCCCGGCCTGTCCAGTGGCGCGCCCGCCAGCCGCGCCGCCCGCAGCGCCTGCGGCCCCGCCGGCCGCGCCACCGACGGCATCGCCGCCGACATCCCCGCCGACACTTCCGCGCGGCTCGACGCGCGTGACCGGCCGTCGGACAACCACGATCTCCTCACTCGCGACCGTGCGTGCACCGGCAGCGCAGCCGACTTCGTTGGCGTACCTGCCACGGCAGTTCTCCCCGACACAACCGGGTGCCACGCGCGCGGGCTGCGTCAGAGCGGCACCCTCTGTGGCCGCTGCCGTCGCCGGAGCCGGCGCACCCGTACCGAGAACAGTCGCCACGCCCATTGCCGTCGCGATGAATGTTCCCCGGCGAACCCAGTCGACGCACCTGTCCCAGACGCTACGCATCGGTCATCCCTCCTTCCGAGAACCGGCGCTCCCGTCTTGTCTCGGTCGCCGCTCGATTCTCCTCCCACAGTTAAGACACGCTGTCCGTCTTTGACAACACCGTTTCTCGACTTCGCTGTTTTTCGATGAATCCGGACGAGACGAGGGCTGGTGCTGAGCGTCCTGCGACCCGCTGAGCTGCAGGTTTCGCTCGTAAGGTAACGAATTTCGATCGCGTGCGATACTCCTCTTGGAGGCGCTCGGGGTCGCGGTCAGCAATCGAAAGTCGACCTCGCGGCCTTTCGGGAAGCGCGGGGAGGCAGGGTATGACGTCGAAAGAGCCTCCGTCTCGAGCTGGCGGGGGTCGGGCCGGAAAGAAGCCGAACAGAGACATCCTTGGGTCAGATCATGAGGAACTGTGGATCGCGGCCCAGCGCTCCCTTCGTGACCCGATTAGAAACTGGTGCTCTGGTGACGAAGAGCGATTGAGAAGGCTCCTGGCTGAAGAAGTTGGAGTCACGCCAACGCAATTATCAAACATCTACGCCCCCCGCCGTCAGCCGAGAATGGCTACGTGGGCGGAGGTAGAGGCGATTCTCCGGGCCACCGGCGCAGACGTGAACGCGTTCGTCGGCGAGTACGGCAAGGCCTGGGACGGGGCGCCGCCGTATCGGCTGCCAGGTCCGGCTGAGCTCGAGTCCGGATTCACGTCTGGGACGGCGTGGGCCGCTGGTCGAGACGGAACGGTCCGGCCTCCGCTCGATCGAGACCCCCAGTCCCTGGCGGCAGACCGAGGCATCTCAGACTCGAACGACGACCCGTGGTCCGATCAGGATCGAGCCGAGCCGCAGCAGGAGCGGCAGCGCTCCGAGGAGGAGCTGGAGCAAGAGCTGTACTGGGCCCGTGAGCGGGTCCGAGTGGCCGAAGAGCGAGCGCTCGATGCCGAGGCACAGGCCAGGAAGGCCGAGCAGCGCGCCCAGCAGGCCGAGGAACGCGGAGAGAGCGAGCGGTGGCGGCGCCAGGTCGATGAGTTCCGACGCCAGGCCGAGGAGCAGCGGCGTGCCGAAGGGCAGGCCCGCGCCGAGGAGCAGCGGCGTGCCGAAGGGCAGGCCCGCGCCGAGGAGCAGCGGCGTGCCGAAGAGCAGGCCCGCGCCGAGGAACAGGCCCGCGAGAAGCGACGGCGGGCCGAGGAGCAGGCTCGTGAGGATCGACGACGAGCCCGGGAGGACGCCGCACAGAAGGAGGCAGCAGACGAGAAGGTGAAGAGGGCGCAGAAACAGTGGCAGGCCCAGCAGGACAAGCGCTTCCGGGAGAAAGCCAGGCAGCCCGCATTATGGGTGCGGCGTACCGGTGCAACGGTGCTCATCGTACTAGTAATGGCGGCAGTGGGAGGGGCACTGTATTATGCGGTTACATTCTTCCTCGGCGTTCTGGCCACTCTTTTCTAGAGCGTTCCA
>NZ_JBBEGM010000026.1:0-32478 GCF_037400335.1 Actinomycetospora flava
TTCGCCAGGTTGCGGGGCTTGTCGACGTCGTAGCCGCGGGCGCGGGCGACCTCGGCCGCGAAGACCTGCAGCGGCACGCTCGACACCAGCGGCTGGAGCAGCGTCGACACCGCGGGCACCTCGATGAGGTGCTCGGCGAACGGCCGCACCGTCTCGTCGCCCTCCTCGGCCACCACGATCGTCCGAGCCCCGCGCGCCTGGATCTCGCGGATGTTCGACAGCAGCTTCTGGTGCAGGATCGCGCGGCCCTTGGGCGAGGGCATGACCACCACGACCGGCAGGTCCTGCTCGATCAGCGCGATCGGCCCGTGCTTGAGCTCGCCCGCCGCGAAGCCCTCGGCGTGCATGTAGGCGAGCTCCTTGAGCTTCAGCGCGCCCTCCAGGGCCACCGGGAACCCGACGTGGCGCCCCAGGAACAGCACCGCCTTCGACGACGCGAGGTCGCGGGCCAGCGCGCGCGTCGGCTCCACGACCGCGTCGAGCACCCGCTGCACCGCGGCCGTGCTGGACTCCAGCTCCGCGTACTCGCGGGCCACCTCGTCGGCGTACTTCGTGCCGAACGTCTGCGCCAGCGCCAGGCCCACCAGGTAGCAGGCGACGACCTGCGCGGTGAACGTCTTGGTCGCCGCCACCCCGACCTCCGGGCCGGCGTGGGTGTAGAGCACGGCGTCGGACTCGCGGGGGATCTGCGCACCGTTGGTGTTGCAGATCGCGAGCACGCGGGCCTTCTGGTCGCGGGCGTGCCGCACGGCCTCGAGCGTGTCCGCCGTCTCGCCGGACTGCGAGATCGCGACGACGAGCGTGGAGCGGTCGAGCACCGGGTCGCGGTAGCGGAACTCGCTCGCGACCTCGACCTCCACCGGGATGCGGCACCAGTGCTCGATCGCGTACTTCGCCAGCAGGCCCGCGTGGTACGCCGTGCCGCAGGCCACGACGAACACCTTGTCGATGTCGCGCAGCTCCTGGTCCGAGAGGCGCTGCTCGTCGAGCACCACCCGGCCGTCGACCAGGTGCCCGCGCAGCGTGTCGGCCAGCGCGGTGGGCTGCTCCTCGATCTCCTTCAGCATGAAGAAGTCGTGACCGCCCTTCTCGGCGGCCTCGATGTCCCAGTCGACGTGGAACGGCCGGGTCTTGGCGGTCTCGCCGAGGAAGTCGGTGACGACGGCGCCCTCGGCGGTCAGCGTGACGATCTGGTCCTGGCCGAGCTCGACGGCGTCGCGGGTGAAGTCGATGAACGCCGCGACGTCCGACGCCACGAACATCTCGCCCTGGCCCACGCCCACCACCAGCGGCGAGCTGCGGCGCGCGGCGACGATCTCGTCGGGCCGTTCGGCGTGGGTGAACACCAGCGTGAACGCGCCCTCGAGCCGCGCGACGACGGCGCGCACCGCGGCCGTCAGCCCCGCCTCCCGATCGGCGTCGAACGCCCGCGCCACCAGGTGCGCCGCGACCTCCGAGTCGGTGTCGCTGGTGAGCTCGACGCCCTCGGCCTCGAGCTCGGCGCGCAGCGCGGCGAAGTTCTCGATGATGCCGTTGTGCACGACCGCGACGCGTCCGGTGGCGTCGCGGTGCGGGTGGGCGTTGCGGTCGGTCGGCGGGCCGTGCGTGGCCCAGCGCGTGTGCCCCATCCCGGTGGTGCCGGCCGCGGCGTCCGCGGGCAGGACCGCCACGAGGTTGTCGAGCGGACCGGCCGCCCGGTGCACCTCGAGCCCGCCCGCGCCGTCCACGATCGCGACCCCTGCCGAGTCGTACCCGCGGTACTCCAGGCGCCGCAGGCCGTTGACGAGAACCTCCTGGGCACCACGCTGTCCGACGTATCCCACGATCCCGCACACGGGCCTCAGGGTAACGACGCGCTGGACGGCGCCCCGGAGGCCCGGGCGGGTCACGACAGGCCGCGACGGGGTGCCTCCGCTAGGTTCCCGGGCCATGGCGAGCGTGATCCCCGGGAAGGCCCTGGCGCCGAAGGCGGTGGTCGCCGAGCTGTCGAGGCCCGGCCCGTACCCCGTGCTGCGGGGTGAGCTGGCGCTCGTCGGGCTGCCCGGGGTGGTGTTCACCCCCGCGTCGGGCACCGCGCTGCCGGCCGTCGCGTTCGGCCACGACTGGCTGCAGCCCGCGGGCCGCTACCTCGGCCTGCTGCGCCACCTCGCCTCCTGGGGCGTCGTCGCCGCGGCGCCCGACACCCAGCGCGGCCCGATCGGCTCCCACCGCGGCCTGGCCCAGGACCTGCGCACCGCGCTCGGCGTCGTGTCCGGGGTCCGCCTCGGGGGCACCGCCCGCGGGGCCGCGGTCAGCGTCGACCCCCACAAGCTCGGCGTCGCCGGGCACGGGATGGGCGCGGGCTCGGCCGTCCTCGCCGCCGCCGTGCCCGCCACCGACACGCGCGTCCAGGCCGTCGGCGAGCCCTACTGGGAGGTCGGGCACGGGGTGTCGATCCAGGCGGTCGCCACCGTCGCGATCACCGACACGCAGCCCTCCGCGGTCGAGGCCGCCCGCGCGGTCCACCTGCCCGGCATGCACCTCGGCTTCGGCAAGGACCTCGTCTCCCCGCCCGCCGCCGGCGCGGAGCTGCTCGACAAGGCCTGGGCCGGCGAGTCGTCGCTGCGCACGGTCAAGAAGGCCACCCACCTCGGGCTGCTCGAGGGCCGGCACTGGAGCGACATCCTGCTCGACGGCAAGGGCGAGGCGGCGACGCGCACGCTCGTCCGCGCGCTGCTGACGGGGTTCCTGCTGCACCGCCTCGGCGGCGACGACCGCTACGCCGCGGCGTTCGACGGCATCGTCAAGGGGACGGAGCCCGGTTCGGGCTGAGCGGGTCGCCCCCGCCCGCCGCGATCCGCTCGCGGACCCGCGCCCCCGCCTCGCGCCCCACGGCGCGGCTGCGGGCCGCCGCGGCGAGGAAGTGCCTCGTCCGCTCCTCGAGGTCGGCCGCCCAGGCGCGCAGCGGGCCCTCCACCGACGGGTCACCGCGGACGGCGGCGAGCAGCGCGTCCACCTGGCCGGGGAGCAGCCCGCCGACCGGGTCGGCGGGACGGACCGCCGCCGCGCCGGCCGCGAGGTCGCGCACCGCGGCCGCCGTGCGCGCCGCGGCGACCTCGAAGACGTCGGCGGTGTCGCCGAGCTCGGAGACCAGGCCGTGTGCCGAGCGCGCCAGCGCCGAGACCCGCTTCTGCACGGCGTCCGCCGAGGGACCCGCCCACGTGTCCCACAGCGGGCCCAGGTCCTCGGCGGTGTCGACGTGCTGGCGGCGGACCAGCGTCGCGGCCTCGCGCAGGGCCTCGGCCTGAGCGGCGAGCGCGGCCGGATCGGGCAGCTCGCGCGCCTCGGCGCCGGCGCGCCGGACCGTGGCGGGGTCGGTGTCGGGCCCCGCCGGGACACCGCGCCAGCGCGGCGGCAGCGCCGACCAGCGCGCGAGGTGCGTGGCCAGCACGCCGACCGCGGCGTCGACGGTGGTGAGCAGGGTCGCGCGGTCCGGCCCGCCGAGGTCGACCGGACCCGGGGCGGGCGCGAGCCGCAGCGGGCGCTCGGGGCGGTTCACCCGAGGCTCACCCGACGTGACGCGGCACGCCCCGCGGCCCCGGACCGCCCGGCCCGTCGGCGGGGTCGGCGTCGTCGGGGCCGGTGGCGTCAGCGCCGGTGGTGGCCGGGGTGGTCCCGGGATCGGCGGGGTGGTCGCGCTCCTCGCCGGCGGCCTGGAGGTGGTCGGCGAGATCACCGACGGCGCCCGCGTGGGCGCGCAGCAGGGCCACCGCGGACAGCGACGGGTCCGCCCCCTGCTCGGTGCTGAGGCGGTCGGCCAGGCGGTGCAGGTCGCGCGCGCGGCCGGTGACGGCCTCGACGACCTCCGGCAGGTCGGGTGGCGGGGCGTCCTCCTCGGCGTCGAACTCGTCGTCCGGGCCGTCGAGATCGGCGAGGACGTCATCGAGCGAGCGGGCGGGACCGTGAACGGGCGGGACCGAGTCCATCCGCGTCCTCCGCGTCCGGCCCGCACGAGGCGGGACTGTGCCGACGTCCGCGTCCCGCGCACGCATCGCGCCGGGCCCGCGGGACCACCGCCAGGTTAACGCGTGGGGGCGCACCGGTGGGCGGGAACCCGGTACCGCCACGCCCGGATACGCGCCCGCATCCGCGCAGCTCACCGACCGTGTCCGGGTCGGTGCGCTCCGTCAGCGGACGGTGGAGACGAGTCCCGCGAGCCGGTCGGCGACCTCGCCGGCCACAACCTGGGTGGGTGCCTCGACCATCACGCGCACGAGCTGCTCGGTGCCCGACGGGCGCAGGAGCACGCGGCCCTTGCCGCCCAGCTCGGCCTCGGCCGCCACGACGGCGTCGGCGACCTCGGGCGACGAGCCGACCGCCGCCTTGTCGGCGACCGGCACGTTGACCAGCACCTGGGGCAGCCGGGTCATGACCGCGGCGAGGTCGGCGAGGGGGCGCCCGCTCTGCGCCATGCGCGCCATGAGGCGCAGCGCGGTGAGCAGGCCGTCCCCGGTGGTGGCGTGCGTCGGGAGCACCACGTGCCCCGACTGCTCGCCGCCCAGGGCGAACCCGCCGGAGCGCAGCTCCTCGAGCACGTAGCGGTCGCCGACCGCGGTGGTGCGCAGGGTGACGCCCGCGTCGGCCATCGCGAGGTGCAGGCCCAGGTTGCTCATGACGGTGACGACGAGCGTCGCGTCGGTGAGCTCGCCGCGCTCGAGCAGGTCGAGCGCGAGGATCGCGAGGATCTGGTCGCCGTCGACGACGCTGCCGTCGGCGGCGACCGCGAGGCAGCGGTCGGCGTCGCCGTCGTGCGCGATGCCCAGGTCCGCGCCCTCGGCGACGACGGTGTGGGCCAGCGCGTCGATGTGGGTGGAGCCCACGCCGTCGTTGATGTTCCAGCCGTCGGGCGCGGCGTGCAGCGCGGTGACCCGGGCGCCCGCCGCGGCGTAGGCCTCGGGGGCGGCGGCCGACGCGGCACCGTGCGCGCAGTCGACGACGACGTGCAGGCCGGCCAGCGGCGTCGGGGTCGCGCCGGCGAGGTGCTCGACGTAGCGGTCGAGCGCGTTCGGCAGGTCGCGCACCCGGCCGATCTCGAGGCCGGTGGGCCGCGCGCCGGGAGCACCCGCGCCGTCCACGCGCGCCTCGATCGCGTCCTCGACGGCGTCGGGCAGCTTGTGCCCGCCCGCGGCGAAGAGCTTGATGCCGTTGTCGGGCATCGGGTTGTGCGACGCGGAGATCATCACGCCGAGGTCGGCGTCGAGCGCGTCGGTGAGGAACGCGACCGCCGGCGTCGGCAGCACGCCGACGCGCAGCACGTCCGCCCCGGCGGCGGCGAGGCCCGCGGTGACCGCGGCCTCGAGCATCTCGCCGCTGGCCCGCGGGTCGCGGCCGACGACCGCCACGGGGCGGTCGGCCGCGCCACGCCGACCCTCGGCGCGGGCGTGCTCGGCGAGCACGCCCACGGCCGCCGCGGAGACCGCGGTCGCCAGCTCGGGCGAGAGGTCGGCGTTGGCCAGGCCCCGGACACCGTCGGTGCCGAAGAGCCGAGCCATCAGCGCTTCGAGTACTGAGGAGCCTTCCGGGCCTTCTTGAGGCCGTACTTCTTGCGCTCCGTGGCCCGCGGGTCGCGGGTGAGGAAGCCGGCCTTCTTGAGGCCCGGACGGTCGTCGGGGTCGACCTCGGTGAGCGCGCGGGCGAGGCCGAGGCGCAGGGCGCCCGCCTGGCCGGACGTGCCACCACCGTGCAGGGTGGCGTGCACGTCGAACTGCTCGGTGCGCTCGGTGACCACCAGGGGCTCGCGGATGAGCTGCTGGTGCACCTTGTTCGGGAAGTACTCCTCGAACGCCTTGCCGTTGCAGATGATGCGACCGGTGCCGGAGACGAGGCGCACGCGGACGATGGCCTCCTTGCGGCGGCCGACCGTCTGGACGGGGCGGTCGATCCCGGCGAACACCGGGGCGGCGGTCTCGCCGAAGACGTCGGCCTCGCCGGCGTCCTCGTCGGCGTCGGAGCTCACGACGTCGGCGACGACCTCGTCGTCGGCCGGCTCGTCGGTGGCGGACACCGGGGTGCCGCCGACGGCGCCCTCGGGCAGGTCCGCCGCCTCGGCGAGCGTCTGCGCGGCGTCGTTGTCGGCGACCTCGGGCAGGTCGGTCGGGTCGTCAGGGGTGGTCACTGGCTCACCTGTCGAATCTCGTACGGCACCGGCTTCTGCGCGGCGTGGGGGTGCTCGGGGCCCGCGTAGACCTTGAGCTTGCTGCCCATCGCACGGCCGAGACGGTTGTGGGGAAGCATGCCCTTGATGGCCTTCTCGACCACGCGCGCCGGGAAGCGGTCGAGCTCCTCGCCGATCGTGCGCGAGCGCAGGCCGCCCGGGAAGCCGCTGTGGCTGTACAGCATCTTCTCGTCGCGCTTGCCGCCCGTGAGGGCGATCTTCTCCGCGTTCACGATGATCACGAAGTCGCCGGTGTCGACGTGCGGGGCGTACGTGGGCTTGTGCTTGCCCCGCAGCAGCGTCGCGCTCTGGCTGGCCAGGCGACCGAGCACGATGTCGGACGCGTCGATGACGTGCCAGGCGCGATCGATGTCGCCGGGCTTCGGACTGAACGTGCGCACGGAAGCTACCTCGTCACGGACGGCTGGGCGGGTCGGCCGGCGGAGGCCGAGTGTGTGGTCGAGCGGGCGCGGGACGTACACCGCGCAACGATCCTCCAGAGTACGCGTCCCCCCGCGGCCGACCTCGACCACCCCCTGCCGGCCGTCGGCGTCAGGCGCGGAACATCGCCCCGACGCCCGACTCGGTCTCCATGTACTGCTGGGTGGCCTGGTCGGTGCGCGCGCGGATCTGCGCGAGCAGCTCCTTGAGATCGTTCCACGCCGTGTCGATCTGCTGCTGCTGCTGGCGGTAGAAGTCGGACGACGCGCCGTCCCACACCGACAGCTGGCCCACCGCGGTGCGGACGTCCGCGAGCTGCGCCTCGATGCCCGCGTGCGTGGTGTTGATGTCCTGGCTGGCCTGCTGCAGCGCGCCGAACCGGACCTTGATGTTGGGGCTGGTCATGGTGTCCTCGTCTCGGGTCGTCAGGGTCCGGCTCAGCCGAGGGCGTTCGTGATCGCGCCGCCGCCCGGGGCGCCCGTGCCCCCCGCACCGCCGCCGCCGCCGTCACCGAGGACGTTCAGCAGCCCGGCCGCGTCGGCCTCGCTCGCGTCGTAGCGGCCGGCACCGGCGCGCACCCGCTCGGCGATGCCGAGCAGCGCGTCGTTGATGCGCTTCGCGTCGGTCTGCCAGCGGGCCATCGTCCCCTGGAAGGCGGTGGAGCCCTGGCCCTGCCAGTCGGCGACCAGGGGCTCGAGCCGCCCCTGGAGCGACCGGAGCTGGCCCTGCAGATCGCCGTTGATGGTCTCCAGCCGGGTGGCCACGTCGACCATGACCCCGGTCTGGGTCCCGAATCCTCCTGCCACGCGACACCTCCTCTCCTCGCGGAGCCCGCGGGCCCCGTGTGCTCGTGACGGATCGAGCATGACGATCGGGCGACGGGCGTGGTTGCCGTTTGAGAGAAGTCGTCAGCCCGTGGGCTCGAGCGTCTCGACGACCTGCTCGCAGGCCGCGAGGACGCGGCGCTCGTCGGCGGCGTCGGCGCCGTGGCGGCAGCCGACACTGACCATCGAGGGCGCGGACACCACGACGAACCAGTCGACGCGGACGCCGGGCGCGGGGTCCTGGCGGTACCGGGCCACCTCGCGCCCGCCGAACTCGGCGCGCGCCTCGTAGCCCGACACCGGGTCGCCGGCGGCCCGCGCGGCCTCGTACTGGCCGGCGAGCTGGGCGCGGGCGCGCTCGGGGTCCGCCGCGGCGGCCGGGTCGAGCGGGTTCTCCTGGACCGCGACGAGGTCGGCGCCGCGCGGGGCGCCCGCGGGCCGCAGCAGCAGGCGCCGGGCCCCGGGGTCGCCGCCGGCCTCGGCCCAGCCGATCGGCGCGACGAACGTCTGCCCGCCGACGACCATCCCGGTGCCCGACGGGCCCCGCAGCGCCCGCGCCCCGAGCACGACGACGGTGACCAGCGCGACCACCGCCAGCAGCGCGACGATCACCGCGCCGACGCCCACCCGTCCGCGGGCCGGCGCGGGGCGGCGCGCGGGCAGGTTCCGCCGGGCGGGCAGGTGGCGCGGCTCGTCGGACACCGGCTCGACCAGGTCGGTGTCGTCGACCGGCTCCGCGGGGGCGGTGGCCTCCTCGGGGGGCCCGACGCGGCGGACCGGCACCTGCACGTCCGTGCGCTCCGAGGTCGGGGTGAGCCAGGCGGGGTCGTCGGAGAGGTCCTCGGTGGGGTCGGTCCCGCGCGGGGACGGCGCCGGCGGGAGCTCGACCGTCGGCGGGTCCAGCAGCGGTCCGGACCGCAGCCCGGCGCCGGCGAGGGCACCGACCGCCGCCGGGACGGCGCGCGGCGCGGGGACGCCACCCCGCCGGGACGCCGCGCTCTCCCGCGCCACCACCAGCGCCCCGTGCGCGACGACCGACCGCGGCTCGGGCGCGACGGTGGCGGGCACGCCCAGCTCGCGGTGCACGAGCGCGGCGAGCAGCGGGATCCGCGCGCCACCACCGGTCAACCGGACGCCGTCGAGGTGCTCGGGCCCGGTGCCGGCGTCGGCGAGGGTGTCGGCGAGCAGGTCCACGACGCCGCGCAGCGCCGGGCGCAGGACCTCGGTGAGCTCGCCGCGCGACAGCCACGCCGCGGTGACGCGCCCGGGCAGCGGGACCGCCGCCTGCTCGGCGTCGGAGAGCTGCTCCTTCGCCGCCCGCACGTCGTCGAGCAGCACCTGGCGGTGGCGCCGGTCGGCGAGCGTCGTGCCGGCGACGACTTCGAGCACGCGGTCGGCCTGATCGTCGGAGTCGTCGGAGTCGTCGGAGTCGTCGGAGTCGTCGGCGTCCGGCTCGTCGTCGTGCAGCGCACCCAGCAGGTGCCCGAGCAGCAGCTCGTCGGCGTCGTCGCCCCCGAACCGGGCGTCCTCGCGCCGGGCGAGCACCCGGGCGTCCCCGCAGCGCCCCGGCACGGGCGCCAGCACGGCCGCCGAGGCTCCGCGCGCGCCGAGGTCGAGCACGGCGAGCGGGCGCGGGCGCGCCGTGCCCCGCGGGCGCATCCAGCCGGCGTGGGCGGCGGCGGCCACCGGCTCCTCGACCAGCGTGAGGTCCTCGGCGAGCCCCGACCCCGCGCGGCGCAGCACCTCGCGGCGCCCGGCGTCCCAGCCGGCGGGGTGGGTGAGCACGAGGTGGCGGGGGCGCCCGCCGCGCAGCAGGGGGCCCGCGCGGTCGAGCGTCCCCGCGAGCACGGCGCCCCAGGCCTCGGAGACCCCGACGACGCGGGTGCCGAGCAGCAGGTCGGGCTCGTCGACGCGCAGGCGCGGCGTCGGCTCGTAGCGCGACGGGTCGGTGGGCGCGAGGCGGCGCGCGGCGGCCCCGACGACGAGCGCGGTGCCGTCGGCGGGCGCGAAGACCGCCGCGATGTCGATCGGCAGGTCGGTGGGGTCGACGGCGTCGACCGACCGGTCCTCGGGGCCGGTGTCGACCGCCGCGGCCACCGTCGTCACCCCGAGGTCGATCGCGACGACCGGGCCGTCGCTCACGGGTCCCCCGGCACGGCCGTGATCGGCGGATCGGGGTCCCGCCAGCCCACCTGCACGAGCCGCTCGCCGTGACGGCGCGAGACCAGCCAGCCGCGGCCCGGCGGCTGCGGGCCCGGCCGCACGGTGCCGAGCAGGACGCCCTCGTCGCGGCTGCCGCTCATGACGATCCCGGGCGAGCCGAGCTCGCGCAGCCGGGCGAGCACCGGCTCGAACTGCGCCCGCGCCGCGCCGCCCGCACGCCGCGCGACGACGAGGTGCAGGCCGACGTCGCGGGCCTGGGGCAGCAGGTCGAGCAGCGCGGCGAGCGGGTTGGTGGCGGCGCCGGCGACGAGGTCGTAGTCGTCGACCAGCACGAACACGTCCGGCCCGGTCCACCACGACCGCGCCCGCAGCTGCTCGGGGGTGACGTCCGGCCCGGGCAGGCGGCGCTGCAGCGAGCCGAGGAGCTCCGTCATCGCCTCGGTGAGCGCCTGCGCCGACGACGTGTAGGAGATGAGGTGCTCGCTCGCCACCGCGCCGAGCAGCGAGCGGCGGTAGTCGACGATCATCAGGCGGGCCTGGTCGGGCCGGTGGCGTGTCACGATCTGGTGGGCGAACCCGCGCAGCAGTGCCGTCTTGCCCGACTCCGCGTCGGCGTAGCAGACGAAGTGCGGGTCGGCGGCCACGTCGAGCAGCACCGGCGCGAGCCGCTCCTCCGAGAGCCCGAGCGGCAGCAGGTGCGGCGCGCCCTCGTCCGCGCCGGGCAGCGACTCGACCCCGACGCGCTCGGGCAGCAGCCGCACCCGCGGCGCCCCGGTGCCGCCCCACGCGGCGGCGACGCGGGCGACGAGCTCGCCGGTCGCGCGCCCCAGGTCCTCGGCGTCGGCGACGCCGTCGAGGCGCGGCAGCGCGGTGAGCACGTGCAGCTTCTCCCGCGACAGCCCCCGCCCCGGGCGCCCGGCGGGCACGACGGCGGCGACGCGCCGGTCGACCTCGGACTCCGACGGGTCGCCGAGGCGGAGCTCGAACCGGGTGCCGAGCAGGTCCTTGAGCGCGGGCCGCAGCTCGGCCCACCGGCTGGCGGTGATGACGACGTGCACCCCGTACGACAGCCCGGCGGTGGCCAGCGAGATCACCGTCTGCTCGAGCGCCTCGTGCTCGCTGCGGAAGGCGTGCCAGCCGTCGACGACGAGGAAGACGTCACCGAGCATGTCGGACCCGCCCGTGCCGGGTGCGAGCTCGCCGCGGCGCCGGCGGGCCCGCAGGTCGGCCATCGACTCGAGCCCCGCCTCGCGGAACCAGCGCTCGCGGCCGGCGAGCAGCGCGGCGACCTCGGCGACGGTGCGGCGCACGAGGTCGGGCTCGCCGCGCCCCGCGACCGAGCCGACGTGGGGCAGCCCGGCGAGGCCCGCGAGCGTGCCGCCGCCGAGGTCGACGGCGTAGAACTGCACCTCGGCCGGGGTGTGGGTGAGCGCGGCCGCGGCCACGAGCGTGCGCAGCAGCGTCGACTTGCCCGACTGCGGCCCGCCGGCCACGACGACGTGCCCCGCGGCCCCGGCGAGCTCCGCCCACAGCACGTCGCGGCGTTGGTCGTAGGGCCGGTCGACGATCCCCACCGGCACCGCGAGCGCCCCGTTGGCGGGGAAGCCGGGCGCGGTCAGTCCCCGGTCGGGCGTCGCGGTCAGCGGGGGCAGCAGCGCGTCGAGGGTGGCCGGGTCGGCCAGCGGCGGCAGCCATACCTCGTGCGCGGGCGGGCCCTGCCCGCGCAGGCGTTCCACGACGACGTCGAGCACCGACGGGCTGCCACCGCCGCGCTGGTCGGGCCCGATGACCGCGGGCGGACCCGCGGCCGGCACGTGCCCGTTGCCCTCCAGCACCGTCGGCACCGCCGGCTCCACCCACTGCGCCGAGAACGGCCGCGGGCGCATCTCGCGCGGCAGCGGGGACTCGTCGGGCACGACGCGCTCCGCGACGCGGTGGGGCGCGGACACGTAGCCGGCCTTGAAGCGGATCATCGTCGACGACTCGACCTTGAGGTAGCCCGAGCCGGGCACCGGCGGCAGCTCCGCCGCGTCCGGCACCCCGAGCACCGCGCGGGAGTCCGACGCCGAGAACGTCTTGAGCCCGATCCGGTAGGACAGGTGCGAGTCCAGGCCCCGCAGCCGGCCCTCCTCGAGGCGCTGCGAGGCGAGCAGCAGGTGCATCTGCAGCGAGCGGCCCAGCCGCCCGATCGCGACGAACAGCTCCGCGAAGTCGGGCTTCTGGCTCAGCAGCTCGGAGAACTCGTCGACCACGACGAACAGCGTCGGCAGCGGTTCGAGCGGCGCGCCGTTCTCGCGCGCGCGCTCGTACTCGGTGACGTTGGCGAGGTTGCCCGCCGCGCGCAGCAGCTCCTGGCGGCGCTGCATCTCTCCGGCGAGCGCGTCCTGCATGCGGTCGACGAGGCTCAGGTCGTCGGCGAGGTTGGTGATCACCGCGGCGACGTGCGGCGCCGGCGCGAGACCGGCGAACGTGGCGCCGCCCTTGAAGTCGACGAGCACGAGGTTGAGCGCCTCGGACGAGTGCGTGGTGATCAGCCCCAGCACCAGCGTGCGCAGCAGCTCGGACTTGCCGCTGCCGGTCGCGCCGACGCAGAGGCCGTGCGGGCCCATGCCCTCCTGCGCGGCCTCCTTGATGTCGAGGTCGACCGGCTCGCCGTCCGCCGACACCCCGAACGGCACCCGCAGGCGGTCGCGCAGCGGGCGGGGCCGCCAGGCGGCGGTGACGTCGAAGGTGTCCGGCTCGCCGTCGACGCCGAGCAGCTCGAGGATCCCGGGGCTGGTCAGCAGCGGCTCCTCGTCGCCGCCGCCGACCACGGGCGTGCGGCACGGCGCGAGCCGCCGGGCCAGCGCCTCGGCCTCCGCGGCGCCGAGGGCGTCGGGACGGCCGAACCACTCCACGCCCTGCCGCCCGACGGCGCCGATCCGGCCCTCGCCGTCCGGTTCCAGGACGAGCCCGAGCCCGCGCCGCGACGTCAGCGTGCCGAGGGTGTCGGACAGGTCGATCAGCGTGACCGCGGACAGGCCCTCCTCGAGCAGGATCTGCTCGGAGCCGAGGACCTCCGCGTCCTCGAGCACGACGACGACGTGGCGCGTGTCCGCCGCGGGGGCCGCGCCGCGCGTGAACCGGCCGCGCCCGGCCAGCTCCGGCGCGAGCCACGACTCCACGGCGGCCAGCGAGGACGTCACCATCCGCACCGGCCCGGCGCCGTCGGACAGCCGCGGGTGCGCGACGTGCGGCAGCCACTTGACCCACTCCCACTCCGCGCGCGCCGGGCCCGTCGCCGCGACGGCGACGACGAGGTCGTCGGGGCTGTGGAAGGTGACGAGCTGCGCGACGAACGCCCGCACCAGCGCCCGCCGGGCCTCCGCGTCGCCCCCGGCGACAGCTACCGAGGCGAACGCGCGCAGCGACACCGCGGTCGGCAGGTCCGGGACGATCGAGTGGGTGCGCACGAAGCGGCGCAGCGCCACGGTGGCGACGGGCTCGAGGTCGTCGACGGGCCCGGTCTGCGGCGGGACGAGCGCGGTGGCGAGCCGCTGCGAGCCGCGCCCGACGCGCACGTGCGCGAAGTCCGGGTCCGCGGGCCGGCGCTCCCACATCCGCGGGCCCCGGGCGAGGCCCACGAGCGCCGACGGGTCGGGGTGCGTCCACTCCAGGGCGCGCCGCTGCTCCACCGCGGTCTCCCGGGCCCGGCGGCGCATCTGCGCCAGATAGCGCAGGTAGTCCTTGCGGTCCTCGTCGGACTCCGCCCGCCGCTGCGCCCCGCCGCGCGTCACGCCGCCGGCGACCATGCCCAGCGTCGAGAGCGCGAACATCCCGCCGAAGAGCCAGGAGGTCGGGTTGTCGACGCCGATGACGACGATGAACCCGAGCGAGCCGACCACCATGAGCAGCGGCAACAGCCGCAGCAGCGGCGAGGAGGGCGTCGCCCGGGGGATCTCCGGCGGCGCCTCGAGGTGGACCTCGCCGGAGGGCACCTCGGGCGGGGGCCGGCGCGCGGCGCGCCGGAAGACCCGTGTGCCCACCGCCCGTCCCCCGTTCCTCCGATCGCACCACCCCGCCCCGACGGTGCGGCCATACTAAGGAGCCGCGGGCCGCCCCGGGTCCGTCTCGACGAACCGCGCGAAGATCGAGGAGCGCATGACAGGCACCGCCCGGACGAGCCGGAACGCGGCGCTGCCCGGGACACGGCCCGACGCGCCTCCCTCGCTGCCCGCCGGAGCGGGTGCCGTGGCCGCGGCGAGCCGGGTGTCGGTCCTCGCGCCCCGTACCCGCGTGGACGTCGCGCTGCCGCCGGACGTGCCGCTGGCCGACCTGCTGCCCGTGCTGCTGGACATGACCGGTGAGTCGGGGTCGACGGGCTGGACCCTCGCCCCGCTGGGCCAGAGCCCGGTCGACCCCGCGCGCACGCTCGCCTCCCTCGGCGTCCTCGACGGCGACCAGCTCGTGCTGCGCCGCCGCGCCGACGCCGCGCCACCGCCGCTGTTCGACGACGTCGTCGACGCCGTCGCCGAGGCGACGCCGGCGAGCTACCGGGCGTGGGGGCCGGGGATCGCGCGGGTGCTCGGGCTGTGCGGGCTCGCGCTCGGGCTGGCGGGCGCGGTGCTCGCGCTCGTCGTGGTCGGGCGCGCGCCGGGCACCGCGGGCGGGCTGGGCACCGCCGCCGTGGCGGGCGTCGCCGCCCTCCTGGCGCTGGCCTTCGCCGCCGTGTGCACGCGGGTGCTCGACGAGACGGGCGCGGGCTCGGTGCTCGCCGCCGGGGCGGTGGCGCTCGCCGCGGTCGCGGGCGTCGCAGCGGTGCCGTGGAGCGCGCCCGGCCCGCTCACCGCCACCTCCGGCGCGCCCCAGCTGCTGCTCGGCGCCGCCCTCGCCGCCGCCGTGGCCGCGGTCTGCCTGCTCGCGCTGGGCCGGGCCGGGCGCACCGGGGTCGCCGCGCTGCTCGGGGCGCTCACCGCCGCGGTGCTGCTCGTCGTCGCCGCGGGCGTCGCGACGGTCGTCGACGCGGGCGACGCCGCCGGGGTCGCGGCCGGCGCGGGGGCGCTGGCGCTCGTCGCGTCGGCGCTGCTGCCCCGCACGGGCATCGCGCTCGCCCGCCTCCCGCTCCCCCGCGTGCCCGGGTCGGCCGAGGAGCTCGCGGATGACCCCGGCGTCGCGGAGCACGCCGACATCGAACGCCGCGCCGACCGCGCCCACGCCGCGCTCTCCGGCCTGGTCGTGGGGTGCGGCGTCGTCACCGCCGGAGCGGTCGCGGTGCTCGCGCTCGCCCCGGTCGGTGGCTGGCGCGGCGTCGCCGGCTGGGTGCTCGCGGTGCTGCTGACGGTCCTGCTCGGGCTGCGCTCGCGCACCTACGCGAACGGGGTGCAGGCGGTCGCGCTGCTCGTGTGCGCGCTGCTCGCCGCCGCCGGGCTGCTCGTCGGCTGGATGCTCGCGGCGCCGCCGCTCGTGGCGGTGCTCGCCGTGCCGGTGGTGTCGCTCGCGGCCGGGGCGGGCGCGCTGGTGCTGGGCGTCGTCGTGCCCCGGCGGCGGTTCTCGCCGGTCGCGCGCCGCGCGGTCGACATCGCCGAGGCGATCGGGATCGCCGCGGTGCTGCCGGTCGCGCTCGCGGTCATGGACCTCTACACGGCGATGCGGCTGCTGTGATCGCCCGCGTCGCCGCGGCGGTGCTGAGCGCCGCGCTGCTCGGGGCTGCGCCGGCCGCCGCCTCGACCGCGCCCGCGCCGCCCGCACCCGACCCCGCCGCCCTCGCCGCGCTCGACCCGGCCCCCGACGGTGTCCCGGGCGCGCGCCGGCTCGCGCCCTGCCCCGCGGCCGTCCCGCCGGCGCCCTCGGGGTTCGGGATCGGCGACCTCCCGCCCGGCCCGGACCCGGCCGCCGCCTGGACCGAGGGCCGCGGCGAGGGCCAGACCGTCGCCGTGATCGACACCGGCGTCGCCGCGCACCCGCGCCTCGGCGGCCGGGTGGTCGACGGGGGCGACTTCGTGGCCGGGGACGCCGGCACCGACGACTGCGACGGCCACGGCACGGCGGTCGCCGGGGTGCTCGCCGCCGACCCCGCCCCCGATGACCTGCTCGTCGGCGTCGCCCCCGGCGTGCGTGTGCTCGCGGTGCGCCAGACCAGCGCGTTCTACGGCGCCGGCGACGTCGCCACGCTCGCCCGCGCGGTCCGGCACGCCGCCGACACCCCGGGCGTCGGGGTGCTCTCGCTCGCCCTCGCCGCCTGCCGCACGCCGGACCAGGTCGCCGACCCCGCCGACGCGCCCGCCCTGGGCGCCCTGCGCGCCGCCGTGCGCGAGGCGGTCGACCGGGGCGTCGTCGTGGTCGCCGCCGCGGGCAACACGGGGCCGGGGTGCGCGCCCAACACGGCGGGCGACGTGCGCAGCATCCCCGTGCCGGCCTGGTTCGGCGACGACGTGCTCGCGGTCGGCGCGGTCGACGACGCCGGCGCACCCGACCCGTCCTCGCTCGCCGGGCCGTGGGTCGACCTCGCCGCCCCCGGCCGCGCCCCGGCGTCGCTCGCGGCCCGCGGGGACGGGCTGACCACCGGGCTCACCGCCCCCGACGGCGCCACCGCTCCCCTGGTCGGCACGAGCTTCGCCGCGGCCCGGGTCGCCGGGGCCGCCGCGCTGCTGCGGGCCCGCGAGCCCGAGACGCCCGCCCGCGAGATCGCGGCCGCGCTGGTCCGCTCCGCCGCGCCGACCCCGGGGCTCGCCCCCGGCGCCCGTGACGACGCGGTCGGCTACGGCGTGCTCGACGCGGCCGCCGCCGTGCGCGGGGGCCCACCGCGCACCGGGCCCGAGGTGCGGCCCACGCCCGCCGCGGCGCCGGAGGCCGACTCGTCGGTGGGATGGGTCGCCGCCGGTCTCGGGCTCCTGGTCGTCCTCGCCCTCTCCGTCCTCGCCGGGCGCCGGAGGGCGGCGCGATGACCCTGCTGACCGCGCAGCGCCGCCCGTCCGGACCCTCGCTGGGCCGGATCCCGCTCGTCGCCGTCGTGGTCGTCGAGGTCGGGCTGGCGATCGCGGTCGCGCTCGTCGCGGTCGACCGCCGGCTGCTTCCGCTGGCGGGGGTCGTGCTGTCGGCGGGCCTGCTCGTCGGGCTGCTGCGGGTGCGGCGGCGCTGGCTCGTGCAGTGGATCGGGCTGGCGCTGCGCTTCCGGGTGCGGGTCCGCGAGCGGGAGCCGGAGCAGGCCGCCGACGACGTCGACCCGCGGCTGCGCACGGCGCGCCTGCTCACCGGCGACCTCACCGTCGCCCGCACCCGCGACCACGACGGGCGCGAGGTGGGGCTCGTCGGGCACGGCGGCGGGTGGAGCGCGGTGCTGGCGCTCGACACGGCGGGCGCGGACGGTGCCACAGGCCTGGTCCCGGACGACCACGCGTCGTTCCCGCTGGCGGCGATCGCCGGGTGCCTGGCCGACCGGGGCGTCGTGCTCGACGCGGTGAGCGCGCTCTGGCACTGCCGCCCCGTCGTCGACGACACCCCGGCGGCCGCCGCCTACCGCGAGGTGCTGGGGGACCTGCCGGCCCTGTCGCGGCGCGAGGCGTGGCTCGTCGTGCGGCTCGACCCGGCGCGCTGCCCGGACGCGGTCGCCGAGCGCGGCGGCGGCGTCCTCGGCGCCCACCGGGCCGTGGTGGGGGCGCTCGCGCGGATCGGGCGTGTGCTCGCCGACCACGGGACGCCCGTGCGCCCGCTCGCCGCCGACGAGGTCCTCGACGCCGCCACGGAGGCCGCCGACAGCGCCGGCGAGCTCGACGGTCCCCGGTTCGTCGAGCACTGGAAGGCCGTCGTCGTCGGCGAGGTCGGGCACGCGGCGTACGCCGTCACCGGCTGGCCCGCCACGCCGGAGCGCCTGACCGGCCTCACGGCCACCACCGGCCGGACGTGCACGCTCGCGCTCACCCTCGAGCCCGACCCCCGGTCCGCCGACGCGGTCGGTCTGCGCGGCACCGTGCGCCTCACCGCCGACACCCCCGAGGCGCTCGAGGAGTCCGGCCGCGAGCTCGTCGCCCGCGGGCACGCGCTCGGGGTGGCCCTGGACGCCCTGGACGGCCAGCACGCCGCCGGGCTCGCGGCCACGCTCCCGTTGGGGGCGCAGCCGTGACCGAACCTCCCGGCGCGCTCGGGCGCACCGCCCCCACGCGCGCCGACCCCGAGCTCGCCCCGACGTTCTCGGCCCCGCCCGCCCTCGCCGACGCGCTGGGCCCGCCGGTGCGTCCCGCGGGCGTGGTGCTCGGCGCCGACCCGGACGGCGAGCCCGTCGCGGTGAGCCTGCTGCGGTCCACGCCGACGCGCGTCGTGCTGCTCGGCGGGCTCTACCTCGCCCGGCAGGTCACCCTGCGCGCGGTCGGGACGGGGACCCGCGCCGTCGTCGTCACCGGGCGCCCGCCCGTGTGGGAGGCGGTCCGGGACGCCGCCGACGACCGCGTGCGCGTCGTCGGCGAACCTCCGCCCGACCTCGCCGCCCCCGAGGGCCACCCGCTGCTCGTCGTCTACGACCGCGGCGCCACCGCGCGGGGCCCGGCCCCGGCGCGCGGCCCGCGGCAGACGACGCTCGTCGTGCTCCCGTCCCTCGTCCCCGCGGTCTCCGACCTCGCCGACGACGCCGACCTCGTCCTCATCCAGCGGCTCCCGCCCCACGAGGCGGAGCTCGCCGGGCGGCTCTGGCGCCTGTCCCCCGCGATGACCGAGACCCTGCGCACCCTGCCCGACCGCGGCGTCGTGCTCCTCGGGCGCAACCTGTGGCGGCGCGTCGACCTCGTCACCGGCCCGCTGGAGACGGCGATCCTCGGGCCGGTCCGCCGGGGCGACTGAGCTGGCACCCTGGCCCGATGGCGGCCACGTTCACGCCCGTCCTGCCGCTGGCGGAGCTCGGCGACGGCACGATGCGCTCGGTCATGGTCGGGGCGACGCGCGTGCTGCTGGTGCACGTCGACGGCGAGGTCCGCGCCTACGACAACCGCTGCCCCCACCGCGCCTGGCCCCTCGAGCGCGGCAGCCTCGCGGGCGGCGTGCTCACCTGCGCCAACCACCGCTACACGTTCGACGTCGCCACGGGTCGCGGGCTCGACCCCGGCGGCTGCGACCTCGTCGCCCACCCCTGCCGCGTCGAGGCGGACGGCACGATCGCGGTCGCCGTCCCTTGACCTCGTCCTTGACCTCGACCTTGCTCGAGGTCGGACCCTCGGGGCCATGAGCATCGAGCTGAACCACACCATCGTCGAGTCCCCGGACCCGGACGCCGGCGCCGCGTTCCTCGCCGAGGTCCTCGGGCTGCCCGCGCCGTACCACTTCGGGCCCTTCACGGTCGTCGAGGTCGCCCACGGCACGAGCCTCGACTTCATGACCGTCGCCGAGCCCCACAGCCAGCACTACGCCTTCCTCGTCCCGGACGACGAGTTCGGGGTGATCGCGGGGCGGCTGCGCGAGCGCGGGGTGCCGACCTTCGCCGACCCGGGCCACCGCCGCCCCGGGCACAACACCGACGACGGCGGCCAGGGCGCCTACTTCGACTCCCCCGAGGGCCACAACCTCGAGATCCTCACCCGCCCCTACGGCAGCGGCTCCTGACCCGCGGAGCGATCGAGCGTGTGGCATCGCGGACGTCCAGTGTCAGCGGTGGCCCCCCGCTGACACGGAACGTCCGTATCCCCACACGCTCGCGAGCGCGTGGCGATACGGACACTGGACGACAGCGACGCCACGTCGCTGACACTTCTCAGGGCTCGTCGCGGCGGCGGCGAGTGACGGCGGCGCGGGCGGCGAGGTCGGCGTCGTCGGGGTAGTCGACACCCACCAGGCGCAGGCCCCGTGCCGCGACGACGGCGACCTCGCTGGACCGCTCGCGCGCCTCGAGCAGACCAGCGGGCCACGACACCGGACGCCGGCCCTCGCCGACGGCGAGCAGCGCGCCCACCACCGAGCGGACCATCGAGTGGCAGAACGCGTCGGCGGACAGGCGCGCGGCGAGGACGTCGGTCTCGCCGGGCTCGCGGGTCCACTCCAGGTGCTGGAGCTCGCGCACGGTCGTCGCGCCGGGGCGCGGGCGGCAGTAGGCGGCGAAGTCGTGCTCGCCGAGCAGGCCGCGGCCGGCCTCGTTCATCGCGTCGACGTCGAGCGGGCGCGGCCAGCGCAGGGTGTCGCGGGCGCGCAACGGCTCGGGGCCCCACGGGGCCGTGCTGACGCGGTACACGTAGTGGCGCCGGAACGCGGAGAAGCGCGCGTCGAAGCCGTCGGGCGCGGGCGTGACGGCCCGGACCCTGACATCCGGTGGCAGCATCCGCGCCAGCCGGCCGACGAGGCCGGGGTGGATCGCCACCGACTCCGGCAGGTCGACGTGGCAGACCTGCGCGTCGGCGTGCACGCCGGCGTCGGTGCGGCCCGCCACGGTCAGCGCGACGGGCACCCGCCAGATCGTCGCCAGCGTGTCCTCGACGACCCCCTGCACCGTGCGCAGCCCCGGCTGGCGCGCCCAGCCGGAGAAGTCGGTGCCGTCGTAGGCCAGGTCGACGCGGTACCGGGACACCGCGAGCCCGCCCCCGGTGTCGGGGACGGGCTCGCGGTGGGACACGGAGCGCAGCGGAGCTGGACCCGTCGAGGTGGCGCTGTCGGTCAGGACTTCTTTTCGTCCGACGCGTCGTCGTCCGAGGTGTCGAGACCGGCGGCGGCCGCCGAGTTCTCGGCCATCTCCTCGGGGACGGGGTCGCCGTCCGAGGAGTCCGACGAGTCGGCGTCCTCCGCGACGGTGTCCGCGGCGTCGGTCGGCTCGGCCGGCTCCGGCGAGGCAGCCGTCTCGGCCGACTCGGTGGACTCCGCCTCCTCCGCCGCCGCGATGGTCGCCGCGGTCGCGGCCGCACCGGTGGCGGTGTCGCCGACCTCGGCACCCGGGCCGGACGACGTCTGCGGCGGGGCCGCGGCGGTGCGGGTGGCCTGCGAGGCCTCCGCCGACGCGGTCCGCTCGTTCACCAGCTCGATGACGGCCATGGGCGCGTTGTCGCCCTTGCGCGGCAGCGTCTTGATGATCCGCGTGTAGCCGCCGGGGCGGTCGGCGAAGAACGGGCCGATCTCGGCCGTGAGGCGGTGCACGACGTCCTTGTCGCGGATCTGCTCCGCGATGAGGCGACGGTTGTGCAGGCCGCCCTTCTTGGCCTTGGTGATCAGCCGCTCCGCGTACGGGCGCAGGCGCTCGGCCTTGGCCCGCGTGGTGTGGATCCGCCCGTGGGTGAACAGCGACGTGGCCAGGTTGGCCAGCATCAGCTTCTGGTGGTCCGGGGAACCACCGAGGCGGGGACCCTTCGTGGGCTGGGGCATGTCACTGCTCCTGTCTCGTGACGCCTTTCCGGCCGGCCCTCACGAGGGCCGGCCGGGGGCAGCACGTCAGAGTTGCTGAAAAGAGTGGTCTTACAGCTGCTCGGTCTCGGCGTAGTCCTGGCCGTCGTCGTCCGACACCCCGTAGCCGCCGAAGCCGCCGTCGGAGCCGTAGGACTCGAAGCCCTCGGACGGGTAGTCGGCCGCCGCGGCCGAGGGGTCGAACCCGGGCGGGCTGTCCTTGAGCGCGAGGCCCAGCCCGGCCAGCTTCATCTTGACCTCGTCGATGGACTTCGCACCGAAGTTGCGGATGTCCAGCAGGTCGGCCTCCGAGCGGCCGACGAGCTCGCCGACCGTGTGGATGCCCTCCCGCTTGAGGCAGTTGTAGGACCGGACCGTGAGGTCGAGGTCCTCGATGGGCATCGCGAACGCGGCGATCGAGTCGGCCTCGGCGGGCGAGGGGCCGATCTCGATGCCCTCGGCGTCCACGTTGAGCTCACGGGCGAGGCCGAAGAGCTCGACCAGCGTGCGACCGGCGGACGCGATGGCGTCGCGCGGGGTCATCGACGGCTTGGTCTCGACGTCGAGGATCAGCTTGTCGAAGTCGGTGCGCTGCTCGACGCGGGTCGCCTCGACCTTGTAGCTGACCTTGAGCACCGGCGAGTAGATCGAGTCGACCGGGATGCGGCCGATCTCGGCGCCGGAGGCCTTGTTCTGCGCGGCCGGGACGTACCCGCGGCCACGCTCGACGACCAGCTCGACCTCCAGGCGGCCCTGGTCGTTCAGGGTCGCGATGTGCAGGTCGGGGTTGTGCACGGTCACGCCGGCCGGCGGCACGATGTCGCCCGCCGTCACGGTGCCCGGGCCCTGCTTGCGCAGGTACATCGTGGCCGGCTCGTCCTCCTCGGAGCTCACGACGAGCTCCTTGAGGTTCAGGATGATGTCGGTGACGTCCTCCTTCACCCCGGGAACGGTGGTGAACTCGTGGAGGACCCCGTCGACACGGATGCTGGTCACGGCCGCGCCCGGGATGGACGACAGCAGGGTGCGACGCAGCGAGTTGCCGAGGGTGTAGCCGAAGCCCGGCTCCAGCGGCTCGATGACGAACCGGGAACGGGTGTCGTCGATGGCGTCCTCGGACAGAGCGGGACGCTGGGAGATCAGCACGTGCGAGTTCCCTTCCGATGCGGCGTCCGCTATTTGACGCCGAACCCGACCCGGCCCGAGCAGGCTGCCCGGGCCGGGGTACTGCGACCTACTTCGAGTAGAACTCGACGATGAGCTGCTCCTGGACGGGCGTGTCGATCTGCGACCGCTCCGGGAGCGAGTGGACGAACACCCGGAGCGAGTCCGGGACGACCTGCAGCCACCCCGGGACGGGGCGCTCGCCGAAGTTCTCCTTCGCCACCACGAGGGGCAGCATGTTCCGGGACTTCTCCCGGACGTCGATGATGTCGTACTGCGTCACCCGGTAGCTGGGGACGTCGACCTTCTGGCCGTTGACCAGGAAGTGGCCGTGCCCGACGAGCTGGCGGGCCTGACGACGGGTCTGCGCGAGGCCGGCCCGGTACACGACCGAGTCGAGCCGCGACTCGAGGAGCTTGAGGAACTCGTCGCCGGTCTTGCCCTCGCGACGGTTCGCCTCCTCGTAGTAGGCGCGCATCTGCTTCTCGAGCAGGCCGTAGGTGAAGCGGGCCTTCTGCTTCTCCTGCAGCTGCAGCAGGTACTCGGACTCCTTGATGCGGATCCGGCCGTGCTGCCCCGGCGGGTACGGGCGACGCTCGAAGGACTTGTCGCCGCCGATCAGGTCGACCTTCAGGCGGCGGGACTTGCGGGTGGCGGGGCCTGTGTAGCGAGCCATCTCGTTGTCTCCTCTCCGCCTAGACCCGGCGACGCTTCGGCGGACGGCAGCCGTTGTGCGGCTGCGGCGTGACGTCGGCGATGGTGCCGACCTCGAGGCCCGCGGCCTGCAGCGAACGGATCGCGGTCTCGCGGCCCGAGCCCGGGCCCTTGACGAAGACGTCGACCTTCTTCATCCCGTGCTCGGCGGCCTTGCGGGCGCAGTTCTCCGCGGCCATCTGCGCGGCGAACGGCGTCGACTTGCGCGAGCCCTTGAAGCCCACGTGGCCGGCCGACGCCCAGCTGATGACGTTGCCGGTCGGGTCGGTGATCGAGACGATCGTGTTGTTGAACGTGCTCTTGATGTGCGCGTGGCCGTGGGAGACGTTCTTCTTCTCCCGGCGACGGACCTTCTTGGCCCCGGCCGCGCCCTGGCGAGTCCTGGGTGGCATCTCTCTTCTTCCGTTCGAGGGGTGTTCGAGGGCGCGCGGACTACTTGCGCGCGGCCTTCTTCTTGCCGGCGACCGTCTTCTTGGGGCCCTTGCGCGAGCGGGCGTTGGTCTTCGTCCGCTGCCCGTGCACCGGCAGGTTGCGGCGGTGCCGCAGCCCCTGGTAGCTGCCGATCTCGACCTTGCGCCGGATGTCCGCCTGGACCTCGCGGCGCAGGTCGCCCTCGACCCGGAAGTGGTTCTCGATGTACGCGCGCAGCGTGGCGGCGTCCGAGTCCGACAGGTCCTTCGACCGCAGGTCGAAGTCGATGCCGGTCTCGGTGAGGATCTCGCGGGCTCGGCTGCGGCCGATCCCGAAGATGTAGGTCAGCGCGATCTCCATCCGCTTCTCGCGGGGGAGGTCGACGCCGGCGAGTCGTGCCATGGGGCGACGTGCTCCTCGTGTCGTCCGGGAGGTCTGGCTCCCTGCCCGTCCCGGGACCGATGACGGTCCGGGCCCCGGCCTCCCGAGCCGGGGGTGCTCCGCCGGGGCACGATCTCTCGAGCCGACGTAGGTGCGGGGAGGTATCTGGGTGTGCGGGCGCATCGGCCCGCGGTGCCCTGGTCGGGCGCGTCAGCCCTGGCGCTGCTTGTGGCGCAGGTTGTCGCAGATGACCATGACCCGCCCGTGACGGCGGACCACCTGGCACTTCGCGCAGATGCGCTTGACGCTCGGCTGGACCTTCACGTCCGCGTCCTCTTCTTTCTCGGGGGCTCACGGGGGGCACGACCCCCCGTGGGTCACTTGTAGCGGTAGACGATCCGGCCGCGCGACAGGTCGTACGGCGACAGCTCCACGACGACCTTGTCCTCGGGGAGGATCCGGATGTAGTGCTGACGCATCTTGCCGCTGATGTGCGCCAGGACCTTGTGCCCGTTCTCGAGCTCCACCCGGAACATCGCGTTGGGCAGGGGTTCGATGACCCGGCCCTCGACCTCGATGGCGCCGTCCTTCTTCGCCATGTCCTCCGCATTCCTATCGACGTACGCTGTCGTCCCGGACCGGGCCGGCGCTCGGGAGCGACGGGGGCCGTGGGACCTGGAGACGCGGCGTTCCGATGACCGAGACGCGTACGCGCGCGGGCACCGGCACGACACGCGCACCAGCCGTCAAGTGTACGCGCGGCGTGTCGAGAGCCTCGTCACCGGGGTGCTCGGAACGCGCACCCGAACGGCGTCGGCGCCGCGACGCCGGCCCGCGCCGCGAGCGCCTGCAGGGCGAGCACGACACCCCAGGGCCCCGCGACCCAGATCCACCACGGTGCCACCGGCTCGCCCCGCCCGACCGACACGGCCACCCAGATCACCAGGTTCACCACCGACACCGCCGTCCACACGGCGACGGCGAGGCGCAGCGGCGAGAGACGGCGGCGCGGGGAGGACGCGGGCGCCGGTGCCGGTGCCGGTGCCGCCGGCAGGTCCGCCGTCAACGGCTCCAGGTCCGCCCGCACCACCGCGCCGTGCGCCGCGCGCACGCGCTCGTCGTACTCGGCGAGCGTCAGGCGCCCCTCGCCGTGGGCCTGCGCCAGCGCCGCCGCCACCCGCTCGCGCTCGGTGTCGGCCACCCGCATCTGCTCGGAAGCCACCACGACCACCCCGTCTCTTCGGAACGGGTCCACCATAACAGCGAGCGGATAGTTCTGCTATCCGACTGTGCCGGTGCCGCAGGTCTCCGGAGTGGGTGTCAGGACGCCGGCGCGGTGAGGACCCGGGGCCCGTCGTCGGTCACGGCCACCGAGTGCTCCCAGTGCGCGGCCCGGGTGCCGTCGGCGGTGACGACGGTCCAGCCGTCCGCGAGCTCCTCGGTCTCGTCGGTGCCCGCGGTGAGCATGGGCTCGATCGCGAGCACCATCCCGCTGCGCAGCCGCATCCCGGTGCCCGCGCGGCCGAGGTTCGGGACGAACGGCTCCATGTGCATCGACGTGCCGATGCCGTGCCCGCCGTAGTCGGCGACGATCCCGTACTCGCGGCCGTCCTGCTCCGCGCGGCGCCGGGCCTCCTCCTCGACGGCGTGCCCCACGTCGCCGAGACGGCCGCCGGGCACCAGCCGCGCGATGCCGGCCTCCATCGCCGCCCGGCACGCCGCCGAGAGCATCTCGTCCTCCGCGCGCGGCGTCCCGAGCAGCAGCGTCACCGCCGCGTCGCCGTGCCAGCCCTCGAGGATCGCGCCGCAGTCGATCGAGACCAGGTCGCCGTCACCGAGCACCTGCTCGCGCGACGGGATGCCGTGCACGACCTGCTCGTTGACCGACGCGCAGATCGACGCCGGGAAACCCTGGTACCCGAGGAACGAGGGCTCGGCGCCGGCCTCGCGGATCGTGGCCTCGGCGACCTCGTCGAGGTCGGCGGTGCTGACCCCGGGCTTCGCCGCCTCGGTGACCGCGGCGAGCGCGGAGGCCACGACGAGACCGGCGGCGCGCATCGCCTCGACCTGGCCGGGTGTCTTCATCTCCACGAGGCGCCCCCGTACGCGGTCGGCGAGGCCGCCGACCCCGGCGGAGACCGCCTCGGTGAGGCCCGACAGGCGGCGGCTCGGGTTGCCCACTCAGTCGTCGGGCTCGTCGGCCAGCGCGTCCATGGCGCGGTCGGTGATCTCGTCGACCGAGCCGATGGCGTCCACCCGCACGGCGACGTCCTGATAGTGCGCGATCAGCGGCTCGGTCTCCGAGCGGTAGACCTCCTGGCGGTGCCGGATGGTCTCCTCGGTGTCGTCCGAGCGCCCGCGGGCCATGAGCCGCTTGACCAGCTCCTCGTCGTCGACCTCGAAGACCAGCACGGCGTCGAGCTGCTGGTCGAGGTCGGCGAGGACGCTCGCGAGCTCCTCGGCCTGCGCGGTGTTGCGCGGGAAGCCGTCGAGCAGGAAGCCCTGCGCCGCGTCGGGCTGGGCGAGGCGGTCCTTGACCATGCGGACGGTGACCTCGTCGGGCACCAGGTCGCCGGCGTCGACGTAGCGCTGGGCCTCCTTGCCCAGCTCCGTCTCGTTCTTCATGTTCTCGCGGAAGATGTCGCCGGTGGAGATGTGGGGCACGTCGAGGCGCTCGGACAGCCGTGCCGCCTGCGTTCCCTTGCCCGCACCCGGCGGGCCCACCAGCACGATCCTCACGACAACACTCCTTCGCCTGACATCCCTGTGAACACCGACCGCTGCCGACCGCTCCCGGTCAGCGCAGGAAACCCTCGTAGTTGCGCTGCATCAGCTGGGACTCGATCTGCTTCACCGTGTCCAGCCCGACGCCCACCATGATCAGAACAGCCGTGCCCCCGAAGGGGAAGTTCTGGTTCTGTCCTTGACCGGTCAGGCCCAGGAAGAAGTTCGGCAGGACGGCGATGATGCCGAGGTAGATGGATCCCGGCAATGTGATCCGGGACAGCACGTAGCTGAGGTACTCCGCCGTGGGACGCCCGGGGCGGATCCCGGGGATGAACCCCCCGAACTTCTTCATCTCGTCGGCACGTTCCTCGGTGTTGAACGTGATCGAGACGTAGAAGTACGTGAAGAAGATGATCAGCGCGAAGTACAGCAGGATGTGCAGCCAGTTGGACTGGTTCGCGAGGTACGTCTGGACGAAGCGCGAGAAGCCCGAGTTCTGGTTGCCCGTGATCCGCGAGAGCAGGTCGGGCAGGTAGAGCAGCGACGAGCCGAAGATGACCGGGATGACACCCGCCTGGTTGACCTTCAGCGGCAGGTAGGTCGACGTCCCGCCGTACATGCGGCGGCCGACCATGCGTTTCGCGTACTGCACGGGGATGCGCCGCTGGCCCTGCTCGACGAAGACGACGCTCGCGATGATGACCAGGCCGAACGCGCAGACCACCGTGAACGCCAGCGGGCCGGCGTTCTGCAGGATCGTGTTGCCCTCGGCGGGGATGCGGGCGGCGATCGAGGTGAAGATCAGCAGCGACATGCCGTTGCCGACGCCGCGCTCGGTGACGAGCTCGCCGAACCACATGATCACCGCGGTGCCCGCCGTCATGACGATGACGATGACCGCGAGGTCGAAGATGTCGGCGTTCGGCAGGATCGGGAACTGCGACGGGTCGCAGTCCTGGAAGAGCTGGTTGCGGTCGGCCAGGGCGACGATGCCGGTGGACTGCAGGACCGCGAGGGCGATGGTCAGGTAGCGCGTGTACTGCGTGAGCTTGCTCTGACCGCTCTGCCCCTCCTTCTTCAGCTGCTCGAAGCGGGGGATGACGACCGTCAGCAGCTGGACGATGATGCTCGCCGTGATGTACGGCATGATGCCCAGCGCGAAGATCGACAGCTGGAGCAGCGCCCCGCCGGAGAACAGGTTGATCAGCGAGTAGACGCTCGCGGCGTCACTGCCCTGGACCTGACGCAAGCACTCCTGGACGTTCGAGTAGGAGACGCCGGGCGCCGGGAGCGTGGCCCCGAGGCGGTAGACGGCGACGATGCCCAGGGTGAACAGGATCTTCTTGCGCAGGTCCGGTGTGGCCAGGGCTGACCGCACGGCGCCGAGCACTCGGACCTCCAGATGTCGTTCGGCCACACCGCGGGCTCGTGGGGTTCGGAGCCGCGCGGGCCGGTGGTCACCGGCCGCGCACCGCACGTGCGGTGCGACGAGGCCGGACCGGACCGGTCGCGCCGGCCCGGAGCGAGACTACACGGGGAAGCACCACCGGCCCCGGCCCGCTCCTCCGCACGAACGGAGGGGGGTCACGGGGCCGGTGGAAGCCTGTCGCGGACTTACTCGACGACGGTCGCGCTGCCGCCCGCGGCGGACAGCTTCTCGCTCGCCGACCCGGAGAAGGCGTGCGCGCTGACGCGCAGCGTCACCGAGCCGACCTCGCCGGTCCCGAGCACCTTGACCGGGTGCCCGGGGCGCACGGCGCCGGCGGCCACGAGCTCGGCCGGGCCGACCTCGCCGCCGTCGGGGAACAGGCGGGCCAGGTCGCCGACGTTGACGACCTGCGCGACCACCTTGTTGCGGTTGCGGAAGCCCTTGAGCTTCGGCAGACGCATCTGCAGCGGCATCTGGCCACCCTCGAACGTCGCGGGGACGTTCTTGCGGGCGCCGGTGCCCTTGGTGCCGCGACCGGCGGTCTTGCCCTTGGAGGCCTCACCGCGACCCACGCGGGTCTTCTCGGTCTTGGCGCCGGGCGCCGGCCGCAGGTGGTGCAGCTTGATGGGGGACTCACCCATCGGTCACACCTCCTCGACCGTCACGAGGTGACGGACGGTGTGGATCAGGCCCCGGTTCTGGGGCGTGTCGGGGCGGACGACGGTCGCGCCGATGCGCCGCAGGCCCAGCGTGCGCAGGGACTCGCGCTGGTTGCGCTTGCCGCCGATCTCGGAGCGGGTCTGCGTGACCTTGAGGTCGGCCATGTCAGGCCCCCTGTCCGGCGCGGGCGCGCAGCATCCGCGCCGGCGCCACGTCCTCGAGGGGCAGCCCGCGGCGGGCGGCGACGGCCTCGGGGACCTGCAGGCCCTTCAGCGCCGCGACCGTGGCGTGCACGATGTTGATCGCGTTCTGGCTGCCCAGCGACTTGGACAGCACGTCCGCGATCCCCGCGCACTCCAGCACCGCGCGCACCGGGCCACCGGCGATGACACCGGTACCGGGGCTGGCCGGACGCAGCAGGACCACGCCCGCCGCCTCCTCGCCCTGCACGGGGTGGGTGATGGTGCCGCCGACCCGGGGGACGCGGAAGAAGTTCTTCTTCGCCTCCTCCACGCCCTTGGCGATCGCGGCAGGCACCTCCTTGGCCTTGCCGTAGCCGACACCGACCATCCCGTCGCCGTCACCGACGACGACCAGGGCGGTGAAGCTGAAGCGGCGGCCGCCCTTGACGACCTTGGCCACGCGGTTGATGGCGACGACGCGCTCGAGGTGCGGGGTGCGGTCCTGCCCGCGGTCGCGGCCGCCCTGCTGGCGGTCGCGACCGGCGCTGCCGCCCTGACGCTCGCCGCCCTGTGCGCCCGAGCCCGCGGGCCCGTCGCGCCGTGTGCGTCCCGGCATCAGGCGTTCCTTCCGTTCGTGTCGATCATGAGGGTGCGGTCCCGACGGGTCGAGCTCCGCTTCGCTGCGTCTCCCATCAGAACTGCAGACCCCCTTCGCGGGCCGCATCCGCGAGGTGCGCGATGCGACCGTGGTACCGGCGACCGCCGCGGTCGAAGACGACCGCGTCGATGCCCTGCTCCTTGGCGCGGGAGGCGACGAGCTCGCCGACCTTCGCGGCCTGCGCCTTCTTGTCGCCCTCGAGCCCGCGCACGTCGGCCTCCAGCGTGGAGGCGTGGGCCAGGGTGTGGCCGGCGATGTCGTCGACGACCTGCGCCGTGATGTGCCGCGTGGAGCGGGTGACGACCAGGCGGGGACGCGACGGCGTGCCGGCGATCTTCTTGCGCAGCCGGACGTGGCGCCGCGTGCGACCCGTGCGGCGGGTCTCCGACACGTTCTTGCCCAGGTGGCCCCGAGCCTTCGTGGTGGTAGCGGTGTTCTCAGCCATCACTTGCCCGTCTTTCCGACCTTGCGGCGGATCTGCTCGCCGGCGTAGCGGACGCCCTTGCCCTTGTAGGGGTCGGGGCGGCGCAGCCACCGGATGTTGGCGGCCACCTGGCCGACCAGCTGCTTGTCGATGCCCTGGACCGAGAACCGGGTCGGGCTCTCGACCGCGAACGTGATGCCGTCCGGCGGGGTGATCTTCACCGGGTGGCTGAAGCCGAGCGCGAACTCGAGGTCCGAGCCCCGCAGCTGCACGCGGTAGCCGACGCCGTGGATCTCGAGCTTGCGCTCGTAGCCCTGCGAGACGCCCTGCACCAGGTTGTTGAGCAGCGAGCGCGACAGGCCGTGCAGCGCGCGGCTCTCCCGCTCGTCGTCGGGACGCTTCACCGAGAGCACGCCGTCGTCGAGCGAGACCGTGATGGGCTCGTCGACCTGGTGGCTCAGGGTGCCCTTCGGGCCCTTGACCGTGACGTTCTGCCCGTCGACGGTGACGTCGACGCCCGACGGCACGGTGATCGGGGCCTTGCCGATGCGTGACATGGTTCGGTTCCCCTTCCCGCTACCAGACGAAGGCGAGGACTTCCCCGCCCATCCGTCGCTGGTGGGCCTGCCGGTCGGTCAGGAGCCCGGACGACGTCGAGATGATCGCGACGCCGAGGCCGCCGAGCACCCGGGGGAGCTCGTTCGACTTCGCGTAGATGCGCAGGCCGGGCTTCGAGACCCGCTTGATGCCGGCGATGCTGCGCTCACGGTTCGGCCCGTACTTGAGGTCGACCACGAGGGACTTGCCCACGGTCGCGTCCTCGGTGCGGAACCCGGCGATGTAGCCCTGGTCGAGCAGGACCTGCGCCACGTGGGCCTTGAGCTTGCTGTGCGGCATGGTCGCGCTCTCGTGGAACGCCGAGTTGGCGTTGCGGATGCGCGTCAGCATGTCCGCGATCGGGTCGGTCATCGTCATGACCAGGTCACCTTCCTCGCCGTGGTTCCCCGGGTGGCGCGCGTGCGCGCGCTCCCGATGGCGGGCCTGCGGCGTGTGGAGCTGCTGTCAGCGGTGGTACGGACGCGCGGCTGCCCGTGGATCTGGGCCGTGCCGTCGAGCAGGTGCTCGCGGTGGGCGACGCGCTGGATGAGGCGCAGGAGCTCGGGGTCGATGAGGCCCTCGCTCGGCACCTCGGGAAGCTCTGCGGGGTTCCCTGAGGTGTTCGCCGCGCTCACCAGGAGGCCTTGCTCACGCCCGGGAGCTCGCCCCGGTGCGCCATCTCGCGCAGGCAGACCCGGCAGAGCCCGAACTTCCGCAGGACCGCGCGGGCGCGCCCGCAGCGGTTGCAACGGGTGTAGCCGCGGACCTTGAACTTCGGGGTCTTCGCGGCCTTGTTGACCAGTGCCTTCTTCGCCATCTCAGTTCTCCCTGAACGGGAAGCCGAGCTGACGGAGCAGCGCCCGGCCCTCCTCGTCGGTCGTCGCGGAGGTGACCACGGTGATGTCCATCCCCCGCGGCCGGTCGATCGAGTCCTGGTCGATCTCGTGGAACATCGTCTGGTCCGAGAGACCGAACGTGTAGTTGCCGGACCCGTCGAACTGCTTCGGCGACAGGCCGCGGAAGTCACGGATGCGCGGCAGGCCGATGGTCAGCAGCCGGTCCAGGAACTCCCACATGCGCGCACCGCGGAGGGTGGCGCGGGCGCCGATCGGCATGCCCTCGCGCAGCTTGAACTGCGCGATCGACTTGCGGGCCTTGCGGATCTCCGGCTTCTGGCCGGCGATGAGGGTGAGGTCGCGGACCGCGCCCTCCATCAGCTTCGAGTCGCGCGCGGCCTCGCCGACGCCCATGTTGACGACGACCTTGACGACGCCGGGGATGAGCATCGGGTTCGCGTACCCGAACTCCTCGCTCAGCGCCTGCTTGATCGCGTCGTGGTACCGCTGCTGCAGCCGGGGACGGGTCGTCTCGGGAGCTTCGGTGCTGGTCACGAGAGGTCCTTCCCGCTGCGGCGCGAGATGCGCACGCGCTTCTGCTCGCCCTCGCCGCCCGCACGGGTGCCGACGCGGGTCGGCGTGCCGTCGGCGTCGACGACCATCACGTTCGAGACGTGGATGGGCGCCTCCTGCGTGACGATCCCGCCGCTCTGGGCACCGCGCTGGTTGGCGGACTGGGCCGTGTGCTTCTTGACCCGGCCGACGCCCTCGACGAGGACCTTGTCGCGGTCGGGGAAGGCCTTGATGACCTTGCCCTTGGCGCCCTTGTCCTTGCCGGCGATGACGACGACCGTGTCGCCCTTCTTGACCTTCATCTGCTACAGCACCTCCGGCGCGAGCGAGATGATCCGCATGAACCTCTTGTCGCGCAGCTCGCGGCCCACCGGGCCGAAGATGCGGGTCCCGCGGGGCTCACGGTCGTTCTTGATGATCACGGCGGCGTTCTCGTCGAACTTGATGTACGAGCCGTCCGGGCGGCGCTTCTCCTTGCGGGTGCGCACGACGACGGCCTTGACGACGTCACCGCGCTTGACGCCGGAGGCCGGGATGGCCTCCTTGACGGTCGCCACGATGACGTCGCCGATGCCCGCGTAGCGGCGCGAGGATCCGCCGAGCACGCGGATGCACAGGATTTCCCGTGCCCCGGTGTTGTCGGCGACCCGCAGCCGCGACTCCTGCTGAATCACTGCTTCTTCTCCTGACCTGTCACCGAACGGAGTTCGGTGGGGGTTTCAGCCCGGCGGAGCCGGCCCTGGGCTCTTCCGGGGGGCGTGGGGGGGGGGGGGGCCCCC
>NZ_JBBEGM010000027.1:0-27790 GCF_037400335.1 Actinomycetospora flava
GTCGTCCTGCTGGGTCGTCCTGCTGGGTCGTCCTGCTGGGTCGTCCTGCTGGGTCGTCCTGCTGAGTCGTCCTCCGGGGCCCGGTGCGCGTCCGGTGCGCACCGGGCCCCCCTCTCCCCCGCGGGGGTCCGGGGCCGGGTCGCGGTGGTGGTGGCGGTGATGGAGCGAGGGTCACCCTCGCTGCGTCGGACGCAGTCGGGGTGACCCTCGCCCGCCCCCCACGGGACCCGGCGCGCCGGGTGGGTCAGGCGACCCCGGCGGCCGCCCGGGCGGCGGCGAGCTCCGCGTCGCGGGCGAGGTCGGCCTTGGACGGCCGGCCCCGGGGCCGCTTCCGGGCGATCACGGCGCCCCGGTCGAAGATCTCGCCGCCCCACACGCCGCAGTACTCCCGCCGCTCCAGCGCGCCGGCCAGGCAGGTGCGCCGGATGGGGCAGTCCGCGCAGAGGACCTTCGCCCGCTCGAGGTCGGCGGGCAGGTCGGAGAACCAGAGGTCCTCGGCGGAGATCCGGCACGGGAGGTCGTCGACGGTGGTCAGGGCGTCGAACAGGTCCAGGTCGGGGGTCTCGATTCCGGTCTCGGGGGCGGTCGGGCGAACGGCGAGTCCGGCGGGGGACACGGTCTACCTCCGGTGGGCGGGTCGGCGTGGGCCGGGACCGCGAGGGTCGTGTCCTGGTGAGACGACGAAGGCCGCGGTCCCTGGATGCGGGTCCGCGGCCTCGTGGGTCGTGTCGGTGGGGTTCCTGGGCTTCAGGGACTCCACCGCGAGGCTGCGGACGGTCGCTGCGGGACGAAGGTCGGGAGGTTCTGCAGATCGCGCTGGCGGATGCGGGGGCGCTGCGTCTTCGGCATCCCCTGCTGCTCGCACGCGACGACGGCGTCGTCCAACGACGCCGTGCCCGTGGCGGAGCGCCAGCTCGCGACGTGGCGACCGGTGCCCGCGAGAGTCACGATGTTCATCGTCACGAGCCCCCTTCCTGGGTCACCACAGAGCGGAAACCGCCCGACCGGCAGCCTCGTGCGCCGGTGTGTGATCGACCGTAGGGGCGCCCCGTGACCCCGGGCAACGCATTTTCGGGAAGTTCTTCGAAGATCTTTGCATCGGACACGGACGGCCGGGTGCGCGCGGAGATCAGCAGGCGGAAAGGCACCGCGGGAGCGGGTGTCGGGGTGCCTGTCGGCCTGGTGATCGAGGGACGGGCGGTGACACGGAGATCAAGGGCGCCGTCATCCACCTCCCGACGCCGAGCGAGGTGGATGACGCGCTCTTGATCACCGGTCCGCCGTCGTGTCTGGGATGTGTCCGGTACGCCCGCGCCCATGATCGCCCCGGGTGCTCCGGGAACCCTGTCAGATCGGGTCGGAGGAGCACCCGGGGCGATCATGGGCCGGCGCGCACCCGCCGCGGAGATCAGGGGCGCCGTCATCCACCTCCGGATGCCGAGCGAGGTGGATGACGCGCTCCTGATCACCGGCCCGCCGTCGTGTCAGGAATGTGTCCGGTACGCGCACCCGCCCCGCGGAGATCAAGGGCGCCGTCATCCACCTCCGGACGCCGAGCGAGGTGGATGACGCGCTCTTGATCACCGGCCCTCTACGACGCGTGCTCGCGGACCAGGGAGAGGACGTCGTCGCCGTAGCGTTCGAGCTTCGACGAGCCGATGCCCGGGATGGCGACGAGGCCGGAGGGGTCGTGCGGGCGCTGCTCGGCCAGCGCGATCAGCGTCGCGTCGGTGAACACGACGTACGCCGGCACCGAGCGCGACTTCGCCTCCGCCGAGCGCCAGGACTTGAGCGCCTCGAGCAGGGTCTCGTCGATGTCGGAGGGGTGCGTGCTGCAGCGGCCGAGCTTCGCCGAGGCGGGGTCGGACAGCGGCTTGCCGCACACCCGGCACACCGGCTTGCCCCGGGACCCGCCGTTCTCGCGGCCGGTGGGCTGGCGGGCGGCGGGGTGCTCGTCGGGGACCAGCCCGTAGAGGAAGCGGCTGCGGCGCCGGGAGCGTCGCCCGCCGGCGTTGCGCGACAGCGCCCACGACAGCCGCAGGTGCACGCGCGCGCGGGTGACGCCGACGTAGAACAGGCGCCGCTCCTCCTCGACCGCGTCGTCGTCGCCGTCGGCGTGCTGGATCGGGAGCGTGCCGTCGGTGAGGCCGACGAGGAACACCGCGTCCCACTCGAGGCCCTTGGCGGCGTGCAGGGAGGAGAGCGTGACGCCCTGGACGGTCGGCGGGTGCTGGGCCTGCGCGCGGGTCTGCAGCTCGGCGAGGAACGCGGCGAGGTCGGCGTCGGACACGGAGGCGACGAGCTCCTCGGCGAGCTCCGCGAGCGCGCGCAGCGACTCCCACCGCTGGCGCGCCGCCCCCTGCCCGGCCGCCCCCGCGGGCGCGGACTCGGTGAGCCCCTGCTCGCCCAGCACCGCGCGCACCAGCGTGACCATGCCCTCGCCGCGCGCGTCCTCGGGCGCCCGGGACGCGGCGGTGCGCAGGGCGGCGACGGCGGTGCGGACCTCGGTGCGCTGGAAGAACCGCTCGCCGCCGCGCACCTGGTAGGCGATGCCGGCGTCGCCGAGCGCGGTCTCGTAGACCTCCGACTGCGCGTTGACGCGGTAGAGCACCGCGATCTCCGCGGGCGGCACGCCGTCGTCGATCAGCTCGCGGATCGCGGTCGCGACGGCCGTGGCCTCGGCGGGCTCGTCGTCGTGCTCGGCGAAGTCGGGGTCCGGGCCGGGCGGGCGCTGGCCCTCGAGGCGCAGCCGCGACCCGGCCGCACGCCCGCGGGCCGCGCCGATCACGGTGTTCGCGGCCGTGACGACCTGTGGCGTCGAGCGGTAGTCGCGCACCAGCCGCACGACGGTGGCCTCCGGGAAGACCCGCGGGAAGTCGAGCAGGTACGACGGGCTGGCGCCGGCGAACGAGTAGATCGTCTGGTTGGCGTCGCCGACGACGGTGAGGTCGTCGCGGCCGCCCATCCAGGCCCGCAGCAGGCGGTGCTGGGCGGGGGTGACGTCCTGGAACTCGTCGACGACGAAGCAGCGGTAGCGCTCGTGGAACTCGTGCGCGACCTCGGGGTGCTCCTCGAGCGCGGCGGCGGTGTGCAGCAGGAGGTCGTCGAAGTCGAGCACCTCGGCGCGGTTCTTGAGCGTCTCGTAGGTCTCGTACACCGCGGTGACCTGCTCGACGGGCGCGGGCACGTCGCGGGCCGCCTTGCCCGCCGCGGCCGCGTAGTCCGACGCCGGCACGAGCGACGCCTTCGCCCACTCGATCTCGCTCGCGAGGTCGCGCAGCGACTCGCGCGTGGTGGGCGCCCCGGCCCGCTGGGCGGCCTGCCCGACGAGCCGCAGCTTGCCCTCGAGCACCTCCCACGGCGCGCCGCCGACCACGCGCGGCCAGAAGTAGCGCAGCTGGCGCAGGGCCGCGGCGTGGAACGTGCGCGCCTGCACCGGCGGCTGCCCCGGGCCGCCGCCCACGCCGAGGTCGCGCAGCCGGGTGCGCATCTCCCCCGCCGCGCGCGCCGTGAACGTCACCGCCAGGACCTGCCCGGACCGGACGTGGCCCGCGGAGACGAGGTGGGCGATGCGCCGCGTGATCGTGCGCGTCTTGCCGGTGCCCGCGCCCGCGAGCACGCACACGGGCCCCCGCGGGGCGAGGACGGCCTGGGACTGCTCCGGATCGAGCCCCGACGTCGCCCTGTCCCCACCGCTGCCGCCCACGGCCCCATCGTCTCAACCCGGTCCGACGGCCGGGGCGCGGACGGGCCGAAAACCCGTGGGTCCGAAATCTCCATGACCGTTGTCGGACCCCTCTGGGACGGTGGAGAGCGTGCCACCTGCCATCGAGGCCGACGGTCTCGTCAAGCGCTTCGGCGCCACCACCGCGCTCGCGGGCGCCAGCTTCTCGGCCACCGAGGGCACGGTCCTCGGCGTGCTCGGGCCCAACGGCGCCGGCAAGACCACGGCGACGCGCGTGCTCGCCACGCTGCTCGCGCCGGACGAGGGCCGGGGGCTGGTCGGCGGGTTCGACGTCGTCGCCGAGCCCCACCGGGTGCGCACGCTCATCGGGCTCACCGGCCAGTACGCCGGCGTCGACGAGGCGCTGACGGGCACGGAGAACCTCGTGCTCATCGCCCGCCTGCTCGGGCAGAGCCGGGCCGCGTCCAAGAGGCGCGCCGCGGAGCTCCTCGCGCAGTTCGGGCTCACCGACGCCGCCGGACGCGCCGCGCGCACCTACTCCGGGGGCATGCGGCGCCGCCTCGACCTCGCGGCGTCGCTGGTCGGGCGCCCGCGCATCCTGTTCCTCGACGAGCCGACCACCGGTCTCGACCCGGCGAGCCGCAACGAGCTGTGGGACATGGTCCGCGGGCTCACCGACGACGGCGTCACCGTGCTGCTCACGACGCAGTACCTCGAGGAGGCCGACCAGCTCGCCGACGACATCGTCGTCATCGACCGCGGCACGGTCGTCGCGACGGGCACGCCGCTCGACCTCAAGTCCCGGGCCGGCGCCGCCGTCCTGCAGATGCGCCCGACGCTCCCCGAGCAGCTCGACGTGGTGCGCCGCGTCGCCGCCGAGCTGGCGGGCGCGGAGCCCACCGTCGAGCAGGGCACCGTCTCGGTGCCCGCGGCCGACGACGCCCTGATGCCGGCCGTGGTCCGCCGGCTCGACGACGTCGGGGTGAGCCTCGCCGAGCTGACGCTGCGGCGCGCCACCCTCGACGAGGTCTTCCTCGCCCTCACCGGGCGCCGCGCGGTCGAGACGACACCCACCGACGAGCTCCAGGAGTCCGCGTGACCCTCGACCGCACGGCCCCCGCGCGGCCCGCCGTCACCCCCGACACCGGGATCGCGGCGCCCTCGCGCCGGGTCTCGCCGGCGCAGTGGGCGAGCCAGTCGCTGACCATGGCGTGGCGCAGCCTCGTGCAGATCAAGCACAACCCCTCCGAGCTGCTCGACCTGTCCATCCAGCCGATCATGTTCGTGCTGCTGTTCACGTTCGTGTTCGGCGGCGCGATCGGCGGGTCGACCGACGCGTACCTGCAGTTCTCGCTCGGCGGGCTCATCGCGCAGAACGCACTGTTCCTCACGATCTACACGGCCACCGGGCTCGCGACCGACCTGCAGAAGGGCACGTTCGACCGGTTCCGCAGCCTGCCCATCGCCCGCTCCGCGCCGCTGAGCGGGCGCATCCTCGGCGACGTGCTGCGCCAGCTGTGGTCGCTGGTGGTGCTGCTCGCGGTCGGCGTGCTGCTGGGCTTCCGGATCACCACGAGCCCGGTTGCGGTGCTCGCCGCGTTCGGCCTGCTCGTCGCGTTCACGCTGGCGTTCTCGTGGACGTCGGTGCTGCTCGGGGTGCTCGCCCGCGACCCGGAGAAGGTGCAGATCTACGGGTTCACCGTGCTCTTCCCGCTGACGTTCGCGAGCAACGCCTTCGCCCCCACCCAGACGATGCCCGGCTGGCTGCAGGCCTGGGTGTCGATCAACCCGGTGACGCGCATGGCCGACGCGCTGCGCGGGCTGCTGGTCGGCGGGCCGGTGGCGGCCAACGCGGTCGCCACGCTGCTCTGGGGCGTGGCGTTCGCGGCGGTGTTCGGGCCGCTGGCGGTGTGGGCGTTGCGCACGCGCACCTGATCGTCGCGAACAGGGCCACCATGGAGGCATGACCGAGCAGCCCGTGCCCACGACGCCGGCGGCCGGCGGCATCCCCGACGACCTCGTCGAGCGCGCCGTGATCCGCGCCGACCAGTGGGCACGGGCGGGCTCGGCCGGCACGGCGACGGGACCGTCGGCGCAGCTCGCCGCCCTGGTGCACGACCCGGTCGGCATCGACTTCACGCTGCGCTTCGTCGACCGCGTCGCCCGTCCCGCGGACGACGACGTCGCCGCCCGCGAGCTGGCGCGGCTCGCGGGACGCCGGTCGCCGGTGCCGGCGTTCGTCGGGCGGCGCGACGCCGCCCTGCTGCGGGCCGGGGCGCTCGCGGCGCCGCGCCTGCCGAAGGTCGTCGTGCCGCTCGCGCGCAAGCGGCTCAAGGCGATGGTCGGGCACCTCATCGTCGACGCCGACGGGCGCGCGCTGGGCCGCCGCCTCGCCGAGGCGAAGAAGGAGGGCTTCCGGCTCAACCTCAACCTGCTCGGCGAGGCGGTGCTCGGCGAGGACGAGGCCGACCGGCGCCTCGCGCGCACCATGGACCTGCTGCGCCGCGACGACGTCGACTACGTGTCGGTGAAGGCGTCGTCGGTGGCGAGCCAGCTGGTGCCGTGGGACCTCGAGGGCAGCCGCGACCGGCTCGTCGAGCGCCTCACCCCGGTGATGACGCTGGCCCGCGACACCGGGTCGTTCGTGAACCTGGACATGGAGGAGTACAAGGACCTCGACCTCACGGTCGCGGTGTTCACCGCGCTGCTCGACCGCCCCGAGCTCGCGGATCTCTCGGCGGGGATCGTGCTGCAGGCCTACCTGCCCGACGCGCTCGGCGCGCTCACCGAGCTCGCCGCCTTCGCGCGCCGGCGGGTCGCGGCGGGCGGCGCGCCGATCAAGGTGCGGCTGGTCAAGGGCGCGAACCTCGCGATGGAGCAGGTCGACGCCGCGCTGCACGACTGGCCGCAGGCGCCCTACCCCACCAAGGCCGAGGTCGACGCCAACTACGTGCGGCTGCTCGACCGGGCGATCGGCGGCGACCTCGTCGACGCGCTGCGCCTCGGCGTCGCCAGCCACCACCTGCACCACGTGGCGCTCGCCGTCGAGATCGCCGCGGCACGGGGGGCCGAGCGCCAGCTCGACGTGGAGATGCTGCAGGGCATGGCGCCCGCGCAGGCGCGGGTCGTCGCGCGCGACGTCCGGGAGCAGCTGGTGCTCTACACGCCGGTGGTGCACAGCGGCGACTTCGACGCCGCCGTCTCCTACCTCGTGCGCCGGCTCGAGGAGAACGCGTCGCCGGAGAACTACCTGTACGCGCTGTTCTCCGACGCCGGCCCCGCGTCCTACGTCGACCGCTTCCGGGCGTCGGTGCGCGACCGCGACGCGGTGCCCGCGACGCCGCGGCGCACGCAGGACCGGGCCGACGACACCCCGTCGATCGGTGACTCCTTCCGCAACGAGCCCGACACCGACCCGTCGCTGGCCGCCAACCGTGCGTGGGCGCTCGCCGCGATCACCGCCGCGCCGCCGCCCGTGAAGGACCCCGAGCTCACCGACCCGGCCGCCGTCGACGCCGTCGTCGAGCGCGCCGCCGCGTCGCGCTGGGGCGAGCGCCCGGCCCGCGAGCGCGCGGCCGTGCTGCGCGAGGCGGCGCGGGCCCTCGCCGCGACGCGCGGGGACCTGCTCACCGTCATGGTCGGCGAGGCCGGCAAGACCGTCGCCGAGGCGGACCCCGAGATCTCCGAGGCGATCGACTTCGCCGCCTACTACGCGGACCGGGCCGAGGAGCTCGAGGACGCCCCGTTCACCCCGGACCGGGTCGTGGTCGTGACCCCGCCCTGGAACTTCCCGATCGCGATCCCGCTCGGCGGCTGCGTCGCGGCGCTCGCCGCCGGGGCGTCGGTGGTGATCAAGCCGGCGCCGCAGGTGCGGGCGTGCGCCGAGGTCGGCGTCGCCGCCCTGCACCGCGGCGGGATCCCGGCCGACGCGCTGCAGCTCGTGCACACCGACGAGGGCGAGGCCGGGCGCCGGCTGGTCACCCACCCCGCGGTCGACCACGTCGTGCTCACCGGGGCGTCGCAGACCGCGGCGCTGTTCCGCTCGTGGCGCCCCGACCTGCGCCTGGTCGCGGAGACCAGCGGCAAGAACGCGCTCGTGATCACCCCGAGCGCCGACCCGGACCTCGCCGTCGCCGACCTCGTGCGCTCGGCCTTCGGCCACGCGGGGCAGAAGTGCTCGGCCGCGTCGCTGGCCATCCTCGTCGGGTCGGTGCGCTCGGAGCGGACGGCGGCCGGGGCGCGCTTCCACCGCCAGCTCGCCGACGCCGTGCGCACCCTGCGCGTCGGACACGGCAGCGACCCGTCGACGACCATGGGCCCGCTGATCGGTCCACCCGACGAGAAGCTCGAGCGGGCACTGACACGCCTCGACGAGGGCGAACGCTGGCTGGTGGCGCCGCGCCACCTGGGCGGGGACCTCTGGTCGCCGGGGGTGAAGGAGCCGGTGGCGCCGGGCTCGTGGTTCCACCTCACGGAGTGCTTCGGGCCGGTGCTCGGGCTGATGCACGCGGCGGACCTCGACGAGGCGATCGCGCTGCAGAACGCGACCGGCTACGGCCTCACCGGCGGCCTGCACGCGCTCGACCCGGACGAGATCGATCGCTGGATGGAGCGGGTCGAGGTCGGCAACGCCTACGTCAACCGGCACATCACCGGTGCGATCGTGCAGCGCCAGTCGTTCGGGGGATGGAAGGGCTCGGTCGTGGGACCCGGCGCCAAGCCCGGCGGGCCGAACTACGTCGCGCAGTTCGGGACCTGGCACGACGGGCCCCTCGACCGGCTGTCGTCGGCCCCGCTCGAGGCGGCGGCCGCGGAGCTGCTCGCCGCGGCGGCGCCGGGACTCGACCCCGACGACCTCGTGTGGCTGCGGGCGGCCGCCGCCTCCGACGCCGCCGCGTGGCGCGACGAGTTCTCCGTCGAGCACGACCCGACCGGTCTGCGGGCGGAGGCGAACATCTTCCGGTACCGCCCGCTCCCGGTCCTGCGCCTCGTGGTCGGCGCCGACGCGGCCGAGCGGGACGTCCTGCGGGTGCGGCTCGCGGCGGCGTGCGCGGGCGTGCCGGTGGCCGAGCTCACCGGCGCCCCGGAGCCCGGCGAGCGGCTGCGCGTCGTCGGGACCCCGTCCGGGGAGCTGCGCCGGGAGGCGGCGGAGGCGGGTGCCTCGCTGGTCGACGCCCCGGTGGTGGCCGACGGCCGGCGGGAGATGCTCACCGTGCTGCGCGAGCAGGCCGTCAGTGTGACCCGTCACCGGTTCGGTCACGTGGAAGCCTGAGCGATCTCGCCGCGTTGCACGGGGCGTGGCACAGATGACGATGTACACGACCAGCTGGTGCGGCTTCTGCCGTCGACTCAAGACGCAGCTCGACCGCGAGGGCATCGGCTACACCGAGGTGGACATCGAGCGCGAGCCCGACGCCGCCGAGATCGTGACCAAGGTCAACGGCGGCAACCGCACCGTGCCGACCGTCGTCTACCCCGACGGCAGCGCGGCGACCAACCCCAGCTTCGCCGAGGTCAAGGAGACGCTGGCGCGCGTCGAGGCCGCCTCCTGACACCTCATCCGGCGGCGGCCCACGCCTCGAGCATCGCGCGGGCGATGGACACGCCGCCGGGCAGGATGAGGTCGCGTCCCGCCCCGGCCTCGAAGTTCGTCCCCCCGACGCCGCCGACGCCCCGCGGGGCGCCGTCGCGGTGCGACCAGGCGCCCGCGTCCAGGGCCTCCTTGAGCTCGGCGCGGGTCACCCACCGGGCGCCCTCGATCTCGCCCTCCTGCAGCTTCAGCGGCTGCGCGGGGTCGGCGACGGCCGAGAACCCGATCATCAGCGAGCGCGGGAACGGCCACGGCTGCGACCCGAGGTACGAGATCGTGTGGACGTCGACGCCGACCTCCTCGGCGCACTCTCGGGCCACGCACGCCTCGAGCGACTCGCCGGCCTCGACGAACCCGGCGAGCACCGAGTAGCGCCCCTGCGGCCAGATCGGCTGGCGCGCGAGCAGCACCTGGGCCTGGTCACCCGCCGTGCCGTCGTGCACCAGGCAGATCATCGACGCGTCGGTGCGCGGGTACTCCTCGTGCCGGTGCGCGCGGCACAGCTGCGCCCAGCCCGCCTTGACGGAATCCATCTCCGACCCGTCGCGGGCGCAGAACCGGGCGCGGTCGTGCCAATTCAGCAGCGACACCGCGGTGGTCAGCAACCCCGCGCTGCGGGCGTCGAGGTCGGCGCCGGAGCTGCGCAGGTCGGTCCAGTTCTCGTGGTCGGGGCTGCCGCCCGCGCGCGCCCACTGGTCAGCGGTCATGAACCCCGAGCCCGCGTCGTTCGACTCCGCCTCGCCCGGGTCGGGGACACGCACCGCCCAGAACGCGGTGCCGCTCTCCTCCCCCAGCAGCACGGCGCCGGCGGGGATCGCGTCGCCGAGCACGGACGTCGGGGCGAACGCGAGCGACATCGTCCCGTCGGCGCCGCGGGCGACCGGCGTGCGGCCGTGCGGGTCGACGAGCACGACCCGCGCGTCGGGCCACAGCGCGCGGGCGTGGTCCGGGTCGATGCGCAGCTGCTCGCGGCGGTCGACCGTGGAGCGCGACAGCGACGGGAGGTCGTCGAGGTGGAAGGCGGCGCGCAGGTCGGGACCCGCCGTGCTCACGAACCCACCTCCACGCCGCCGAGCGCCCGCAGCCCGTCGGCGGCTCGCGCGGCGTCGGCGACGACCACCCCGGTGAACCGCGTCGGCGCGAAGAACTCCGCCGCCGCGGCCGCGACCTCCTCGACGGTGACCGCCTCGATCCGCGCCGGGTGCTCGCGGATCCAGGCGGCCGAGAGCCCGTGGGCGGCGAGCGAGGCGACCGTGGAGGCGTAGCCCGCCTGGGTCGTCATCGAGATCAGCAGCGAGCCGACGAGGTAGCGGCGCGCCGACTCGACCTCTTCCGCCGTCGGCGGCACCACCGCGAGGCGCCCGAGCTCGTAGCGCAGCTCGAGCAGCGCGGGGGCGGTGACCTCGGACGCGACGTCGGTCTCCACCAGCAGCGCGGCGCCGTGCGGGTCGAGCTCCAGGCTCGACGACGCGTGGTAGGTGTAGCCCTTGTCCTCGCGCAGGTTCTCCACCAGGCGCGACGAGAAGTAGCCGCCGAGCGACAGGTTCGCCAGCTGCAGCGCCCCGTAGCGGGGATCGGTGCGGCCCACCGCCGGCGCCGAGAGACGCAGCTGCGACTGCACCGAGCCCGGCCGGTCGACCAGCAGCAGGTCCCGAGCGGTGAGCGCAGGCAGGGCGGGCATCCCCGCCGCCTCGCCGCCGGTCCACTCCGCGAGCGCGGACTCCACGCGGCGCACCGCGTCGGAGGGGTCGAGGTCGCCGACGAGGACGAGCACCGCGCCGCCGGGACGCAGCGCCGAGGCCTGCAGCGCGCGGACCGACTCGGCGGACACCGCGGACACCTCCTCCGGGCGCGGCATCTCCCGCGTCACGGGGTGGGTTCCGTAGCGGCGCTCCTGCAGCGCGCGCCGGGCGATGACCGAGGGCTGCGCGGACGCCATCTCGATGCGCTCGACGAGGCGCTCGCGCTCGCGGGCCAGCTCGTCGTCGGGGTGCGTGGCGTGGAGCAGCAGGTCGGCGAGCACCTCGAGCAGCGTGTCGAGGCCCTCGGCCAGGGCGTGCCCCGAGACCGCGAGGCGTTCCGGGTCGACCGCGAACCCGATCTCGCCGCCGACCCCGGCCAGGTCGTCGTCGATGCCGACGCGGCTGCGGCTCGACGTCCCCGACAGGATCGTGGTGGAGAGCAGCTCCGCGACCGCGGCGTGGTCGGAGTCCGCGGCCTGACCGAGGTCCGCGAACGGCACCCGCAGCCGCACCTCGACCATCGGCACCTCGGCACGGCGCACGGCGATCACCCGCAGGCCGGAGTCGAGGACGGTGTCGACCTCGTCGGGGGCGGGCACCGCGCGCTGCGGGCCCAGCGCCGGCAGCGGACGGGGCCCGGTGGCGGTGCTGCCGATCTCCTCGGCGCTGCGTCGCGTGGGGGCGCTCACCGGTCACCCCCCGGCGTGATCGTGAGGATCGCGCGGGCGTCGGGACGCAACGAGCCGGCCGCGGCGGCGACGGCGGACGGCTCGACGGCGGCGATCAGCCCGGGCAGCTCGTCGGCGAGCTCGGCGCGGCCCTGGACCAGCTCGGCGGCCCCGAGGGCGAGCATGCGGCTCATCAGCCGGTCGTGCTCCCGGTGCAGCGAGGAGGCCCAGCGCGCGGTGACGCGGCGCAGCTCCTCGGGGTCGGGGCCCTCGGCGGCGAGGGTGGCGAGCTCGTCGTCGACGGCCTCGACGATGCGGTCCGGCTCGACCGACGCCGGGTGCACCGCGGTGACCGTGAACGTGTCCGGGTCGCGGGCGTCGAGCGGCGCGCCCATGAGCCCGCAGGACGCCGAGACGTCGGTGACGAGCGCGTCGCCGTACACGAGCCGCTGGGTCAGCCGGGCGGCCTCGCCGTCGGTGAGCAGGCTCGCGAGCACCGCGTGGGCGAGGTAGGCGTCGAGGTCGGCGTCCGGGTCGGGCAGGCGGTGGCCGAGCGCGATCGCGGGCAGCGGGGCGTGCGCGTCGGTGACGTCGTCCCGCCGCACGCCGTCGGGTGGTGGTTCGGCGAAGCTCGGCCGCGTGGGGACGGCGCGGGCGGGGATGTCGCCGAAGTGCTTCTCGACGAGCGTGGCCGCCTCGTCGGGGTCGAGGTCGCCGACGACGGTGAGCACGGCGTTGCCCGGCGCGTAGTAGGCGTCGAAGAACGCGGCCGCGTCGTCGAGGTCGGCCTGCTCGAGGTCGGTGAAGTCCCCGTAGCCGTTGTGGGCGTTCGGGTAGGTGTCGTAGAGCACCGGCGGCAGCAGGATCCAGGGGAAGCCGCCGTAGGGCCGGTTGAGGACGTTGAGGCGGATCTCCTCCTTGACCACGTCGACCTGGTTGCGCAGGTTGTCGGCGGTCAGCCGTGGGGCGCGCAGCCGGTCGGCCTCGAGGAACAGCGCGCGCTCGAGCGCCGCGGAGGGCAGGACCTCGAAGTAGTTCGTGTAGTCCTGGTGCGTCGAGCCGTTGAACACCCCGCCCGACGACTGCACGTGCCGGAAGTGGGCGAGCTTCTCCAGGCTCTCCGAGCCCTGGAACATGAGGTGCTCGAAGAGGTGCGCGAACCCCGTCCGGCCCTCCGGTTCGGAGCGGAACCCGACGTCGACGTGGACGGCGACACCCACCACGGGGGCCGCCGGGTCGGGCACGAGGAGCACCCGCAGGCCGTTGTCGAGCACGCGGCGGTGCAGTCCGCCGGCAGCTCCGTCGGCCCTGTTCGGGGCGGTCACGCTGGAGGTCACATGGTCCAACCTAATCGCGGTGCGGACCGGCGGCCGGGCGGCGCGGCCCGGCGGCCGTGCCGCGGCTGCGCGGGCGCCCGCTGCGGGCGGGTGTCCCGCTCTGCCGGCGGCGCCCGGCCTCGAGCGCGGCGGGACGTCCGGCGCGCGCGCTGCGGCCCGGACGGGCGGCCGGGCGGTGGGTGGTCCGGCGGGCGGCGGGGCGCGGGGCCGCCGTCGTCGTGAGCGCGCGGGCCGGGCGGTGGGGCGCCGCGGGAACCGGGCGGCGGCGGGAGCGGTCGCGGGCGACGGCGACGAGCAGCGCGGCCATCCCGAGCCCCGCGACGCCGGTGAGCAGCACCGCGAGGCGGCTCGTCAGCGGGGACTCGGCGGGCTCGGTGGCCGACAGCGCCGCGGACGACCCGGTGCCGAGCACGCGGGCCGGGGTGTCCTCCGCCGGCTCGGTGCCGACGAACGCCATGCGGACCTGCACCCGGCTCCCGATCGGCGAGCCGCAGCCGTCGAGCGGCATCAGGCGCCGCCCGCCCGGGCCGTCGACGGCGACGGTGTCGTGCGGGTCCTCGCCGACGCAGGACGCGGTGGCGACGACCGTGGCCGGCCCGACGGTCTCGACCGCCGCCGGCGCGGCCTCGGACCCGCCGTCGGCCCCGCCGCCCCGGGCGCCGACCGGGTCGGCGCCGAGGATCAGCCAGAGGGCGACGCCCGCGCCGAGCGCGAGCGCGAGGAGCACACCGAGGACCGGACCCCGGCGCGGTGATCGACTCGCGGGACGGCGAGGCCCACCCCGGACCAGGTGGGAACGATCCAGATCCGTCTTCGCCGCGGTCCCCGTGAACGACACGGGCGGGATTCAAACACCCCGGACCGTCGCACGATCGAGGTATCCACCACACACGCGAATCGGCGTCTGCTACGGCGTTCCGGTCACGCCGACCCACCGGGCGTCGCCTGCCGACGACGCCCGGTGACACCGGAGAGCGACGGTGCCGGCACCTTGAGACCGCCGGCCGGGTGATCTTGCTCGTGACCCCGACACGCCGGTCCGGGTGGTCACACGATCAGGCGAACGCGTCCACCCCGGTCCGCTCCGCCGACACGGCCCAGAGGCGCGCGGCGGCGTCGGGGTCGATCGCGTAGTCGCGGACGCCGTTCCCCGTGTCGCCGGTCGCCACCCCCGCCACCTCGCAGTCCTCGAGGTACAGCCCGCCGCGGCCCGCGAGCTGCGGCGACGTCGCCGCCCACACCTCGGTCGCCGCGCCGGCCTCCGGGGTCTTGAAGTTCGCCGCCGCCTGCGGGGTCGGGTTGCCGGCCTCGTCGACCCACCCGAGGCCGACCATCTCCTCGCGCGGGAGGTGGCGCTGCAGCGGCGTGAGGATGCCGCCGGGGTGCAGCGAGAAGGCACGGACGCCGTGGTCGGCGCCGAGGGCGTCGAGCTGCACGGCGAACAGGACGTTGGCGGTCTTCGCCTGGCCGTAGGCGCGCCACTTGTCGTAGGGCTCGGCGCGCCAGTCGAGGTCGTCGAAGCGCACCGGCGAGCGGTGGTGCCCGCGGGAGGACACCGACACCACGCGGGCGTCGCGGCCGCGCGCGATCGCCGGCCAGAGGCGGTTGACCAGCGCGAAGTGGCCGAGGTGGTTGGTGGCGAACTGCGCCTCCCACCCGGGCCCGACGCGCGTCTCGGGCGTCGCCATGATCCCGGCGTTGTCGATCATCATGTCGATCGCGCGGTCGGAGGCCAGGAAACGGTCGGCGAACGCGGCGACGCTGTCGAGGTCGCCGAGGTCGAGGGCGTCGGTCTCGACGCGGTCCATCCCGTCCAGCGCCTCCTTGGCCGCGTCCGGGCGCCGGGCGGGGACGACCACGTGCGCGCCCGCCGCGGCGAGCGCGCGGGTCGCCTCGAGCCCGAGCCCCGAGTAGCCGCCGGTGACGACGGCCAGGCGGCCGGTGAGGTCGAGGCCCGCGAGGACCTCGGCGGCGGTGGTGTGCGCTCCGAAGCCGGAGCCGATCGGGTGCTGTGCTGCTGCGGTCACCTGATCGACGCTAGGACTTCGAGCGCGCTCTCAGTCAAGACCGCGTTCTCCCAGCATCCGCCACAGGTGCGCGGTCGCCTCGGCCCCCGCGAGCAGGAGCGGGAGGACGGCGCGCTCGTCGGGGGCGTGGATGCGGTCCGAGGGCAGCATGACGCCGAGGAAGGCCAGCGGAGCGGCCAGCTCGGTGGACAGCAGCGCCTCGGGGCCGCTGCCGCCCTCGCGCGCGGGCAGCACCTCGGCGCCCAGCGCGGCGCCCATGGCCTCGCGGATCGTCGTCACCAGGGTGGAGTCGACGTCGCAGATCAGCGGCGGCACGCCGGGGCCGCCGGCGATCACCTCGGCGGTGACGCCGGGCGGGGTGTGCGCCGCCACGAAGGCGCGGACGCCCTCGAGGATGCGCGCCGGGTCCTGGTCGGCGACCAGCCGGAACGTCAGCTTCGCGGTCGCCGAGTGCGGGACGATGGTCTTGTGCCCGGGGCCGCCGTAGCCCCCGTGCAGGCCGTTGACCTCGGCGGTCGGGCGCGCCCACAGCCGCTCGTAGGTGCTCCAGCCGGCCTCGCCCGCGGTGGCCTGCGCGCCGGCGGCGGAGTGCGCGAGCCACGCGGGCTCGTCGAACGGCAGCGCGGCCCAGGCGGCGCGCTCGGCGTCGGTCGGCGGGCGGACGTCGTCGTAGAACCCGGGCACCTGCACGCGCCCCTGGTCGTCGTGCAGCGCCGCGACGAGGCGGGCGAGCTCGGTGACCGGGTTGGGCACGGCGCCGCCGAACTGCCCGGAGTGCAGGTCCACCGAGGCACCGCGGAAGACGATCTCGGTGTCGACCATGCCGCGCATCCCGGTGCAGACGGTCGGCGCGTCCCGGTCGACCATCCCGGTGTCGGTGACGACGATCGCGTCGCAGGCCAGCGCGTCGCGGTGCGCGGCGAGCAGCGAGCCCAGGTGTGCCGAGCCGGACTCCTCCTCGCCCTCGGCGAGCAGCTTGAGGTGCACGGCGGGCCCATCGGCGCCGGTCGCGGCCAGGTGCGCGGCCACGCCGAGCCGGACCATCGCGAGGTGGCCCTTGTCGTCGGAGGCGCCGCGCCCGCGCAGCTCCTCGCCCACGACCTCGGGGTCGAACGGCTCGAACGACCACCCGTCGGCGAGGTCCGCGGGCTGGACGTCGTGGTGGCCGTAGACCAGCACGGTCGGCGCACCCGGGTCCGCCGCCGGCCACGACGCGTACACCGCGGGCAGGGCGTCGGTGTCGTCCCACACCTCGACCTGCGGCCAGCCCTCGGCGCGCAGCCGCTCCGCCAGCCACGCCGCCGAGCGCGCCACGTCGCCGTGGTGACCCGGGTCGGCCGAGATCGACGGGATGCGCAGCCACTCCTGGAGGTCGGCGACGAAGGCGTCGGCGCGGGCGCTCACGGCGGCTGACTCGGTGCTGGTCACCCGGCCAACGCTAGGCCAGACACGTCACCGCCCGGCCACCGTGTCGCGGTGACCGGGCGGGAAGCTGCGAGCTACCGGGGCACGATCTCCGCGCGGCGCACCCAGGCCACGATCCCGAGCAGGACGCCCAGGATCACCGGCGTGTACCAGAAGCCCTCGGACAGGAAGAACAGCTGCGCGCCGGTGGCGCCCACCATGAGCGCGATCAGACACGAGGCGGCGAGCCCGGCGAGGCGGGGCACGAGCAGCCCGATGCCGCCGGCGATCTCGAGCACGCCCACGACGTAGCGCAGCCACTGGCCCGTCCCGAGGTCGGCGAAGATCTGCACCGCGTAGGCGTCGCCGAACAGCTTCGGTGCCCCGGAGCCGACGACGAACATCAGGCCGAGCAGGATCTGCAGCGTCCACAGCGCGACGGTCGCCGGGCGGGAACGGGTCGGGGTCGTGGTGCCGGTCGCCGTCGCGGTGGTCATCGGGGCCTCCAGGTCTGCGGGTGGTGAGGAGAAGCCTGCCGGGGTGTAAGTCCTACGTCAATACTTTCTTGTTGTTTCTTCGTACTTGCACCGCTCGTGAGCGGTCGGCGACGCTCCGGTGGTGACGCCCGCAGGCTGGACACCCCCTCCGGAGTTCACGACCCGCCCGGTGCTCGAGGGCACCGTCGGGATGGCGGCGGCGACCCACTGGGCCGCGGCGACCACCGCGATGGGCGTGCTCGAGCGCGGCGGCACGGCGTTCGACGCCGCCGTCGCCGCCGCGTTCGTCCTGCACGTCACCGAGCCGCACCTCAACGGGCCGGGCGGCGACCTCACCGCCGTGTTCGCGACCGCCGACGACCCCACCCCGCGGGTGCTCGACGGGCAGGGCCCGGCCCCGGCGGGCGCGTCGGCCGCGGCCTACCGCGCCGAGGGACTGGACCGGGTGCCGGGCTCGGGCGCGCTGGCGGCCGCGGTGCCGGGCGCGGTGGACGCCTGGTTCCTGCTGCTGCGCGACCACGGGACGTGGGAGGTCGGCGACGTCCTCGCACCGGCGATCGACGCCGCCCGCGACGGCGTGCCCGCGGTCCCCCGCCTCGCCTCCACGATCGCGACCGTCGCCGACCTCTTCCGCGAGCACTGGCCGACCTCCGCCGCGCTGTGGCTGCCCGGCGGCCGCCCGCCGCGGCCCGGCGACGTCGTCCGCAACCCGGCCTGGGCCGAGACCCTCGAGCGCCTCGCCGCCGCCGCGCAGGGCCCCGACCGGGAGGCCCGGATCGACGCGGTGCGCACCGTGTGGGGCGAGGGGTTCGTGGGCGAGGCGGTGGCCGCGTCGTGCCGCACGCCCCACCGGCACTCGTCGGGCACCGTCCACGCGGGCGTGCTCACCGTGGCGGACACGGCGGGCCACCGGGCGCGGGTGTGCGACGCGGTCGTCGGGTCGTTCCGCGGATGGCGCGTGGCCAAGACCCCCGCGTGGGGCCAGGGCCCGGCACTGCTCGCCGCGCTCGCGGTGCTCGACGGGTTCGACGACGACGTCCTCGACCCGGCCGGGGACCCCGGCGCGCACCTCGTGCTCGAGGCGATGAAGCTGGCACTGGCCGACCGGGACGCGTGGTTCGGCGACGCCGCGGACCTGCTCGACGTCGCCGACCTCCTCGCCCCCGACTACGTCGCCTGGCGCCGCGCGCTGATCTCCGACGTCGCCTCCCCCGACCTGCGCCCCGGGCGCCTCGGCGGCCGCGACCCGGTGCTGGCCGATCTCGCGGTCTCCGGCGCCGACGCGGGCGTGACCGCCGACGGCACCATCGGCGAGCCGACCGTCACCCTCGCCGGCGAGACCAAGGGCGACACCTGCCACCTCGACGTCGTCGACCGCGCCGGCAACATCGTCTCGGCGACCCCGTCCGGCGGGTGGCTGCAGTCGTCCCCGGCGATCCCGGAGCTGGGGTTCGCGCTGGGCACCCGGCTGCAGATGACCTGGCTGCAGGAAGGCCTGCCCTCGACGCTGACGCCGGGACGCAAGCCGCGCACCACGCTGTCGCCGACGCTCGTGCTCGACGACGACGGCCCCGTCGCCGCGCTCGGCACGCCCGGCGGCGACCAGCAGGACCAGTGGCAGCTGCTCTACCTGCTGCGCACGCTCGTCGGCGGCTACGACCCGCAGCAGGCGATCGACGCGCCGGCGCTGCACACGACGTCGTCACCCAGCTCGTTCTGGCCGCGGGGACGCGAGCCCGCGGGCGCGGTGGTCGAGGACCGGCTGGACGCCGCGGTCGTCGACGGGCTCGAGCGCCGCGGGCACCGGGTGACCCGCAGCGGGCCCTGGTCACTGGGGCGGCTCTCGGCGGTCGGGATCGACCGGGCGCGCGGGCTGCGGTGGGCCGCGGCGAACCCGCGGGGGATGCAGGGGTACGCGGTCGGACGGTGAGGCGCCCGCGGTTGTGCCAGGGTGCGGCGCATGATCGTTCCTCGACCCCCGGCCGTGCTCGCCGGCGGTCTGCTGACCATGGGCGTGCTGCACGGGGTGGCGCCGGCGCCGTTCGACACGATCGTCCCGCCGTGGCTGCCCGGCTCGGCGCGGTTCTGGACCTACGCGAGCGGTGTCGCGGAGCTGGCGGTCGGCGCGGCGGTCGCGGCGCCACGGACCCGGCGCGCGGGGGCGCTGGCGGCGGCCGCGCTGTTCGTGGCGGTGTTCCCGGCGAACGTGCAGATGGCATGGGACTGGCGTCGTCGCCCCTGGCCGTGGCGCGCCGTGGCGTTCGGGCGCCTGCCGCTGCAGGCGCCGATGATCGCGCACGCGCTGCGGGTGCACCGCGAGGCCGGCTGACGCCGGCCCCGCGGGCCCTCCCCGACTCCCCCCCGGTCCCGGTCCCCGACCGTTCCCGCCCCGGCGCGACGCTCCGTCATCAACCGTGGAGCTTGTCCGCGAGTTCGACGGTAGTCAGCTACCGAGAGTGCAACAAGAGCGGTTCCGGTGCCCGCATCGCTACGCTCGGTACTGGTAGGTCGTCACTGCGGGTTGCCGCGCGGGCGGATGGTCGCCTGGGGCAGCGCCGGGGCCGGGAGCCGGGTGGACGGGCCCGTGCGGCCGTCGCGGGCGACGTAGCCGTCGACCGCGCCGAACCGCTCCCCGGCCTCCCACGCCGCGCGGAACGCGACGATCTCGTCATGGCTGCGGCCGACGAAGTTCCACCACATGACGATCTGCTCGCCGAAGGGCGGGCCGCCGAGGAGGACGAGGCGGGCCGGCTCGTCCCCGGCCTCGATGCGCAGCGTCGCGTGCCCGGTGCGCAGGTAGCCGAGCTCGGCCGGGGCGAGGGGCTGCCCCTGGAACGCCACGTGGCCGCGGTCGACGAGCAGGCCGTGCTCGAAGCCGGCGTCGACGGCGAGCTCGATCGTGGCGCCGGGCTCGAGGAGCACCTCCGCGCCGAGCAGGGGTGTCGCCGTGGGCACCGGGGACCTGGACCCGGCCAGCGCGCCGAGGAAGACGCGGGCGGTGCCGCCGCCGGGCAGGGTGACGGGCTCCGGGGCGTGGTGGGCGAAGTCGCGCGGCCCGTCGCGCGCCTCCTCGGGCAGCGCGACCCAGAGCTGCACCCCGTGCAGGACGGTCGTGTCGGGGGTGCTGACCTCGGAGTGCGCGATGCCGTGCCCGGCGGTCATGAGGTTGAGCTCGCCGGGGCGCACCATGGCGTGGGTGCCGAGGCTGTCGCGGTGCTCGACCTCGCCGGTGAACAGCCAGCTCACCGTCGCGAGCCCGGTGTGCGGGTGCGGCGGGACGTCCATGCCGCCCGAGGCGGCGGTGTCGTCGGGGCCGTAGTGGTCGACGAAGCACCAGGCGCCGATCAGCGACCGTTGCCGCTGGGGCAGGGTGCGGCGCACCGTCATCGCCCGCGGGCCGCCCAGCGGCACCTCCCGCGGCGTCAGGATCTCGACCTGCGGCACCGCGTCGCCCGGCACGGCGTGGACCTCGGGCGGCGCGGTCTCGGTGTTGCTCACGACGTCGATTCTGCGCCTCTGCGCGAGATGGGTCGGCGGGCTCAGCGCGGGTCGAGGTCGACGTCCGGCGGCGGGCCGTCGTCGCGGTCCGGGTCGGCGTCCCCGCCGTCGTCGCCGTCGTGCGCCGGCGCGGTCCCCGGCGGCGGCTCCGGGTCGCCCTCGGGCGCGCGCTGCTCCTCGGGCACGGCGGCGACGAGCGCGCGCAGGCCGGCGGCGTCGAGCAGGTCGTCGGGGGTCTTCGTCTCGTCGAACCGCACGTAGTGCAGCGCCGCCCGGACCTTCTCGATCGGGACCCCGGACAGCGACGACCACGCCAGCCGGTACGCCGCGAGCTGCACCGCGAGCGCCGGGAGCGCATCCTCGCGCGGGAGGTTGCCGGTCTTCCAGTCGACGACGGTGGCGCCCCCGTCGGCATCGGCGAACACCGCGTCGATGCGGCCGCGCACCAGCGTGCCGGCGACCTCGGTCTCGAACGGCACCTCGACCGCCACCGGCGTGCGGTTCGCCCACCGGCTCGCGGTGAACCGTTCGCGCAGCTCCACGGCGTCCGCGGCACCGGCGGGGTCGGCGGCGGCGTCGGCGTCCTCGTCGGCGGCGCCGGGCAGCTCGTCGAACTCCAGCAGCTCGGTGGCCGAGAACCAGCGCTCCAGCCAGGCGTGGAACTCGGTGCCGCGCCGGGCGCGCGGGTCGGGAGGGCGCGGCACGGGGCGGCGGAGCCGGCGGGCCAGCGCCCCCGGGTCGGCGGCGAGGTCGACGAGCTGGCTGACCGAGAGCTGCGGGGGCAGCAGCACGCGCGCGTGCCGGTCGCGGGCGGCGGCGCGCTCGGCGAGCAGCACCTCGATGTCGGCGGCCCAGCCTTCGGGGTCGTCGGTCGTCTCGTCCTGCTGCACCCCCCGGGCGGCCCGGACCAGCGCCGCACCCTCGTCGACCGCCGCCCGCCGCGTCCCGAGGGGGTCGAGCGGCCAGACCGCCTCGTGCACGGCCGCGGCCATGGGGTTGGGCTCACCCTCCTCCGGCGCCTCGACCCAGCTGTCGACGACCCCGCCACGCCCGGCCGCGACCAGCTCCCCCACCTCGCCGAGCAGCTCCGACGGCCCGCGCGGGGTGTCGCCGGTGTCGCCCCACCAGTGCCCGGAGACGAGCAGCGCCCGCTCGGAGCGGGTGAGCGCCACGTAGAACAGGCGCCGCTCCTCGACCAGTCGGCGGTCGTCGAAGGCGCGCTCGTGGGCGTCGAGCCGCTCCTGGATCTCCTTGCGGTCCTCGGCCCCGTCGAGGTCGAGCTCGGGGAGGTCGGGCCGGTCGCCGCGCAGGTGCGCCGGCAGCGAGGCCACCGACGTCAGCCACGACCCGGAGCGCTTGGCCGCCGGGAACACCTTGTCGACGACGTGCGGCAGGGCCACCAGCTCCCACTCGAGGCCCTTGGCCGCGTGGACCGTGAGCACCTGCACCCGCGTGCCGCCCGTCGCGGGGTCGGCAGCGGACACGGGGTCGACCTCGCCGGGCGTCAGGCCGTCCTCGGCGTCCTCGGCCGCGTCGAGGTAGGCGAGCAGCGCGGTGACCGTCGCCGTGCCGCCCGAGGCCACCGCGCCCGTGCCGAAGTCGGCGACGACCTCGGCGAACGCGTCGAGGTGCGCGCGCCCGGTCGGCCCCGGGCGTGCCGCGGTCTCGACGTCGAGCAGGAGCACGCGCTCCACGTCGGCGACGAGGTCGACCAGCGGCGCGGTGACCCGGCGGCGCAGCATGCTCAGCTCGTGGGCGAGGTGGCGGATCCGCTCGTACCCCGCGGCCGAGTAGCGCGCCGGCGGGCCGGGGTCGTCGAGGGCGTCGACCAGCCCGGCCCGCTCGGCGTGCTCGCCGGGCAGGGCGGCGGCGACGGGGTCGGGCACCGCGTCGCTCACGGTGGCGGGGTGGTCGGCGGGCGCCGCCAGCTCGCGCGCGCGGCGCCAGAGGGCGGCGAGGTCGGCGCCGCCGATGCGCCAGCGCGCGCCGGTGAGCAGCCGGACCGCGGCGCCGCCGGCGAGCGGGTCGACGACCAGGCGCAGGGCCGACACGACGTCGCGGACCTCGGGCTCGTCGAGCAGCCCGCCCAGCCCGACGACCTCGACGGGCAGGTCGCGGGCGCGCAGCGCGGCGGCGAGCGCGCTCATGTCCGCACGGCGGCGGACCAGCACGGCGGAGGTCGGCGGCTCGGTTCCCGCGTCGGCGGCGGCGCGCCAGCGGTCGGCGATCGCGTCGGCGACCCACGCGCGCTCGACCTCGACGTCGGTGTGCAGCGCGACCCGCACGTCGCCCGCGGGCGCCCCGGGTCGGGGTCGCAGCTCGTCCACGGGGACGCCGGAGGCGCGCAGGGGCTCCGCGATGCCGTTGGCGAGCGCGAGGACCTCCGGCGGGTTGCGGAAGCTGGTCAGCAGGCCGTGGCGGGCGGCCGCGACCCACTCGCCCGTGGCGTCGGCGCGCGGGAAGTCGGTGACGAAGCGCGGCAGGTTGGCCGCGCTGGCGCCGCGCCAGCCGTAGATCGACTGGAAGGGGTCGCCGACCGCGGTGACGGTGGTGTCCTCCTCGCCGGCGAACAGCGAGCGCAGCAGGACGCGCTGGGCGTGCCCGGTGTCCTGGTACTCGTCGAGCAGCACCGCGCAGAACGCCTCCCGCTCGGCGGCGCCGACCTCCTCGTGGCCCTCGGCGAGGCGCGCGGCGGCGGCCATCTGGTCGGCGAAGTCGAGGCAGCGCTCGGCGCGCTTGCGTGCGGCCAGCTCCTCGACCAGGGGCAGCAGGGCGGCGCGGAAGCGCTGGGCGGCGACCTTGCCGGCCAGGGCCTGGGACAGGGCGGCTCGCTGACCCTTGGCCGGCTTGGCGTCCTCCACGGCGCGGGCGAAGCGCTCGGCGTGGACGCGCAGGACCTCGGGGTCGGCGAGGTGCTCGCCGAGCTCGCCCGCCAGGGCCTGGACCAGCGCGGTGACGGTGGCGGGCACGCGGTCGGTGTCGAGGTCGGCGGCCCAGGTGGAGACGATGCGGTGGGCGAGCTGCCAGGAGGCGGTGGGCGAGAGCAGGCGCGCGCCGGGGTCGACGGGCAGGCGCAGGCCGTGCACGGTGAGCAGGCGGCCCGCGTAGGCGTGGTAGGTCGAGATCGTCGGCTCGCCCGCGCGGGCGGCGAGACGGCGGTCGCCGCTGGGGTCGAGCTCGTCGAGCAGCGTGGACGCCCCGAGGACGCGCAGCCGGCGCCGCACCCGGTCGGCGAGCTGCCCGGCGGCCTTGCGCGTGAAGGTCAGGCCCAGCACCTGTTCGGGGCGCACCAGGCCGTTGGCGACGAGCCACACCACGCGCGCGGCCATCGTCTCGGTCTTGCCCGAGCCCGCCCCGGCGGTGACCAGCGCGGGCTCCCACCGCGCGCCGATCACGGCGGCCTGCTCCTCGGTGGGGCGGCGCAGGCCGAGGCGTTCGGCGAGCTCGACGGGGTCGATCACGTCGGTGGGCGCGATCGTCGTCACGGCACCTGCCTCCCCGAGACATGCACCGGGCAGGCCGTGCGCACCGGGCAGCGCGGGCACGCGTCGTTCTCGCGCCCGACGAACAGCGGGCCCTCGGTGGCGCGGGCGGCGGCCCCGACGTGCTCGCGCCACTGCGCCAGCCCCTCGTCGTCGAGGGGCTCCTGTGCGCGCTCCTTGGCCGGGGTGCCGGCCCGGGACAGGTAGACCAGGCGGGCGCCGCCGGGCGTCGTGCGCGCGGCGGTGCCGTCGGGGCCGGCGAGGGTCTCGGCGAACGCGCCGAGCGCGGTGGCGAGCTGGTAGACCGCGAGCTGCGGGTGGGCCTCCGCGTCGGCCTTGGAGATCGGCGTCTTGCCCGTCTTGACGTCGATGATCACCGGGCGGCCGTGGGGGTCGATCTCGAGACGGTCGACCCGCCCGCGCACCCGCACGCCCTCGGCCACCGTGACCTCGAGCTCGCGCTCGACCGCCGCCTCGGTGAGCTGGGCGCGCGTCTGGTCCCGCCAGGTCAGGAAGCTCGCGAGCATGCGCCGGGTGTTGGCGAGCTCGCGCCGCGAGAACCACGGTGCGCCCGCGTCGACCGAGGCCCACGCGACGTCGAGGGCCTCCTCGAGCTCGCGGGCCCCGGCGCCCTCGGCCGCGCGCTGGACGAGGGCGTGGACGAGCGAGCCGGTGACCGACGCGAGCGTGTCGCCGTCGTCGCCGCCGTGGGTCTGCAGCGCCCAGCGCAGCGGGCACGTCAGGATCGTCTCGACGGCGCTGGGGCTGACCGCGACGGGGCCGGGCGGGCGCAGCGGGGCCTCGGTGGACGGGGCGAGCAGGCCGTACCACTCGTCGGGGTCGGCACCCGGCACGCCGGCGTCCGCGAGGCGGGCGAGGCCGGCGGCGGCCCGTTCTCGCTGTGCCGGGGCGGCGTCGGGGTCGGTGACGGCGCGGCGCAGCTCGCCGACCAGCTCGGCGAGCACCAGCGCGCGGCCGGGGCGGCTGCGGGGCCTCGTCGCCTCCGCGGGGTCCTCGCTGGGCGGGCCGCCGTCGACGTCGTCGAGGAAGCGCGAGGGCGTGATGTCCTCGGCCTCGACGGCGCTGACGTGCACCGCGCACCGTGCCCGCGACAGCGCCACCGCGAAGAGCCGGCGCTCCTCGGCGAGCAGGGGCGCCTGCCCGGAGACCGCGGGGTCGTCGGGGATGCCGGCGAGGACGTCGACGAGCCGCTCGACGCCGAGCAGGGTGCCGCGGCGCCGCAGGTCCGGCCAGACGCCCTCCTGCACGTCGGGGACGACCACGACGTCCCACTCGCGGCCCCGCGAGGCGTGGGCGGTGAGCAGTGCGACGGCCTCGCCGTCGGGGGCGCGGGGGGCCAGGGTGTCGGCACGGATGCGCTGGTCGTCGGCCTGGGCGACGAAGCCGGCGACGGTGCCGCCGGGCAGGTCCTCGACGAAGCGGGCGGCGCGTTCGACGAGGGCGACGACGGCGTCGAGGTCGCGGTCGGCCTGCGCGCCGGTGACCCCGCCGCGCTCGCTGGCCGCGACCCAGCGCCGCTGCAGGCCGCTGCGGTCCCACACGGCCCACAGCACGTCGGGGACGGAAGCGCCCTGCTGGATGGCTCCTGCGGCGGCCGCGAGGAGCCCGCCGACACGCTCGAGCGGCGCGGCCTCCGACGGGCTGAGCAGCGCGAGGGGGTTGAGCTCCTGGTGCACGTGGTCGAGCAGGGCGTCGACGATGAGGGCGTCGCTCGGGGTGTCGGCCGCGCCGCCGCCGGCCTCGTGGCGGCGGAGCAGCCCGCGGCGCAGGCGGCGCACGGCCAGCGGGTCGGCGCCGCCGAGCGGGGAGGCGAGGAGGGTGAGCGCGGTGTCGGCGTCGAGGCGCTGAGGGTCGGCGGCGCAGCGCAGGACGGTGAGCAGCGGGGCGACGGCGGGCAGCGCCGCGAGCGGGGTGTCGTCGGCGGGCACGGCGAGCGGCACGCCGGCGGCGAGCAGGGCGCGGCGCAGGGGCGGCAGGGAGCCGGAGACGCTGCGCACGAGCACCGCCATCCGCGACCACGGCACACCGTCGGTGAGGTGGGCGCGGCGCAGCCGGTCCGCGACCGCGGCGGCCTGGCGCCCCGCGGTGGCGTAGACGTCGACGGTGACGCGGCCGGGGTCGTCGTCGTCCTCGGTTGCTGGTGCGCGTCGCGTGCGGCCCGGGCCGGCACCGGGCAGGGCGGCGACGACCCGGGCGACGGCGTCGCGCAGCGCGGGGCGGCTGCGGTGGTCGACGGGCAGGACGACGGTGGCGAGCCCGCCCGGGTCGGCGTCGCGCAGCAGCGCCGGGTCGGCGCCGCGGAAGCCGAGCACCGAGGAGTCGGGGTCACCCGCGAGCAGCCAGTCGTCGGCGGCGGCGCCCAGGGCGCGCGCGAGCTCGATCTGCTGGGGGTCCATGTCCTGGACGTCGTCGACCACGAGGTGGCGGACCGCGGCGCGCTCGGCCTCGAGGAGGTCGGGGTCGGTGACGAAGGCGTCGAGCACGGCGGCGACGAGCTCGGCGGCGTCGAGCGGTGGCGCGCTGGCCAGGGGGTTGGCGGAGCCCGCGGCCGCGCGCAGCAGCGTGACCTCCTCGTACGTGCGGTAGAAGCGCCCGGCGGCGATCCAGGCGGGCACGCCGTGGCGCTTGCCGAGGTCGGCGAGCTCGCGGGGTCCGAGGCCCCGCTCGGCGGCCCGGAGGAGGAGATCGCGCACCTCGCCGGCGAAGGCGGGCGCCTCGAGGGCGGGCTGCATCCGGAGCGGCCAGCCCGACGGCACCCCGGCGCCTGCGACCTCGCCGGCGAGCAGCTCGCGCACCATCGCGTCCTGCTGGGCGCCGGGGAGCAGGCGCGGCGGTGCCTCGCCCCGGCGCTCGGCGTGGCGGCGCAGGACGGCGAAGGCGTAGGAGTGCACGCTGCGCACGAGGGGCTCGGCGACGGCGCTCGCGGGTCGGTCGGTGTCGTCGAGGGCTCGTCTCCGTGCCGCGATGCGCTCGCGGAGGGAGGCGGCGGCCCGCCGGTCGCCGACGAGCACGAGCGGGCGCGCGTCGGGCTCGGCGTGGAGCAGGCGCGCCACCCGCTCGGCGAGCAGCGTCGTCTTGCCCGTCCCCGGCCCACCGAGCACGCGCAGGAAGCCCGCGTCGTGCTCGAGGACCCGCCGCGCGGCGTCGTCGAGCGCCAGCTCGCCCGGCACCCACGCCGCGGCGCGCCGGAGCTCGGGCACGCGCTCAGCGCTCGTCGGGAGGCTCACGGTCACCACTCCACCACGTCCCCCCGACAAGGGCGTGGAGGGTGCCCGCCGGGACCGGGATCGGCGCACCGCCGGTGCGAGCGATGCGGCATCGCTGGCGTCTGACGCCAGGATCGCCACATGCTCACCGCGCCGACACGCCGGTGGCGGCGTGGTCAGGGGTGTTCCAGCCTGGCGGCTCAGGCGGCACGAAGCGAAGCGGGAGCTGCCGCGCCGGAGGCCGGACACTGACGTTGAACGGTAGGAAAGCCACCACGATCACGTGGTCCCGGCTCCCGTGCCGCGAGCGGCTCGTGCTGGACTCGACGTCGTGGACGAGGCCCGGCACGAGCGGATCCGCGCGGCGGTCGCGGCGATCCCGGAAGGTCAGGTGGCGACGTACGGCGACGTCGCGGCCGAGGCCGGCGAGCGATCCGCGCGCCTGGTCGGGCGGGTGCTGCGCGAGGACGGGGCCGACCTCCCGTGGCACCGCGTCCTGCGCGCTGACGGCTCCAGCGCCCCGCAGATCCTCGACGAGCAGCACGCCCGTCTCCGCGGGGAAGGCGTCGAGATCCGTGACGGGAAGGTCGTGCTCGCCCATCACCGCGCCGCGAGCGGGTGGCTTTCCTGACT
>NZ_JBBEGM010000028.1:0-27758 GCF_037400335.1 Actinomycetospora flava
CGTGAGACGCCAGCCATGCCGCATCGCTCGCACCCGGTGATCGCTCAGCGCAGGGTGCCGGCGAGGTCGGCGGCGGCGAGGAGGGCGACGAGCACGGGCACGACGCCGGTGTCCGGGACCCGGTAGGTGCGGCCGTCCTGCTCGACGACGCGGGCGGCGGTGAGCGTGCGCAGGTGGTGGTAGAGCTGGCCGGACGAGGAGAGCTCGGCGGCGTCGACCAGCTCGCCCGTCCCCGCGGGACCGGTCAGCAGGCGGCGCACCAGCGCGAGGCGCACGGGGTGGCCGAGTGCGGCGAGCACCTCGGCCACCGGGCCGGCCGCGAGCCCGAGGGTGGCGGCGGCGTCGTACCCGATCGTCCAGGTGATCGGCCCCTTGTCCTCCTGCAGGCGCACGTTGCCGTGGTAGCCGATCTCGCCCGCCTCGCCGGTGGGGCGGTCACCGGCTGAGGTGCCGCCCGCCCCCTCCTCGAGCGCGGCGACGCGCGCCTCGAGGGCGTCGAGCCTGGCCTCCGGGGTGTCCACGGCTCAGACCAGGCAGAGGACGCGGGACCGGGCGGCCGGGTCCTCCATCGCCGAGGAGAGCAGGCGCAGCTGAGCGAGCCCCACCTCGTTCGGGTCGGTCGTCGGCCGGAAGCCCCGCCCGAGCAGCACGCCGATCCCGATCGTGCCGTCCGGCCGGCGGATGCTGAGCACCATCGCGCCGACGCCCGGGAACGAGCCGCCCTTGAAGGCCCGGAACTGACCGTCCGGGCGCTGCCCGGCGACCTCCAGCTCGCCGCGGGCGACGTCGGCGCCCGCCCCGAACGACCCGCTGATCACCGCCCGCCACAGCCCGGCGAGCTGCGCCGCGGAGCCCGTGGAGGTCGCCTGCGCCCACCGCGCGCTCTCGAGCACGTAGGCCTCGACGTCCTGGGCCTGCGCGACCAGGCGCTGCCGGGAGTCCTCGCGGTAGGCCGGATCGGACGCGAAGCGCTGCGCCATCGCCAGCTCGGCGGGGCCGCGGACGGACCGCGGCGCGGACAGCGGCGGCGCCTCCTGGGGACGCACGAGGGCGAGCTGCGCGCCGAGCTCCGAGGGGACGTCGAAGCCCTGCCACCCGCCCGCCGCGGCCGCGTCGAGCAGCGCCTGGTCGCCGAGGCGGTCGCGCAGGTAGTCGGCGGCGGCGTTGTCGCTGGCCTGCACCATCGACGTCACCATCTGCTGGAGCGTCACCGTGCGGTTCGGGTCGACCGCGCCCTGCAGGCCGTTGCGCGGGATGCCGAGGAGGTCGAGCGCGGTCGCGTGGGCCCCGCCGTCGGCGGCGAGGTACCAGTTCTCCCAGTCGCCGACGCGCACCTGCTCGTCGGGACGCAGGCGGCCCTCGGCCACCGCCCGGCCGTACGCCGCGACGTGCACGACCTTGGCCGCCGACGCCACCGGCATCGGCGCGTCCGGGGCGTGCGAGACGACCGAGCCCCGCCCGTCGTCCACCACCAGGCCCACGTCGTCGGGCGTCGCGGCCAGGATGCCGAGCCATCCGTCGGCCGAGGTCGGGTCGGCGGCGGGCGCGGGGGCGCACTCCGCGGGCCGGGGCGGGTTCGCGGGTACGGCCGCCGTGGGCACGGCCGGCGCCGCGGTCCCACCGGGGTCGCCCGACGAACAGGCGGCGGGCAGGAGCAGCGCGAGGGCCAGGGCCGTCGCCGCGATTCCGCTTTTCCGAAATTCCGGCACGGCGGAACAGTAGCAGGATGGACGGCGTGGGTCTCTTCGACGCCGTCGCCGCCTCGCCGACCGAGGAGCGCGAGCCACGGCCCGGCGACGATCTCGTGGTGCCGGCCGACGTCGTCATGGACCGCGCGTTCACCCTCGCCTGCGCGCCGGGCGACGTGTGGCCGTGGATCGCCCAGCTCGGCAAGCGGCGTGCGGGGTGGTACCTGCCCGCCCGCGTCGAGCGGCTGGTCCCGCGCCGCCGGCGCGCCGCGGTGCGGATCGTCGACCGCTGGCAGCACCTCGCCCCCGGCGACGTGATCCCCGACTACGGCGGCCGCGACGAGACCTTCGTCGTCGACGAGATCGAGCCGCCGCACGTCGTCGTCTACCGCTCGCGACGCGGTCGGACGGACGTGTCCTGGTCGATCACGCTGCGCCCGATGGACGGCGGGACACGCGTCCTGCTGCGGCTGCGCCTCGGCCCCGTACGCCACGTGCGGCTCGCGGAGACGCTCGGCGGCGCGGTCGACGCCCTGACGATCGCCGGCCTCGCGGCGGGATTGCGCGAGCGGCTCAGCCCGCCCGCAGCGCCGTGACGAGCGCGTCGATCGCGATCTCGGGCTTCACGTTGGCGGCGAGGGCGTCGCGGCAGGCGAGGATCGCCTCGAGGCGGCGCAGGGAGGCCTCGGGTGTGCTGTCGCGGGCGGCGTTGCCGATCTCGGTGGCGCGGTCGGGGTGGGTCGAGGTGACGGACGCGCCGACCCCGCGCACGAGGACGTCGCGGTAGTAGCCGGCGAGGTCGACCAGCGCGCGGTCGAGGGCGTCGCGCTTGGTGCGGGTGAGCCGCGACCTCTGCTTCTTCTCGAGGTCCTTCTCCGCCGCGCGCGCCGAGCGCTGGGCCTGGGCGGTGCCCTTGCCCGTGCCGCCGGCGCCGAGGGAGACCGCGAGCTCCTCGCGCTCGGCGTCGTCGCGGGAGGCGGCGAGGGCGGCGGCCTCGGTCTCGGCCGCGCCGACCATGGCGTCCGACGCGGCGAAGGCGTCGGCGGGCGAGCGCAGCGCGCGGGGCAGGGCGAGGACGGCGTCGCGCTCCTCGCGGGCCTCGGGCACGCGCGCCAGGCGCCGCGCCCGGCCGATGTGCCCGCCGCAGACCGACGCCGCCCAGGTCGCGTCGGCCTCGGGGATGCCGTCGCGCTCGACGAGCACGGCGGCGATCGCGTCGGCCGCCGGCGTGCGCAGGCGGACCGCGCGGCAGCGCGAACGGATGGTCACCGAGATGTCGTCGGGGTGCTCCGAGGGGCAGCACAGCAGGAACACCGTGCGCTCCGCCGGCTCCTCCACCGACTTGAGCAGGGCGTTCGAGGCCTGCTCGGTGAGACGGTCGGCGTCCTCGACGATGACGATCTGCCAGCGCGCCGTGGTCGGGCGGCGGGCGGCGACGTCGATGGTCGTCCGCACCTCCTTGACGCTGATGGACAGGCCCTCGGGGACGATCTCGCGCACGTCGGCGTGGGTGCCGGCCATGACCGTGTGGCAGGCGGGGCACTCGCCGCAGCCCTGGTGCGGGCACTGCAGCGCGGCCGCGAAGGCGCGGGCGGCCACGGACCGCCCCGAGCCGGGCGGGCCGGTGAACAGCCAGGAGTGGGTCATGCCCGCGGTGGGCCCCGCGGCGCCGTCGTCGAGCTCGTCGGAGAACCGCACCCGGGCGGCGCGCTCGGCCGCCGCCTGCAGCTCCGCCACCGCGGCCGGCTGACCGACGACCTGCGACCACACGCTCACGCCGTCGATGATGCCGCACCCACCCGACGAGCTCGTGCCACCAGCGGGGCGAGGAGCTCGTGCACGCGGTCCGCGACGTCGGCGGGGTCGCCGTCGGCGTCGACGCGCACGTAGCGGTCCGGGTCGGCGGCGGCCATCTCGGTCAGCGTGCGCTGGACCTGCCAGGTGTCGACGACCCCACCCGTGACGGGTGCGGGGTCGTGGACGCTCGGGTCGCGGTCGAGCAGCACGGTGACGTCGGGCCGCACGGCACCGGTGGCCCACGCGCCGAGACGCTGCAGGTCGGCGGCGTCGAGCTCGTCGCCGACCCGGGCCAGCGGCGAGTCCAGGCAGCCCTCGATGACGACGACCTTCCCGGCGCGCAGGGCGGGCAGTACCTCGTGGGCGAGCACGTCGGCGCGCACAGCCGCCGCGACGAGGGCCCGGGCGCGCTGCCCGTCGAGCCCGCTCGCGGACACCGCCGCCGACACGCGCGCCGCGTCGGTGGCGCTGCGGCCGGCGAGCACCACGTCGACACCCTGCTCGGCGAGCCGGCGCACGAGGCGCTCGCTCTGCTCGGCGGTGTCGGTGCGCGAGGCGCCCTCGACCGCGACGAGCAGGCCGGGCTCGCCGTGGCGGCTGCGGCGCAGCGCGCGCTTGACGTCGGCGAGGATGGTGCGGTCGCGGCGGTCGTCCATCTGGTGGTAGGCGAGCACGCCGACCGCCGCGGCGACGATGCCCGCCCCGAACATCACGAACCGCGTGCCGTCGACCTGCGCGGTCTGCCCGAACAGCGTCAGCGTCCGCGACTGCACGAGCCCGACCAGCAGCGGCACCACCGACATCGACGCCAGCAGGTCGACGCGCACGATCGACTGCACGAACGCGACGACCCGCCCGCGCACGGCGTCCTCGACCTGCGCGCCGATGATCGTCAGCCCGGTGAGCAGCGCGGTGCCGGCGAAGAACCCGACGAACACGACGGTGACGAGCGCGAGGTAGAGGTGCCACGCGACGGCGACGGCGAGCAGCGAGGTGCCGGCGCCGACGATCGCGACGCCGAACAGCCGGTGGTGCGGCATCCGACGGGCCATGCGCGGCACCGTCGCCATCCCGAGCGCGAGCCCGGTGAACAGGGCGATGAACAGCACCGAGTAGGCCGCGTCGCCGCCGCCGAGGCTCGTCGCGTACAGCCGGGCGCTCGCGATCACCGCGCCGCCGGCCGCGAAGGCCCCGACGATGCCGACCACCAGCCCGCGGATCAGCGGCGTCGTCGACACGAACTGGGCGCCGTCGCGCAGCATCGCCAGCAGGCCAGGGGCGGCCGCGCGGCGTTCCGCGCTGCGCCCGGACATCTCGGGGATGCGGAAGGCGACCGTGAACGCCGTGAGCAGCGCCGCGAGGCCGTTGACGACGAGGGCGAGGTAGACCGTGGTGGTCGGGCTCGGGTGCCAGCCCGCGATGTTGCCCGACTTCGAGATCAGCGCGAACGCCCCGGCGGCGCTGATGACGGCGACACCGTAGGTCATCACCAGGGAGAGCTGGTTGGCCGTCTCCACCTGGTCGGAGCGCTTGAGCAGGTTGGGGACCGACGAGTCCTTGGCCGGGATCCACACCAGCGCGCACAGCTCGATGAGGAACGTGGCCGCGAACAGCCACCACAGCGAGCCCACCAGCGGGATCGACAGGAACAGCATGGCCTTGAGGACATCGCAGGTGACCATCACCGTGCGCCGGTCGAACTTGTCGGCCAGCACGCCGCCCAGCGGGGCCATGAACAGCGCCGGCAGCAGCTTGGTGGCGACGACGCCGCCGAGCGCGAAGCTCTGGGCCTGGTAGCCGCTGGTCAGCTGGGTCGCGAGCGCGGTCAGGGCGAGCAGCGAGAGCCAGTCGCCGAAGCTCGCGACCGCGGTGACCGCCCAGAGCCTGCGGAACGGGCGGATCGCGAGCACGCTGCGGATCCGGTGCGTCGCGGACGGCGCGCCGGACTCCGCGGGCTGCTCGTCGATCCCTGATCACCCCTCGCCTCGACCCGGCCCTCACCGCAGGGTAGTGGCGAGCGGAATCCTCCCCGTGAGGCGCCGCTCAGCAGCTGCCGTCGGCCTGCATCTCCTGGATCTCGGCCGCGACCTGGCAGGCGCTGACGGCGTCCCCCCCGACGGCGAGCCGCTGCAGCAGCGCGCGGAGCTGGTCGCGCTCGGCGGGCTCGAGGGGGGCGAGCAGCTCGTCCTCGGCCGCCCGCAGGTCGCGCTCGAGCCCGCACAGCCGGCCGCTGCCCACCTCGGTGAGCAGGACCTGGCGCGCACGCCGGTCGGCCGGGTCGGGGCGGCGCTCGACGAGTCCGGCGCCCTCGAGCTCGTCGAGCAGGTAGGTCATGACCGTCCGGTCGACGCCGAGCGTGCGCGCGAGCGCCAGCTGCGAGCGCGGCGGGCCCGCGGCCAGCCCGGCCAGCACCTGGTAGCCCCGCGGCCCGCCGGGCAGGCCGGACACGACGTCCTGGGCCGTACGCAGGTGGGCGCGCGCCACCCGGCCCAGGGCCCAGCCCAGGTCGGCCTCGACGCGCGGCGTGGTCATGGACACAGACTAGCGGTTCGCGAGCACTTCTGTTGACAAGAACGTCTGTGCGACAGAACATCTTGGTGACAGCTCTTGTTCTGCTCCTCCCGGAGGACCCCGTGACCCTGTTCCGTCTCGACAGCAGCATCCGCACCGAGGGATCGGTGAGCCGCGAGGTCGCCGACACGCTCGAGCGGGCCTACCTCGAGCAGCACCCGGACGGCACCGTCGTGCGCCGCGACCTGCGCACCGACCCCGTGCCGGCCGACGCCTGGCCGACCGCCGCGCTCGCGGGCTTCACGCCCGACGACCAGCGCAGCGACGACCAGCGCGCCGCCGTCGACCTCGCGGCCCGCCTCGCCGACGAGGTCGAGGGCGCCGACGCGCTCGTCATCGCGACGCCGCTCTACAACTTCGGCGTCTCGCAGCAGCTCAAGATGTGGATCGACCTGCTCATCACCGACCCGCGCTTCGCCCCGGGCACCTCGCCGCTGGCCGGCAAGCCGGTGACGCTCGTGATCGCGCGCGGCGGCGGCTACGGCGAGGGCACCCCGCGCGCCGGGTGGGACCACGCCACCGGCTGGATCGTGCGCATCCTCGCCGACGTGTGGGGCGGCGACGTCACCCTCGTCGAGGCCGAGCTGACGCTGGCGGAGACCGTGCCGGCGATGGCCGAGCTGCGCCCGCTCGCCGACCAGATCCGCGCCCGGGCCCACGAGCTCGCCGGGGACGCCGGCCGGGAGATGGCGCGCGGCGTCACCGCCGGGGTGGCCTGAGGCCCACGACGGCAGCGAGGGACCCGTGTCCTCTCAGGACACGGGTCCCTCGGCCGTCAGCTGGTGGGCGTCCCGCGCTTCGTGCCCGTGCCCGACTTGGCCGGGGCCTTCTTGGCCGGGGCCTTCTTCGCGGGGGCCTTCTTCGCCGCGGGCTTCTTGGCGCCGGGCTTGGTGCCGTCCTTGGCCCGCTTCTCGGCCAGCAGCTCGGCGGCCCGCTCGTCGGTGAGGCTCTCCACCGCGTCGCCCTTGCGCAGCGAGGCGTTCACGCCCGCACCGTCGGTGACGTACGGGCCGAACCGGCCGTCCTTGACGACCATCTGGTTGCCCGACGCCGGGTCGGTGCCGAGCTCCTTGAGCGGCGGCTTCGCCGCGGCCCGGCCCCGCTGCTTGGGCTGGGCGTAGAGCTTCTGGGCCTCCTCGAGGGTCACCGTGAACAGCTTCTCCTCGCTGTCCAGCGACCGGGAGTCCTTGCCCTTCTTGAGGTAGGGCCCGTAGCGCCCGTTCTGGGCGGTGATCTCCTCGCCCGACTCCGGGTCGGTGCCGACGACGCGCGGCAGGCTCAGCAGCTTGAGCGCGTCGTCGAGGGTGATCTCGGCGAGCGTCATCGACGCGAAGAGCGAACCCGTGCGGGGCTTAGACTTGTCGCCCTCGGGCAGCACCTCGGTGACGTAGGGCCCGTAGCGGCCCTCCTTGGCGAGGATCTCGTGGCCCGACTCCGGGTCGGTGCCCAGCGAGCGCCCCTCCTGCGGGGTCGCGAAGAGCTCCTCGGCGTGCGCGAGGTCGAGCTCGTCGGGCGGGAGGTCCTCGGGCAGGTTGGCCCGCTGGGACTTCTCCTCGCCGTCCTCGGTGACGACCCGCTCGAGGTAGGGCCCGTAGCGGCCGACGCGCACGACGACGTCGCGGCCCTGGTCGTCGGCGAACATCCGCAGCGAGTTGACCTCGCGCGCGTCGATGCCCTCGAGCTTGTCGCCGACGAGCTTCTTGAGCCCGCCGAGGTTCGACATCGAGGCCTCGACGCCGTCGCCGTTCACGGTCCCGTTCCCGTTGCCGTTCGCCCCGAAGTAGAAGTGCGACAGCCACGTCTCGCGCTGCGCATTGCCCGCGGCGATCGCGTCGAGCTCGTCCTCGAGCGCGGCGGTGAAGTCGTAGTCGACGAGGCGCCCGAAGTGCTGCTCCATCAGCCCGACCACGGCGAACGCGATCCAGCTGGGGACGAGCGCGCTGCCCTTCTTCCAGACGTAGCCGCGCTCCTGGATCGTGTTGATGATCGACGCGTAGGTCGAGGGCCGGCCGATGCCGCGCTCCTCGAGCGTCTTGACCAGGCTCGCCTCGGTGTAGCGCGCGGGCGGGTTGGTGCTGTGGCCCTCGGGGGTGAGCTCGTCGGCGGCGCAGGCGTCGCCCTCGGCCAGGCGCGGCAGGCGGCGCTCGGCGTCGTCGGCCTCGCCGCCGGCCTCCTCGTCGACGGTCTCGACGTAGGCGCGCAGGAACCCGGGGAACGTGATCGTCCGGCCGGACGCCGAGAACGTCGCCTCCTCGCCGGTGGCGGCCGTGCCGGTGATGCGCACGCTCATCGTGGTGCCGCGCGCATCGCGCATCTGGCTCGCGATCGTGCGCTGCCAGATCAGCTCGTAGACGCGGAACTCGTCGCCGGAGAGCTCGTTCGCGACCTGGCCCGGCGTCCGGAACGACTCGCCCGCGGGGCGGATTGCCTCGTGGGCCTCCTGCGCGTTCTTGACCTTGCGCGTGTACTGGCGCGGCTTCTCGGCGACGTTCTCGGCGCCGTAGAGCTCGCGGGCCTGGGTGCGCGCGGCGTTGATCGCCGTGTCGGACAGCGTCGTGGAGTCCGTGCGCATGTAGGTGATGTAGCCGTTCTCGTACAGGCGTTGCGCGGTGCGCATCGTCCGCTCGGCCGAGAACCGCAGCTTGCGTCCGCCCTCCTGCTGGAGGGTGGAGGTCATGAACGGCGCATAGGGCTTGCGCGTGTAGGGCTTCTCCTCGACCGACGAGACCGTGTAGTCGCGGTCGGCGAGGGCCTCGGCGAGCCGACGGGCGTCGCCCTCGTCGAGGCGGCGCACGTCCTGGGTCTTGAGCTGGCCGAGCGAGTCGAAGTCGCGGCCGGTGGCCACGCGGGCGCCGTCGACGGCGGTGAGGCTGGCCTTGAAGCTGCGCGGGGCCTGGTCGTCCTTGCTCTCCGTCGCGCGGAGCTGGGCGTCGATGCCCCAGTAGCCGGCGGACACGAACGCCATCCGCTCGCGCTCGCGCTCGACGATGACGCGGGTCGCCACCGACTGCACGCGGCCCGCCGAGAGCTTCGGCATGACCTTCTTCCACAGCACGGGGCTGACCTCGTAGCCGTAGAGCCGGTCGAGGATGCGCCGGGTCTCCTGCGCGTCGACGAGGTCCTTGTCGAGCTCGCGGGGGTTGGCCGCGGCCGCCTGGATCGCCGACTCGGTGATCTCGTGGAACACCATGCGCCGGACCGGGACCTTGGGCTTGAGCGTCTCGAGCAGGTGCCAGGCGATGGCCTCGCCCTCGCGGTCGCCGTCCGTCGCGAGGTAGAGCTCGTCGACCTCCTTGAGCGCGTCCTTCAGCTCGGTCACCGTGGACTTCTTGTCCGGGGTGACGATGTAGAGCGGCTCGAAGGAGTTGTCGACGTCGACCCCCAGACGCGCCCAGGCCTCGCCCTTGTACTTGGCGGGGACGTCGGCGGCGCCGCGCGGGAGGTCGCGGATGTGGCCGCGGCTGGACTCGACGATGTAGCGCGAGCCCAGGTAGTCGGCGATCTTGCGGGCCTTCGCGGGGGACTCGACGATCACGAGGCGGCGGCCGCCGTCACCGGCGGGGGTCGCGCCGCCGCGACCGGTCTTCTTCCCTCCGCCCGAGGACCTGGCGCCGGACTTCGCGCGCGCGCCGGACCCGGCCGTCGACCCGTTCTGCGTCGGGGCGTCGGCCTCGGTGGTCGCGCTGCGTGCCGTCGTCGAGCCCTTCGTCGGTGCCACGGGCATGCCTCGTCTCGTCGTACTCATGGCGGGTCGCCACTCGCCGCCAGTGTGCCTCACGGTGTCACCTGCGCCGGGCGCGACCGGTGTCAACGGTCACGCACCAGGGTGGTGACGGGTCCCGGCGCTGGGGGCGGCGACCCGGAATCTGGACCGATCGGTGCTGGTCATGGGGCCGAGCGGGTGGTTCCGGAACGGATGTCACCGGGCTCACACCGGCCAGACACCCTCGGCCAGATCGCGGGGCGGTCGGCCCAGCAGTTCGCCGAGTCGACCATGCCGTCGCCTCCCGACGATACGCAGCACCGGTGTCCGCGCCGCACCCGCCAGGGTCGCCCCGAGCCCCGCGTGACGACTCGCCGTGACCAGACGATCACTCGATCCCGGTGCGTCGGGGTCGAGACCGAGCGTGTACGCCCTCCCGTCGACCGCGCCCGCGGCGAGCACCCACAGCCGCAACCGGGGTCCGTCGAGCTCGAACCCCTCGGGCACGTGCTTCATTCCCCCGCCGCAGGTCCAGGCCCGCGCGAGGTCCACCAGATCGGCCCGGAACGCCGTGCGGACCTCCGGGCGCCCGTCGTCGGTACGCCCGACCTCGGCGGGCACCCCGCGCGCCCGCAGCGCGCAGCACAGGGCCCGCACGCGCCACGTCACGAGGGGGTCGTCGGCCTCCGGCGTGCGAGCGATGCGGCTTTGCCGGCGTCTGACGCCAGGATCGCCACAGCCTCGCTCCGGCGACACGCCGGTTTCGGAGTCGGCGTGTGTTTCAGCGTGGCGGCCACCCTGCGGCACGGAGCGAAGCGGAGCTGCCGCGCCGGAGGCGAGATACTGACGTTGGGTGTCAGGAAATCCGCCAGCTCGGTCGACCTTCATGCCAACCCGAGCGGCGATCTCATCGGGGTCGAGGTCGAGGAACGCGAGCTCGTCCGGGTCGACGTCGGGAAGGGGATCGGGGTCGTCGGGATCGGGCTCGGCGACGAGTTCGGGCGTGTCGTCGGCCGCGGACTTGACGTCCTCCCCCTCGGCGTCCTCGTCCTCCTCCGGCTCCGGCTCCGGCTCGGGCCCCACGACGATCGTGAGCCGCGCCGCCGAGCCCCGTCCGAAGATCTCCGCGCGTCCCGGCCCGCAGAGCAGGCCCTCGAGGTCGGTCAGGGCGCGCGGGCGGGCGTCAGCCGAGTAGAACGACAGCTGCCCCACGCCCGCGGAGCCTAGAACATGCGTTCGAACGGGCGTGGGACCTCAGACGGTCTGCAGGCCCACCACGCGCAGGAGGTCGAGCAGTTCGGCGTCGCGGCTGCCCGGCACGGCGGAGTAGACGACGAGGCGCTGGTCGTCGCCCGGCACCTCGAGCGACTCGCAGTCGAGGGTCAGCTGCCCGACGCCGGGCACCTCGAACGACTTCCGGTCGACGCGGCGGTCCTCCACCGGCCGCTGCGCCCACAGCTCCGCGAAGATCGGGCTCGTCCGCTTCAGCTCGTCGACGAGCCCCCGCAGCACCGGGTCGTCGGGGAAGCGGCCGAGTGCGCCGCGCGCCTGCGCCACCGAGAGGCGGTCGAGCCGCTCGCGGCTGCCGTCCTCGTCGACCACGAGCGCGCGGCCCTCGCCGCCGCGGGGCCCGAAGCGCATCCAGAGCATGTTGCGCCTGTCCCGCGGGATCGCGGAGAGGTCGCCGTACAGCGCCTCGAGCAGCGGGTTCCAGGCCAGCAGGGTGCTGCGGGCGTCGACGAGCATCGCGGGCAGGTCGTGCATGCGGTCGAGCAGGCGCAGCACGCTGGGCCGCACGACGTCGACGATCTGGCCCGCGCCGGGGGTCTCGACGCCGGCGAGGTCGAACAGGTGCGTCGTCTCCGGCCCCGTGAGGCGCAATGCGCGGGCGAGCGCACCGAGCACCGACGACGACGGGTGCGGGCCGCGGCCCTGCTCGAGGCGCACGACGTAGTCGATCGACACCCCGGCCAGCTGCGCGACCTCCTCGCGCCGCAGCCCGGGCGTGCGCCGCCGCGGACCGGCGGGCAGGCCCGCGTCGGCCGGGCCCAGACGTTCGCGCCACTGGCGCAGGGCGGCCGCGAGCTCGCTCCTGTCACCCCGGGACATGGCTCCAGCCTGCCCCGTTCCCGGCGGCGGAGCCTGGTACCGCCGGTCCCCGGGTCCGTGCTCCCTGGTCGCCCGCCACGGCGCGGCGCAACGTGGGGCCATGAGCACCGCACTGATCACCGGAGCCTCCCGCGGGCTCGGCGTCGTCGCCGCCCGCCGGCTCGCCGCGCAGGGCTGGACCGTCCTCGCGGGCTGCCGCGAGCCGTCGTCGTTCGTCGTCCCCGAGGGCCTGGACATCCGCCCCGTCGCCCTCGACGTCACCGACGACGCGTCCGTCGAGGCCGCCGTGAAGGAGGTCGAGGACGCCGTCGGCGGCATCGACGTCCTGGTCAACAACGCCGCGATGGTCGGCGGCACCGTCACGCCGGCCGACACCGGCGTCGAGGACCTCCGCGAGGCGTACGAGACGAACGTCTTCGGCCCGGTCCGCGTGACCCGCGCGTTCCTGCCGCTGCTGCGCCGCGCCGAGCGGCCGCGGCTGGTCATGGTGTCGTCGAGCCTCGGCTCGCTGACGGAGATGACGACCGGGCGCTGGGGCAACCACCCCCACCTCGCGTACCCGTCGACGAAGGCGGCGCTGAACATGATCTCCGTCGGCTACGCGCAGAGCCTCCCGGACGTCCTCGTCACCGTGGTCAACCCCGGCTACACCGCCACCGACCTCAACGATCACCAGGGCACCCAGACCGTCGAGGAGGGCACCGACGCGATCGTCGCCGCCGCCCTGGACACGGCGGGGCCGTCCGGCCGGTTCCTCGATCGCCACGGTGCGGTCGCCTGGTGAACGAACGAACGGCGCCTTCGCTGCATCGGAAGCAGCGAAGGCGCCGTTCGTGTCGTACGACGTGCGCCCGCGTCAGGCCGAGGCGGGAGTCGCCGCGTCCTGGTTGGAGTCGGCGATGGCCGTCGAGCGGCGCTTCGACACGTAGATCGCGACCGCGATGCCGACCACCGCGACGACGGCGATCGTGATGCGGACGGCCGGGTTGGCGTCCACACCCACCGACAGCGCCACGACGGCCGGGGCGATCAGCACCGAGACCAGGTTCATGACCTTGATCAGCGGGTTGATCGACGGGCCGGCGGTGTCCTTGAACGGGTCACCGACGGTGTCACCGATGATCGTCGCCTCGTGGGCGTCGGAGCCCTTGCCGCCGTGGTTGCCGTCCTCGACGAGCTTCTTGGCGTTGTCCCAGGCACCACCGGAGTTGGCCAGGAACACCGCCATCAGCGTGCCGGCCGCGATCGCGCCGCCGAGGTAGCCCGCGAGCGGGCCGACGCCGAGGCCGAAGCCGACGGCGATCGGGGCGAGAATCGCGAGCAGGCCGGGGGTGGCGAGCTCGCGCAGCGCGTCGCGGGTGCAGAGGTCGACGACCTTGCCGTACTCGGGACGACCCTCACCCTGACCCCCGCGGTACTGCATGATCCCGGGGATCGAGTTGAACTGGCGGCGCACCTCGTACACCACGGCACCGGCCGCGCGGGACACGGCGTTGACCGCGAGACCAGAGAACATGAACACCACGGCCGCGCCGATGAGGACGCCGACCAGGACGTTCGGGGCGGTGATGTTGTAGATGTCGCTGAGCGCCTGGCCCGCCTCGCTGTAGGCCTGGGTGATCGCGTCGTTGTACGACCCGAACAGCGCCGTCGCGGCGAGCACCGCGGTGGCGATGGCGATGCCCTTGGTGATCGCCTTGGTGGTGTTCCCGACCGCGTCCAGCTCGGTGAGGATGTCGGCGCCGGCGCCCTCGACGTCGCCCGACATCTCGGCGATGCCCTGCGCGTTGTCCGAGACCGGACCGAAGGTGTCCATGGCGACGATGACGCCGACCGTCGTCAGCAGGCCGGTGCCGGCGAGGGCCACGGCGAACAGGGCGACGAACACGGAGCCCGAGAGCAGGAACGCGCCGTAGACGGCGGCACCGATGACGATCGCGGTGTAGACCGCCGACTCGAAGCCGACCGAGATGCCGGCGAGGATCACCGTGGCGGCACCGGTGAGCGAGCTGGTGCCGACGTCCTTGACCGGCTGGGTCTCGGTGCCGGTGTAGTAGCCGGTCAGCGACAGGATGATGATCGCGAGCACGATGCCGATGGCCACGGCGATGGCGGCGATGACCGCCGGGTTGCCGGCGGCGGCGAGGTCGCCGATGCGGTCGGCGTCGACGCCGGGCAGCTCGGCGAAGCTCGTCGGCAGGTAGTAGAACGCCGCGAACGAGCAGGCGACGATCGAGATGATCGCCGAGATGTAGAAGCTGCGGTTGATCGCGCGCAGCGCGTTCTCGCCCTCACGGGTGCGGGTGATGAACACACCGATGATCGCGGTGAGGACACCGATCGCCGGGATGATCAGCGGGAACGTCAGGCCGAGCGTGCCGAAGGCGACCGAGCCCAGGATCAGCGCGGCGACCAGGGTGACCGCGTACGACTCGAACAGGTCGGCGGCCATGCCGGCGCAGTCACCGACGTTGTCGCCCACGTTGTCGGCGATCGTCGCCGCGTTGCGGGGGTCGTCCTCGGGGATGTTCTGCTCGACCTTGCCGACGAGGTCGGCGCCGACGTCCGCGGCCTTGGTGAAGATGCCGCCGCCGACACGCATGAACATGGCGAGCAGGGCGGCGCCGAGGCCGAAGCCCTCGAGGACGCGCGGGGCCTCCTCGACGTAGATCAGCACGACGATCGCCGCGCCGAACAGACCGAGGCCGACGGTGGCCATGCCGACCACGCCGCCGGTCCGGAACGCGATCTTGGCGCCCTTGTCGCGCCCGCCCGGCTCGTTGGCCGCGGCGGCGACGCGGATGTTCGCCTGGGTCGCCAGGTTCATGCCCAGCGCGCCGATCGCCATGGAGAACAGGGCGCCGACGACGAAGGCGACCGAGCGTCCGATCAGCTCGCCCGTGCTGTTGGCCGGCAGGGCGAAGAGCACCAGGAAGACCACGACGATGAACGGCGCGAGGGTCTTGAACTGGCGGGTGAGGAAGGCGCTCGCGCCCTCCTGGACCGCCTGCCCGATCTCACGCATGCCCTGCGTGCCCTGGTCGGCCGCCAGGACCTGCTGACGCAGGACGACGCCGATGATCAGCGCGATGACGGCCACGACCGCCACCACGACGACCACGATGTTGTCGCCGGCGGAGAACGTGATCCCCGCGGCGAGGACGGACGCTTGCATCCAGCCTCCCGGTTGGCACTTCTGCTCGACGCGCCCGGCCCGGCCTCGCGGCGACCTCGGCGCGTGATGATTCAGGCCACGACCCGATACGACGGGTGGTGGACAGGTGCCGCAGTGTAGGAGGTGGGCGTCACCCGGTCGCACAGCAGTTCCCCCGGGAGCTGTGAGGTGTGTTTCTTTCACGAGCGAGAGCGGGGGTGCGGAGCCTGTGTCAGGGTCGGATCGCGTGGGCGGCGTGCAGGAGGTCTTCGACGCGCTGCCCGGCGACACCCGCGGCGCCCAGCTGCTGCGCCGGGTGCTGGCCGGCACCCCCTCCGGCGAGAGCCCGCTGACCCACGCCGAGATCGTCCCGGCCCGCGACGGGCGCACCACCGGGTGGCCCGACTGGGTCCCCGAGGAGGTGCGCGCGCCGCTCCTCGCCCGCGGCGTGGACCGGCCCTGGGGCCACCAGGCCGCGGCCGCCGCGCACGCCTGGGCCGGCGAGCACGTCGTGGTGTCGACCGGCACGGCGTCGGGGAAGTCGCTGGCCTACCAGCTGCCGGTGCTGACGCGCCTGCACACGGACCCGCGCGCGACCGCCCTCTACCTCTCGCCGACCAAGGCCCTGGGCGCCGACCAGCTGCGCACCGTCCACGACCTGCGCGTCGAGGGCGTGCGGGCCGCGTCCTACGACGGGGACACCCCGATCCCCGAGCGCGACTGGGTCCGCCAGCACGCCAACTGGGTGTTCACCAACCCCGACATGCTCCACCGCGGGGTGCTGCCGCGGCACGGGCGCTGGACGACGTTCCTGCGCCGGCTGCGCTACGTCGTGATCGACGAGTGCCACACCTACCGCGGTCTGTTCGGCTCGCATGTGGCGTTGCTCATGCGCCGGCTGCGGCGGGTGTGCGCGCGCTACGGGGCGCACCCGACGTTCGTGCTCGCCTCGGCGACGGTGTCGGAGCCGGCCGTCTCCGCCTCCGTGCTGACCGGGCTGGACGTCGCGGAGGTCACCGAGGACGGGTCGCCGCGCGGGGCGCGGGCGGTCGCGCTGTGGGAGCCGCCGCTGCTCGAGGAGGTCACCGGGGAGAACGGCGCGCCGGTGCGCCGCTCGGCGGGGGCCGAGACCGCGCGGATGCTCGCCGACCTCGTGCTCGAAGGGGCCCGGTCGCTGGCCTTCGTGCGGTCGCGGCGCGGGGCGGAGCTCACGGCGCTGGGCGCGCGGCGGGTGCTGGCGGAGGTCGATCCCTCGTTGGCCCGGCAGGTGGCGGCCTATCGCGCCGGCTACCTCCCCGAGGAGCGCCGCGAGCTGGAACAGGCGCTGCTCACGGGGGCGCTGCGCGGGGTCGCGACGACGAACGCGCTCGAGCTCGGCGTCGACATCGCGGGTCTCGACGCCGTGGTCGTCGCCGGCTTCCCGGGGACGCGGGCGTCGTTCTGGCAGCAGGCGGGCCGGGCCGGGCGGTCGGGGGACGACGCGCTCGTCGTGCTCGTGGCCCGCGACGACCCGCTCGACACCTACCTCGTGCACCACCCGCAGGCGATGCTCGGCGCGCCGCTCGAGCGCTGCGTGCTCGACCCGACCAACCCCTACGTGCTCGCGCCGCACCTGGCCTGCGCGGCGTCGGAGATCCCGCTGACCCGCGACGACGTGGCGGCGCTCGGCGGGGCGGCGGCCCTGTCGGTGGTCGACGACCTCGTCGCGGAGGGGCTGCTGCGCCGGCGGCGCGGGGGTTGGTTCTGGTCGCACCCCACCGACCGGCCCCACGCCGGCGTCGACATCCGGGGCAGCGGCGGCGAGCAGGTCGTGCTCGTGGAGTCCGAGACCGGGCGCATGCTCGGCACCGTCGACCCCGGCACCGCACCCGCGACCGTCCACCCCGGCGCCGTGCACCTGCACCAGGGCGAGAGCTACGTCGTCGACACCCTCGACCTCGACGAGGGCCTGGCGCACGTCCACGCCGAGGACCCGGAGTGGACGACCCAGGCGCGCACGGTGATCGACATCTCGGTGGAGGAGACCGAGCAGTGCGCCGCCCACGGCGAGCTGCAGGTGTGCCTGGGGAGCGTGGAGGTGACCGAGCAGGTCGTCGGCTACCTGCGCAAACTCCCCTCCGGGCGGGTGCTGGACCAGACGCCGCTGGACATGCCGGCGCGGTCGCTGCGAACGCGCGCGGTCTGGTACACGCTCAGCGAGTCGGCGCTCCTGCGCGCCGGCCTCGAGCCCGCGCGCTGGCCCGGCGCGCTGCACGCCGCCGAGCACGCGGCGATCGGGCTGCTCCCGCTGGTGGCGACCTGCGACCGCTGGGACATCGGCGGCGTCTCGACCGCCCTGCACCCCGATACCGGGCACCCGACGGTCTTCGTGCACGACGGCCACCCGGGCGGGGCCGGCTTCGCCGACCGGGCGCACGAGGCGCTGCGGGAGTGGCTCACGGCGACGCGGGCCGCGATCTCGGACTGCGAGTGCCCCTCGGGGTGCCCGTCGTGCGTGCAGTCGCCGAAGTGCGGCAACGGCAACGACCCGCTCGACAAGGCCGGCGCCATCCTCGTCCTCGACGCGGTGCTGGGGCGGCTGGCGGAGGACTGACTCGGTTGGCTCCGCCGCGGGTCGGGGGTTCGGGGTCCGTCCCGACCCGCGGCGAGGTCTGGAGCGCCGCAGGCCGGGGAAGTGATCGACCCGGCCTGCGGCGCCGTAGGGGGCGGCGGTGGGCGCGCGATGCGCATGCGGCCCACCGCCGCGGGGTCCTCCCCTGGGCCGGACCGTCGGCCGGTCGCGACGGGTGGACCGGCGCGTCGGCGTTCGGTGGTCCGGTGGGGCGGCGGGCGCGCGGCGGACTCGCCCGCCTCGCTGGTCCGGCGTCGCCCCGAGGGGACCCGAAGTGTGTGTAGTTGTGGTGGTGTGCCCTCGGACCGCTAGGAGCGGACCCCGGTGGCGACGGTGGCGAGGCGGTACGTCGACCCGCCGCCCGCGACGGCCGGACGCTGGGCGACGGCCTCGGCGAGCGCGTCCTGGACGCGGAACGGGTCGGGCAGGTTCCAGCTGCACGCGGACGGGCGGACCCGCCAGTGCACCGACCCCTGCGGGTGGGTGGAGGGCGGCGCGGCGAACCAGCTGCCGCGGCCGTGCAGGACGATGCCGGCGCGCTCGGCGAGGTCGGGGCGCAGGGGCTCGCCCGCGCCGACCGGGAACAGCCACTCGCCGGTCGGCGTCGCCGCGATCGGCACCGGGACCCCGACGGCGCGCAGCACGGCGGCGGCGCGGCGACCCACGGTGGCCGGGACCTCGAGCACGTCGAAGGTCAGGCCGGTGGGCAGGATGATCGAGTACGGCAGGCCGGACCACCAGTCGGCGATCTGGTCGCAGTCGGTGGACGCCCGGCGCGCCCAGTCGTCGAGCACGGGGCACGGACCGTCCTGCGAGGCGTCGGAGCAGCCGCTCCAGACCTCACCCTGCGGGAAGGTGCCCGGGACGACCGCCCAGCCGTGGTCCGCGAGAACCATGGCCTCAGCACGAAGCTCCGTGCCGTAGACGGCGCGATAGCTGTCCCACCACTGCATCGGCTTCCTCCTGAACCGGTTCCTGCCCCCGGTGTGCTGTATCCAGTAACGGCACGCGCACGTCGCTTCGCCACCCGTCATCGCCCAAGGGCCTTGATCACACGCTGAGCGTCACGGTCGGCCCCGTTCAGCGGGCGAGCGCGCGACGAACAACGGGCCCGATCCCGATTGCTCACGCGGGTCGCCGCTCACCCGGGACCGCCCTCCGCTCGTCCCGGGGCGTTCACCTGGCCGTCGCCGCCGGTGACGCTCGTCGGGCCGGACGGGGGCCCGCCCACCGCCACCGGACCCGCCCGGGCTCGCCCGGTCGCCTCACCGGACACGCTCGGGAGGCAGCGGCATGACGTCGCCGTGATCACTGTCACGCTCCAGCCCTCGACGGCGCAGTCCACGAGCCGCGCGCCGTTGCGCTCGGCGACCTCGGTGCTTCGCGCGCAGGCCACGTCGGCCCCGCGCACGGCCTCGCGGGCTCCGGCGAGCGCCGCGAGGTCGGCCGCGGACTCGGCACGGTGGCGGGCGAGCGTCGCGGCGCCGATCTGCAGGCCCAGGCCCAGGAGCGCGATCAGGACGCCCACCGCGGCGGCCGCGAGCACAGTGGCCGACCCGGCGTCGCCGACCGCTCGTCGACCGCCCGCCGTACCGCTCACCGTGGGCTCCCGGCCGGGCTGTCAGGGACCTGTCCGGTGGCCTGTCCGGAGGCCTGTCCGGAGGCCGGCGCCGGGTCGATCCCGACGTCGGCCTCCGGCAGCCCGCCGGGGAGCGGATCGGGGCCCTCTGCCGGCGCCACCGGCGAGGGTTCGCGGGCCGCCAGCGCCTCGGCGCCGACGCGCACGCCCGGCAGCGCGGAGCCCAGCGGCGTCGCGCGGACCCGGGCCACGACGTCGTCGCCGCGGACGTCGACGGTGACCTCCGCGCCGCCGGGCAGCAGCTGCTCCGCGGCGCGCCGGGCGCCGTCGGGGTCGCCGCGCGCCGCGAAGCGGGTGGCCTCGGTGGCCGCGTCGACGCAGCGCAGCTGGAGCACCACCGCGCCCATCGCCGCGAGCACCACGCCCAGCACCACGACGAGCGCGCCGACCGCGAACGCGGCCTCGACGGTCACCGAGCCGGCGTCGCCGCTCAGAAGGCGGTGGTCAGCGCCCGCTGCACGATCTGGGTGAGGCCGCCGATGATGTTCTCGCCGGTGACCACCTGGTAGAGGATCGCGCCGAAGGCCGCGGCGGCCACGGTGCCGATCGCGTACTCCGCCGTGCTCATCCCGGTGTCGTCGTCGCGCAGGTGCGCGAGACGGTCGCGCAGGCTGCGGGCCGGCGCGTTCGGTGCGGTCATGGTGTTCCCCTCTCCTCCCCCGCCCCGGCGGGGCGGGCGGCCTCATCGCTGCTCCAGCAGCGGCCCGGCGAGCCCCACGACCACCGGGACGATGCCCAGGGCCAGGAACGCCGGCAGGAAGCACAGGCCGAGCGGCCCGGTGACGAGCACGCCCGCCCGCTCGGCGCGGGACTCGACGGCGTCGGCGGCCTCGGCGCGCAGGTCGGCGGCGACGGCCTCGACGACGTCGGCGACCGCGGCGCCGCTACGCGACGACCGCCGGGCGGCCCGGGCGAGGCGCGCCGTGTCCGGGGTCTCGAGCGCGGGCGTCCACGCCGCCGTCGGATCGGCGCCCAGCGCGACCAGGTCGGCGACGCGGCCCAGGGCCTCGCCGGCGGCCGCGGGCAGCACCGGCACGACGGCGCGCGCGGCGCGGTCGAGCGAGAGCCCGGCACGCAGGCAGGCCGCGAGCTGGTCCCACGCGCCCGCCAGACCGAGCGGGTCGGGAACCGGGCGCGCCCGGTGCGCCTGCCAGCGGGGCAGCAGGGCGACGACGGCGGCGCCGGCCGCGATCGCGAGCACCCCGGCCACCCCGGCCCCGCTCGACACCAGCGCGCAGCCCGCGGCGGCCAGGGCGATACCGGGCACGAGGCCCTCGCGGGCGGGGCGGCGAGGCGGGGCGGGCGGGGCCGTCCGGCGGCGCGCGGTGACCGGGCCCGGCGCCACCACCAGCGCGGCGGCCAGGGCGAGCAGCGCGAGGGCCACGGCGACGGACACGCTCACCGGGTCACCCCCGCCACGATGCGCTCGGTCCACGCGAGCCCGGCGCACACGAGCCCGACACCGACGACCAGCAGCCCCTGGCCGACGAGCCCGCCCGTGAGCACCGCCCACGGGCGCGCGCCGATGCCCTCGCCGAGCAGCAGCCCGAGCACCGGGAGCCCGCCCAGCACCGCGGCGGTGGCGCGCGGCCCCGCGAGGCGGGCCTTGAGGCCTCCGGCCATGCGGGCGCGGGCGCGCAGGTCGTGCGCCACGGCGCCGGCGGGCCCGGCGAGCGCGATGCCGTGCCGGTCGGCGAGCGCCCACGCCCCGGCGAGGCGGTCGAGGTGCGCGGCCACCGCCGGTTCCCGCGACCGGGCCGCGCGCAGGGCGGCGGGGACGTCGCCCCCGAGCTGGGCGGTGGCCCCGAGCAGCGTCATCACGCGCGCCGCGACCGGGTGCGCGTCGGCGCCCGCCGAGGCGGCCGCGGCGGCGGGCGGGGCGCCGGCGCGGACCTCCGCGGCGAACGAGGACAGGGCCTCGGCCAGGCCGGCGGTGGCGGCCGTGCGTTCGCGCTCGGCGCGCGCCGCCGTGCGGTGCCGGTGCAGCGTCGCGGCGAGGACGGCGGCGGCCACCGCGCCGCCGGGGCCGGCGACGACGAGCCCGAGCACCGCGGCCGCGGGCAGCAGGACGGCCCGGCGGCGCGCGAGGGTCGCCAGCTCCCCCAGCCCGGGACCGCGACGCCCGGCACCACGGGCCGGCGTCAGGCGCAGCGGCGCGCTCGGGGTCGGCCAGCACACGAGCGCCGCGGCGGCGAGCGCCAGCGCCGTGCTCACGCCGGCTCCCGGTGCAGCACCGCGACACCGGCGGCCACGGACACCGCCCGGGGTGGGCGGCCGGGCACGAGCGCGGGCGGGTCCGGCGGGTCGGGCGCGTCCTCCCACGGCGGCACCACCCCGCGCTCGCGCAGCATCGCCGCGAGGTCGGCGCGCCCGACCGCCCAGCCGTCGCCGCGTGTCCAGGCGGGCGTCACGACGACCTCGCCGACACCGTCGCGGCGGCGCAGCACGCCCACCGCGTCGAGCGTCCGCGCCCCGTCGCGCCCGCGCCGCACCTGGAGGACCACCTGGACGGCGGCGGCGAGCTGGCTGTGCAGCGCGGCCGACCCCAGCCCGCCGAGCGCCGCGAGGGCCTCCAGCCGCGCGGGGACCTCGCGCGGCGCGTTGGCGTGCACCGTGCCCGCCCCGCCGTCGTGGCCGGTGTTCAGCGCCGCCAGGAGCTCGACGACCTCGGCGCCGCGCACCTCGCCGACGACGAGCCGGTCGGGGCGCATCCGCAGCGCCTGGCGCACGAGGTCGCGCAGGAGCACCTGGCCCGCGCCCTCGACGTTGGCCGGGCGGGACACCATCCGCACCACGTGCGGGTGGACCGGGCGCAGCTCCTCGGCGTCCTCGACACACACGATGCGCTCGCCCGGCGCCACCTCGCCGAGCAGTGCCGACAGCAGCGTCGTCTTGCCCGACCCCGTCCCGCCCACGACGAGGAAGGCCAGCCGCGCGGCCACCACCGCGCGCAGCAGGGCCATTCCGTCGGCGTCCACGGTGCCCGTGGCGGCGAGCGCGGCGAGGTCGTGGCGGGCGGGCCGGAGCACCCGCAGCGACACGCAGGTGCCGTCCGCGGCGACCGGGGCGAGCACGGCGTGCAGCCGCACCCCCGAGCCGGGCAGGCGCGCATCCACGTAGGGGCTGGCGTCGTCGAGCCGCCGGCCCGCCGCGCTCGCGAGGCGCTGGGCCAGGCGGCGCACGGCGTCCTCGTCCGGGAACGTCACCGCGGTCCGCTCGAGGCCGGCGCCGCGGTCGACCCAGACCGCGTCCGGGGCGATGACGAGCACGTCGGACGTGCCGGGCTCGCGCAGCAGGTCCTCCAGCGGCCCGGCGCCGACGAGCTCGCGCTGCAGGCCGCGCACCGCGGTCAGGACATCCGCGTCGCCGACCACCCCGCGGGCCTCGGCGCGCACGGCGGCCGCGAGGTCGCCGGCGCCGGCCTGCCCGCCGGAGGTCACCAGCCGCGTCCGGACCCGCTCGACGAGCCCGGTCTCCGGCGCGGTGCTCACGCCGCCCGTCCCCGGTCGGCGACGGCCTCGAGGGCGTCGACCACGGCCCTGGCGGCGTCCTGGACGGGACCACCCCGCAGCCCCGGCACCCGGCCCTGGTCGAGCGCGCGGTCGAGGCCGGACTCCCTGCCCACCGACGCGAGCACCTCGAGGCCCAGCACGTTCGCCACGTCGTCGGCGTCCAGCCCGCCGGGTCCGGGGCCGCGCACCACGAGCCGCACGGGCGCCCCGCGCTCGGCCAGCGGCTCCGCGACGCGGGCGGCCGCGGCGACGGCGCGCACCTCGGCGGGCACGACCAGGACCACCAGATCGGCGACGTCCGCCACGGCGAGCGCGGTGTCGGTCGGGTGGCGGGGGAGATCGCACACCACGACCTCGCCCGCCCGCCGCCCGGCCTCCACGACGGCGACCGCCGCCCCCGGCTCGGGCCCCTCGCCCGCGCGGTCGCACGCCAGCACCGTGATCATCCCGTCCGGCGAGGGCAACGCCTCGTGCAGTGACGCCGCGGCGACCCGGCCGCCGCCTCCGCCGCCGAGCGCGAGCCCGCTCCAGCGCAGGCCCTCGAGCTGCTCGGCGCCGGCGAGGAGGTCGAGGCCGCCGCCGAGGGGATCGCAGTCGACGAGCAGCACCCGCGAGCCCCGCGTGCTCGCGTAGGCCCCGACGGCGACCGCGAGGACCGACGCGCCGGCGCCACCGCGCCCGCCGACGACCGCGACCACCCGCCCGGGCCCGGCGTCGTCCCCCGGGCCGGCGTCGGCGAGCTCGGAGACGAGCCAGTCCTCGCCCTCGGGCAGCGACACGACGTGCTCGGCACCCACGCCGACCGCGTGCTCCCACAGCGAGCCGGGCGGATCGCCCCGGCACAGCAGCACCACGCCGTCCCGGCGCCCGAGCCGCAGCGGGCCGACGGCGCGCGCGGCACCCTCGTCGACCAGGACCCTCGCCGCGGAGTGCCATCGGCGCCGCAGACCCGCCGGATCGGGCACCCGTTCGAGCTCGACCTCCGCGGCGGCCGCCAGCCGCACGACGTCGTCGAGCAGCTCCTCGTCGTCGGTCATCACGACCACGCGCCGGTCCGTGCCGTCCCTCGCCGCCATCACCCGCGTCCTCCCCGCTCACCGTCCGACGAATCGCCTGACGGAGAGCACGCTGCCGCGTCGGGAACCGGCGGCGTCAGCGTCGGGATCCGAGCTGTGGACGGACGGGAGGGGTGGGGACAACCACGCCGCGCGATGGGCCGTGGATCAGGCCCGGACGCCGTAGCGGTGGCGCCCGGGCGGCCGTCCTGCGCGGCCGTCTACGAGCTGGCCGCGTCCGCGATCCCGAGACCCTCCCGGGCGCCGACCTGCCAGGCCGTGGCGCAGTGGGCGAACCAGCGCGCGAGGCCGTCGGCCTCGCCGGTGGCGAACGCGGCGGCGGACGCGCGGTACTCGTCGGCCGCGCGGTAGTGGCCGACCTCGGGGACGGCGAGGCCCTTCGGGTCGAGACCCGTCGCGACGGCGGTCAGGCGGGCCGCGGCGCGGGCGACGACACCGGTCGCGGTCGGGAACGGCGCGAGGGCGAGCAGCTCGCCGTGCACGACGGCCACGAGCACGGGCGCGGGCACCGACGTCCCGCCGGTCACCAGCACCGCGAGGGCGTCGAGCCGCTCCCCCACTCCGGGGTCGAGGCGCGGCCGGCCCAGGTCGTCGTCGGTGACCCCCGGCAGGTCGGCGGCGGCGAGGACGTGCAGCCGGGCGAGCGCCTGCCGGGGCGCCGAGCGCCAGGCCGACAGGAGCCCGCCGAGCGCCTCGGCGACGCGCAGCGAGCCCGCCAGCACCGGGTCGTCGACCGGGCCGTCGGCGGGCAGCTCGGCCGACCCGCCGTCGAGGCTCGCGGAAGCGCGCGCGGCCCGGACCGACGCCTCGGCCGCGGTGGCGGGCCAGCCGCGGCGGTTGGTGCGGTGGTTGTTCACCCGGGTCAGCGCCTCGCGGACGGCGTGGGCGTCGTCGGCGACGCCCGGCAGGCGGGTCAGGGGCTCCAGCGGGTCGGCCACGGCGCGCCATCGTCGCAGGACGACCTCCGAGGGCCACGTCACAGCCCATCCGACACGACCGGACGGCCCTGATCACAAGGGCCGAACGGAGCTGAACCGGTCCGGTACGTCCGATCCGAATAGCCAGTTCACGAAAGTGGGCAGCCCCTCCTCCACGTGACCGGCAACACAGCCAACGGAGTGGAGCACCCATGTCGAGCACGACGGAGATGCGTGAGGAGCGCACCACGAGGACGACGCCGGAACGCGCTCCCGCACCCGCCGACCCCACGACGAGCATCGCGGACCCCGGCCCGCTCGGGCTCGCGGCCTTCGCGCTGACCACCTTCGTGCTCAGCCTCTTCAACGCGGGGCTGGCCCCCGAGGCCCTCGAGCCCGTCGTGCTGCCGCTCGCGCTCTTCTACGGCGGGCTCGCCCAGCTGCTCGCGGGCATGTGGGAGTTCCGCAAGGCCAACACGTTCGGCGCGACGGCTTTCGGGTCCTACGGCACGTTCTGGATCGCGTTCGCCGCCTACGTCCAGTTCATCGAGCCGGAGATGGAGGCCTCGGGCGTCCCCGAGTCCGGCATCACCACCGCCACGGGGATCTTCCTCGTCGGCTGGACGCTGTTCACGCTCTACATGCTGATCGCGGCGCTGCGCACCACCAGTGCGCTGGTCGCCGTGTTCGCCACGCTGTTCCTGACGTTCGCGCTGCTGTCGGTCGGTGACCTCCTCGGCGTGGACGCGATCGCCACCGTCGGTGGGTTCATGGGGATCGTGACCGCGCTCGTCGCCTGGTACGCCTCCGCCGCGGTGGTCACCAACGCCACGTGGGGCCGCACCGTGCTGCCGGTGGGTCCGCGCAGCTGACGGGGCACCCTGGCGGTGTGCCGCCGGTAGGCGTTCCTCACGACGACGTCGCGGGTGACCTCGTGGTCACGCGCGACGTCGTGCTGCCGGCGGGCGCGCTCCAGTGGCGCTTCTCCCGCGCCGGCGGCCCGGGTGGGCAGGGCGTCAACACCACCGACTCGCGGGTCGAGCTCTCGGTCGACCTGCGCCACGCTCCGCTGCGCGACGCCGACCGCGAGCGGCTGCTGACCCGCCTCACGGGGCGTCTCCACGACGGCGTCCTGACGGTCGTGGCCGCCGACGACCGCTCCCAGCGCCGCAACCGCCGCGCCGCGCGTGACCGTCTCGCCGCCCTGCTGCGCGAGGCGCTGGCCCCCGACCCGCCGGACCGCCGCCCGACCGCCCCGTCGCGGGCGGCGCGTCGACGGCGGCTCGAGAGCAAGCGCCGGCAGGGCGCGGTGAAGGCCCTGCGCCGTCGCCCGACCGGTGAGTAGCCCCGTTCGAGGGAATCGGCGGAGTACCGACCGGCGTCCAGGGGAAGACCGGGGCCGACCGTGATCAGCGGACGGCACGCCGTGTGGCGCGGAGTACCGCCGGTGACGTGGCACGATGACCGACCTCAGCACCCGCTCGACGATCCGACCCGAGCGACCGAACACCCGCCAGGAGCGCCCGTGACCCGCCCCGAGCAGCCGGCCAGCGGCTCGTCGACACCGCCGATCGTCCCGTCGATCCCCCTCAACGCCGAGCCCGTGCGGCAGGACGGCGACGCCTCCGTCGGCTCGCTGGTCAAGGAGGTCTCGACCCACGTCTCGACCCTGGTCCGCGCCGAGGTCGAGCTCGCGAAGACCGAGATCACGGCCGAGGTCAAGAAGGGTGTGCAGGGCAGCGTCTTCTTCGTCGTCGCCGGCGTGGTGGCGCTGTTCAGCCTGTTCTTCTTCTTCATCGCGGTGTCCGAGGCCTTCAACCTCATCTGGCCGAGCCAGCAGTGGGCCGGCTACGCGGTCACCTTCGGCCTCATGATCCTGTTCGCCGGGCTGATGGGCCTGCTCGGCTACCTGAAGGTCCGCAAGATCAAGGCGCCGGAGCGGACCATCGAGTCCGCGAAGGAGTCGGTGGCGGTCTTCAGTCGCGGCCGCTCCGACGCCGCCTGAGCACCGTCGCCGGGTCCGAACTCCCCGGACCCTGGAGCCACCGGACCGTCTCGGCCAACGGCGTGCAGCTGCACGTCGCCGAGGCCGGTCCCGAGTCCGGGCCGCTCGTGCTGCTGCTGCACGGGTTCCCGGGCTCCTGGTGGGCCTGGCGCCACCAGCTGCCCGCCCTGGCGACCGCGGGCTACCGGGTCGCCGCCGCCGACCTGCGCGGCTACGGCGACTCCGATCGGCCTCCCCGCGGCTACGACCTCTGGACGCTCGCCGGTGACGCCGCCGGTCTCGTGCGCTCGCTCGGGGCGCGCGAGGCCACGGTCATCGGCCACGGCTGGGGCGGCGCCGTCGCGTGGACGCTCGCCACGCTGCGACCGGGCGTCGTGTCGCGGCTCGGCGTCCTCGCCGCGCCGCACCCGCGGACGCTGCGATCGGCCGTCCGTCGGCGGCCGTGGGGGCCGGCGCTGCGGATCGCGCTGTCGCTGCAGCCGCCGCGGCTGCCCGAACGGCGCCTGCGCCGCGACGACGGCGCGTGGGTGGCCTCGCTGCTCCGCGCCGGCTCCGGACCGGACTGGGCCGCCGCGCCGGAGTTCGCCGAGGTCGCCGACCACCACCGCGCCGCGATGCTCCTGCCCCGCGTGCCGCACACCGCGATCGAGGGCTTCCGCTGGAGCGTGCGCTCGCAGTTCCGGCCGGACGGGGCGCGCTACGCCCGGGCGATGGGCCGGCGCGTGACGGTGCCGGTGCTGCAGATCCACGGCGGCGCGGACCCGTGGGTGCCCGACCGCGTCGCCCGCGCCTCGGCCCGCTGGTGCGACGCGGGGCACGTGCACCGGACCCTCGACGGCGTCGGGCACTTCCCGCACCAGGAGGCGCCGCAGCACGTCACCGACGCGCTCCTGGACTTCCTCGACCCCTGACCGGCGTGTCGCCGCGGCGAGGATGTGTTGCTCCTATGTCAACCCGCCGCGGGTTGTGGGGCTGG
>NZ_JBBEGM010000029.1:0-19717 GCF_037400335.1 Actinomycetospora flava
GCGACAGCTCGAATCCGCGCCCATCGCACCCCTTGACGCGTCATAGGAGCGTCCCTATCGGCGTGCTGAATTGAATCGCCAGCTAGATGCCGCATCGCTCGCACCGCCGCATCGCTCGCACTACCGCAACGCGTGCCGGCCCTCGTCGTCGCGGCGGGTGCGGCCCTGTCTCGCGAGGTACTCCAGCAGCGGGACGGCGACGCGGCGGGTGGTGCCCAGCGCCTGGCGCGCTTCGGAGAGCGTGAACGGCGACGGCAGGTCCGCCAGCCGCGCCACGGCCACCTCCGCCGCGTCCGGCGCGAGGTAGATCCCGTCGCCGACCTTGAGCAGCGCCCCCGCCTTCACCGCCGCGCCGAGCTCGCGGGTGCGCAGGCCCAGCTCCGCGAGCCGTCCGGCTTCCGGGGCCGAGAACGGGGCCGAGGCCAGGTCGGAGCGGACGGACGCCACCGCCGCGCGCACGGCGTCGGGCAGCCCCCCGGCCTCGCGCGGCCGGATCCGTCCGCCCGCCGCCACCAGCGACGACGCCCCGGGCTCGGCGAGCACGAGGTCGAGCAGGCGAGGATCGGGCAGGTCGAGGGCCTGCGCGGCGGCCTTCGCCGGCAGGCCCGCGTCGAGCGGATGCTCGGCGGTGTGCGCCTCCACCGCCTCGACCAGGCGTGACGCCAACGTCGGCAACCACGAGGGATCGACCAACCACCCCGCGGCCCCGGGCACGTCGTCGGGGACCACAGCCCCCAGCGCCACCAGCTCCTCGCGCTTCATCAGCCGCCGGCGCGCCAGCTCCCCGTGCGCGTCCGGCGCCCCGTCCGTGGCCGCCAGCTCCTCGGCGCGCACGCGCGCCGCACCCCGCCGCCGCAGCGCGGGCGGGCGGACGTCGAGCACCGTCACCCCGCCCAGCACCCGGTGCGCCCCTGGATCGCGCAGCAGCGCGTGGTCACCGGGGCGCAGCGGCAGCGGCTCGCGCAGGGTCAGCCGCACGGTCCGGGTGACGTCCGCCGTGACATCCGCCGTGACGTCCGCCGTGACGTCCGCCCCGGACACCGACAACGGCCGCACCCGCGCCGCCACCGCCGCCGATCCGACGTGCAGCATCACCTGCCGCGGGAGGTCGACCGCCGCCGACGAGCCCCGCGGCGGCCCCACCCGCACGTCGACGACGTCGCTGCGCAACCAGCGACCGGGCGTCGTCAGCGCATCGCCGCGCCCCACCTCGTCGAGCCCGACACCCCGCAGGTTCAGCGCCACCCGCGCCACCGCGCGCACCGGGTCGACCGACTCGCCCAGCGCCTGCAGCCCGCGCACGGACACGACCCGCGAGCCCAGCGCCAGCTCGTCGCCCACCCGCACCGTCCCGGCGCCGAGGGTCCCGGTGACGACCGTGCCCGCGCCCCGCACCGTGAACGCGCGGTCGACCCACAGGCGCACGTCCGCGTCGACGTCGGGCCGGGGGAGACCGCCGACCAGGGACGACAGCGCGGAACGGAGATGATCGAGGCCGAACCCGGTCGCCCCCGACACGCACACCGCCGGCAGCCGCCCCAGCGACGACTCCCCGAGGTGCTCCAGCGCCTCGTCCCGCGCCAGCTCCGGATCGGCGAGGTCGCTGCGGGTGACCACGAGCAGGCCGTCGCGCACCCCGAGCGCGTCGAGCGCGTCGAGGTGCTCGGTCGACTGCGGCATCCAGCCCGAATCGGCCGCGACGACGAACATCGTCGCCGGCACCGGCCCGACACCGGCGAGCATCTGCGTCACGAACCGCTCGTGCCCCGGGACGTCGACGAACGCGACCGGCTCGTCGTCCCCGGGCAGCGTCGTCCACGCGAACCCGAGGTCGATCGTCATACCCCGCCGGCGCTCCTCGGCCCAGCGGTCGGGCTCCATCCCGGTCAGCGCGCGGACCAGCGTCGACTTCCCGTGGTCGACGTGCCCGGCGGTGGCGACGACCCTCACGCCAGCGCCGCCCGCACCGCCGCCACCAGCCGCGCGTCGTCCTCCGGCGGCACCGAGCGCAGATCGAGCACGCACCGGCCCTGCTCCACCCGCGCCACGACGGGGTCGGCGCCGAGACGCAACGTCGCGGCCAGCGACGACGGCAGCGCCACCCCGGCGCTGGGCAGCTCCACCCCGGGCGCGCCGCCCCCGCCGACCTGCGCGACGCAGTCGACGGCCTCCGCCGGCGGACCGACGACAGAGACGATGTCCGAGGACCGGGACCGCAACGAGCCCACCGGCGTCTCGAGCAGCGCCCGCACCGGAGGCACCGGCCCGCGCAGCGTCGCCTCCAGCGCGGCCAGCGTCAGCTTGTCGACGCGCAGCGCCCGCGCCAGGGGGTGGCGACGCAGCCGGTGCACGAGGTCGGCGTCGCCGAGCAGCAGCCCGGCCTGCGGGCCCCCGAGCAGCTTGTCGCCCGACGCCGTGACCAGCGACGCCCCGGCGCGCAGCTCCGTCGCCGCGTCGGGCTCGTCGGGCAGCAGCGGGTGCGGGGCGAGCAGGCCGGAGCCGATGTCCGAGACCACCGGCACGCCGAGGTCCGTCAGCTCCGACACCGGCACCGACGACGTGAACCCCGTGACGACGAAGTTCGAGGGGTGGACCTTGAGGATCATCCCCGTGTCGGGTCCGACCGCGTCCGCGTAGTCCGCGCGGTGCACGCGGTTGGTGGTGCCGACCTCGCGCAGGCGGGCGCCGGTCGACTCGAGGAGGTCGGGCAGCCGGAACCCGTCGCCGATCTCGACCATCTCGCCGCGCGCGATGACGATCTCCCGGCGGCCCCGACCGGTCGAGCTCCGCTCTGCGTCGTCTCCCGCCGCCAGCGCCGTCGCCGCCAGGATCAGCGCCGCCGCCCCGTTGTTGGTGACGTGCACGCCCCCGGCGTCCGGCACCGCCGCCGCCAGCGCCGCCAGCGCGCCCGCACCCCGGCGACCCCGGCCCCCCGAGACGAGGTCCAGCTCGACGTCCGTCGTCCCCGCCGCGACGCCCAGCGCGTCCCGCGCGGCCGGCGACAGGGGCGCGCGGCCCAGGTTCGTGTGCAGGAGCACCCCGGTGGCGTTGACGACCGACCGGAGGGACGCCGCGGTCAGCGGCAGCGTCGCGAACACCTCGTCCGCCACCGCCTCCGGCGTGATCTCCCCGGCCCGCGCCCGGCCCTGCGCCGCGACGACGACCTCCTTCACCCGCGCCCGCCCCAGCGTCGCGAGCGCCGGCTCCAGCCGGGCGTCGGCCAGCACCGCGTCCGTGCGCGGCACGCGCCGCCGCGGGTCGTCGTTCACCGGGCCATTGTGCGCTGCGCGACGGCGCTCAGAGACCGACGGCCCATGCCCCCACCGACGTCAGCACGCCGACGCCGACGACCACCCCGGTCACCGCCACCAGCAGCGTGCGCGGGAAGGCGTTCCGCACCATGAGCAGCGACGGCAGGCTCAGCGCGGGCAACGTCACGAGCAGCGCGGCCGCGAGCGGTCCGGACACCCCGACGGCGAGCAGCGCGGCGACGACGGCGACCTCCGCGCCGGTCGGGATCGGCAGCAGCGTGCCGGCGACGGCCAGGACCACGACGCCCAGCACGACCGCCGTGCCGGTCAGCCAGGACGCCCCGACCGGGAACAGCACCCCGCGGAACGCGCCGAGCGCGACCACGAGCAGCAGGTACTCGGGCAGGAGGCGGACCGACAGCCCGCCCAGGGCGGCGAGGAAGCGCACGAGCAACGGCCGGTCGTCGGCCGGGGACTCGTCCTCGACGGGGACGGCCACGACGGCCGCGGACGGCGACCGCCCCGCCCACCACCGACCCAGCGCCACGGCCGCGACGACGACGGCCACACCCGCGAGAGCGCGCAGCACCGTCCACTCCCACGGCAGCACGAACGCGCAGAAGGCCAGCACCACCGGGTTCAGCGCCGGGTTCCCGAGCCAGTAGGCCAGCGTCGCGGTCAGCCCGGCGGCCCGCCGGCGCAGCCCGACCGCGAGCGGTGCCGCGCAGCACGAGCACATCATCGAGGGCACCGCGAGGACGCTGCCCCGCACGCCGCCGGTGAAGATCCGCGCGAGCCACTCCCGGGGCAGCGCGGTCTGCACCGCCGCCGCCAGTACGAGCCCGACGACGAGCGCCGGCCAGATCGCGAGGAAGTACGTGCCCGCGAAGCGCAGGCCCGCGGACAGCGACACCCCGGGCGGCGCCGGCTCGCCGCCGGTGAGGATCGACGGCCCCAGCGAGTGCGAGCCGGCGACCGACGGCACCTTCACCCAGTACGGCGCCCACTTCGCCCACAGCAGCCCGCCGACGACGAGCACGCCGAACCCCAGCGCCACCGCCCACGGCGGCGGCCCGGTCCGGCGCACCCCGACCTGAGCGTCAGCCACGGCCACCGATCGTCACACGACCGTGCCCCCCGCGCCTCGTGAGCACTTTCCGGGCCTACAGCCCCGGAAAGTACGCACAGAGGTCAGGCGAAGGTGCGGTCCGGCGGGGTCGGGTAGCCGGTCTCGGTCGAGGCCCGGCGCTGCGCGATCCGCTCGCGCTGCGGCACGACGATGTGCGCCGGGTCGTTGGCCGACGCGATGCCTGCGTCGAACACGCCGAAACGGGTCAGCGCCGAGCCCGCCATCAGCGCGAGCCCCGACAGGGCCGCCGACCAGCGACGACGCCGCCCCAGCAGCGTCCCGACGGCCCCGGCCGCGAGGCATGCCTTCGACGCGCGCATGAGCGTATGGGCGCGGCCCTTCCGGTAGACGTCGCCGAGCAGCCCGAGCTTGCGCTCCATGTACTCGCCCGCCGCGAGCTCCACCGCCGCGCCCGCCACGGCCAGGCGCGCGGCCGGCACGTTGTCGCGCACCGATGCCCCGACCAGGCCCATCCCGCCGCCGGCGGCCGCCGCGCTGCCGGCGAACACGATGGGCAGCTCGCGGTGCGCCTCGTGCCAGGTCGGCACGGCGGTGTTGGAGAACAGCACCGCGGTGTAGGTGCCGAGCGCCGGCCCGATCACCGCGGCCGCGGCGCCCGAGACGTCGCCGGCGCGCCGGAAGAGCCCCGTCACCTCGGACGCCGCCGTCGCGGCCGCGAACGTCGCGAACGGCGAGAGGATCCAGGTGCCCACCGACAGCGGCGACGTCGGCTTGAACACCCGCAGCATGTGCAGGAAGCGCGTCGGGCGGTGCAGGTCGTGGATGAGGAAGAACGTCCCGCCGACCGCGCCACCCGCGGCCGCGAGCCGTCCGGTGCGCCGCAGCGTGGGGCGGTCGGTCGCCCCGCCCAGCGCCCCGAGCCCGGCCGACGTCGCCGCCAGCCCGCCGAGGAACAGGTACAGCGGGACGTCCGGGTTCTTCCACACCGGCGCCTTGATGATCGGGCGGCCGTAGTACGAGCGGAAGTCGGCCTCGGGCACCTGGAGCTGCTCGCCGCGACCGCCCCGCCGCGGCTTCACGGCGTCGTGGTCGACCCGGTTCCGCTCCGGCATCTCCGCCGGGTTCGCGTCGGTCACCGTCGACCCCCCGTGAAGAACGCCGCCACGACCGCCGCGCCCAGCCCGACCGCGGTCAGCGCCGCGTTCCGCCACATCTCGGGCAGGTCGCGGGTGGTGACGATCGGGTCCGGCGGCAGGCCGTACACCTCCGGCTCGTCGAGCAGCAGGAAGAACGCCCCGTCGCCGCCGACGCCGTCGTCGGGGTCGCGCCCGTAGAGCCGCGCCTCGTCGACGCCCCGGCCGTGCAGCTCAGCGAGCCGCGCGTCGGCGGCCGCCTGGAGCTCGTCGAGGTCACCGAACTGGATGGAGTTCGTCGGGCACGCCTTCGCGCACGCCGGCTCCAGGCCCTCACCGAGCCGGTCGTAGCACAGCGTGCACTTGTGGGCGCCGCCGTCGCTCTCGCGCACGTCGATGACGCCGTACGGGCACGACGGGACGCAGTAGCCGCAGCCGTTGCAGATGTCGTCCTGCACGACGACGGTGCCGTACTCGGTGCGGAACAGCGCCCCGGTCGGGCAGACGTCCAGGCAGCCGGCGTGGGTGCAGTGCTTGCAGACGTCCGACGACATCAGCCAGCGCACGTCACGCTCGTCGTCCGGGGTCTGCTGGCCGTGCGCGCCCGAGTCGGGCAGCAGGGCGAGGAGGTCGACGGTGCCGCCGTCCGGCGGGGCCGTCGCGGCGTCACGGGGAGGGGCGCCGCCGAGCGCCGGCAGCCCCGTCGGCAGGTGCCCCGTCGTCGCCGTGCCGTGCGGTCGCACGTCCTCGATGAACGCGACGTGCCGCCACGTCGAGGCGCCGAGGTCGCCGGTGTTGTCGTACGACATGCCGGTCAGGCGGTAGAGGTCGGAGGCGTCGGTGCCGTCGTCGGGCACCAGGTTCCACTCCTTGCACGCCACCTCGCAGGCCTTGCAGCCGATGCACACCGAGGTGTCGGTGAAGAAGCCGACCCGCTTGGGGTGCTCGGCCGACCAGCCCGCGTCGGTCGAGGGGTCGGGCAGCGGCCCCGACAGCGAGGTCGCCGCGCCGGAGAAGGCGTCCCACAGCTTCGTCACGTGATGCCTCCCGGCTCGACGCCCGCCTTGCGCCGGTAGGACTCGACGAAGTCGAGCAGCGCGGGCCCGCGGGGCCGGCGCCCGGGCTGGATGTCGCAGGTCGCCACCTTGGACTCCTGGATGTGGACGTTCGGGTCCATGACGACGCCGAGCAGGTCGTTCGCCGGGTCGCCGACGGACAGTCCGTTCGACCCCCAGTGGTAGGGCAGGCCGATCTGGTGGACGACCTGGTCCCCGATCCGCAGCGGTTTCATCCGCTCGGTGACGAGCACGCGCGCCTCGATCGCGGTCCGCGCCGAGATCAGCGTGGCGTACCCGAGGTGCTCGAGGTTCCGCTCCCGGGCCAGCGCGGGGGAGACCTCGCAGAAGAACTCCGGCTGGAGCTCGGAGAGGTAGCCGAGGAACCGGCTCATGCCGCCCGCGGTGTGGTGCTCGGTGAGCCGGTAGGTGAGGAAGACGTACGGATACGTCTCCGACATCGCCGGGTTCAGCCGGTTCCAGGCGCGGTCGATGTCCTCGCGCGCCGGGTTGTCCTGCTGGTCGTGCAGCAGGTTGGCCACCGGCGACTCGACGGGCTCGTAGTGCGTGGGCATCGGGCCGTCGGCGAGCCCGGTCGGCGCGTAGAGCCACGCCTTCCCGTTCGCCTGCATGATGAACGCGTCGGTGCCGGACAGCGCGTCCTCGGCCACGGCGTCCTCGGGCGGCCGGTACGACGGCGCCTTGGTGGCCTCGAAGTCGGGGATGTCGTGCCCCGTCCACTTCTCGGCCTCCGCGTCCCACCACACGTAGGCCTTGCGCTCGCTCCACGGCTTGCCGTCGGCGTCGGCGGAGGCCCGGTTGTAGAGCGTGCGGCGGTTCGCCGGCCACGCCCAGCCCCACTCCGGCGCGACCCAGGTCTGCTCCGACCCGGGCTTGCGCCGGTCGGCCTGGTTGACGCCGTCGGCGTAGACGCCGGTGTAGATCCAGCACCCGCCCGACGTCGACCCGTCCGCCTTCATCTGCGTGTAGCTCGACAGGTGCTCGCCATCGGCGTCGTAGCCGTTGATCTCGGCGAGCACCGACTGCGGGTTGGGCTCCTCGTGCACGCCGAACGTGTCGTAGTCCCACGTGAGGTCGAGGATCGGGCGGTCGCGGTCGTCGGTCGACCCGGCCAGCTTCTCCCGGATCCGCTTCCCGAGGTGGAAGTAGAAGTGCAGCTCGGAGCGCGCGTCACCCGGCGGGTGCACCGCCTCGCGGCGCCACTGCAGCAGCCGCTGGGTGTTGGTGAACGTGCCGGACTTCTCGGTGTGGTTCGCGCACGGCAGGAAGAACACCTCGGTGCCGATGTCCTCGGTGCGCAGCTCCCCGGTCTCGATCTCGGGGCCGTCCTTCCAGAACGACGCCGACTCGATCATCTGCATGTCCCGGACGACGAGCCACTCGAGGTTCGCCATCCCGAGGCGCTGCATCTTGCCGTTGGCGTGCCCCACGGCCGGGTTCTCGCCGACGAGGAAGTAGCCGAACGTCTTCTTGTCGATCTGGTCGCGGACGATCCCGTACGTGCCGTGGTTGCCGGTCAGCCGCGGCAGGTAGCCGAACGCGAAGTCGTTCTCCGGCGTCGCCGCGTCGCCCCACCACGCCTTGAGCAGGCTGACCAGGTAGGCGTCCATGTGACCCCAGAACCCGGTCTTGGCCGCGTCCGCGTCGAGGAAGCTCTGCAGGTCGGAGTGCAGATGCGCGTTGGGCATGGGGATGTAGCCCGGCAGCAGGTCGTACAGCGTCGGGATGTCGGTCGACCCCTGGATCGACGCGTGCCCGCGCAGCGCGAGGATGCCGCCGCCCGGACGTCCCATGTTGCCCAGCAGCGTCTGCAGGATCGACGCGGCGCGGATGTACTGCGCGCCGACGGTGTGGTGCGTCCAGCCCACCGAGTAGACCCACGCCGTCGTGCGGTCACGTCCCGAGTTCTGCGTGATCGCCCGGGCGACCTCGAGGAACTCCTCGACGCGCATGCCGCACACGCTCGCGACGGCCTCGGGCGTGTAGCGCGCGTAGTGGCGCTTGAGCACCTGGTAGACGCAGCGCGGGTGCTGCAGGGTGTCGTCGCGCTCGGGGTCGGACGGCGCGTAGGCCTGGTCGCCGACGCCGCCCGCGGTGTCCGACGTGAACGCCGCGTGCTCCTCGCGGAGCTCGGGCTCCCAGTGGTCGCGCATGCCGGCGGCCGGCGCCTCGTAGGCGCCGTCCATCTGCCAGGAGATCGGGTCGTAGCGCCCGGTCTCGGCGTCGTATCCGGAGAACACGCCCTCGACGTCGGCGTCGGCGAAGTCCTCACCGACCAGCTCCGCGGCGTTCGTGAACGCCATGACGTACTCGCGGAAGTCGAGCTCGTGCTCCAGCACGTGGTGGATCAGCCCGCCGAGGAACGCGATGTCCGCGCCCGCCCGGAACGGGACGTGCAGGTCGGCGACCGCGCTGGTGCGCGTGAAGCGGGGGTCGACGTGGATGACCTTCGCGCCGCGGGCTTTCGCCTCCATCACCCACTGGAAGCCCACGGGGTGGGCCTCCGCCATGTTCGAGCCCTCGATGACGATGCAGTCGGAGAACTGCAGGTCCTGCTGGAAGTTCGAGGCCCCTCCGCGGCCGAAGCTGGTCCCCAGACCGGGGACGGTGGCGCTGTGTCAAATGCGCGCCTGGTTCTCCACCTGGATCGCGCCGAGCGCCATGAACAGCTTCTTGATGAGGTAGTTCTCCTCGTTGTCCAGCGTCGCGCCGCCCAGGCTCGAGAAGCCCAGCGTGCGCCGCAGGACGCGGCCCTCGTCGTCGGTGTCCTGCCAGCCCTTGCGACGGGCGTCGAGGACCCGGTCGGCGATCATGTCGACCGCCGTGTCGAGGTCGAGGTCCTCCCACTCGGTGCCGTACGGGCGCCGGTACTTCACGGTCGTCACCCGCGACGGCGAGGTGACCAGCGACGTCGACGCCGACCCCTTGGGGCACAGCCGCCCGCGCGAGACGGGGGAGTCGGGGTCGCCCTCGATCTGGGTCACGCGCCCGTCGCGGACGTAGATGTTCTGCCCGCAGCCCACCGCGCAGTAGGGGCACACCGACTTGACGACCTCGTCGGCGTCCTGCGTGCGCGGCGCCAGCGCCTGCGTGCGCGGCGACTCGACGGCCGTGCCGCGGCCGAGCGGATCGGCGCCGGTCGCCTGCCGGAACATCGGCCACTCGCCCAACCAGGTGCGCACGCCCATGCAGGAGCTCCTCGTGCTGTGGTGGTGGCCTCGGGCACGGCGTCTGGACCCGGGGGAGTTGGCGGAGGCGGACGGGAATCGAACCCGCCTGGCCGAGATACCCGGCCACTACGGTGTTGAAGACCGCGGGGGCCACCAGGCACCCTGACGCCTCCGCGGGCGAGCCTAGGCGCGGCCTCCCGGGGACGCAGGGTGGGGCCGGGCGCGTCGGGGAACAGGACCCGACATGTGGACCGCGAGCGACACCCGCCTGGTGGTGACGGCCGCGGCCGTGGTCGTGCTGGTGATCGTCCTGATCACCTCGCGCCTGCGGCTGCACGCGTTCCCGGCGCTGATGGTGGGGTCGCTGGTGCTCGGCCTCGCCGCAGGCCTCGGGCCCGAGGGCACCGTCGAGTCGTTCACCGACGGCGTCGGCAGCACCCTCGGCGACGTCGGGATCGTGCTCGGCCTCGGCACGATGCTCGGCAAGCTGCTCGCCGACTCCGGTGGCGCCGACCTGCTCGCCGAGACGATCCTGCGCCGCTCGAGCTACGGCAGGTTGCCGTGGGCCGTCGCGGGGCTCGCGATGGTGCTCGGCATCCCGCTGTTCTTCGAGATCGGCGTCGTGCTCGTCCTGCCCGTCGTGTTCGTGGTGGCGGTGCGGATGCTGCCGGCGGACGCGGTCGACGGCCGCGACGAGCAGGGACGCTCCGCGATCCTGCGCGTCGGCATCCCCGCGCTGGCCGGCCTGTCGGTGCTGCACGCCTTCGTGCCGCCGCACCCCGGCCCGCTCGTGGCCGTCGACGCCCTGGGCGCCGACCTCGGCCTCACCCTGCTCGTCGGCCTCGTCCTCGCGATCCCGACCGTCGCCGTCGCCGGGCCGCTGTTCGCGAACTACGCCTCGCGCTGGGCGACCGCCTCGCCCCCGCCCGGTCTCGTCGCGGTCACCGACACCGTCACCGCGCCCGATCCCGACCGAACGGCCCCTCCGGTCGACACGGCCGGCGAGGGGAGCCCCTCGCCGGAACCCGGGCCCGGCGAGGACGACCGGAGGGGCCCTGCGGTCGGTACCGGCACGACCACCCGCCCGCGCCCCGGCCTCGTGGCCACGCTCGTGACGATCCTGCTGCCCGTCGCACTCATGCTCCTGCGCACCGTCGCCGACGTCGCGCTCCCCGACGGCGGCGTGAAGAGCGTCGCCGAGTTCCTCGGCGAGCCGGTGGTGGCCCTGCTGCTCGCGCTGCTGCTGGCTCTGTGGACCTTCGGCTTCCGCCGGGGCCTGACCGGCTCCGAGGTGTCCTCGCTCGCCGCCGCCGGCCTCGTGCCCGCCGCGTCGATCCTGCTGATCATCGGGGCCGGCGGCGGGTTCAAGCAGGTCCTCATCGACTCCGGTATCGGCGACGCCCTGGCCAAGGCGGTCGCGGGAGCAGGCATCCCGGTGCTCCTGCTCGCCTGGTTCGTCGCCGTGGTCATCCGCCTCGCCACGGGGTCGGCCACCGTCGCCACCGTGACCGCGGCCGGGATCGTCGCGCCGGTGCTCGCCGTCGACCCGACGGTCAACCCGGTGCTCGTCGTGCTCGCCATCGGCGCCGGCTCGGTGTTCTTCTCGCACGTCAACGACGCCGGGTTCTGGCTGGTCCGCGAGTACTTCGGCATGTCGGTGCGCGACACGTTCCGCACCTGGTCGGTGATGGAGACGATCGTCTCGGTGATGGGCCTGATCGTCGTGCTGCTCGCGAGCCTGGTCCTGTGACGCCCGACCTCGTCCTCGGTGTCGACATCGGCACCACGGCCACCAAGGCCGTCGCGTTCTCCGTCGACGGAGACGACCCCGTCGTTGCCGGCCACGGCGAGGCCCCCCACCACCTCGACGAGCCCGAGCCCGGCGCCGCGGTCCAGGACCCCGAGGCGCTGTACGAGGCGGTGGGCGACGCGGTCCGCGACGCCGTCGCCGACCTCGACCCCGCCCGCGTCGCGGCGCTGTCGTTCAGCTCGGCGATGCACGGGCTGCTCGCCCTCGACGCGGACGGCGACCCGATCGGACCGCTGATCACCTGGGCCGACAGCCGCGCGCGCGACACCGCCCGCGAGCTGCGCGCCCGCGACGGCGCCGGCGGGGCGCTCGCCCTCCACCGGCGGACCGGCACCCCCGTGCACCCCATGAGCCCGCTGGTGAAGCTCGCCTGGCTGCGCCGCGCCCGCCCCAGCCTGCACGCCGCCGCGCACACCTGGGGCGGGATCAAGGAGTTCGTGCTGGCCCGGGCCACCGGCGCCCGCGTCGCCGACACCTCGTGCGCCTCGGGCACCGGCCTGCTCGACCTCGCCACCGGCACCTGGGACCCCGAGGCCCTCCGGATCGCCGGCATCACCGCCGCCGCGCTGGGCGAGCCCGTCGCCCCGAACGCCGTCGTCGGGCGGCTGCGCGACCGCGGCTGGGGCCTGCCCACCGGCGTCCCCGTCGTCGCCGGGGGCGGCGACGGCCCGCTCGCGAACCTCGGCGTCGGCGCCGTCCGCCCCGGCGTCGCCGCGTGCTCGATCGGCACCAGCGGGGCGCTGCGCGTCACCGTCGAACGCCCCGCCGTCGACCCCCGCGGGCGCGTGTTCTGCTACGGCCTCGCCGACGAGCGCTGGGCCGTCGGCGGGGCGATCACCAACGGCGGGCTGGTCCTCGACTGGGCGCACGAGACCCTCAACCGCGACGTCGACGCCCTGCTCGCCGCCGCGGCCGAGGTCCCCGCCGGCGCCGACGGCCTCCTCGCCCTGCCGCACCTGCTGCCTGAACGCGCCCCGCACTGGGACCTCGGCGGCGCCGGCGCGCTGGTCGGCCTGCACCGGCGCCACACCGCCGGGCACGTCACGCGCGCCCTGCTCGAGGGCGTCTGCCTGCAGCTGCGCCTCGTGCTGGACGCGATGCGCGAGGCCGACCTCGCCGTGCACGAGGTGCGCGCCACCGGCGGCTTCGCGCGCAGCACGCTCTGGCGGCAGATGCTCACCGACGCCCTCGACCTGCCCGTCGGCTTCCCGACCGTCGACCAGGGTTCGGCCTTCGGTGCCGCGCTGCTGGGGATGCAGGGCGTCGGCCTGCTCCCGCCGGGTCCCGACGCGCTGGTCGCCGCGGCCGAGCGGATCCCCCTCGGCGAGACGCTGCACCCGGGCGCCGACGCCGCGGTCTACGCCGCCCGCCTGCCGCTGTTCGAGCAGGCGCACGACGTCCTCGCCGGGGTGAACGTCTAGTCGTCGGCGGCGTCCGCCACCGCCTCCAGCTCCACCAGCGCCTCCTCGAGGTAGCCGAGCAGGTGCTGCAGGTGCGGCACCGCCCGGCGGTCGCCGGTCACGCCGATCTCCATGTCGTCCGCGTAGGACATGACCGTGATGTTGAGCGCCTGCCCGTCGAGCGGCACCGAGATCGGGTAGATGCCGTCGAGCTTCGCGCCCTCCCAGTACAGCGGGTCCTTCGGGCCGGGCACGTTGGAGATGATCAGGTTGAAGCCCTGGTTGATCGCCGACGAGCCCGGGACCAGCCCCAACCCGATCGGGGCGGCGACGACGGCCGAGAGCGCCGCGATCGTCATCGGGTCGCGGCCCTGCAGGTTCTCCTTGGCCGCGAGCCCCGACTGCCGGATCTTCCTCAGCCGCTCGGCGGGGTCCGGCTCGTCGGTCGCCAGGTTCACGAGGATCGCGCCGAGCGCGTTGCCGGAACCGGAGTCCTCGAGCGCGACGGGCAGGGCGGCCACCAGCGGCTTCTCGGGCAGCCCGTCGTGGGCCTCGAGGTAGCGCCGCAGCGCGCCCGCGCTCATCGCGAGCATGACGTCGTTGACCGTCGTCCCGGTGCGCTCGCGGACCCGCTGGATCCGCTTGAGCGGCCACGACTGCGCCGCGAACCGCCGCGCCCCGGTGATCGGGACGTTGAGCATCGACGGCGGCGCCTCGAACGGCAGCGCCAGGTCGTGCTCGACGAGCCCGCGGTACAGCGACCCCGCCAGCGCCGGGCCCACGTTGAGGGACTGGCCGACGGTCTCGGCGAGCGTGCCCGCGGTGCGCAGCGCGCCGCCGACGTACTCGCGCGCGGCACCGAGCGCCCCCGTCGGCGCGGGCGCCTTCTCGCCCACCGGGCGGCTCTCGCGGCCCGGGCGCGGGTCGACCGCCCAGAACGGCGCCATGTCGCGCTTCTCGGGGTCGGTGCTCAGCGCCTTCTCGAGGTGCCGCATCGCGCGGACCCCGTCCATCATCGCGTGGTGGATCTTGCCGTAGACGGCGAAGCGGTCGCCCTCCACGCCCTCGATGAGGTGGAACTCCCACAGCGGGCGGTGCCGGTCGAGCAGGCTGCCGTGCAGCCGGGACACGAGCTCGAGCAGCTCGCGGATGCGTCCCGGACGGGGCAGCGCGGAGAGCCGCACGTGGTACTCGATGTCGATGTCGTCGTCGTTCACCCAGGCCCACTGGCCCAGCGTCGACAGCCCGCGGGTCGCCCGGCGCCGGAACAGCGGCGCGACCTCGACGTCACCGGAGACGAGCGTGCGGTGCAGGTCGGCGAGGAAGTCCGGACCGGAGCCCTCGGGCCGGTCGAACAGCATGAGCGACCCGACGTGGGTCGGCCGCTCCCGCGACTCCGCCAGCAGGAACATCGCGTCCCGGAACGACATCGTCGCCACTTCGGCACCCCTCCCGACCTCTGGCACGCCCCGCCGAACGTGTCTGCGCCAGTGTGACCTACTCGTGAGTCACTGTCGCGGGGGCCACACGCCCCGGACGCCGTCTACGCGTCGCCGTCCCGACGGGCGCGCTTGCCCCGGGCGATCTCGGTGCCGAGGGCGTCGAGGCGCTGCTCCCAGAAGTGCCGGAACGGCGCGAGCCACCCGTCGACCTCGCGCAGCCCGCCGGCGTCGACGGAGTACAGCCGCCGCGTGCCCTCGGCGCGCACCGACGCCAGCCCGTTCTCGCGCAGGACGCGCAGGTGCTGCGACACCCCGGGCTGCGAGATGCCGAACTCCGCGCGGATGTGGTCGACGACGGCCCCCGACGCCAGCTCGCCGTCGGCGAGGAGCTCGAGGATCCGCCGGCGGACGGGGTCGCCGAGCACGTCCATCGCGTGCATGCGTCCGACTCTATAAGCCGCGGCTACTGGACGAGGGAGGAGCGACGACTTCCGTGGAAACGCTTCGATCTCCGAAGCGTCTCCGGCGACGAGAGTCAATCCTCCCCGAGCAGGCCCGCCGCGATCGCCCGCGCTCGGCGGACGCGCTCCAGATCTCCCTCGAGCCCGCCGCGCACCATCGCACCCTCGAGCAGCAGTGACAGGTGCTCGGCGAGTGCGTCGGCGTCCTCGCGCGGCGCCAGCGCCTCCCGCAACAGGTCCTCGACCTCGGCCTTGTGCCCCGCGACCAGGGCCCGGCCGGGGTCGTCGGTGGGCAGCTCGCCCGCCGCGTTGAGCAGCCCGCAGCCGCGGAAGTCGCCGCCCTCCGCGTGCTCGAGGTACGCGTCGAAGACGGCGAGCGCGCGTGGGCCGGGACCCTCGGTGCGGCGGCGGTACAGGGCGAGGAACTCCTGCTGGCGCTGGTCGAGGTACGCCGCGACGAGCTCCGCCTTCGACCGGAAGTTGTTGTACAGGCTCATCTTGGCGACGCCCGCGTCGCCGGTGATCACATCGATGCCCGTCGCCGTCACGCCCTGCGCGTAGAAGCGCGCCGACGCCGCGGCCAGCAGCCTCGCTCGAGCCGAGCCCCGTCCCACCATGCTGGGTAGACTAGTCTACCCAGCATGAGCTTCCTCGATCGGCAGGTCCTCGTCGACGGCGTCCGCCTCGCCTACCGCGACCGCGGCGAGGGCGACCCCGTCGTCTTCGTGCACGGCACGCCCTCGTACTCCCACGAGTGGCGCCACGTCGTGCCGCACGTCGAGGCCGCCGGCCATCGGGTGATCACCTACGACCTCCTCGGCTACGGCGACTCCGAGCGCCCGCTCGACCGCGACACCTCCGTCGGCGCGCAGACCGACCTCCTGCTCGCGCTGCTCGACGAGCTGGGCGTCGAGAACCCCACCCTGATCACCCACGACATCGGCGGGGCGATCGGCCAGCGCGTCGCCGTCCTGCACCCCGGCAGGATCCGGCGCCTCATGCTGATCGACACCGTCAGCTACGACTCATGGCCGTCGGCGACCTGGCAGGAGATCATCCGGGCCCGCCTCGACAGCTACGCGAGCATGTCGGCGGCGGACTTCGAGGCGATGCTGACCCGCCAGCTCACGATGACCGTCGCCGACGAGGCCGTCATGACCGGCGACGACCTGCGCGCCTTCCTGGCGCCGCACCGCACCGCCGTCGGGCGGACGTCCTTCTTCGAGCACCAGGTCCGCCACTACGACGCGCGCTACACGCGGGAGATCAGCGACCGGCTCGGCGAGATCGCGATCCCGGTCCGCATCGTGTGGGGACGCGAGGACCGGTGGCAGCCCGTGTCCTACGCCGAGAAGCTCGCCGCCGACATCCCCGGCGCCCTGCTCGTCGTCCTCGACGGGGCCGGGCACTTCCTCATGGAGGACGACCCGGTGCGCCTGACGCGCGAGGTGCTCGACTTCCTGGCGACCCCCTGACACTTGCCGCTTCGGCAAGAATCCTCGTCGCCTCCGCGTCGCGGGACGACCCTGACCGCATGACCGACGACGTGTTCTCCCACGACCGGGAATCCGCCCTGTGCCGGCAGCTGCTCGGCGACCGGGCGCACGGGCTCGAGACGCTCGTGGACGGGGCGCCGTGACCGAGCGTCGACGTCCGCGCGTCCCGGCGCTGATCACCCCCGCGGCGACCCCGTCACGCCGTGGCCCGCGGAGCCCGCGCGCCGAGCAGCACACCCACGCCCATCCCGGCGATGCCGAGCGCGCGGACGGCGGCCGCGACGAGCTGGAGACCCTCGGGAGCGCCCTGGGTGGCGACGACGAGCGTCACCCCCAGCGCGAGCGCGATCCCCGTCCACCGGGAGAGCACCGCCGCCCGGGCGACGGCCGCCCCGAACCAGACGCCCGCGATGAACATGATCACGCCGTGCACCGTCATCCAGACGCCGAGCTCCTCGGAGAGGGTCGCGTAGTCCGGGGTGCCCTCGACCAGGGCGTAGACGACCGTGCCGGTGAAGTAGACGTAGGCGTACGCGTACGCGACGGCCGGGATCAGCGCGCTGCGCGCGATCCGCGGCCGCTGGGCGAGGTAGAGGCCGACGACGACGGGCGGGATCGCGGCCTCGGCCACGAGGGTGAGCCAGAGCTGCCCCGACGAGAAGCCGCCCTGGGCGGCCTCGAGCAGGTCGGAGACCACGTACAGCACCGAGAAGAGCACCGCCGAGGCGCCGAGCACGGCGCGTCCGCGGGACTGCTCGATGCTGGCCGTCTCGGGCATGGCGACCTCGGCTCCGCGGTGGGTCACCCATCATCCGGGGTCGATGACCTCGGTGTCGAGGTTCGTCCGGACTGGGTGCCCCCGGCAGGACTCGAACCTGCAACCGTCGGATTAGAAGGCCGATGCGCTATCCGTTGCGCCACGGGGGCCTGGCGGGCAGCGTAGCCCGACCGGACGCCCACCCCACGACCGCGACCTACCCTGGTCGCGTGGCCACCACGACCCCTCCGCCCGCCGAGGCATCGGAGCCCGCCTCGACCGAGCGGCCCACCACGACCGGAGGCCTGTTCACCGCGCAGGTCGGCCCGCTGCTCGCCGTGGCCGCGGTGGTGGCGCTGGCCCTGAGCACGCTGTCCGGGGCCGCGTCCTTCGCGCAGCTCGGGCTGCCGGACCCCGGTCCGGTCACCGTCTACGCGCTGCCCGTGGTGCGTGCCGTGAGCCAGACGGCCGCCGCGGCGACGATCGGCTTCCTCCTGCTCGCGGCCTTCTTCACCCCGCCGGCGTCGACCGGGTGGCTGTCGGCCGACGGCTACCGGGCCGTCCGCGTGGCGTCGTGGTCCGCGGGCACGTGGTCGGTCGCCGCGCTGCTGATGATCCCGCTCAGCGCGGCCGACGCCTACGGCAGGCCGGTGTCGCAGATGCTCGACCTGCGGGTGCTCTCGGTCGCGGTCCCGGGCATCGAGACGACGACGGCCTGGGCGCTGACCGCCCTGTTCGCGTTGCTGGCGCTCGGGGTGACCCGTGTCGTGCTCGGGTGGGGTGCCGCCGTGGTCGGGTTCGGCCTGGCGCTCGCGGGCCTGCTCCCGCTCGCGCTCACCGGGCACTCGGCCGGAGGGAGCGACCACGACGTCGCCACCAACAGCCTCCTGCTGCACGTCCTCGCGGCGGCGATCTGGGTCGGGGGTCTCGTCGCGCTGGTCACCCACCTCGTCGCGGGCGGGCGGCATCCCGCCCTGGCCGCCCGGCGGTTCTCCGCGGTGGCGCTCGTCTGCTGGGTGGTGCTGGCGCTCTCCGGGGTGATCAACGCGCTCGTGCGGATCACGTGGGCGGATCTCCTGACCAGCACGTACGGCGTGCTCGTGGTCGTCAAGGCCCTCGCGCTCGTGGCGCTCGGCGCTTTCGGCGCGTGGCACCGCCGCCGTACCCTGCCCGCCCTCGCCGACGGGAGCTCCGGCGCGATCGTGCGCTTCGCCGGCCTCGAGGTGCTCCTCATGGCGGCGACGATGGGGGTCGCCGTGGCGCTCGGCCGGACGCCGCCCCCGGTGGTGCCCCCGGCGCAGCCCACCCGCATCGAGGCCCTCGTCGGCTACGCGGTCGACCAGCCGCTCACGGCCGCGGGCCTGATCGTCGAGCCGCGCTTCGACCTGATCTTCGGCACCTCGGCGTTCGTCCTCGCCGGGCTCTACCTCGCGGGCGTGCGCCGTCTCCGCCGCCGGGGCGACGGCTGGCCGGTGGGCCGGACGCTGTCCTGGCTGGGCGGCTGCCTGGTGCTCCTGGTCGCGACGTCGTCGGGCATCGGCCGCTACGCCCCGGTGATGTTCAGCGTGCACATGGGCCAGCACATGATGCTGAACATGCTGGTGCCGATCCTGCTGGTGCTCGGCGGACCGGTGACCCTCCTGCTGCGCGCCCTCCCGCCGGCCGGTGCCGGCGCACCGCCCGGGCCCCGGGAGTGGGTGCTGGCGGCCGTGCACTCGCCGGTGGCCCGGGTGCTGACCCATCCGCTGGTCGCGCTCGCGCTCTTCGTCGGCAGCTTCTACGTCCTGTACTTCTCGGGGCTGTTCGACGTCGCGCTGGAGTCGCACTGGGCGCACCTGGCGATGAACGTCCACTTCCTGCTGGTCGGCCTGATCTTCTTCTGGCCCATCGTCGGCATCGATCCGAGCCCCCGGCAGCTGCCGCCCATCGGCCGTCTCGGCCTGCTGTTCGTCGCCATCCCGCTGCACGCCTTCTTCGGGATCGCGGTGATGACCAGCGCCACGGTCATCGGCTCCGGCTTCTACCAGCAGCTCGAGATGCCGTGGATCGACCGCCTCGCCGACCAGACCGCCGGCGGCGGCCTCGCCTGGGCGACCGGTGAGGTCCCGATGCTGATCGTGCTGATCGCCCTGCTGGTGCAGTGGTCCCGCGCCGACGAGCGGACCGCGCGCCGTGAGGACCGCCGCGCGGACCGGGACGGCGACAAGGACCTCGAGGCCTACAACGCCATGCTGCGTTCACTCGCGACGACGGGGCGCCCCGGCACGTCCGGCGACCCCGACGACCCGACCGACGGCCCGGCCGCCGGCGGCGGGACCGAGAAGCCGTCCGAGCTGGGAGAACGCCGCACCTGACCCCGGGCGCGCGGGGCACTCCGGCGCATCGCGTACAGTGGTGAGGCACCCCGGGGAACGGACGCCCAACGGCGGCCGGCCGGGAGCCGACCGAGGCTTCGAGCCTCGGGTACAGTCGAACACCGGCGATCGCGCCGAGGTCTTCGGACCGAGCAGATCGCCACCGCCCGACATCGGGACGGACCGGCAGGGACCCCCCTGAAACAGTCCGCGAATCGAGTCGGGTACAGTGGAGTCACCGCGAGGAACTCGACCGGAAACGGTCGCGGCGAAGCGC
>NZ_JBBEGM010000030.1:0-18305 GCF_037400335.1 Actinomycetospora flava
TCGTGCCGCCGGGCCCCGCGCGCCCCGACTCCCGATTCATCGCACTCCTCGCCCGCGTCGCCCTGGGGCTGCAAGATCGTTAGGGGACCCTAACCTAACTCGCCCGTATCGGGCGACGCGACTGTCACGACGCCCACATTCGGTGACCATTCGGTCACGGCCCGGCGGAGACACCGGAGGCCACAGCGGCGGTCGCCCGTACGCTCTCGGCCGTTCGGTCGCCCACGTGGGCGACGGCGTCGGCCACGCAGCGCGGCGTGGCCGTCGTCTCGTCCCGGGGACGCGCGAGGGAGGTTGACCATCCGTCCCTGTGAGGTGAGCCTGTCCTGCGTGCTGGACAGGGGCGTCGGCGCCGTGGCGCTGCGGTGATCTCGGGTGCCGCGGTGCTGCGCGGCTCCATCCGCGACCAGAAGGGGCCGGTGGCCTCCGCCGCGGTCCTGTTCATGGGCCACCAGGGGTGCGAGGCGCTCGTCCCGGTGCTCGTCGGGGTCGTCGTCGACCGCGCGATCGCCGCCGGCGACCCCGTCGCGCTCGTCGGCTGGCTCGCTGTACTCGGCCTCGACTTCCTCGTCCTCTCCTTCTGCTACCGCTGGGGCGCCCGCCGCGCGTGGCTCGGCGACGTCCGCGCCGACCAGCGGCTGCGCCTGCTCGTCGCCGACCGTCTGCTCGACCCCCGCGGGGGCGCCGAGGCCGGCCGGCTGCCCGGGGAGCTCGCGAACATCGCCGTCGCCGACGCCAAGCGGGTCGGGGTCGTGAACTTCGCGGTGCCCCTCGGTGCCGCCGCGCTGGCCGCGATGCTCGTCGCGGCCGTCGCGCTGCTGCGCACCTCGGTCCCGCTCGGCCTGCTGATCCTGCTCGGCACGCCGCCGCTGCTGCTGCTCGTGCACTTCCTCGGCGTCCCGCTGCAGCGGCGCAGCGGCCCCGAGCAGGAACGGGCGGCACGGGCCTCCGGCGTCGCCGCCGACCTCGTCGACGGCGTGCGCGTGCTCAAGGGCCTCGGCGCCGTGCCCGCCGCGGTCGCCCGCTACCGGCGGGCCAGCCGCGACGCCCTCGGCGCGACGCTCGGCGCCACGCGCGTGCAGGCCGGCTACCAGGGCGCGGTCCTGGCCGCGAACGGACTGTTCCTCGCCCTGGTCGCCCTCGTCGGCGGCCGCCTCGCCGCCGACGGGCAGATCAGCGTCGGGGGGCTGGTCGCGGCGGTCGGGCTCGCGCAGTTCCTCATCACCCCGCTGGAGATGCTGGGGTGGGTCAACGGCCGGATCGCGCAGGGCCGGGCGTCGGCCGCGCGCATCGCCACGATCCTGTCCACCGGCCCGGCGGTGGCCGAGGGCGACCCCGGCACCCCGGCGGTGCCCGAGCGGCCCGCCCTCGCACTGCACGACCTGCACCACGGCTCGCTGCGCGGGATCGACCTGGAGGTCGCGGCCGGCGAGACGGTCGGGGTCGTCGCCGCCGACCCCGCGGACGCCGCGGCGCTCGTGGCCTGCCTGGGCCGCGAGGTCGACCCGGAGCGCGGCACGATCACCGTCGAGGGGCACCCGCTGGCCGCGCACCCGCCCCGGGTCGCCCGCACCGCGGTCCTCGTCGCCGCGCACGGCCACGAGCTGTTCTCCGGCACGCTGCACGAGAACGTGGCGTCGGCGGCCCGCGGCGGGTCCGCGGTGGTGCCGGCGATGGCCGCGGCGCAGGCCGACCAGGTCGCCGAGGTGCTGCCCGACGGCGCCGACACCGTCCTCGCCGAGCAGGGCCGCTCGCTGTCCGGGGGCCAGCGCCAGCGGGTCGCGCTGGCCCGGGCGCTCGCCGCGGACGCCCCGGTGCTCGTGCTGCACGACCCCACGACCGCCATCGACGGCGTCACCGAGGTCCGGATCGCGGAGGGGCTGGCGGATCTCCGTGCCGGACGTACGACCCTGCTGCTCGCGACGAGCCCGGCACTGCTCGGGGTCGCGGACCGGGTCGTGCTGCTCGTCGACGGGCGGGTGGCGGCCGAGGGAACACACGCCGCGCTGCTCGACTCGTCGCCGGCCTATCGCGGGGCGGTGACCTGATGGCGGACGCGAAGCGCAGCGGAGCCGGACCATCGAGTCGCGCGATCCTCCCCGTCGCCGGCGCCCGGGCCATCCGGCTCGCCGTGGGGCGGCTGCTGGCGGGGCGGCGCGGGGTGCTCACGGTCGGGCTCGTCGCGCTCGTCGCCAGCGCGGTCGCGGGCGTGCTCGTCCCCCCGCTGCTCGGGCAGATCGTCGACGTGGTGGTGGCGCGGCGCGGGGCCGACGCGGTGACCGGCCCGGTGCTCGGCCTGGTCGGCGCGGCGCTCGCGCAGGGCCTGCTCGCCGTCGTCGGGATGGCCGCGATCGCCCGCGCCGGTGAGGAGGTGCTCGCCGACCTGCGCGAGACGTTCGTCGCGCGGGCCCTGGGCCTGCCGCTGTCCCGCCTCGAGCAGGCGGGGTCGGGCGACCTGACCTCCCGCGTCACCTCCGATCTCGCGCTGGTCGGCGACGCGGTCCGCGAAGCCGTGCCCGACATGACGCGCGGGGCACTGGTGATCGTCCTGAGCCTCGGCGGGCTCGCCGTGCTCGACTGGCGCTTCCTGCTCGCGGCGCTCGTGGCGGTGCCGGTCCAGGTGCTCACCGCGCGCTGGTACGTGCGGCGCTCCAGCCCGCTCTACCTCGAGCAGCGCGAGGTCGGCGGCGCCCAGCAGCAACAGCTCCTCGACACCGCGGGCGGCATCGCCACCGTGCGCGCGCTCGACCTGCACGACGACCACACCGGGCGGGTCCGCTCGCGCGCCCAGGAGGTCGTGGACCTCGCGCTGCGGGTGGTGCGCCTGCAGACCGGGTTCTTCGGTCGGCTCAACCTCGCCGAGTTCCTCGGGGTCGCCGCGGTGCTCGCGACCGGGTTCGCGCTGGTCGACGCGGGTGCCGCGACGGTGGGCGTCGCGAGCGCGGCGGCCCTGTACTTCATCAACCTGTTCACGCCGATCAACGAGGTGCTGTTCCTCCTCGACACCGTGCAGTCGGCGGGCGCGAGCCTGGCGCGCGTGGTGGGGGTGTCGTCGCTGCCGGCGTCGTCCTCGTCGGCGTCCTCGTCGGCGTCGTCGTCGGACGAGCCGTCGGACGAGCCGGCCGATCGCGGCGCGGTGCGCGTGCGGGGTGTCTCGCACGCCTACGACGAGGGCCACGAGGTGCTCTGCGGCGTCGACCTCGACATCGCGCCCGGCACGCGCCTGGCGCTGGTCGGGGCGAGCGGGGCGGGCAAGACCACGCTGGCGACGATCGTGGCGGGGGTGCACCGGCCGAGTGCGGGCTCGGTGTCGGTGGGCGAGGTCGCCATGGTGAGCCAGGAGGTGCACGTCTTCGCGGGCCCGCTCGCCGAGGACCTGCGCCTCGCCGCACCCGACGCGACCGACGAGCAGCTGTGGGCCGCGCTGGACGTGGTCGACGCGCGCGACTGGGTGGCGGCGCTGCCCGAGGGCCTGCAGACCGTCGTGGGCACGGGCGGGCACACGCCGACCGCGGCGCAGGCCCAGCAGCTCGCGCTCGCCCGGCTGGTGCTCGCCGACCCCGCCGTCGCGGTGCTCGACGAGGCGACCGCGGAGGCGGGCAGCGCCGGCGCACGCGTGCTGGAGGCCGCCGCCGACCGGTCGCTGCGCGGGCGCACCGCGCTCGTCGTCGCGCACCGGCTCACCCAGGCCGCGGCGTCGGACCGGATCGCCGTGCTCGACGCGGGTGTGCTCGTGGAGCACGGCACGCACGAGGAGCTCCTCGCCGCGGGCGGTCGGTACGCGGAGCTCTGGGCGGCGGGCGCGGGGCGGGTCGCCGAGGGCGGCCGGTGATCAGGAGCGCGTCATCGACGTCCTCGGGCCGCTCAGGGTGCACGAGCCGCTCCTGATCTCCGGGTCAACCCGCGCCCGCAGGTGCCCGCGGCGACAGTCGGCGCGCTCCCCCCGCGTCCCGCGGACAGCCCGCTACCGATTACTGGCTGGTATCGCTCGCCTGGCGAGCGATACCAGCCAGTAACTCGACGCTAGGTCGCGAAGGCCAGCACGCGCTCGAGGATCCGGCGCGCCGTGGCCTCGTCCACCGCCGCCGGGTCGTGGATCAGCTCGATCGCCATCGGGCGGCCCGGCGCGGTCTCCCAGAACGCGAGGGTGAGGTCGGCGAACGACGCCCCGGTCGGCACGGCGTCGAGCGTCCCGAGCACCGCCTGCTCCCCCGCCAGCCCCACGTCCTCGTGGTGCACGAGCGCCACCGGCGGGCGGGTGAGCCCGGTGTGCGCGGCGACGTCGGCGAACGCGGTGTCGTGGGCGAACGCCGCGAGGTCGGTGCGCCGCACCCGGTCGAGGAGCTCCTCGGGCGACGGGTCCCCGGAGGTGTCGGTGCGCACGACGATGAGGTCGGCGACCGAGCCCACGAGGTCGTCGAGGGCGGCGTCGACCCGGCCGGCATCCATGGTCACGACCGGCAGGTCGGAGCCCGCGCCCTCGGCGGTCAGCGCCGACGCGAGCGCGGCCTGGAGCACCATCAGCAGGCTCGTGCGGGTGCGCCGCGCCAGCCGGTCGAGCGCGAGCCGGCGCCCGGCGTCCAGCTCCACGGCGATCACCGACGCCTCGCCGCCGGCCCCGGAGGACGGGAAGAGCGACGTCGGCAGCCCCACGAGGTCGTCCCGCTCCCCCGGCGGCCGCCCCGGCAGCGCCCCCGCCCAGCGCACGTAGTCGGTGTACGACACCGGCAGCGGCGTCCACGCGGGCTCCGTACCGGAACGCCGCGCCGCGTACGCCGTCGACAGGTCCCGCAGCAGCGGCACCACCGACCACTCGTCGACCGCGGTGTAGCCGAGCACCAGCAGCAGGCGGCCGTCGACGAGGTGCGCCCGGAACGCCGGCTCGGCGGCGAGGTCGAACGGTTGGCGGGCCAGGTCCTCGAGCGCGCCGGTCCGCTCGGTGAGACCGGGACCGGCGGCCGCGACGCGACGCGAAGACGCGCCCACCACGGTGCGCAACGGCTCGTGCCGTGCGACGACGTCGTCGACCGCCGCCGCGAGCGCGTCCCGGTCGAACGGGCCGTCGAGCACCAGCGCGTGGTCCGGGCGGCGCACCGTGCCCTCGGCGAGCAGCCGGCGCTGCCCCGGCGCGAGCGGCTCCTCCTCGCCCGGCGGCCCGCTCGGCGCCGGGCGGGGCCGGGCGCGCGGGGCGCCGGCCACGCGCGCCGCCAGCGCGGCGACCGTGGGCGCCTCGAAGACGTCGCGCACCACCAGCTCGACGCCCAGCGCCTCCCGCACCCCGGAGACCAGGCGCATCGCGGCCATGGAGTGCCCGCCGAGCGCGAAGAAGTCGTCGTCGACCCCGACCCGCTCCAGCCGCAGCACCTCCGCGACGATCGCCGCGAGCCGCTCCTCCTCCGGCGTCGACGGCGCCGCCGACGACACCAGCGCCGACCAGTCCGGCGCGGGCAGCGCCCGGCGGTCGACCTTGCCGTTCGGCGTCAGCGGCATCGGCCCGTCCAGCGCGACCACCAGCGAGGGGACCATGTGCTCGGGCAGCCGCGCGGCCGCCGCGGCGCGCACGTCGTCGACGTCGACGGTCCCGCCGACAGGACTGACGTATCCGACGAGACGTGCGAGGTCCCCGTCCCGGTCGGCCACCGCCACGGCCTGCGCCACCTCGGGGTGCTCGGACAGCGCCGCGGCGACCTCGCCCGGCTCGATCCGCACGCCCCGGATCTTGATCTGGTCGTCGTCGCGGCCGAGGAAGTCGAGCACCCAGCCCCCGGAGGCGAGCGGGTCCGGACGCCAGCGCGCGCGGTCACCGGTGCGGTAGAGCCGCGCGCCCGGCCGACCGTGCGGGTCGGGGAGGAAGCGGGACGCCGTCAGACCGGGCTGCCCCACGTACCCGCGCGCGAGCCCCCGCCCGCCGACCCAGAGGTCCCCGACGACCCCGGGCGCCACCCGCTCGAGACGCGGCCCGAGCACCCGCACGACCGTGTTCGGGTCGGGCTCGCCGATCGGCAGCGGGCCCGCCCAGTCGGTGCGCGTGGGCCACAGCGTCGAGTTGACCGTCGCCTCGGTCAGCCCGTAGGCGACGAGCATGTCCAGCCGGTCGGCCCAGCGCGCGACGAGGTCCGGCGGCACGGTCTCGGTTCCGACCAGCACCGTCGTGCCGTCCGGGATCACGCAGTCCTCGGGCAGGGCCGCGACCAGCGACGGCGGCAGGATCGCGTGGGTGATCCGCCGCTCGTGGAGGGCGTCGGTCAGCGGCGGGCCGGCGACCCGGGCCGCGTCGGGCAGGATCTCCAGGCGCCCGCCGACGGTCAGCGCCATCGTCAGCTCGAACGCCGCGACGTCGAACCCGACCGACGCGAACTGCAGGATCCGCGAGTCCGGGCCGACGCCCATGCGGTCGACGGCGGTCGCGGCGAGGCTGCCGATCCCCTCGTGCGGGACGACGACGCCCTTGGGCCGCCCCGTCGAGCCGGACGTGTAGAGCACGTAGGCGGCCGCGTCGAGGCCGTCCGGCCGGGCCCGCTCGCGCCGCGGCGTGGCAACGAGATCATCGAGCACCACCGGTTCGGGCCCGTCCGGCACCCGGGGAGCCGTCTCCGGCGTGACGACGACCCGCGCCGCGCCGGAGTCGGCGAGCATGTGCGCCAGGCGTTCCGCCGGATGCGCGAGGTCGAGCGGCAGCCACGCCGCGCCGCGCTTGAGCACCCCGAGCACCGCGGCCACCATCGCCACCGACCGCGGCACCGCGACCGCCACGACGTCCTCGGGCCCGACGCCGTCGAGCCGGTCGGCGACGCCCTCGGCGAGCGCGTCCAGCTCGGCGTAGGTCACCTCGCGCTCCTCGTCGGCGACCGCCACCGCGTGCGGGGTCGCGTCGGCGTGCCGCTCGAACGACGCGACGAGCGTCTCCTCGGGCACGGCGCGGGCGTCCGGGCGGCCCTCGACGGCCTCGAGGACGGCGCGCTCGTCGCCGGCGAGGACGTCGACCTCGGCGACCGGCGCGTCCGGGGTGGCGACGACGGCCCCCGCCACCTGCGCGAACCGGCCGGCGATCCGCTCCGCGGACGCGCGGTCGTAGAGGTCGGCGGCGTACTCGAGATGGAGGGTGAGGTCGTCGCCGGACTCGACGAACGAGAACACCAGGTCGAACTTCGCGGTCGTGCCCGCGACGTCGTCCTCGGTGACCTCCAGCCCGGGCAGCGACAGCGGTGCTCCCGAGCGGACGTGGTGCCCGACCATGACCTGGAACAGCGGCGTGCGCGCGAGCACGCGTGGCGGGTCGAGGTGCTCGACCACCGTCTCGAACGGCACGTCGGCGTGCGCGAACGCGGCGAGGTCGACCGTGCGGACCCGGTCCACGACGTCGCCGAACGACGGCGCGCCGGACAGGTCGGTGCGCAGCACGACGGTGTTGACGAAGAAGCCGACGAGGTCGTCGAGCCGCGGGTCGGTGCGCCCGGCGACCGGCGCACCGAGCGGCACGTCGTCCCCGGCGCCGAGGCGCGCGAGCAGCACCGCGACGGCGGCCTGCAGCACCATGAAGGTGCTGGCCCCGCGGTCGCGGGCGAGGGTCCGCAGGCCCTCGGCCACGTCGGCGTCGAGTGGCAGCGCGACCGTCCCGCCCGTGAAGCTGGGCGTCGCCGGCCGCGGACGGTCGGTGGGCAGCTCCAGCTCCTCGGGCGCGCCGGCGAGCGCCTCGGCCCAGAACGCGAGCTGGCGACCGGCCTCCGACGACCCGTCGCCGAGCAGCTCGGCCTGCCAGAGCGCGTAGTCGGCGTAGGTCACCGGCAGCGGGGCGAGGTCCGGCGCGTGCCCGTCGCGTCGCGCCGCGTAGGCCGCGGCGAGGTCGGCGAACAGCGGGCCGTCGGACCACTCGTCGGTCGCGATGTGGTGCAGGACGAGGACGAGCAGGTGCTCGTCACCGACCTCGATCACCGTCGCCCGCAGCGGCGGGCGGCGCGTGAGGTCGAACGGGCGCGCGACCTCGGCCGCGACGATCTCCGCGGCCTCCTCCTCGGACGCCGCCGACGCCCGCGTCAGCGGCACCCGCACGTCGGTCAGCACCCGCTGGGAGCCGCCGTCGATCAGCGTGCGCAGCGGCTCGTGGCGGGCGACGACGTCGTCGAGCGCGGCGGACAGGGCGTCCACGTCGAGGCGCGCGCCGTCGGGACGCACCCGCAGCACGATCGGGTAGTGGTACGCACTGTTGGCCGAGCCGCCGGTCTCGTCGAGCTGCGCCAGCATCCACAGCCGCTGCTGGGCGGCCGAGAGCGGGAGCTCCGCGGGCCGCTCGCGGGGGACGAGCTCGGGCCGCGGCTCGGCCGCCCCGCGGGTGCCCGCCCGCCCGGCGAGCGCGGCCGGGGTCGGCGCATCGAACAGGTCGCGCAGGGCGACGTCGGCACCGAGCGCGGTGCGCACGCGCGAGAGCAGGCGCGTGGCGATGAGCGAGTGGCCGCCGAGGTCGAAGAAGTCGTCCTCGGGCCCGACGCGCGGGACGTCGAGCACCGCCGCGAAGATCCCGCAGAGGGTCTCCTCGGCCTCCGTCGCGGGCGGGCGCCCGCCGCCGGCCGGCGCCAGGTCGGGCGTCGGGAGCGCGCCGGTGTCGAGCTTGCCGTTGACGGTGAGCGGCAGCGTGTCGACCTCGACGAGCGCGGCCGGGACGAGGTGGTCGGGCAGGCGGGCGCGGAGGTCGTCGCGGACGGCCGCGACGTCGAGCGCTGTATCGATGGTCGAGCTCCGCTGCGCTGCGTCTCCCGCCGCGGGCACCACGTACCCGATCAGCCGTGCCGAACCGCCCGGCCCCGAGCGGTCGGCGACGACGGCCGCGCGCGCCACGGCGTCGTGCGAGGTCAGCGCCGCGGCGACCTCCCCCGGCTCGACGCGGTGCCCGCGGATCTTGACCTGGTCGTCGGTGCGGCCGAGGAAGTCGAGGACGCCGCCGCTGCCCGGGCGCCGCCGCACGAGGTCGCCCGTGCGGTACATCCGGCCGCCGGCGGGGTCGGTGGGGTCGGCGACGAAGCGCTCGGCGGTGAGCCCGGCGCGGCGCCAGTAGCCGCGGGCCAGGCCGGTGCCGGCGATGTAGAGCTCGCCCGGGACGCCGTCGGGGACCGGGCGGAGCCACTCGTCGAGCACGTGCGCGCGGGTGTTGGTGATCGGGCGCCCGACCGTCGGGGTGGCGCTGTCCCCGGTGCCGCCGCCCAGCGTGTTGATCGTGTACTCGGTCGGCCCGTAGAGGTTGTAGCCGAGCGTCCCGTCGGTGTCGCGCAGGGTCGACCACACCGTGTCCGACACGGCCTCGCCCCCGAGCAGCACCAGGGGCATGCCGCGGTCGGCGAGCAACCCCTCCTCGATCAGCGCCTCGGCGTAGGTCGGGGTCACGTTGACGACGTCCACGGCGTGCTCGGCGGCGTGCGCCACGAGCCGGGTCGCGTCGCGGCGTAGCTCCTCGTCGAGGACGTGCACCTCGTGGCCCTCGACGAGCCAGAGCAGCTCCTCCCACGACATGTCGAAGGCGAACGAGACGGTGTGCGCGATCCGCAGGCGGCGTCCCCCGGCCGCGGCGACCACCGGGTCGAAGATCTCGGTGCGGTGGTTGATCTGCATGTTCGTCAGCCCGCGGTACGGGGTGACGACGCCCTTGGGCTTGCCGGTCGAGCCCGACGTGTAGATCAGGTAGGCGGGGCGGTCGAGGCGGTCGGCGCGGTCGCGGGCGAAGTCGCCCAGCTCGGCGTCCTCGAGCGGGCCGGCCGGCAGCGCGTCCCGCTCGGCGGCGACCGCCGGGTCGTCGAGCACCAGCGCGGGCACGCCGCTGAACCGGTCCGCGACCCGCGCGAGCGTCACCAGCGCGACCGGCTCGGCGTCGGCGAGGGTCTCCCGGAGCCGCTCGTCGGGGTGGTCGAGCTCGAGCGGCAGGTAGGCCGCGCCCGCCCGGAGCACGGCGAACAGCGCGACGACGGTCTCGGCGGAGCGCGGGACGGCGAGCGCCACGACCGTCTCGGGGCCGGCGCCGCGGGAGCGCAGCAGGCGCGCGGTGCGGTCGATCGCGGCGTCGAGCTCGCGGTAGGTGAGCTCCACGTCCCCGGACACCAGCGCGAGGTCGTCGGGCACCCGCGCCGCGCGCTCGGCGAGCATGTCGGCGACGGTCACGTTCCCGAGGTCGACGGGCGCCCCGTCGCGTCCGGCGACGACGGCCTCGCGCTCGGCGGGCAGCAGCGGGTCCAGGGCGGAGACCGCCGTGTCGGGCCCGGCGAGGACCTGGTCGAGCAGGGTCGTGAAGCGGTCGAGCCAGGCCTGCGCCTCGTCGTCGGGCAGCGTGTGCGCCAGGGTGAGCCGCATCCGCTCCCCCGGGGTGACGATGAACGTCAGCGGGTAGTGCGTGGCGTCGTCGTTGCGCAGCGCCGTGACGCCGTGGCGGGCCGAGAGGTCGGCGATGCGCTCCTCGCCGCCCTCGGGGCGGTAGACGAACAGCGTGTCGAACAGGGTCCGCTGGCCCGCGGCGCGCTGGATCGCGCCCAGGCCGACCCACTCGTGCGCGAGGAGCCCGAGCCGCTCGGACTGCACCCGCGCCAGCAGCGCCCCGGCCGGCTCGGCGCCGTCGAGCACGAGGCGGGTGGGCACGGTCGTGAGGAACAGGCCGACGGTCGTCTCCACGTGCGGCACGGCGTCCGGGCGCCCGGCGACCGTGGTGCCGAGGACGACGTCGGAGCGCCCGGTGGCCGCGGCGAGCACGAGCCCCCACACCGTCGACAGCACGGTGTGCGCGGTGATCCCCCGCTCGCGGGTCAGCGCGCGCAGCCGCTCGGTGACGTCGGCGTCGAGCTCGAGGTCCTGCTCGCGCAGCGGCTCGGAGGTGTCCGGACCGACGAGCGTCGGCTCCTCGAGCCCCGCCAGCGCGGTCCGCCAGGCGTCCATCGCGGCGTCGGTGTCCTGGGCGGCGAGCCAGGCGAGGTGGTCGCGGTAGGAGCCGGCGGGCTCGAGCTCGTCGCCGGCGTAGGCGCCGAGCAGCTGCGCGAGCACCGTCCACGCCGACCAGCCGTCCCACAGCAGCAGGTGCCGCGAGATCAGCAGGCGGTCGCTCTCCGGACCGCGTACGAGCACGACGCGGAACAGCGGCGGCGACGCGAGGTCGAACCCGGCCGCGCGGTCGTCGGCGGTCGCCGCCGCGACGGCGTCGTCGTCGGGCGCGTCGACGACGGTCACCGGCGGCTCGAGGGAGGCGGCCACGAACTGCACCGGCTCCTCGAGCCCCTCGCTGGTGAAGCCGGCGCGCAGCGCGTCGTGGCGGGCGAGCAGCGTCGCCACCGCGCCGCGCAGGCGGTCGGCGTCGAGGCGGTGGTCGAGGTCGACCGTCTCCTGGATGCGGTAGACGTCGGCCTCGCCGTCGAGCCCGGCGTGGAAGAACAGGCCCTCCTGCAGGGGCGAGAGGGGCCAGACCTCGGCGACGGCGACGTCCGCCGTGACCGCGTCCGGGGACACGGGCTGGCGCAGGTCCTCGACGCGCGTGGTGTCGGCGGACGTCTCCGGCACGCGGGCGGCGACACCGGCCGGGCTGCGGCCGGCGAACACCTCGGCGGGCCCGACGGCCAGGCCCGCGCGGCGCGCCCGGCTCGCGACGCCGATCGCGGAGATCGAGTCGCCGCCGAGGGCGAACCAGTCGTCGTCGGGGCCGCAGCTCTCGCGGCCGAGGACCTCGGCGAAGATCGCGCAGAGGACCCGCTCGGCCTCGGTCGCCGGCTCGCGCGCCGGGCCCGCCGTCAGCTCGGGCGCCGGGAGGGCCTTGCGGTCGAGCTTGCCGCTGGCGGTCAGGGGCAGCGCGTCGAGCGCCACGACCGCGACCGGGACCATGGCCTCGGGCAGCTCCCGGGCCAGGGCCTCCCGGAGGCCGTCCGCGTCTCCCACGACGTAGCCGACGAGCGCCGGCGACGGCCCGTCGCGGCGCACCGTCACGGCGGCCCGGGCGACGCCCGGCTGCGCGGCGAGCGCGGCCTCGACCTCGCCGGGCTCGATGCGCTGGCCCCGGATCTTCACCTGCTCGTCGGTGCGCCCGAGGTAGTCGATCTCCCCGTCGGGGAGGCGCCGGACGAGGTCGCCGGTGCGGTAGAGGCGATCACCGGGCGCGCCGAAGGGGTCGGCGACGAAGCGCTCGGCGGTGAGGCCGGGCCGCCCGGTGTAGCCGCGGGCGAGCTGGACGCCGGCGAGGTAGAGCTCGCCGGGCACCCCGTCGGGCACCGGGGCGAGGCAGCCGTCGAGGACGTGCAGCGTGGTGTTCCAGACGGGCGCGCCGATGGGCACGCGCACCGTGTCGGCGTCGCTCACCGGGTGGTGCGTGACGTCGACGGCGGCCTCGGTCGGCCCGTAGAGGTTGTGCAACGGGACCCCGGTGAGTGCCCGCCAGCGCGCCGCGGCACCCGCGGGCAGCGCCTCCCCGCTCGCGAGCACGCGGCGCAGCGGGGCCGCCCACGACGCGTCCTCGGTGACCTCGTCGGCGGCGAGGAACGCCTCGAGCATCGAGGGCACGAAGTGCATGGTCGTCACGCCGGCCTGCGCGACCAGCTGCGCGAGGTAGGCCGGGTCGCGGTGCCCGCCCGGGCGCGCGACGACGATCGCCGCCCCCGTGACGAGCGGCCAGAAGAACTCCCAGACGCTGACGTCGAAGCCGACCGGCGTCTTCTGCAGCACGCGGTCGTCGCCGGTCAGCCCGTAGGTGTCCTGGGTCCACGCGAGCCGGTTGACGATCGCGCGGTGGCTGACGACCACGCCCTTGGGACGTCCGGTCGACCCGGACGTGAAGATCACGTAGGCGGCGTCGTCGGGGTCGGCCGGGACCGGTGGCGCGTCGCCGGTGCCGGCGTCCTCGACGTGGACGCGGCGCGGTCCGTCGGGGAGCTCGGTCCCCGCGGTGGTCACCACGACCTCGACGCCGGCGTCCGCGATCACCGCCGCGAGCCGCTCGCGGGGCAGGTCGGGGTCGAGCGGGACGTAGGCCCTGCCCGCGTACAGGACCCCGGCGAGCGCGACGACGAGGTCCGCCGAGCGCGGGACGGCGACGCCGACGACGGGGCCTTCTCCCGCCAGCTGCCGGGCCACCCCGGCGGCGCGCCCGGCCAGCTCGGCGTACGTCAACGTGGCGTCTTCGCCGATACACGCCACCGCGTCCGGCGTCGCCGCGACCTGGGCGGCGATCCGGTCGGTCAGCGTCATGGGCTCGACGGCGCGCGCGGTGTCGGGGTGGCGCGGCGGCGCGTCGCGCAGCGGGATCGACGCGACCGGGGCGTCGAGGTCGGCGGCGAGGCGCTCGAGGGTGCGGCGCAGCTGGGCGACGACGAGCTCGGCGGCCGCGGCGTCGACGCGGGTCGGGTCGTGCTTGACCGTGAGGTCGAGCCGCGGGCCGACGGCGGCGATGAGCGCGACCGGGTAGTGCACGGCGTCGACGACGTCGATCGCCTCGACACCGTCCGGCTGCGGGTAGTTCTCCACGACGACGAGCGAGTCGAACAGCTCGCCGTGCCCGAGCTCGCGCTGCAGGGCGGCGAGCGCGACGCCGTCGTGGTCGAGCAGCTCGGTGCGGTGGGCCTGCAGGGCGGCGAGGGCGTCGCCGGCCGACTGCTCCGGCGCCCACCGCAGGCGCACCGGCACCGTGTTGATGAACAGGCCGACCGCGTCCTCGATCCCGGGCAGCACGCCGTCGCGTCCGGAGACCGTGCTGCCGACGACGACGTCGCGGGTGCCGGTGAGGCGCCCGACCATCAGCGCCCAGGCGCCGTGCAGCACGGTGCCGAGGGTCAGGCCGCGGCGCCGGGCCGCGGCGACCAGCCGGCTGGTGGTCTCCTCGTCGACGCCCAGGTGGCGCTGGTGGTGGCGGGGGGCGCGCTCGGGCTCGGGCCCGCCGACCGGGGCGTCGGGGGCCAGCGCCTCGAGCAGGCGGGTGGGACCGTCGAGGCCGGCGAGGGCGTCGCGCCAGGCGGCGAGGTCGGCGGCCCGGTCGGGCAGGCGGGCGTAGCGGGCGCGGTGGGTGCCGGCGTCGACGTCGGGTGTTTCGTCGCCCTCGTCGGCCAGCAGCTCCCGCACCACGACCGCGACCGACCAGCCGTCGAGCACGATGTGCTCGAAGGTCAGCACGAGGGCGGCCGCGTCGTCGTCCGTGTGCACCAGGGCGGCGCGGAGCAGCGGGGGCGCGGCGAGGTCGAAGCGCTCGGCGCGCTCGGCCACGACGACGTCGTCCAGCGCGCTCTCGGTCGCCGGGGTGTCGAGGTCGCGCAGGTCGACCTCGCGCCACGGCACCTCGACCGACGTCGCGATGGCCTGGACGACGCGCCCGTCGGCACGCTGCGCGAAGCCCGCGCGCAGCTGCGGGTGGCGCGCGACGAGCCGCTGCACCGCCGACCGCCAGGCGCCGGCGTCGACCGGGCCGCGCAGCCGCACGACCTCCTGGACCGTGTAGACGTCCGAGAGCGCCGCGTGGACGAAGAAGCCCTCCTGCAGCGCCGAGACCGGCCAGACCTCGTCGTGGTCGTCGCCGAGTGCGCCGAGGGCCGCGCGGGCGGTGTCGTCGATCTCGACGGCGACGCTCTCGTCCGCGGTCTCCTCGCGCGCCGTCGCGACGCCGGCCAGCGCCGCCACCGTCCGGTGCGTGAAGATCTGGCGCGGCGTGATCTCCAGCCCGGCCGCGCGCGCCCGCACGACCAGCGACACCGACAGGATGCTGTCGCCGCCGACGCCGAAGAAGTCGTCGTGCACGCCGATGCCCGGCAGGTTCAGGAGCTCGGCGAACAGGGCCGCCAGGAGCTCCTCGCGCGGCGTGCGCGGCGCGGTGCCCTCGACCTCGGCGGCGAGGTCGGGCGCGGGGAGCGCGCTGCGGTCGAGCTTGCCGCTGGGCAGCGTCGGCAGCTCCGGGACCGCGACGACGGCGGCGGGCACGAGGTGCTCGGGCAGCCGGTCGCGCAGGTGCTCGCGGACCGCGGAGGTGACGGCGGTGACGTCGCGGAACGGCGCGGGGGTCGTCGTGCCGGTGGGGCCGCCGCCGCGGAAGGCCGGGCCGGCGTCGCCGTAGAGGACCTCGAAGCGCGTCGGGTCCTCGGGATCCCAGGTGGCCCGGGCACGACCGGGGGCGAGCGCGAGGAGGTCCTCGGGGTCGGCGGCGGGCACGGCGGGCGGCTCGGTCCCGTCGACCCGCGCGAGCGCCTCGAGGTCGGGGATCAGCCGCGCGTTCGGAACGCCGACCACCCGCAGGTGCGGCGACTCCGCCAGCGCTTCCCTGACCTCCTCGACCGACCCGGTCCAGGTCAGCCCCTGTGAGTACTTTCCGGCGCTACAGGCCCGGAAAGTACTCACATCAGGGGCGAGGACCGCGTGGTAGCGGTAGCGGGAGAGCTCGTCGTGGAACGGGGTGCGCTCGAGCTCCACGTCCGCCGCGAGCCCGAGCTCGTCGGCGACCACGCGGAAGAAGTCGGGGTGCACGAGCAGCTCGGGCTCCCACGCGACCGACGCGTCGACCGCGCGGCGCAGCGTGTCGAGGTCCGCGGAGGGCTCCCGCGCCGTCTCCACCCCGGCGCGCAGGGTGCGCAGCAGGCCCGCGTGCCGCACGTCGCCGACCAGCACCGACCCGCCGGGCGCGAGCAGCCCGGCCGCGTCGCGCAGCACCGCGCGCAGGTACTCGGCGTCCGGGAAGTACTGGGCCACCGAGTTCACCACGACCGCGTCGAACGGGCCGCCCGCGACCCCGGCGACCTCGTGCGCCGGCCGGGTCTCGAGCACCACACGGTCGCGCAGCACGGCGTCGCCGTCGACCCGGCGCGCCAGGGCGGCGATGCCCTCGGCGGACAGGTCGATGCCGACGTAGTGCTCGACCTCCGGCGCCACCTCGGTCAGCAGCAGCCCGCTGCCCACGCCGATCTCGAGCACGCGACGACCGGCCGGCAGCGCGCGGATCCGGTCGACGACGGCGTCGCGCCACACGCGCATGTGCTCGCGCGGGATGTCGGTGCCGTCGTAGGTCGAGTTCCACCCGGCGAAGCCGTCGTCGAAGAGCGCGGCGTCCTCGTCGGCCGCCGTGTAGAGGACCTCGTGGAGCTCCTTCCACTGTGACACTCGTCGGGCCACGCGCTCGTCCCCGGCCGTGTCCCCGGTGGAGGGCACCACGTACCCGACCAGCCCGCGACCGGCCGGCAGGTCGTCGCGGACGACGGCGGCGGCCTGCGCCACCGCGGGATGGCCGCGCATCTCCGACTCGACCTCACCGGGCTCCACCCGGAAGCCGCGGATCTGCACCTGGTCGTCGGTGCGCCCGAGGAAGTCGAGCACCTCATCGTGGCGCACGACGAGGTCGCCGGTGCGGTAGAGCCGGTCGCCGGGCTCGCCGAACGGGTCGGCGACGAAGCGCTCGGCGGACAGGCCGGGCCGCCCGAGGTAGCCGCGCGCGAGGCCGGGGCCGCCGAGGTAGAGCTCGCCGGGGACGCCGTCGGCGACCGGCGCGAGGCGCTCGTCGAGGACGCGCGCGGTGGTCAGCGGGTCGGGCACGCCGATCGGGACCGAGGCGCCGTCGAGGGCGTCGGGGTGGCTCTCGCCGAGCGTCGCGTTGACGGTCGCCTCGGTGGGCCCGTAGGCGTTGAACATCCGGTGGTCGCGGCCCCAGCGGGCCACCAGCTCCGGGGCCACGCGCTCGGTGCCGGCGAGCAGGACGCCGGGCGGCAGCGTGACGTCGGCGGGCATCGCCGCGAGCAGCACCGGCGGCAGGATCATCACCGTTGCGCCGTGGGCGTGCGCGTACGTGGCGAGCTCGGGCACCGGCGCGCGCAGCTCGCTCGGCACGATCACCAGGCGGCCCCCGGAGAGCAGCGACTGGCACAGCTCCCAGAACGCGACGTCGAAGCTCGGCGAGGCGAAGGCGAGCACGCGGTCGTCGGCGCCGACGCCGAGGCGCTCGGTCTGGGTGGCGACGAGCTTGTCGACCCCGGCGTGGGTGACGAGCACGCCCTTGGGGCGCCCGGTCGACCCCGAGGTGTAGATGACGTAGGCCAGTCCGGTGACCGGGATCCCGGGGTCGAGCGGTGCCGGGGCGGCGCCGGCGAGGTCCAGGTCCTCGAGGAGCAGGGCGCGCCCGGCCCACTCCGCGGGCAGGTCCTCGCGCAGCTCGCGCGTCGTGAGCAGCACCGCGGGCGCGGCGTCGTCGAGGACGAGGCGGATGCGCTCCTCGGGCTGGTCGGGGTCGACCGGCAGGTACGCCGCACCCGCGCAGAGCACGGCGACCTGGGCCACGACCTGGTCGATCGACCGCGGGAGCGCGAGCCCCACCAGCCGTTCGGGCCCGGCGCCGTGCCCGCGCAGCACGGTGGCGAGCCGGGCGGCGCGGTCGGCGAGCGCGGCGTAGGTCAGCGACGCGTCGCCGAGCTCGACGGCGATCGCGTCGCCCCGGGCGGCGACCTGCTCGGCGAACCGCTCCGGCCACGTCCGTCCCACGCCGAGCGTCGAGGGGCGGTCGGCGAGGGTGCTCACGACCCCACCGGCGCCGCCGGGACGCGCTGGACCGCAGCGAGTCCCGCGGGCCGGTGCGCCTCGATCGAGTCGAGGATCTCCCCGGCCCGCACCGCCGTCGTCGACAGCAGCGTCGAGCTGATGCCGTGGGTGTGCTCGGTCGGTCCCTGCAGGTAGACCCCGGCGCGCAGGGGCGCCGTGGTGGTGATGCGGTAGTCGCGCTCCACGAGCAGCTCGCCGTCGTCCGCGCGCCGGCACCACCCGCCGATGTCGCCGAGCAACGAGGTCGGGTCGATCGGCCGGTAGCCGGTGGCGTAGACGACGACGTCGGTGCGCACCGTCTCGCGCTCGCCGGTCGGCAGGAACTCGAGATCGATCTCGATGTCGGCGCCGGCGTCCCGCATGGCCGACACCCGGGTCGCGCCGTGCACGTGCAGGCGCTGCGTGCCGGCGACCTTCTCCTGGTAGGCCCGGCTGTACAACGCGTTGATCAGCTCCGGATCGACCACCGAGTAGTTCGTGTTCGCGTGGTAGTCCATGAGCATCTGCTTGACCTCGCCCGGCGCCTCGTAGAAGTGGTCGACGGCGTCGGGGTCGAAGATGCGGTTGGCGAACGAGGTGTCGTCGGCCGGGCTGTAGCCGTAGCGCGAGAACACCGAGCGGACCTCGGAGTCCGGATAGCGCCGGTGCAGGTGGTCGGTCGTCTCGGCCGCGCTCTGGCCCGCGCCCACGACGACGAAGCGCCGGGGTCCCCGCTCCGCGGTGTCGGCCGCCCGGAGCCGGTGGAGGAGCTCGCTGTTGTGCCAGATGCGCTCGCTGCGCTCCACCCCCGGCGGCAG
>NZ_JBBEGM010000031.1:0-13039 GCF_037400335.1 Actinomycetospora flava
CGCGCGACCCACGGGGATCGACTCCACATCACCACTCACACCCCCCTCCCCCAGTCCCTCCCCCGGGGAGCCCGTCTGCTGCTGCTCTGCCCCACCCCTGGCTTCTCCGATCGCTCTGGTGGTGTGTCGTGACCGCCCCATCTGCCGCGGGTCGGCGCCGCGGAGACGCGGCGCCCCTTGGTAACACCACGCCTTATGCTTCCGCCGCAGGTCAGGACCGGTTCCCGGACTGGGAGGCCACAGCAGCCGACGGACGATCTGCGGCTCGTCGAGGGCTCGCGACGTTCACGACCCGGCGCCGCCAGGCCCAGTGCTTCGACGGGCTGACTACCCACGGCGAGACCCGCGCTGGTGACGGCTCCTGGGCCCGGCTGCGGTTCGCGGTCCCCGACGGGTGCCAGGCCGGCTCGCTGGGCATCGAGGGCGTCTGGCGGTGCGGCTACTGGGCCACGTGCCCGGAGTGCTCAGCGAAGATCGCCGCCGAACGGGCCGCCGAGCTCCGCGACGCCATCGACGTCCAGCTCCGCCACGGCGACTCCGTCGCCCTGCTGACCCTCACGTCGCGGCACCACTCCGGGATGACGCTCGTCGACCAGGTCAAGGCCCAGCGCGCCGCCTGGCGGGCGATCTGGAAGGGCCGCGCCGGACAGGACCTCCGCGATGAGATCGAGGGCTACTGCCGCGTCTGGGAGGCCACCCACGGCGAGAACGGGTGGCACCCGCACTGGCACGTCCTGCTGTTCCTGCCCGGCGCCTGGACCCCCGAGCAGACCCGCGCGCTCGGCGAGGACATCTGGCAGCGCTACGACGCCGGTCTGCGCGCGGAGGGCTTCCACTCGCTGCGCGACCACGGAGGACTCGACATCCGGCTCGCCGGGTGGGAGGAGATCGACCCGACCGCGCTGGGTGGCTACCTCGCCAAGGGCGTCTACGCTGACGCCCCCGACGTCGTCGACCTGGTCAACAACGCCGACCGGCTCGCGCTCGAGGCAGTGGCCGGCGCCTTCAAGCAGGCCAGGCAGAACCGGATGACCGGGGGCCGCGGCCGCACCCCGTTCGTCATCCTCGAGCACCTCCTGACCGCCCGGATGCTCGGACTCGACGACACCCGCGAGGCCACCCGCGACGCAGCCTTGTGGCGCGAGTGGGAACGCACCCACGCCGACATGACCATCCGGCAGTGGACGTGGTCGCGCGCGCGGGCCAGCCGCGGCCAGCCCTCGCTGCGCGAGCTCGTCCGCACGAAGGCCGCCGCCATCGGTCACGCCACCGTCGTCACCGAGGTCGAGCGCACAGAGGACGAGATCGTCACCGACGACGCCGGGTCCGAGCCTCTGATGGAAGTCCCCGAGGTCGAGTTCCACCGGGTCATCAAGTGGGAGATCGAGGCCATGCGCCACGTCTCCCGCGACGCTGGGCCGCTGGTGGTGTTCGCGTGGCTACGGCAACGTGGTGTGGCGGTCCGCTGGTGTGACGACCCAAGTGCCCGACGGTGGGCCGCGGCGTGGGACTGCTGGCAGCACCTACGCGGAAGTGCGCTCTTCGGGACCTGAAGCGATATCCCCACTCTGGAGCGAAGTGCAGACTGATCTCAAGAGTTATCAACTTGAGACACGGGTTTGAAGACGTCTCGACAGGCCCTCACTGCGTGGACACAACCGACCGTTCGTCTGCGCCACACCCTCCGCTCATCTCGTCCCATCGGCGCGTCGCGACACGTTGATGGTCACGGCTCCATCACGTCCGCACTTCGTCCAGTTACTACAGGTCCTGGAACTTGATGTGATGCGATTCCCGCGCAGCGCTACCGGCTGGTAACCGCCGTGACCTGCACTACTATCGGCCTCGCGTCCTCTCGATGTTCCGGCGGCAGCATGCTCCGCCGGAGCACAGGGAGGAGGTACTCGGACCATGGGGTTCCTACGCCGCTTGGCCCGTTTCATGAAGAAAGCCGCCAACAGCTTGCGTCCTTGGGCGCAAGCCATCGGCGGCTTCCTTCACCTTGTTGCCGTGATCGTCTCTTGGCTTGCCGGCTCCTGAGCGATCGACAGCAGGGTGGCGCGGGGGCCCGGAGCTTGTGCGGGCCCCCGTTGTCATGTGTGGGCGTATCAGTGTCTCTGGGTCGTACATCGTCGGGCGAGTTGAGAGTGTTCCGTGCAATTGCACAGCGCACGCGCAACGAGGAGGTGCCCCACGGACAAGGACCACTCTAGCTCCACTGAATCGGTCCACTACAACGATCCTGAGCAGTGGGACACCAGCTACAGCCAGGCGCGCCACCCGGATGGGGCAAGGAGCCAGGCTGTCGCGGGGACCTAGGGCTCTCCCGTAGCGCAACACGTGTTGTCCTAGACGCTCCACCTGGCGAAACCGTAGGCCGACCTACGAAATGTGTTGTAACGGAGTTCGTGATCGGTCGGCGTGCCTTAGCCCGGATCCGGGGTGTGACGCGGGAAGGTCGACGGGACAACGGGCTCTAGACAGCGGAAAGGCCCCTGGGCGGCAACCCAGAGGCCTTCGAATCCGCGAGACGGGGCCCTCAACCCTCCAGTGAAAGGGACTCCCGCCCGTCGTGGCCCCAGTCTTGGGGTCCGACCGCGCACACGCAAGCACGCTCGCCGGTGGACCGGCGATTTCGTCATGCCGTGATGCGCCCGGTCGTGCCCATTCTCGCGCCCTCGCACGCTCCCGCGCCTGTGACCGCGGCCTCCGCCGCGAGGCCCGCCGCGTCGCCGCGGGCGAGTTCGCGCTGCCCTGGCGGTGGCGCTCCCGCGTCCCCGGGGGACGACGTGTTGTCGTCGACCAGGGCGAAGCGCTGACCCTCGCGCGCCAGCACGTCGCCGCGCTCGCCCGTCGCGCGGACCGCCGCTCCCACGCCCTGGCTGTGCTCGAGGTCCTCATCCATGGGATGTGCTGGCGCACCGGGGTGGTCGCCGGCGTGACCGTCGAGCGCATGGCCGCGGCCGCGTCGGTGACCCCGCGGACCGTGAGTCGGCTCCTGGCCGACGCCCGCGCCCACGGGCTGCTCGTCGTCGTCGAGGACGGCGCCTCCGCCGCGTTCCTCGGCACCGACCACGGCCGCTGCCCCGCCTACGTGCTTACCGCTGAACGCGCACCCGTTGACCCACATGACCCGCAGGTGCACGAGCCCGGCGATGTGGAACATCGGGGAGCTGTGGACGCTGCCGATGTTCCACTGCAACGGCTGGTGGCTCCCGTGGGCAGAACCCCTACATCGACGGTATCTGTCACCCCCCCGCCCGGTAGGGCTCCTAGAGAAAGCCCTAGAGCACGAGGGCCAGAGCGCTCCCGCGCAGAAGACCTCTGGCCGTGGCGCGATCGACCCGTCACCGCCACCGACCGCCGCCGCGCCGCCGACCGGCTGCTCGACCACCTCGGGGTCCCGGTCCGGCACCGACGCCGAGGACGTGCCCTCTTGGCCCGCTGGTGGCACGCCGGCGCCTGCCCCGCCGGGCTCGCCTACGCCGTCGACCACGACGTCGATGGCACCCACCGCGGCGACGCCCTGCGCCGGGCCCGCTCTCCGCTCGGGGTGCTCGGGCACCGGCTCTCCCGGTGGCAGGACCGGCTCGACGAGCTTCCGGTCGACGTCCAGGCGGTCGATGGCGACGTCCGCCGCGGCCGCGTGGCAGCCCTCGCAGCCCAGCTCGACGAGCTCGACGACGCCGGGCGTCGCGAGCGTCCCGCCCACGTCGAGACGTCGAACGCCGAACACCGGGCCGCCCTGCTCGCCGCGGCCCGTCGTTCGCTGCGCCCGGGGTGTCGGTATCCATCAGTAGGACGGCGGGTGTGACCAGTACGCAGCGACGGGCCGTGCCGAACACCCCGCGTGTCGCTCACGAGGGTGACGCTTGCGTAAGTGAATACTTACGGAGCATGAGCGCGACGACCGGGGTGGCCGTTCCCCCGACCGCTGACGGAGCGTTGCCCGTGCTCGCCAAGCTCCGCGAGGACCGTCCCGGCCGGTTCGCTCCCGCGGCGTGCGACACCGGTTGCGACCTGGCCCGAGCCCTCGGTGTCGGTGTTGGTGTCGACAACCTCGCCGGCCGCGTCGCTGCCATCGACCGGGCCGCGCACTGCGACCAGCTCTGCCGAACCCGCCGCGCCGTCCGCGGCTCCGTCCCGATGGGTACCGAGTGACCGACCCCGACCAGACCCCCGCCACCGAGCAGTGGCCGCCGTACCCCGGCGAGATCGACCCCGCCACCGGCCGACGCCGCATGGACCGCTGGCCCGGACGGCGCGAACGCCGCGTCATCAACCGCGCCCTGCACCGCAAGCAGACCCCCGACCCGCAGGCCGTCGCTGAGGCCCGCGCCCTGGACGAGGCCACCTCCAACGCGCCCAGCCGCGAGGAGATCGACAAGGCGCAGGAGGCACTCGAAGCCCGTCTCGCCGAGTTGCGCGACCGGATGAACCGGCGCACCGGCGCATGACCCACCCCAGCACCTCGCGCGTTGTGTCGCCTGCCAGCCCGGTGTTCGTGGCGACCCGGTGGCGCGCGTGCAACGGACCAAGGGGCTCCTCGTGTCGCCTTATGTCGCCCCCGCCGGGGCCTCGCGACCGACCGATCCGTGCCGGATCGCAGAACTGCACGATTCCCGCCCGCGTTATGTCGCCTCTGCCGGCGGTGGGGCGATGACACCCGACCCGCGTTGGACACCGGCGCACGTGGACGAACTCGAGCAGGCCCACCTCGCCGCCGATCTCGGGCGCCTCGTCCGCCGCTGTCGCACCGCTTGCGGTCTTGCCCAGAACGACCTCGCCGACGCGGCTGGCGTCGCCCGCCGCACCGTGCAGCGCCTCGAACACGGCCAGCACCGCCCCCGCATGTCCCTGCTTGCCTCCCTGGCCGCTGTCCTGGCCCCCGAGCAGCCCGACGCGCTGCTCGCCGCCCTGGTCGCCGCCGCCGGGGACTCGCTGCGCCCCGACACCCTCGCCAGCCTGCGCCGCCGGGCCCGCCTGGTGCGCCGCGCCACCGCCCGGCACCGCCGCCGTGCCCTTGGCGCCCGCCGCCTTCACCGCCCCGAACCCCCGAACGGAAGCCCATGACCGAGAACAAGCTCAGCGCCGCCTTCGCGGCGGGACCCGACCCCCACCGGGGCCGCGAGGAGCAGGCCGCAGTCTCCGCGGCTGCGTCCTGGCAGCCCGACCCGCTGCTCGAGGGCGCCCGCAGGCTCCTCGCGTCCAACGACCCCGAGGACCACCGCCGCGCCGAGACGGTGCTCTCCGGTCCCCGCCGGATCGCCCTCGCCGACTACGAGGCCGGCCTGCGCGCCCACCTCGCCGCCGGCAACCAGCTCCCCGCGGAGGTGCTCGCACCGTGACCGACCAGAACCCCCAGCACCACGACGACCATCGCGACGACGACCCGGCCGCCGCCCTCGCCGACCGCATGATCGCCGGCGAGGACGTCACCGAGGACGACGCGATCGACGCTGAGCGCCAGGCGTCCGGGCGCCGGCTGTTCGCCGCCGCCCGACAGAAGGTGGCCGACCACCGCGCCGCCGTGGCCGAGCGCGAGGACCACGCCCGCCGCCAGGCCGCCGCCGACCAGGACGCCCGCGACTCCCTCGCGCGCACCTCCCCGGCCGCGCTCGCCGCCGCCTACGACGACGTGGCCCGCGTCGTCGCCGCGCTCGTCGCCATGGTCGACGACCGGAACACCACGGTCGGGCGGCTGACCAGCGTGGCCGGACCTGACCGCCCGTCAGGCGCCAGCGACCCGGACGACTTCACCCCGCACGTCGTGCTCGACGACCACGTCGAGTACCGGAGGTTGGACCTGCACCAGGTCCTCGCCGCCGCCCTCGCCGCTGGCGGCGTCCAGGTCCCCGGCCCCGGGCAGCTCCGCGCGAACCGCGCCACCTACGCCCCCGACCCCGAGGTCGTCGCCCTGGGCCGCGACCAGGCCGCCTAACCGAGGAGGACGACATGGACCACGACAGCACCGGTCCCCGGGTCTCCACGACCCGCGCCGACAAGGCCGGCGCCGCCACCGCCGGTTACGGCGCCACCGACCCCGCGGTGGTGGAGCTCCCCGAGCCCGAACGGCTCCCCGAGCCCACCCGCAAGCGCCGCGGCACCGAGACCTACGAGGCCACCGACCCCGCCGGCCGGACCGTGGTCGTCGAACGCGACCTCGAGACCGGCGAGTCCGAGATCATCGGCTGACCGACGTGGAGATCAGGAACGCCCGCGCCCGGCTCATCGCCATCGAGGCCGCTCGGATCGACACCGTGCTCGACGGCCTGCCCGAGCACCAGCACCCCAGCCAGGTCCGCGCGAGGCTCCACGAGCTGATGGAAGCCACGGCCGACGTCACGCTCCCCGGGTGGCTGGTCGCGCGCGCGTTCGGTCTCCCGATCGACCAGCGCTCCGGTGCCTACGTGCTGACCGTCGACAACCACCTGCTGCCGCTGCGTGTGCACCAGGCCAACGCCGAGGCGGCTGCTGCATGACCCTGCTCCGCGCCCTCGTCCGTCGTCTCCGGGGACGACCGGCCCACCCTGGGCCACCTGATCCCGGCGGGCCGGCCGCACCCGCCGCGGTCGCCGCCTGAGACTCCTCACGGGGGCGTGCGACCCCGCGAGGCAGCGCACAGGGCCCGGCATCGGTGTCCCCCTTTCCACCGGTGCCGGGCCCTGTCGTGACGTGCCGGAAACGTCTGGATGTCGTCGGCACGATGATCCGCTCGTGAGACCCACCTACATCGCGCTGCTCGTGGTCGCGGGCGCGCTGATCCTCGCGTTCCTCGCCTGGGCGACCGATCGCGAGGAGTTCGGCGGGTGCCTGCTCATCCTGGCCGCCCTCGCCTTCATCGCCGCGGTGCTCATGTCGAACATGTGAGCCGCTGTCGGCGGTCGCCGAGGGTCACGGAAGAACATGCACCTGAGCGCATGATGATGCAGGATCGGCCGCATGAACCGGTGCTAGCAGGACGAGCCCGCGTGATAACCACGTTTTCGCAGGTCAGACGATCCGCTAACTACTATTATGTTCGATCGGACTGCTAGCAAAGTGCTTGCAAGGGCAAGCATCGTTGCGCTCGGTGATGTTGCGCTTCACGCGCGCGCGAGGCCGGACTGTCGGGGGGCTCGGTCATCATCGGCGGCGTGTACAGCACCCTCGGTCCCGACATGCGACCGCCCGCCACCCCGAGATCGGGGCGACGGGCGGGTGCGCGTCGAGCAGAGGTGCGGGAGCTACCCGCCGCCGGAGATCGTCCAGACGGCGTTGAGGACGTCGGCGCCGGCGCCGAGCAGGATCAGCAGCGTGGCCAGCCACCACGCCACCAGGACGACCCACTGCCACGGGGTGCGCCGCCCCTGCCCCGGCTCGGGGACCGGGAGGGTGTCGAGCAGCTCGTCGCCCGGCAGCAGCGCCGGCCGATCCGCCGGTTCCGGACGTGCGCCCGGGTGCTCGCCCGGGTGCGTGGGGCGGGTGTCGTGGCCCTCGTCGTCGGGCTGGGGCATGCCGGGTGTCCCCGGTAACGTTGTCACTACGTCGTCTCCGATCTGTTGGACCCGGGATGGTCAGGACCGAGTGACGACTCCCGCGGGCCCCTTCCTCTGGCAGGAGGAGGGGGCCCGCACTACGTCGGGAGCCGGTCGCTCGTTCCGGTGATCCCAATCCTAATGAGTGCCCCCGACGCACCCCGTGTTTCCCGACGGGCCACGTGCGGGCTGATGGGGGCCGATGGGCGCCGTTCCCGGCCGATTAGGTCCGTTCGGCGCCGTTCCCGAGACAACCCCGCAGCGCCGTCGGACACCCTGTGTACGGTTTTGCTTGACCCTCGTCGCGAAGCCGCTTGTTGAGGCATAACCGCAGGTCAGAACGGTTGTCAGCCTGCAACCGCACCTCGTGGAGACACCCGGGATGCAGGGTGAGCGGGATCACACAAATTCTTTGCGGACCATGCTCTCTTGCGTGACGCCTCCCGTGGATGCGACCGGCGGCCGTGGTCGGCAAACAGCTCGGTGAAGTGGGCGAAGACCTCGTCGAGGTTATTCATCCCTAACCTCGTCGCCACGCAGTGATCTGGCCGCAGGTGGTCGTGGACGACGTTCAGGTGTTCGACGTCGACGACCGCACCGGGTCTCACCGGGGTGTCGGTGTCCGCCGGTACACCTCGCGTGAGGCTCCGACCCGGGGTCGCCCGCGCGGGGGCGGCTGCAGAGTCTCCGCGCTGGCCGCGCAGGTCGCCGGCGCCCCGAGGACGAGCGGCCGTGCCGACGGTGCGGCGTGTGCTTCGGGGCCCGGCGACCACTGCCGATGTCACAACGTTGCGACGTCACAACGTCGAAACGTCTAGACGGTGCACCGTTGCAACGGCAGGATGCCCTCGTGCGGATCACTATCGGCGCCCACAAGGGCGGGGTCGGCAAGACCACCAGCGCGGTCATGCTCGCGTGGTTACTCGCCCGCGACGGGACGCCCACGATCCTGATCGACGCCGACAGCCGATCCGGGTCGGCTACGACCTGGTGGGACCTCGCCATCAAGCACGGCGAGACGTGGCCGGAGAAGATGACGCTGCAGCGTCCGGACGAGTGGCGCGACCCGCTCACCCTCCCGCCGCCGGAGCTCTCTCACGTCGTGGTCGACGTCGGCCCCGGCGACCTCGGCCGGCTCCACGCCGCCGCGGCGCTCTCCGACCTCGCCGTCATGTGCACGAGCCCGCTCCCCCTCGATGTCGCCACCGTGGGCGCCGCCGTGGCAGACATCGAGCGGACCGGCTGCCCCCTCGTCGGCGTCCTGCTCACCCAGGTGCACGGCGGCACGGTCGAGGCCCGAGAGGTCCCCGGGGAACTGCGCGAGGACGACGTCCCCGCGCTCGACACCGTTGTCCCGTGGTCCGTTCCCCGATACGGCCGCGCCGCCGGCACCGTGCCGACGGACTACTCCGCAGGCGTCTACGCCGCCGTGCTCGCCGAACTACAGACTCCCGTGGAGGCGTGATGCCAGCCCGCCCGACCCGCCGCCGCGCCGACGCAACCGCCGGCACCGGACCCGTCGCAACCGACGAGCATTCGAACCTGCCGCCCGTGCCCGAGCCGCGGCAGGACGGCACACAGGACGCCCCCAGGCCGACGGAGAGGCGTGAACAGGACCCAGCGCAGGGAAGCGCACCTCACGCGCGACCGGCGCGCGCCGGGAAGTGGACCGCGCAGCTCGATGCCGACACCGTGGCGCTCTACGACCGACTGCTCGAGGACCTGCGTGCCGAGGTCGGCCCCATCGCCACACGTCCAGACCGCGATCGGGTCCGCGCCGGCTACGACGTCTCCCGGGTCGACCTCCTGCGCGCCCTGCTCTCCGTCGCCGACGGAGACGCCTCGTTGAGGACCGCCGTCGCCGACCGCGTCCGCGCCCGCTACGGCGTCATGACACCGTGACGGTGCAGCGTCTCAACGTCACGACGTCGAACCGTTACGACGTCGTGACGGCAAAACGCTAGAGCTGGCTCTCTGGGTGTCGACCCCCGTGTTTCGCGGGATCGGTTAGGCGCCGCCGTGTGAGGCCAGGGTGTACACGGCGGTGATGATCTCTGCCGCTCCCGCCACGAGCAGGAGTGTCGACGAGAAGTAGAAGAACCCCAGGCGCCAGCGCCGGCGGCGCTTTCTTGAGTCGTCGCTGCAGAGCTCGGAACACGGGCGCTTGTTCGCGCGTTCAGCCACCGGACCACGTCCTCTCGCCTGACATCGGGATGTTGCGTGGGTTCCTCGGCAGGCGGCGTGTTGCGAGCACGCCGCCTGCCTCCCCCGAAACACGGGGCCAACGGGGCCTAGGCCGTCAAAGTTCCCCCTCGTCGTTCCGCGGTGCCACGGGATCGTGATGCCTAGGTGTGCGTGATCGTTCGGTGGCGTCTGTGGCTGTCCGCCGTTGTCCCTGCGTAATCTCCCCGAGGAGGTGTCCTAGGACGGTAGGGAGCTTGGACGTGACCAGCAGTGGGGCAGGGCCGCGGCCCTATGAGCGAGTGGCCGCCGACCTGCGACAGCGGATCAGGAGTGGAGCGCTGGCCCCGGGAGACCCGATCCCGTCCGTGCGCGACCTCGTCGACGAGTGGCACACCAGCAGGATCAGCGTCGGCCGCGCTCTGGGGCTGCTGAAGGCCGAGGGGCTGATCGAGTCACGCGTCGGCGCCCGGACCACCGTGGTCGAGCGCGACGGGCGGCCGTGGGTGAGCTCGCCTCAGGACCACGTGGAGCGCGTGGTCAGCGGCGCGACGATCTACCGCGAGAACGAGCGCTCCGAGATCTACGAAGCCGGCTCGATCACCACCGCGAACGTCGGCGGCGCGATCCTCAACGCGATCGGCTCGGTCGTCCCCGACCCGAGCATCCCGAGCGAGGTCACACGGGTGATCAAGCGCGCCCGCCGCATGTACCAGGACGACCGCCTCGTCGGCATCTGCACGACCTGGTACGCCGAGCCCTACATCGTCCAGCAGCGTCCCGACGGGCCCCAGTTCGCCGAACGCCTGGCCTCGGTGGACGAGCGCTTCCATGGCGGCACGCTCGGCTACCTCGAGCGGCTGTGCAACGTCGAGTACACGCACACTGTCGAGCGCGTGGCCGTGCGCCCTGCCCCGGTCGGCGTGGCCCGTCAACTCGGCGTCGCGCCCGGCGAATCACTGCTGTGGGTGCTCTCCACCAACTTCGCCGGAGAGGCCGCCCTGCAGGCCGAGGAGTGGTTCCGCTACCCCGACGACGAGGGCGTCGCGTACCGGTACTGATCACGGTTCGGTAACTGTCCTAGGACACTCTGGAAGGGCCGCGAGGCGCCTTGCTACGGTCCCTCTCGAACTGTCCTAGGACAGTGAGAGAGCGCCGCACCGCACCGAGGAGCACCGCCGTGGAACTTCCTGTTGATGTCGACCGACTCGTGATCGTCGCCTCCGGGCAGGTCGAGCCCGTCAGGCCGTGGGTGGACGGCCCGGATGGGAAGCGCCGGCCCGGCGAGCATCAGGAGCAGGACGAGAACGGCGTCCCGCTGTGGACGGTGCACGGGATGATCGCCACCGGGGACCGCCCGACGCTGGTCGCGACCCGGGTCCCGTCCCGCACGCAGCCCGAGGTCGTCGCGTTCGCGCCGTTGTCCTTCGAGCGCCTCGTCTGCACGGCCCGGGTGAACCGCACCTCTGGTCAGCTCGCGCTCTACTGGTCCGCTGCCGGGATCGCCGCCCAGCACCACGGACGTCAGCAGAAGCAGGAGCAGGCGGCATGACCGCCGCCGCCGTCGCCTCAGTGATCGCCTGGGAGCTGGAGGACCAGCCGGTCGTCAAGGTCGGCGACCTCGAGCAGCAGGCGATCCGCGACGACGGGTCGGTGGTCCTCCGCTACGCCGGGGTCGAGATCACCGTCGTTCGACGCCCCTCCTGAGCTCGTCCTCTTCTCACCCCCACTGAACGGGCCCGGCCGGCTTCCCCTCGGCCGGGCCCGTTCTGCATCTAGGAGCCGATCGTGCGGACCTTGACTCCGCGGTGGCGTGAGCGCCGCGCCTTCTCCGAGCACTACGAGCGTCGGCTACGGGTCGACGGCTACGCGAACACGTGGCGCGACGCCTGCGATTGGGCCGGGCTCGCCCAGCACATCCGCATCCCCGCGGGGCAGACCATCGTCACGCCCGAGCTCGTCGACGTCGCCGGCTACGACCCGACGGTCATCACCGTGCGGCTGCTGCCCGGGATGCTCGTCGCCGATCTCGCCGAGCAGGCCCTGCGCCTGGCGAACGCCCTGGGCGGGGTCCGGCTGTCGGTCGCCCCGATGGGCACCGAGTACGCCCGGCTGCTGCTCCACCAGACCGACCCGCTCGCCGACCCCTTCGTCGTCCAGGCCGACGAGGTCGACGGACTGCTCGGTGTCGGCGAGGACGGCCGCGATATCGCGGTCCCCTGGGCTCGCCGCGTGCACACTCTGGTGCAGGGCTCCACCGGCGGCGGGAAGAGCACGCTGGTCTACGGGCAGCTCTCCGCCCTGGCCGGGCGACGCGACGTCATCGTCTCCGGGATCGACCCGAGCGGGCTCGTGTTCCGCCCGTGGCCGGCCCATCCGGACCGGCTCTCCGGGCTCGCCGACGAGCTCGCCCCGCACATCGAGCTGCTGCGCCGGCTGTGCGCCGACATGGACGACCGGCTCGGCCTGCTCCCGCTCGGTGTCGACAACCTCACCCCCACCTCCGAGGTGCCGCTGCGGGTGGTGCTGCTCGAGGAGTTCTCCGGGTTCCTGCGCACGGTCGACGCGGACCGCAAGGTCGCCACCGTGGTGCGCCCGCTGCTGGGCCGGCTGTTCAGTGAAGGCCGGAAGGTCGGTATCCGGTGCATCGCCGTCCTGCCTCGAGCGGACGCGGCGATCCTCGGTGCTGGCATCCGCGACCAGTGCGGACTGCGGGTCTCCTACGCCGTCGAGCCCGAGGGGTTCCGGATGGCCCACCCCACCGCTACCGCCGGGATCGCCCCTGAGGACCACGTCACCGCGCCCCCGGGCATCGCGATCGTGACCATCCCCGGCGCTGGCACCTTCCGCATCCGCACCGGCGACCTCGGATATGCCGAGTACTGCCGCCGCGTCGCTGCCGCCTCGCTCGGACTGGCCGCATGATCGGGCCCGTCGTCGCCCTGACGCACACCTCCGCCGAGGTCGGTCACCCGGTCACGTCGGCCGGCTCCGCCCGACCGGGCCGGGTTCCGGGGCGCAACGGGCCGGATGACCCGCGCCAGGCCCGCAGCGTTGATCTGGTGGCCCGCCAGGCTGCCCGTTGCGCCCCGGGGCCCGGTCTGGTTGCCGTAGGGGACGACGGGAGCGGGTGGCCGGCCGGTGACGACCCCCTCGAACCCGCAGCCCTCGTGCTCGAGCTCGTGGTCGATCACCCGGGAGCCGAGGTCCCGCCCCGGAGGGGCAACGGTCGGTGCTGCCCGGTCGCCCGTCCTCTCCGCCCGCTCTGCCTCGTGCTGATGACGCCGTCCGCCGCCCGCCGAAGCGGAGCGAGAGGCGGGGCGGCGGCGGAGCGCGCGCAG
>NZ_JBBEGM010000032.1:0-5326 GCF_037400335.1 Actinomycetospora flava
GTGGGGGTGGTCGGGTGTTCCGGCGGTGTCCTACTCTCCCACGACCTGTCGGTCGCAGTACCATCGGCGCTGGAGGGCTTAGCTTCCGGGTTCGGGATGGGTCCGGGCGTTTCCCCTCCGCTGTGACCACCGGAACACCCCACCACCCCCACCGGGCTTGTGGGCCCGTGGGGTGGGGTGTGTGGTCGTTGGGATATGCACAGTGGACGCGAACATGCTGGTGTTCGTTACGCAGTATTTGTGTTCTTGCCGTGACCCTTGATGGGTGTGTGGGCAAGTCCTCGGCCTATTAGTACCAGTCCACTGAACGCCTTGCGGCGCTTACATGTCTGGCCTATCAACCCACTGGTCTGGTGGGGGCCTTAACCCTCGAGGGGGTGGGAGACCTCATCTTGGAACAGGCTTCCCGCTTAGATGCCTTCAGCGGTTATCCTTTCCGAACGTAGCCAACCAGCCGTGCCCCTGGCGGGACAACTGGCACACCAGAGGTTCGTCCGTCCCGGTCCTCTCGTACTAGGGACAGCCTTCCTCAAGTCTCCTGCGCGCGCGGCGGATAGGGACCGAACTGTCTCACGACGTTCTAAACCCAGCTCGCGTACCGCTTTAATGGGCGAACAGCCCAACCCTTGGGACCTACTCCAGCCCCAGGATGCGACGAGCCGACATCGAGGTGCCAAACCATGCCGTCGATATGGACTCTTGGGCAAGATCAGCCTGTTATCCCCGGGGTACCTTTTATCCGTTGAGCGACACCCCATCCACCTGGTGGTGCCGGATCACTAGTCCCGACTTTCGTCCCTGCTCGACCCGTCGGTCTCACAGTCAAGCTCCCTTGTGCACTTGCACTCGACACCTGGTTGCCGACCAGGCTGAGGGAACCTTTGGGCGCCTCCGTTACCCTTTGGGAGGCAACCGCCCCAGTTAAACTACCCACCAGGCACTGTCCCTGAACCAGATCATGGTCCGAGGTTAGATGCCCAATTCGACCAGAGTGGTATTTCAACGTTGACTCCACGACCACTGGCGTGGCCGCTTCCCAGTCTCCCACCTATCCTACACAAGCCGAACCGAGCACCAATACCAAGCTGTAGTGAAGGTCCCGGGGTCTTTCCGTCCTGCCGCGCGTAACGAGCATCTTTACTCGTAGTGCAATTTCGCCGAGTCTGTGGTCGAGACAGCGGGGAAGTCGTTACGCCATTCGTGCAGGTCGGAACTTACCCGACAAGGAATTTCGCTACCTTAGGATGGTTATAGTTACCACCGCCGTTTACTGGCGCTTAAGTTCTCAGCTTCACCTTGCGGTTAACCGGTCCCCTTAACGTTCCAGCACCGGGCAGGCGTCAGTCCGTATACATCGTCTTGCGACTTCGCACGGACCTGTGTTTTTAGTAAACAGTCGCTTCCCCCTGGTCTCTGCGGCCCCACCCCGCTAACCCGCAAGGGGTTTCACGGGACAGGGCCCCCCTTCTCCCGAAGTTACGGGGGCATTTTGCCGAATTCCTTGACCACAGTTCGCTCGAACGCCTCGGTATTCTCTACCTGACCACCTGTGTTGGTTTGGGGTACGGGTCGCGTAGGAACTCGCTAGAGGCTTTTCTCGGCAGCATGGGATCACTCTGCTTCGCCTCAACCGGCTATGCGTCACGTCTCAACCTGTATGGCCCGCGGATTTACCTACGGACCGGCCTACACGCTTGCACCAGCACTACCACTAGCTGGCGGAGCTGCCCTCCTGCGTCACCCCATCGCTTGGCTACTACCAGGCAGGGTCCCGCGCTCCCCACCACCAGCTCCCGAAGGAGACTGGGATGGTTCGGGCGGTTAGCACACCTGGATTCGCCAGGGACGCGCCTACACGAGCACGGGAATATCAACCCGTTGTCCATCGACTACGCCTGTCGGCCTCGCCTTAGGTCCCGGCTCACCCTGGGCGGAAAAACCTGGCCCAGGAACCCTTGGTCATCCGGCGGCAGAGTTTCTCACTCTGCTATCGCTACTCATGCCTGCATTCTCACTCACACGGGCTCCACGGCTGGATCACTCCGCCGCTTCACCGCCCGCATGACGCTCCCCTACCCAACACCACCACCACCGACAAGCCTCGAGGGCTCCGGAGTGTTCACGTGGTGTTGCCGCGGCTTCGGCGGTGCGCTTGAGCCCCGCTACATTGTCGGCGCAGGACCACTTGACCAGTGAGCTATTACGCACTCTTTCAAGGGTGGCTGCTTCTAAGCCAACCTCCTGGTTGTCTGGGCGATCCCACATCCTTTCCCACTTAGCGCACGCTTAGGGGCCTTAGCCGGCGATCTGGGCTGTTTCCCTCTCGACGACGAACCTTATCGCCCGCCGTCTCACTGCCGCGCTCGAGCTCACCGGCATTCGGAGTTTGGCTGACTTCAGTAAGCTTGTGGGCCCCCTAGGCCAACCAGTGCTCTACCTCCGGTGAGTAACACGCGACGCTGCACCTAAATGCATTTCGGGGAGAACCAGCTATCACGGAGTTTGATTGGCCTTTCACCCCTACCCACAGCTCATCCCCCAGGTTTTCAACCCTGGTGGGTTCGGGCCTCCACGCCGTCTTACCGGCGCTTCACCCTGGCCATGGGTAGATCACCCCGCTTCGGGTCTAGAGCACGCGACTACAACGCCCTGTTCGGACTCGCTTTCGCTACGGCTACCCCACACGGGTTAACCTCGCCACGTACCACTAACTCGCAGGCTCATTCTTCAAAAGGCACGCCATCACAAGAACCAAGCTTGCTCTGACGGCTTGTAGGCACACGGTTTCAGGTACTATTTCACTCCCCTCCCGGGGTACTTTTCACCTTTCCCTCACGGTACTTGTCCGCTATCGGTCATCAGGGAGTATTTAGGCTTACCGGGTGGTCCCGGCAGATTCACAGCGAATTACACGGGCTCGCTGCTACTCGGGCACGCCACAACGCATGCACGCAGTGTTTTCGTCTACGGGGGTCTCACCCTCTACGCCGACGCGTCCCAACGCCTTCGACTAACACCACGAACACCCGCACCGGTCCGGCAGAACCAGTACATGACGCCCCACAACACCCCACCAGCAACACCTGCCGGCTCTCACACAGGCGGGGTTTAGCCTCTTCCGCTTTCGCTCGCCACTACTCACGGAATCACTCTTGTTTTCTTCTCCTGCGGGTACTGAGATGTTTCACTTCCCCGCGTTCCCTCCCACCGTCCTATACATTCAGACAGCGGTGACACCCCATGACGGGTGCCGGGTTTCCCCATTCGGACACCCTCGGATCAACGCTCGGTTGACAGCTCCCCGAGGACTATCGCGGCCTCCCACGTCCTTCATCGGCTCCTGATGCCCAGGCATCCACCGTGCGCCCTTGACAACTTGACCAACACACACATCAAGAAATCACGACACAAATGTGCACAGAAACAAAAGATGCTCGCGTCCACTGTACAATTCTCAACGACCACACGAACCAGCGCCCAACCCCACCAACCGGCGAAGCGGGCGCTGCCCGTCCCAAAGACGACACCACCCCAGCCCGAAAGCCAGGTGTTGTCCTCTCAGGACCCAACAGTGTGCCGCCGACCCACGCCACCAAGGCGCCGGCCGGACATGTTCGGTGTTTCCACTTTTTCTCGAGCAACCCGTTCCCACCACCAGGCGCGAAACCCGGTCAGGTACTGAGGCCCTCCACCACCACCGCGGGACGCACAGGACACACGCCTGTGAACACCCCACCAGCGTGGTGTTCGGTGAAGCTCCTTAGAAAGGAGGTGATCCAGCCGCACCTTCCGGTACGGCTACCTTGTTACGACTTCGTCCCAATCGCCAGTCCCACCTTCGACCGCTCCCCCCACAAGGGTTGGGCCACGGGCTTCGGGTGTTACCGACTTTCGTGACGTGACGGGCGGTGTGTACAAGGCCCGGGAACGTATTCACCGCAGCGTTGCTGATCTGCGATTACTAGCGACTCCGACTTCACGGGGTCGAGTTGCAGACCCCGATCCGAACTGAGACCGGCTTTACGAGATTCGCTCCACCTCACGGTTTCGCAGCCCTCTGTACCGGCCATTGTAGCATGTGTGAAGCCCTGGACATAAGGGGCATGATGACTTGACGTCATCCCCACCTTCCTCCGAGTTGACCCCGGCAGTCTCCCATGAGTCCCCGGCATCACCCGCTGGCAACATAGGACAAGGGTTGCGCTCGTTGCGGGACTTAACCCAACATCTCACGACACGAGCTGACGACAGCCATGCACCACCTGCACACCAACCACAAGGGAACGCCCATCTCTGGACGCGTCTGGTGCATGTCAAACCCAGGTAAGGTTCTTCGCGTTGCATCGAATTAATCCACATGCTCCGCCGCTTGTGCGGGCCCCCGTCAATTCCTTTGAGTTTTAGCCTTGCGGCCGTACTCCCCAGGCGGGGCGCTTAATGCGTTAGCTGCGGCACGGAACCCGTGGAATGGACCCCACACCTAGCGCCCAACGTTTACGGCATGGACTACCAGGGTATCTAATCCTGTTCGCTACCCATGCTTTCGCTCCTCAGCGTCAGTATCGGCCCAGAGACCCGCCTTCGCCACCGGTGTTCCTCCTGATATCTGCGCATTTCACCGCTACACCAGGAATTCCAGTCTCCCCTGCCGAACTCTAGTGATGCCCGTATCGACCGCACGCCCAGAGTTAAGCCCCAGGTTTTCACGGCCGACGCGACACACCGCCTACGAGCTCTTTACGCCCAATAATTCCGGACAACGCTCGCACCCTACGTATTACCGCGGCTGCTGGCACGTAGTTGGCCGGTGCTTCTTCTCGACCTACCGTCAACCCAGCAAAAAACTGGGCCTTCGTCGATCGCGAAAGAGGTTTACAACCCGAAGGCCGTCATCCCTCACGCGGCGTTGCTGCGTCAGGCTTCCGCCCATTGCGCAAGATTCCCCACTGCTGCCTCCCGTAGGAGTCTGGGCCGTGTCTCAGTCCCAGTGTGGCCGATCACCCTCTCAGGCCGGCTATCCGTCGTCGCCTTGGTAGGCCATCACCCCACCAACAAGCTGATAGACCGCGGGCCCATCCCCCACCGAAAAACTTTCCACCACCCAGCATGCACCAGGAGGTCCTATCCGGTATTAGACCCAGTTTCCCAGGCTTATCCCGAAGTGGAGGGCAGGTCACCCACGTGTTACTCACCCGTTCGCCGCTCGTGTACCCCGAAGGGCCTTACCGCTCGACTTGCATGTGTTAAGCACGCCGCCAGCGTTCGTCCTGAGCCAGGATCAAACTCTCCAACAAAAAACATTGGAACAAACAGTCCCAGCAAAAAA
>NZ_JBBEGM010000033.1:0-2727 GCF_037400335.1 Actinomycetospora flava
TGATGACGCTGGCCGGAGTTCCCCAGAGGCGCTAGATCATCTTCCCCAGGTGAGAGATCACCTTAATGCCGTGACGGCGGGGGTGGTCAAGCTCGTCGGAGCGGGATGACGCCTGGTCCGGGAAGGGCGGGTCGGGCGGCTTCGGGGGTGGTGAGAAGGGCGACGATGCTGACCTCGCCGCCGCAGTGCGGGCAGTCCCGAACGGCTATGGGTGCCGGGGCGGATTCGGGCGAGCGGCTGTCGCTGGTGGCGCCCGGTTCGGCTCGCCGTCGCAGGTGGGCGTGCTTGCGGCAGCGGTCGGAGCAGTAGCGGTGCCGCGGCCCGGCGGGGATGAAGGTGGTCCAACAGATCGGGCAGGCGCGCTCAGATCGCCAGTCCGCCTCGTTGTCTCTGCTCGGGTCAGCTGGCATGGCTGCCTCCCTGACCTGCAGCGGAGCCGGGGCGGTGGCCCGCGGCGGCGCGCAGGGTGTCCGAGGTGCGCTGGTGGGCGCGGAGTCGGTAGGAGGGGCCGTCGATGCCGACGACGGTGGCCCGGTGCAGGAGCCGGTCGAGCATGGCGGCGGCGACGGTGGCGTCGCCGAAGGCGCCGGCCCAGTCGGCGATGCCGACGTTGGTCGTGAGGATCGTGCTCGACTTGAGGTAGCGCTGGTTGATGACCTGGAACAGCGCCGAGGCGCCGTCGCCGGGCAGCGGCAGGTAGCCCAGCTCGTCGATCACCAGAAGCCTGGGGCCGGCGAAGAAGCGCATGCAGGTGTTCCAGCGGCCCTCGAGGGCGGCCTTGTGGCACTTCGCGGCGAGGTCGGCGGCGGTGGTGAAGTAGACCCGCGCACCGGCGTCGGCCGCGCCGCGGGCCAGGGCGGTAGCCAGCATGGTCTTGCCGACTCCGGGTGGGCCGACGAACAGCACGTTGGCGGCGTCGTCGAGGAAGCGCAGGGTCGCGAGGTCGCGGACGAGTTTCTCGTCGACGCCGGGTTGGGCGGCGAAGTCGAAGTCGCTGATGGTCCAGGGACCGGGCAGGCAGGCGAACCGCAACCGGGAGGCCAGCCGGCGGGCTTCGGTGGCCTCGACCTCGATCTCGAGCAGCCGCTCGAGGGCGGCAGTCAGTGACAGCCCGTCGCGGCGGGCGGCGTCGAGGACCTGGTTGAGGTGCTCGGCGGCGTCGTTGAGCTTGAGGTAGCCGAGGTGGGCGCGCAGGTTCTGATATCGGCGAGCTTCGCTGGTGGTCACCAGGTCTCACCGGCGTTCGTGCTGGTCGCGCGGGCGGCGGCAGGAACCAGCGCGGCGTAGGCGGCCATGTCGATCACGACCCGCTCTGCTGCGCCGGTCGCCGGTGTTCCGCGCAGCCGGGCGGCCTCGGCCTGCGAGGCGTCCCCGGCGGGTCGTCGGGTCTTGCGTCGACAGGGCGGGGAGTCGGTGAACGCCTGCAGCACGCGGGCTTCCAGCGCGCGGACGTGCCCCCCATCGCGGACCGTGGCGCCGGCGCCGTTGGGGGCGCGGCGGTGGACCGCGACGGTCGCGCCGGTGGCGGTGACGATGCGCAGCTGATCAGCCCCGAGGCGGTGACGGACCACGACCTGCGCGCCAGGCATGCCCGGCGGCACCGAGTACCGGTTCCCGCGGAACGACACCAGCGCCTGCCCCGAGACCGTCCGGACCACGGCCAGCTCGGCCGGGAACGCCGCCGCTGGCGCCGCCCGCAGCCCCTCGCCCGCAGCGAGCTCGCCCACCGTGGTGCGTTCGCCGTCGCGGCGCCGGACCCGGCCGTCGAGGCGCTCGCAGAGCTCGTCGAGGCTCTGCTGAGCACCGGCGACGGTGGCGTCGTCGGGCAGGGTGCGCCACCAGCGCTGCGCGGCGGAGTGGTTGGCCTTCTCGACCACGCCCTTGCGGTTGCCGTGCCGCGGCGGACAGAGATCCACCGCCACCGCGTAGTGCTTCGCGGCCTGCGCGAACGCCGCCGACACCGTCCCGCTGCTCGGGGAGCAGACCGTGGCCATCCGGTCGAAGCGCCACCGGCGGGTCAGCCCGCCGAGCTTGCGGGTCACGCGGTCGAGGGCCTCGATCAGATGCGGGAAGTCCTCGGCCTCGGCCAGCACCGCCCGCCAGCGCCCCGAGTGCGCCAGCGACCCGACCAGCAGATGCGCCTCTCGCCCGAGCCCCCACCCCGTCGGCGGGTTCGGCAGCTCCACCCAGTCCCACTGGGTCTCCTCCCCGGCCGGATGGGTGATCACCGCGGTGTCGCGGCCCTTCGAGGCCGCGCAGGGCTCGCAGTGCGGCCGCAGCCCGTGGGTGCGGATCGCGGCGGTCAGCGACGGGTAGGAGCCGGCGAACCCGAGCCCGGCGAGCTCGTCGAACAGGGTCGAGGCCCACAGGTGGGGATCCTCGGCCAGCCGCAGCCGGCAGTACTCCAGGAACGGCTCGGTCAGCGTGGGCTCGCGGCGCACCCGCGCCTCGGGGACCCGCCGACCCTCGAGATAGGCGCGGACGGTCTTGCGGTCATGGCCCAGATGCCGGGCGATCGCCGAGATCGTCCAGCCCTGCTCGCGCAACGCGTGCGCTTCCACATCTGCCTCCCAGGACAGCACCCGGGCCTCCCGCTGCTCCGCCGGTGATCACTCACCCGCGAGCCCAGCGGCAGACCCTCACCCGGCCCCGACACCACGCCGGAACCGCCGTGCAACCTGGGGAAGTTGATCTAGCAGGAGTGGGAAGTTTCAGCTAGCGCCATCA
>NZ_JBBEGM010000034.1:0-2044 GCF_037400335.1 Actinomycetospora flava
TGGAGGGCGACCTTCCCATCTTACTGCGTCGACCGGACCGGGTTCAACCCCTTTGTCCTGGCGACATGGGAAACAGTACACGGGCGATCAGACGGCCTTCACCGGGGGGTGGGTCAACATCATCGGCGCAGGTCACGAGGCATCCGGACGCCCACCGGCGCCGTCGGAGGTCCTCCGAGGCAGCTAACCGACCCAGTGCACCTGGAGGAGATCCACCCGCCCGAGGTGCTCCACGACCACGTAGGTGAGGAGCCCCGTGCCCCCGAAGCTCATGGTGCGGACAGCGCCGTCGGGGTTGCGGTCCACGAGGGGATCGCCGGACCACGGCGCGAGCTCGAGCACGTCGAGCACCTCGGCGAGCGCCACCAACGCCTCACGGGGCAGCACCTCGAGTGCCTCCCGTACGGAGGCGACGTCGACCTCGTAGGCCACCTACAGACCCAGGTCCGCCCGTACGTCACGCCACGACACCGTCGCCGAGCTCGGAGCTGCGTCACCGCCACGGGCGCCGGCCGCGGCGTCGAGGAGCGTCCGGTACCCCTCGGTGCCACCGGCCGCCGCCGTCACGCGGGCGACCCGCCGCCACGCGTCGAGGCACTGCTGGACCACCGTGAGGTCGTACGAGTCCGCTGCCCTCGCGAGCGCGGCGCGCCACTGGCGATCGAACTCCGTGGCGCTCTCCGGTGCGAGCGCCGCTCGTACATCGGCGGGTGTGGCGTCAGCCCACGTCCCGGCCTTCCCCCCTCCCGGAGGGACGGACGACGCGGCGGCGGTCATGGCCCAACCCTACGGCGGCTGTCTCCCCGCCGGTGCCTCGACGCACGATCCCGAGCACGCCAGGACGACTCCCGTTGTCTTCACACCCCTCGCCATCGATCCGGGGAGGTCATTCGCACGTCCGGCACCAGGCCACGACGCAGGCGGGTCCGCGTCGCCGTGCTCCTCGCTACGGCGAGGGCGGCGGCCGACGGTCTCCGCGACACGGACCCCGCCTCGTCACGGGCCGGCGCTGCGGCTCATCAGCGGTCGTACATCGTCGACGAAGCCGCCGATCGCGGATGGTGCGAGCTCGTGCCCTCGACGTCTCGAGGGGTATCGACGGTCCTTGGAGGACCCCGCCAGGACGCCCACCGTCGGCCCTCCCTTGGGGGAGAGCCCGCGACCTTGCTTCCCCCAGCTGTCGGTGCTGCCGGCCCCGCGTCGCTCATCTTCGGCACGGAGAGAGCAGGTCGAGAGGAAGCGTGCTGGACGGGTCGGTGCTCGACGAGTGGTTCGACGCCCACGGGCAGGGCGACGCCGAGAACACCGACCTGTTGGCTGCGATGCAGCGCCTCGACGCCGAGTCCGACGCCCTGGTGACGGGCCGCCGGACCTTCGAGGACATCCGGCTACTGGCCCTCGGTACCCGAGGACACCACCGCGCTGCAATGAGTCGTGCGTCCCTGACCGACCCTCACCGATCCTGATCGTCCTCGGCGGTGACCCCGGAACGGCGATCGGTGCGCTCAGAGAGCGGCTGGGGCGCGAGATCGTCGCCACCGGCGGCATCCAGCTCTGCCCACGCGCTGATGCCCGCCGGGTTGGTCGACGAGTACCGGCTGTTCGTCTGTCTCGCCGAACGTCACCCTGCCCGGGCTGACGCCGCTCGACGGGCGGGCTCCCGTGGGGATCCACACTGCTGCGGCACGGATCCGCCCCGGAGCACCGAGGCGATCCGTGCCGCCACTCGCCCTGTGGGCGGTCCTCGGCGAGGAGCTCGCCGGTGCGCGCGGGCACGGCAGGAGTCGCCGGAACGTCACAGGACCTCGGCGTGCGTCGTCGTCGGCCAGCAAGCACCTCGAAGAAATACCCGTCGACCGCGCAGGAACTGGAGGTCGAGTCCGTGGTGAGGCGAACGAACGCCCAGGCAGAAGCGGGATCTCGAGGTCGCCTCTCGCGCGCTCGACGACAGTGAACGCCGCCGCGAATCAGGGGCAAGGCCGAGATCGTCGGCTGCGCCGTCGCCTCGCGTTCGCCGGCGACCTTCACGCATTCTCCGGGCACA
>NZ_JBBEGM010000035.1:0-1326 GCF_037400335.1 Actinomycetospora flava
GGCGGATTCAAGGGGCGGTCGCAACACCTCGGGTAGGAGCGGGGTGGGGGTCGTGGGTCGACCGCGCAGTCGGGTGCGGGAGCGGGCGTTCTGGCGGGCTCGGTTGGAGGGCTTGGAGCATGAGGCCGCGTGCGCGTTGGTGGGTGTGTCGCAGCACCGGGGGTGGCGCTGGGTTCGCGAGGTTGGCGGGATGGTTCCCGATCTGCGTGAGCCGAAGGGCCGGTACCTGTCGCTGGCCGAGCAGGAAGAGATCTCCCGTGGGCTGGCCGCTGACCTGTCCTACGCCGAGATCGGCCGTCGGATCGGGCGGGACCGTTCGACGGTCAAGCGCGAGGTCGACCGCAACCACGTGACCCGGGAACGCCGTGGCGCGCACGGCGGTGCCCGGACACCGGCGGGGCCGCCGCGACCGTATCGACGTGTCGATGCCCGTCAGGCCCGTCGGGACGCCTACCGGGCCGGGCCGGCGCGGCACAAGGCCGACCAGCGGGCGCGACGCCCGAAGCCGACCAAGTTCAGCGGGCATCCTGAGCTGGTCACCGAGGTCCAGCAGGGCCTTGAGCTGCACTGGAGCCCCGAGCAGATCGCGGCCGAGTTGCGCGTCCGGTTCCCCGACCGCCCGGAGATGTGGGTGTCCCACGAGACGATCTACCAGGAGCTCTACGTCCAGGGACGGGGCAGCCTGCGCCGCGAGCTGCACCGCTGCCTGCGCACCGGTCGTGCGCTGCGCCGCCCGCGGGCCTTCACCCGCCGCTCGGGCCGGCTCCACATCCCGCCCGAGATCATGATCAGCGAGCGGCCGGCCGAGGCCAGGGACCGCGCGGTGCCCGGGCACTGGGAGGGCGACCTGATCCTCGGGGCCGCCAACGGCTCCGCGATCGGCACCCTGGTCGAGCGCTCCACCCGGTTCGTGCTGCTGCTGCACCTGCCCGAGCGTCACGACGCCGCGGCCGTGCGCGACGCCATGGTCCCGGCCATCCGCGCCCTGCCCGCCGGGCTGCGCCGCTCGTTGGCCTGGGATCAGGGCAGCGAGATGGCCCGCCACCACGAGATCCGCATCGCGGCGGACCTGCCGATCTACTTCTGCGACCCGCACAGCCCCTGGCAGCGCGGCAGCAACGAGAACACCAACGGGCTGCTACGCCAGTACTTCCCCAAAGGCAGCGACCTCTCGGTCCACACCGCCGACGACCTCGCCGCCGTCGCCGCCGAACTCAACGGCCGACCCCGCAAAACCCTCCAGTGGCGATCCCCAGCCCGCGCCCTCGACCAACTACTCTCCGGCCCACCAATCACCGGTGTTGCGACCACCCCCTGAGCCCACGG
>NZ_JBBEGM010000036.1:0-1277 GCF_037400335.1 Actinomycetospora flava
TAGAGCTGGCGGGTGACGTAGCGGCTGAGGCAGCGTCGGATCTCGCGGTCGGTCTTGCCCTGGGTGCGGCGGCGTTCGGCGTAGTCGCGGGTCGTGGGGTCGCGTCGGAGTCGAGTGATCACGACGGTGTGGATCGCGCGGTTGAGCTGTCGGTCCCCGGAGCGGTTGAGTCGGTGGCGCACGGTCCTGCCCGAGGAGGCCGGGATGGGGGCGGTGCCGGCGAGCATCGCGAAGGCTCCGTCGTCGCGGCAGCGTCCGGCGTGTGACCACGCGGCCAGCACGGTGGCCGCCACGATCGGTCCGACGCCGGTCACGGCGAGCAGGTCGGGGCGCCAAGACGCGACGATCGCGCGGATGGCCTTCTCGTGCTCGGCGGCCTCGTCCTCCAGGGTCCGGACCCGACGAGCGATCGCCTTGAGGGTGGTCAGCGCGGTGAACACGTGGACGTCGGCGGCGTAGTGCGCTGGACGTTGCTTCAGCGCGGTCGCGATGATCCCGCGGGTCGTCTGGCCGCGGAAGCGGGCACGGACCCGTTCAGGTGCGGTCACGACCAGTGCGTGGAGCTGGCTGTGGGCCTCCACGGTGGCATCGACCGCGGCGCGGCGGGCGGTGAGCAGTACCTGCAGCGCCGCGCGCTGGCCGCCGGCACGCGGCTGCGCCAGGTGAGTTCGGGCCAGCGCGTCGCGGGCGGCGCGCACAGCGTCGATCGGGTCGGACTTCGCGCCCGCCCTGCGAGTCGGGCGGGCGGGACGGTCGAGTTCGACCACCAGCTCCGAGCGCGCGGTGAGATGGGCGGCCAGGCCTGCGCCGTAGCCTCCGGAGCCCTCCATCGCCCACGCGCGCAACGGCCCGTGCTGGTCAGCGAGCTCGAGCAGCGCGTCGTAGCCGGCGGGCTCCGCGCTCACGGTGGCCTGCGCGAGCACCGCGCCGGTGGTCGCGGCGACGACGGCCGCGGTGTGGGTGTGCTTGTGAGTGTCGACGCCGACGACGACCTCGACCTGTTCTGCGAGCATGGACAACCGCGTTCTCCTCTGACCCGGGACGGACGTGCTCCGGTCCGGTTCGGGAGACTCGGCAGGACTGTGATGGGACACGCCAGCAGCCACTGGCGGTCAAGCTCCTGATCAGGCCAGCTGCTCCCGGCCGGGCCGGCAGCGAGACAACAGACGGACAAGTCCCTATGAAGGCAAGCTCCGCCAGTCAGGATTCGGGTCACGCCCGCCGTCTCGCCGCCAGCCCATCACAAGGCCGCTCTGGACCGGCCCCAACACCCTCAC
>NZ_JBBEGM010000037.1:0-931 GCF_037400335.1 Actinomycetospora flava
TCGGGCGGTCTCCCCGACGATCTTCGCTGCGGTCACGGCCCCGCAGCCGGGCAGCGCGAGCAGCCGCGGCGCGGCCTGCTGGGACAGGGTCTCGAGCTCGCGTTCCAACGCCCGGATCCGGGTGCTGCGCTCGGCGATGTCAGCGACCAGCTCACCGGCCAGCCGGGCCACCGTCCCGGTGACCTCGGTGGGTGCCTCGGTGGGTGGCTCGGTGGGTGCCTCGGTGAACTCGGCGAGCCGGGCTGCGAGCCGCTCGAGGCGGGCGGGCTGGCCCAGGCTGCGGGCGGGCAGGTCGAGCTCGGGATCGAGCTCGTGGAGATGCCAACGCAGCCGGTTGATCATCCGGGTGCGCTCGGCCACCAGGTTCTCCCGGTGATCGACCAGCAGCTTGAGCCGGCGGGAGGTTTGGTCGTGCTCGGCCACCGGCAGGTCGGGCTCGCGCAGCGCCGCCCGCGCGATCGCCAACGCATCGATCGGGTCGGACTTGCCCCGCGTGCGCGCCGAGGACCGGGCACCGGCCATCAGCTTCGGCGGCACCCGCACCACCCGCGCCCCGACCGCGAGCAGCGCCCGCTCCAGCCGGGTCGAGACATGCCGGCAGTCCTCGACCGCCCACACCCGCTCACCTCCGGCGTGCTGCGCGGCCCAGCCGACCAACGCGCGGTGACCGGCATCCGTGGCCGCCACCGTGCGCCGAGCCAGCTGGGCGCCGAGCTCGTCGACCACCACCGCGGTGTGGGTGTCCTTGTGGACATCGACTCCGACCGTGAGCACCATCGAGAGGTCTCTCCTCTCACCAAGCCTGGGACAGGGACACAGGCCGGGCCGGTCGGCGGACACACCTCAGTGGGGGCGCAGCCACGCTCCTATCAAGTCACGCCGGCCGGTCCTGGCCGCTGACGCCCGGCACAACACATTCAGGCCAACCCCT
>NZ_JBBEGM010000038.1:0-603 GCF_037400335.1 Actinomycetospora flava
CGGGGGCGGCGGGTGCAGTCGGGGAACGCGCAGCCGCCGTCTCGCAGGTTCAGCGCGCGGCGGATGGCGTCGGTGACGGTGCGTTGGAGCCGGCCGACGTCGAGGGGCTCGGATTTCGCGCCGAGGACGATGGGGACGATGTCGGCGTCGCAGGCCCACCGGCGCAGCGTGGCGGGGTGGACCGGGGCGCCGGAGTCGAGCAGCCCGTAGCCACGGTGGCGGCCGCGGGTGGTGAGGGTGTCGGTGAGCCAGCGCTGGTCGAGGGTGATCGTCAGCAGCGCCCGCCCCGGCCGCTCGGCCCGCGCGGTACGTCCCGCCGGGTGCCCGGACGGCTCCGGGCTGCGGGGCGCAGGGATCAGCGCATCCGCGACCGTGTCGCCGGTCGTGCTGTCGTCGGTCGTGCTGTCGTCGGTCGCGCTGTCGTCGGTCGCGCCGTCGTCGGTCGCGCCGTCGTCGGTGACGGCGTCGGCGGCGTCGTCGGTCGTGCCGTCGGTGGCGTTGCCCAGGTCGCGGCGGGCGTCAGAGGCGATGCCGTGGGGGCCGGTGGCGTCGTTGACGAGGTCTTTGAGTCCTTCGATGCGCCGCAGTTTGAGTTCGCGCTGG
>NZ_JBBEGM010000039.1:0-509 GCF_037400335.1 Actinomycetospora flava
GCACCCTGGATGTGCTGGGTGTCGGGTTCGGTCCGTCGAATCTGGCGTTGGCGTTGGCGGTGCAGGAGCACAACGAGCGCTCCCCGGAGTCGGCGCGCGTGAACGCGTCGTTCGTGGAGCAGCAGGCGGCGTTCGGGTGGCATCGCGGGATGCTGCTCGAGGGCGCGACGATGCAGGTGTCCTTCTTGAAGGACCTCGTGACGATGCGGGATCCCACGAGTCCGCGGTCGTTCTTGAACTATCTGCAGGGTCAGGGGCGGCTGGCGGATTTCATCAACACCAAGACGATGTTCCCGTCGCGGGTGGAGTTCCACGACTACCTGGAGTGGTGCGCCGCGGACGTGCGCCACCTCGTCAGCTACGGGACGCGGGCCGTGGCGGTCCAGCCGGTCACCGGCCCGGACGGCACCGTCGACGAGCTGGACGTGGTGCTGCGCGATGCGGCCGGTGACGGGACGCGGACGGTGCGGACCCGCAACCTGATCCTGGCGACCGGGCTGGTGCCGTGG
>NZ_JBBEGM010000040.1:0-466 GCF_037400335.1 Actinomycetospora flava
GCGGAACGATTTTCCTGCTCGGCGGGGAACATCCCCGCCCGCCCGCACCGTCACAGTGCCGAACGCCCACCACGAGGGCACCGGGCACGGACAGAGAGCGAGCACCGATCATGAGCGCCGACACCACCGCCAGCGACCGCCACTTCGCCGCCGACGGCAACATCTACGAGGCCGACGGCACCGTGGTCGGCACCTACCAGCTCGACGAGCACGGCCACCTCGAGTCCACCGCCACCGACGAGGACGGCGACGGCCGCGTCGACACCGTCGTCGCCGACACCGACCACAACGGCACCTTCGAGACCGGCGTGGTCGACACCGACGCCGACGGCTACGGCGAGACCATCATGATCGACACCGACGACGACGGCGACTTCGACACCGCCGCGGTCGACACCGACGCCGACGGCACCTACGAGACCGTCCGCACCGACCCCGACGGCTTCGCCTGACCCCACCCCACGTG
>NZ_JBBEGM010000041.1:0-446 GCF_037400335.1 Actinomycetospora flava
GAACACATGAGCGAACGGGTGCTCGGGCCGGTGGAACGGGACGCGCTCGAGCGCGCCCGCCTCGGCGAGATCACCCGGCGCCGGGAGGCCTATCTGCGGCTCGAGCAGGTCGCCGAGCTCGACCGCGCCCAGGTCGCCGAGCTCTCCGGGGACCGCTGCACCCGCCGGCTGCTCGAGACGCTGTGGCGCATCCCGACCGCCGAGGCGAAACGCCTGGTGGGCGAGGCGCGGGATCTGTGCCCCCGCAGCTCGCTGTCCGGTGAGCCGTTGCCGCCGCGGTTGCCGGCCACCGCGACCGTGGCCGCGGCGGGCGAGGTCGGGCCGGCGCACATCGCGATCATCCGCACCACCATGCGCCGCCTCGACCGCGTCGACGCCCTGCCCGTCGACGACTGGACCGCCGCGGAGCAGACGTTGGCCGACGAGGCGACCCGGCTGGGTCCGAA
>NZ_JBBEGM010000042.1:0-285 GCF_037400335.1 Actinomycetospora flava
TTCGGGGGCGGATGGTGCTTGGAGGCGGTTGAACACGACGCGGGCCAGGCGGCGTTTGAGGGCGCGGAGGGCTTCCATGGTGGTGTCGCCGCGGGCACGTCTGCGCTGGTAGTAGGCCTGCCCGAGGCTGCCGGGCAGTCGGGTCTGGGTGAGCGCGATGCGGTGCAGCGCGGCATTGAGCTGCCGGTTGCCGCTACGTGAGAGCCGGTGACGATCGTGGCGTCCCGACGACGCCGGCAGCGGAGCGGCGCCGGCGTGCATCGCGAAGCAGGCCTCGGAGCGGAA
>NZ_JBBEGM010000043.1:0-226 GCF_037400335.1 Actinomycetospora flava
GTCCGCTGGCGCGACACGCCGAGCAGCTCGCATCCCGGAGGCGCGTGCTCACCGTGTGTTCCAGCGTGGCGGCCACGCTGACGTCGAACGTCAGGAAATCCGCCCGCTCGCCTCACCGTGATGGCGCGCCGACCCTGATCGCGAGCCCGGTGACGTTCGCTGTCACCGCTGACGGCGATCGTCAGCCAGAGGGAGATCAGCAGGTCGAAAGGCACCTCAGAGAGGT
>NZ_JBBEGM010000044.1:0-213 GCF_037400335.1 Actinomycetospora flava
TCGTCGGGCCCGCAGGGGGTCGCGAGGGTGTCGATGGTCTCGACGAACGCTTCGGCGTCGACCGGGTCGGACATCCGCCCCCGGAACAGCAGCATCCCGTTGCGGCGGCGGACGAACCACAGTTCGTCGTCCCGGCCGGCGTCCTCCTCGGGGGGTTCTTCGCCGTCGGGGTCGAGGTGGGCCAGCAGCCGGTCCGCGACCGCCTGCAGCCCT